>JAQGHR010000063.1 GCA_028291545.1 Planctomycetota bacterium | reverse complement strand
ACAAAATAATTGGATATGAGTAGGCGGGCAGGGACGCCCGCCCCACGGGAAGACGCGACAAGGGCGAATCCGTGAATCTCGAACTCAATCCCCGTGCTTCTGCCTCAGCCTGGGCGAAAGACGCAGCATCAGTTGCGCCCGCTCGAACTCATCCAGCCATTCGGATACCACCACGGACGTGGCCTCGTTGTCGGGCGGCACGATGCCGGTGGGGCAGCTCGGGCCGAGTTGCTCGGAGGCGAGCTGGCGATAGCGGGAGATCGTGCGGTCGCCGTAGCGGCCGACTTCCTGGAAGTCTTCGCTCAGGAACACGACCAGGGGAACCCGGTTGCCGCCGTTGATCGCCAGCAGCGATTTCACGTCCTCGCGAGCGTCCCGATCCAGAAAGCGAAGGTCGATCGAAGGCGAGACGGCGGCGAAGTGATCGAAGATCGGGCACTGGTTGATGCAATCGCCGCACCACGCCCCGTTCAGGACCAGGACGGGCATCGAACGGGTGAATCCCGAGAGCACCGTCGTCTGGTCCCCGGTCAGATGGACCCGTTCGTGCATCACGTCCCAGCGCCGGCGATGCTCGGGCGAGGCGTATTTGTCGAGGAAGGCGGTGTACGGCAACGCCTCGGAGAAAACGGCGGACCAGTCCATGAGCGTGATCTTCCTAAGGCTAGGTCAGGGAGGCGGCCGTCTCGGGCGTGGGCGTGGCATGGGGGGCCGGCGGGGGCGAAGCCGGCAACTCGGGGCCGCGCCATTCGACGGAATAGCCGTATTCCTGGGCGAATTTGTCGAGCTCGTCGCGGGTCTGCGGGACGGTGATCGGCGTCGTCTCGCGGTACGAACCGCTGCCCGATCGCTTCCAACCCACTTCCGAACCGAACAGCTTGCCGCCGGCCTGGTAGACGATCAGACACTTCATGAAAGGCAACTCCGAGACACGGGCCATCCACTCTATAAGATTACCCCGTCGGGTCCGCTTCGGCAACGTAAAGAAATCGAAGAGTTTCACGCAGAGACGGGGAGGGGACGCAGAGGTCGCAGAGGAGAGTTAAAATCACAATAAATACCATGTTTAAATACAATAATTCTTGAATTAATTTACCGCCCTTCTCTTCTCTATCTTTATCCCTTCCCTCCCATTTCCTTCTCCTCTTCTCTTCTCTGCGTCCTCTGCGTCCCCTCCCCGTCTCTGCGTGAAACTCTTCGATTTTTCCTTTCTCCCCACTTTCCCTGTTCAATACCCCTTCTCATCACGATGATCTTCTCGGGCCCGAGGTCTCAGCATGCGGGAAATTGCCGGGAATGGCGCCCGGTTCCTCACAGGGGATCGGGTTTCGGGCCGGGACGACGCCCCCGGCCGCTTGCCGGCGGCGCGATCGGGATCGTATCGTGGTGCGGCCGTCCGTGAATCCCGCACGCGCAGAGCCCCAACGCATGGCCGTCGCCGACTATTACAACCGGGTCAATCCGGACCTGCTCCGACTGATCCCGCCCGACGCCCGCGTCGTCCTGGAAATCGGCTGCGGCGCGGCGGCGATGGCCGACCAGTATCGCCGGGTCAACCCGGGCGTCCAGTACGTCGGCGTCGAGATGAACGCGGAGGCGGCGGACCTGGCCAAAGAGCGTCTCGACCGCGTGATCGTCGGCGATGTCGCCAGCCTGGACATTCCCGCGCTCGGCCTGACCGAAGGCTCGGTCGATGTCCTGGTCTTCGGCGACGTTTTGGAGCACATGCTCGACCCCTGGGCCGTGCTCAAGCGACTCACCCCGCTGCTGCGCGAGGGCGGTCAGGCCGTGGCCTGCATCCCGAACATCCAGCACTGGTCGGTGCTCGTGGACCTGCTCCAGGGACGGTGGGACTACCAGGACGAAGGGTTGCTGGACCGCACCCATCTCCGGTTCTTCGCCGCCGAGAGCCTGCGCCCGATGTTCGCGGGGGCCGGGCTGACGGTCTTCGACGTCCAGCCTCGTTTCTGGCCCACGGACCAGTACGAAAAGTTTCAACAGGTGATGGCCCCCGTGGTGCAGATGATGGGGCTGGACCCCGTGCAGTTCTCGATGCGGACCCAGGCCCTCCAGTACATCGTCCGGGCCGTCCGGGCGTCGGAACCGCCGGAGAAGCTCGCGATCCAGACGTTGATCGCCGAGCCCCTGGTCTGCGCCCGGGTCCGCGTGCTGGAGCCCGACCGGTTCCTCGGCACGATCCCCGGCGTCCGCACGATCGCGGCCACCGACGCGAACATGCTGGGCCAGGCCCTGGCGGACGAGGCCAAGGTTTTCGTCCGCCAGAGGAACATCATCATCGCCGACGCGCACCTCGCCGGCCAGGCCGCGCTGGCGCGGTTGGGCTACCTCATCGTCGCCGAATTCGACGATGATCCCGGCCACTTCAAGGACATCGAGGCCAACCGCTTCCTGACCTTCTCCGCCTGCCACTGCGTCCAGACCTCGACCGACGTGCTGGCCGAGGCCCTGCGGCCGTACAACCCCCACGTCAAGGTCTTCGCCAACCAGATGGCCGCCCTGCCCCCGCCCCGTCCCGAGCGCCCGCCCGGCCCGATCACCCTGTTCTTCGGCGCCCTGAACCGCGAGCCCGACTGGGCCCCGATCCTCCCCGCCCTGAACCGTATCCTGGCCGAGCGCGGCGATTCGATCCGGGTTCGCGTCGTGTACGACTGGGCGTTCTACGACGCCATCGAGACCGAATTCAAAGACTATGAGAAATTCTGCGCCTACGACCATTACACCGAGATCCTCCGCTCCGCCGACATCGCCCTGTTGCCCCTGAATCCCACCCGCTTCAACGCGTGTAAATCCGATCTCAAGTACATCGAATGCGCCGCCCACGGCACCATCGCCCTGGCCAGCCCCACGGTCTACGGCGCGACCCTCCACGACGGCGAGACCGGCCTGCTGTTCGAGTCCCCCGCCGAGTTCGAGGCCAAGCTCAATCGCCTGATCGACGACCACTCCATGCGTCGTCTCCTCGCCGAGAACGCCTACCGCTACGTCGCCCGGAACCGCCTGCTCTCCCAGCATTTCCACGAGCGCTACGACTGGTACCGCGCGATGCTCGACCACCTCCCCGAGCTGAACCGCGAGTTGCGAAAGCGCGTGCCGGAGATGTTCGGCGCGTCCGTTCGATGAGTACGTCTCAAGTTCGTTTGGATATCTCGGATCTCGGGTGGCATGCTTACGGGTACGTAAGCATGTCTTGCGAAACGGAACCGCGCGTACCGGGGCGGGTCGATCGGAACAGAGTCAAGCCCATGCTTACGAGGACGTAAGCATGCCACCCAGCGAGGCAGGACGGGACGGATGAAACTCGCCATCGGGAGTCGCTGGACGCGTGGTGTGCCCGTGGCCGCCTCGCTCCTGCTCGGTCTCGGCCTGGCGATCGGCTACGGCACGCGGCCCGATGCCTGCGCCGCGATCACGGTCTTCCCCGTCTGGGTCTGGCTGGTGCCCGGCCTGCTCCTCGCCGTCCTCGGCATGAGGCGGCGATCGGGACGCAAGAACTGGCTCCTGCCCGGCCTCTGGCTGCTCTTCCTGCTCGCGATGGCGGACGAACCCCGAAGTCTCTGCCGCGCCATCCCGTGGCCCGCGGCCCTCTCGTGGGAGTCCCGACCCGATGGCGAGGCCGTGCGGGTCATCTCGCTCAACTGCGCGATCGGAAATCGGCTGGCCGCCGGGGAAGTGGCCCGGTATCGGCCCGATATCGTCTTGCTCCAGGAGTCGCCGAATCGGGCCGAGGTGGAGGGGCTGGCGAGGCGACTCTTCGGCGACGAGGCGGGGTTCGTGCATGGCGTGGATGCGTCTCTCATTGCGCGAGGCCGGGTCGTTCCTGCGAACTTGCCCGCCAATTTGCGAGGCATCGTCGTCCAGGCCCGCGTGACCCTGGCGTCCGGCCGCGACATCGAGGTCATCAGCACTCGCCTGCTCCCCGCCGTGTTCCGCCTGGACCTCTGGTCGCCCGATTGCTGGCGCGAACAGGCCGACAACCGCCGCGCCCGCCGCGAGCAGCTCCGCGCCATCAATCGGCGGATCGCATCGGTATCCGTCCCCGTGATCCTGGGAGGCGATTTCAACGCGCCCCAAGGAGACGCCGTCTTCCGCCTCTTGTCGCCCAAGCTTCACGACGCCTTCGCCCAGGGCGGTCGCGGCTGGGGCAACACGATCACCGACGGATTTCCGGCCCTGAGAATCGACCAGATCTGGGTGAGCGACGCCTTTCATGCCCGATCCGTCGTGGCCCGCAAGACGGAACATTCCGATCATCGGATGGTGATCTGCGATCTGATGCTCGGCGGTCGAGGTGCGAAGCCGAAGCAGAAATGAGACCGACGAAGCTCTAATCGGGTGCATCCACGACTGCTGGCAACCGAAAATCGCCCGGTCCCGGAATCCGTGGGCACGTCCCCACCACCACACCAGACCGCCAATTCTTAAACAAAAGCTTGATCTCGCCTCTCCCTGTTCGTAGAACAGGTGGTACAATGGCCCGCCCTCGGGTTGGGGAAGAAGATACGTCACCGGTTCTGGGCTAAGGAAGGGTTCGCGTCATGAACTCACCGACGAGTTGTCGCGGGCCGCTGGGGATCTCGCGGAGGCAGATGCTCCAGGTGGGGGGCATCGGGCTGTGGGGGCTGGGGCTGCCGGGTCTGCTGAAGGCCGATGAGGCGAGACGGGCGGCGAACCTGGCGCTCACGCCGAAGGCGGACGCGTGCATCCTCGTGTTCCTCAACGGGGGGCCGAGCCAGCTCGATATGTGGGACATGAAGCCGAACGCGCCGGAGGCGATCCGGGGCGAGTTCAAGCCGATCGACACCAGCCTGCCGGGCCTGCTATTCAGCGAGCACATGCCGAGATTCGCGAGGGTGGCCCATCTGGGGACCGTGATCCGCTCGGCCCATCACGGGGTGAACAACTCGCACGCGGCGGCCGTGTATTGCGGGCTGACGGGCCACGATCGGGGCGAGCTGGGCGGCGGTTTCAAGCCGACGGACAACCCGTCGATCGGCTCGGTGGTGGGGATGCTGCGGCCTCCGCAACTGGCGGCGGTCCCGTATGTGTCGCTCCCCTACTGGACAGCCGAAGGGGCCGGCGGACCGCCGCAGCCGGGGTTCACCGGGGGATGGCTCGGCCGGTCGCTGGACCCGCTCTGGGTCCTCCGAGATCCCAACGACGCGGGCTTCGGCATGCCCGAGATGAGCCTGCCGCCCGGCGTGGACATGAGCCGATCCGCCGGACGAAAGCGGCTCGTCGGCGAGCTGGGCGCGCCTCCCGCCGGCCTGTCGAGCGATCAACGCCTGCGCGACATGGATACGTTCCAGGCCAAGGCCTTCGACCTGCTCTCCGCCCCCGCGACCCGGGCCGCGTTCCAGCTCGATCGCGAAGATCCCCGCGTGCGAGATCGCTACGGTCGCAACATTTACGGCCAGAGCATCCTGCTCGCCCGCCGCCTGATCGAGGCCGGCACCCGCGTGGCCTGCATCTCGTGGGCACCCGACGCCAACGCGACCTGGGACACGCACGGGAACAATTTCACGACGCTCAAGACGACGCTCCTGCCCCAGCTCGACGCCGCCGTGCCGAGCCTGATTGAAGACCTGTTCGATCGCGGCATGCTGGAACGAACCCTTGTCGTCGTGATGGGCGAGTTCGGCCGCAGCCCGAAGGTCAACGCCGCGGCCGGTCGCGACCACTGGAACTTCGGCTACAGCCTGTTCCTCGCCGGCGGCGGGATCAAGCCCGGTTTCGTCTACGGCGCCAGCGATAAGATCGCCGCCCGTCCCGCCCTCGACCCCGTCACCCCCGCCGAGATCATCGGCACCATCTACCACTGCCTCGGCATCCCCCCCGAGTACGAGCTGCACGACCAGCTCGGTCGGCCGCTCACGGTCGTGCCGAACGGGAAGGCGATCGGGGCGGTCCTGAGCTAAGCGTTGGGGACCGGGCATGCCATTCTCCGTTCGCCGCTTCCATGTGCGTCATCTACTCTTCCTGGTCGCACTGTGTGCCGTCGTCGCCGCAGTGATCTCGAGACTGCCTCGGGAGAAAATAGAAGCGCTGGGCGCGGGCTCGCCCAGGTACGCCACGAAGTGGAAAGCCGTCTTCGATGCATTCGCCGATCCCGAGGCCGCGCACGCGGGTGCCCCCGAGGTTGTCGGCAGGCGCTTCAACGATGGGAGTTGGCTGTTCGGGGTCGCCAGCGGTAGCCACGGCAACGCGGAGGGTGGCACGATTGTCGTGAAAGACAGTAGCGGTCGGGTCCGGGCTTTCTTCGGGCATGTATGCAGACCCGAATCGCTGGAGGAGGCCCTCGGGGAGTCGCAATCGACGACGACCTTCTATGGCATGCCGGGCTGGAAGAAATTCACCGAGTACGCCTATCCCTGATCACCACGCGACCTGTTCGAACATCTCCCTCAATCGCCTCCCTCGGTCGGGGTTGAGGGACGCGACGTGCGAGATCCGGCCCAGCAGATGCGCCCGGAAGTCACCGTGCCCGTGTCGATCTTGCCCGTGCGGCCCGTGCGTCACGCAGTTGTGAAGGATGGCCTTGAGCGTGTCGAAATCGGTGCGGGTGAAGTTGGGCCGCTCGTTCACGACGACTCCCGCCACTCGCTGGCGAACGCCCTGACGCATGATCCGCGTCTTGCGCGTGTTGACCGAAAAGCCTTCCTCCAGGGCGATGGCGCAGGCGTGAATGTGAAAGCGGCCGACCGATCGCTCGAAGTCGCGATCGCCCGAGAAGGCGAGATCATCGGCGTAACGGGTGTAGGAGGCTCCTGCCGAGGCGGCCAGGCCGGCGAGCCGCACATCCAGCCGATACGCGATGAGGTTCGCGAGGGCAGGGGACGTTGGAGCACCCTGCGGCAGGTGGGGCCGCTGGTAGAGCCGCCGGGCTCGCCAGGCCTCCGGGCGCTTCGACGGCGCGGATGAGGCGTCCCACAGCAGCGACGGCACGCTGTTCGTGCACAAACCCGCGAGCAGGCGGGCCACCGGCTCGGGATATCCGGCGACGAGGAAGAGGGCCGTGACCCAGGCCGAGGTGATCGTGGGAAAGAATTCCAGAAGATCCAGCTTCAGCACCACGCGGCGACCGACGTGGGGCTCGATGTAGGTCCTCACGGAGCGTCCCGTCCGGAACCCGTGTGCGGCGTCGTGCGAGGGAATGTTGTCCACGATCTCCCGGAGGAGCCGCCGTTGCACCGCTCGGAGTCGCCGACCCGGGACCTCCACCAGGCGGGACGATCCCGATCGCTTGGCGACCCACCGATAGACGTAGCGGCGGGGTGCATCAATCGGCGAGCGGCGCTCTCGTTCGAACCGGTCGGCGAGCCATTCCAACTCGGCCGGGCTGACGCCGAGGTGGTCCGCCAGCGCCGTCGTCGAGGTGATTGGCGGGACGGCCCAGGACGACGGTTGACCCGGTCCGGGCCACATAACCGCCGGAATGTCGGGCCGACGCCGCGTGACCAGAGAGAGTCGTTTGCAGGCGCGGAGGAACCCGGCGTCCAGGACGAGGAACTCGGCAACCCGCCCCGAGGTCGGGCGCCGGGAGGCCCCGAACGCCGCAAGCAGGCGGTCGGCGAGCGGATCGAGCCAGGGTCGCCGGTGACCGAGTGCGAGACGGCCCCGCGTGACAAGTTCGCTCACCTGCCACGGCCCCGCCACGAAGGCCTCCGCGAGCGTCCGTGCGACCTGTTTCGGCGAGGAGGACGATGACAGCGGCGGCGCTCCAACCAGTCTGGTTCGGCGTGAGTTGTTCTACGTGAAGCGTAGGTGAACTCACGCATGATCTGGGTCAGTTTACAGGCTCCCCCGGGGTAACCCCGGAGAGGTGGATGACCATCGCGAGACGGCCCGACCACCCTCTTGGACCTCGCCGCCGCTGTCAGGAACTCTGTACCAACCTCGAAGGAGAATTGCAAAGTCGGAATCGAAGAGTTTCACGCAGAGGCGGGGAGGCGCAGAGAATTAAGAGAAGCTGTGGAGAACAAGAGCGGCAAAGCAAGAAACGAAAGGCTAGGGTGACGGCGCACTTCAAGAGAACTCTTTGAGACCCCGAAGCCGTGACCATCGGCTCCGAACCCCATTGCCTTTCTTCTCCTCTGCGCCTCCCCGCCTCTGCGTGAAACTCTTCGATTCCTTCCCTCACCTAGATCCATCCCATCGCCAGCAAACCGGTTACGTGCTTGCAGGGCGGGGCATGGTCGATCTGGGCGACCTGATACGTCCACTCGGCGCAGTCGCATCGATACGTGCCGTCGCGGAGGCGGGCGACGTAGTACGGTCCGTCTTCGGAGAGCGGGAGACGGGTGAGTCGCCAGAGGGCAGGGGCCAGGTCCGTCCCGGCAATTCGCTCGACGCGATACGTCTTGCCGCCAATGCTCAGGAAGATCGCCCGGGGAGGATCGACGTCCTCACCGATCGTCAGAATGGCCAGCGGAGGCTCGGCGAGGGCGGCATCGAGCGCGGCCGAGCCGAACTCGGCGCGGAGGCGATCCCAGGAGCGGCGGGCCTCGGCCAGGGCGTTGCGGAAATGCCAGGTCGTCTCGTGGAACGGGCCGAGGTGCTCCTCGGCCATCTCCAGGTCGGCGGCCGCCACGTCGAGGATCATCCGCCCACGCTGGGCCAGCTCGACCGACTTGAACGCCGGGTCGGACGGGTCGCGGTCGCGAATCGGGACCGGGGGCGAACGGCGCGAGGGTGCGGGCATCGCCGTATCCTTGGCTGAAAGCCTCGTCACAAGGTTATCGCGGTTCGAATCCGGCCGGGCGAACATGCAGGGCATCGCCGCGATCGGTCGCCACGACGTGATAGATTCGCCCCGCCCAGGACAGCGCATCGCCCGGACCCACGTCCCCCTGGCGAGCCGGGGGGCCGAGCAGACAGACCTCGCGAATCGAGGTCGTCCCTTGCTCTACGCCGACCCTCGATCGCCCCGATCCGCGAGAGAGAATCACCATCATCCCGCCCTCCGTGCTGCCGATCCGATCGTGCGTTCAGGAGTGTACTGAACGTCACAAGGGAACGCAAGCGCAAGAGGAGCGAATTTTCAGGAGGTGGCCGCCGCCTCGGCGATCCGCGCCTGCATCGCCTGCAAAGCACCTTCCGCATAGGGCGAATGAGGCCAGGGCCAGTGGACGGCGTCGTCCTGGAACCGGGGGATGATATGCCAGTGGACGTGAAAAATCGTCTGGCCGGCGACCGGTCCATTATTGGCGATCACGTTCAGACCGTCGGCACCGGTCACGGCCTTGACGGCGCGACAGAGGCGAGGCAGCAGCGAGCCGAGATGCGCCGCGAGGTCATCCGGCAAATCGGCGACGGTGGCATACGGCTCCTTGGGGATCAGGAGCACATGGCCGGGATTGACGGGGTTGATATCGAGGAAGGCGAGCGCCCGATCGGTCTCGAGGACGCGGGCGCAGGGGATCTCGCCGCGAGCGATCTTTGAGAAGAGGCTGTCAGCGCCGGTGTTCATGTTCAACACATCCAGGAGGGTTTTACCGCCGAGAACGCCGGGATCGCGGAGAGGGAAAAGAAAGCGAATGAGAATTTCTCATGCTCTCGTACCCTCTCCGCGATCCCGGCGTTCTCGGCGGTAAAACCCGGTTTCTTACGCCGTGGCCAGGGCCGGGCGGACGGGCGACTTGACCTGCTCCTCCGCGCCCAGCAGGGAGATGACGGCCATCTGGGCGGCATCACCCTGGCGGACCTTGGCGAGCTTGAAGATGCGGGTATAGCCGCCGCTGCGGGTGGCGTAGCGGGGGCCGATCTCGTGGAACAACTTGTAACAGACGTCCTTCTTGGTGAGGACGGCCAGGCAGCGGCGGAAGTTGTTGAGCGGGAACGTGCCGTTCGGCCCGCCGGTGGGCCCGACGCGAGCCAGGGTGATCAGCTTCTCGGTATAGCCCTGGATTTCCTTGGCCTTGGCCAGGGTCGTCGTGATCTTGCCGTGTTCCAGGAGCGCGGTGGCGAGGTTGCGCAGGAGCATCTTGCGGTGGGACGGGGTCCGTCCGAATTTCCGGCCTGCATTGCGGTGGCGCATCTCTTCAATCCTATTTCGTAGGGTGGGTGCAACCCACCGATCGATGGCGAGGTGGGGGTCACCCACCCGACAAAATCAGGCGCGGGCGGGGACGTTCATCCCGAGGTCGAGGCCGATTTCCTGGAGCTTCTGCTTGACTTCCTTGAGGGTCGTCTCGCCGAAGTTGCGGACCGTGAGGAGCTGATTCTCGGAGCGAGAGACCAGATCGCGGACGGTGTTGATGCTCTCGGTCTCCAGGCAATTGGTGGCCCGGACGGAGAGTTCCAGCTCGGCGAGGCTCATGTTGAGCTTGCGCTCGAGCTCGGCGTCGACCGGCATGTCGCGGTGGCCATCGCCGATGTTGCCGTCGGTCGGCTGACCGGGGCCGGGCTCGTAATACTGGACGAACGGATTGAGGTGCTTGCGGAGGATCTTGGCGGCCTCCACCAGGGCCATCTCGGGCCCGATGACGCCGGTGGTCCAGATCTTCATCACGAGCTTGTCGTAGTTGGTCCGCTGGCCGACGCGGGTGCTCTCGACCAGGTACTCGACCCGCTGGACGGGGGTGAAGATGGCGTCGATGGGGATCGCGCCGATCTCCAGCTCGTCGGTGTGCCCTTCGGCGGCCGTGCGGTAGCCCCGGCCATTCTCGACGGTCATCTCGACGGCGAACGGGACGTCGTCGGTGAGCGTGCAGAGGATGTGCTCGGGATTGTAGATCTCGACCGAGTCATCGTGGAGGATGTCGGCGGCCGTGACCACGCCGCGGCGGTCTCGCTCGATGCGGATCGTCTTGGACTGCTCCGAGTAGTTCTTGACGACCAGGAGCTTGAGATTCAGGACCAGGTCGGTGATATCTTCGACCATCCCGGGGATGGTGGAGAACTCGTGCTGGACGCCCTGAATCTTGATCCGGGTGACGGCGCTCCCCTCCAGGCTGGACAGGAGGATGCGCCTCAGGCTGTTGCCGACCGTATGGCCGAACCCACGCTCGAACGGCTCGACGTGGAATTCACCATAGGTGTCGGACAGCTTCTCTTTGACGCAGACGACCCGGCTGGGCAATTCCAGGCCACGCCAACGGATGCGCATCTCTGTACTCCCAAAAGTCGTCCGTGCTCTCGTCGGGTCCGCTATTGCGATTGCGGACCCGACGAGAGCACGGCCAACCATCCTGTTAGCGGCTCAACAATTCCACGATGAGTTGCGGTGTGACCGGCAGCGAGATGTCCTGCTGGGCCGGCAGGCGGGAGACGCGGCCTTCGGCCGGGTCGGTATTGGTGCGGTCCAGCCAGTCGGGGACGGGCGGCATGCCCTCCTGCTGGAGGGCGTTGGAGGCGAGCTTCTTGGAGTGCTCGCGGTCCTTGATCGCCACGACGTCGCCGGGGCGGACCAGGTAGCTGGGGATATCCAGCTTGCGGCCGTTGACGGTGATATGGCCGTGGGTGACGATCTGCCGGGCCTGGGGGCGGCTGGTGGCGAACCCGAGGCGGGTCACGACGTTGTCGAGACGGCGCTCGAGCAAGGACATGAGTGCGTCGCCCGTGTTGCCGGGGCGGCGGCCGGCCAGGTCGAAATACTTGCGGAACTGCCGTTCGAAGACGCCGTAGAACCGCTTGACCTTCTGCTTCTCGCGGAGGCGGACCGAGTACTCGCTCGGCTTGCTCCGGCGGAACTGGTGCATGCCCGGCACGCCCTCGCGGCGCTCGACGGCGCACTTCGGGGAATCACAGCGAGTCCCCTTCAAGAACAACTTCAGGCCTTCGCGACGGCAGAGTCGGCAGACCGGTCCCGTGTGGCGTCCCATGGTTCTCGCTTCGCTCGAATAGTTCGCAGTTCGCGGTTCGCAGTTCGCAGTGGTCACGCTCGTGAGCGGCAGCCCGGGACGATCCCGGCTGCGACCCGCGAGCCGCGAACTGCGAACTTCCTGTTAGACCCGCCGCTTCTTGGGCGGGCGGCAGCCGTTATGCGGCAGGGGTGTGACATCTTCGATGGCCTTGATCGAGAGGCCGGAGGCCTGCAGCGCGGTGATGGCGCTCTCGCGGCCCGAGCCGGGGCCCTTGACCTTGACCTCGACCTCTTTGACGCCGAACTTCGTCGCGGCCGAGGCCGCGGTCTCCGCCGCGCGCTGGGCGGCGAACGGCGTGCTCTTGCGGCTGCCCTTGAACCCGACGGTCCCGCTCGAGGCCCAGCACAGCGCGTCGCCGTTCGGGTCGGTGATCGTCACGGTCGTGTTGTTGAACGTCGCCTTGATATGGACGACCGCCCGGCTCACGTTGCGCCGCGTCTTACGTTTCTTGGCCTTGGCCACGGGTCCGTCGCTCCAGACTTAAGAGTTCCTAGCGATCCAATCGGTATGATTCGACTCGCGGAAACCGATGCGAGATCCGTGGAAGACACCCCGAGCGCCCACTGGCGGATCTCGAAGGCCGATCACGAATCCCGTATCGCGATTACCGCATCTCCTTGACGCCCTTCTTGCCGGCGACCGTCTTCCTCGGCCCCTTGCGGGTCCGGGCGTTGGTACGGGTGCGCTGGCCGTGGACGGGGAGGCCCTTACGATGACGCATGCCGCGGTAGCAGCCGATGTCACGAAGGCGGGCGATATTTTGCTGGACCTGGCGGCGGAGCTGGCCCTCGACGGTATACTCGTTGTCGAGCAGGCCGGTGAGCTTCGCCACTTCGTCTTCGGTCAGGTCGCGGGCCCGCGTGCTGGGGTCAATACCCGAGCGCTCGCAGAGCTGCTTGGCCAGGAACGGCCCGATCCCGTAGATGTAGCGCAGCGAGATTTCCGCGCGCTTGTCGTTGGGAATATCCACACCCAGAATACGAGGCATCCGTCCCGATCTCCGTGCAAGAGGGGGGGCCGTCCCGTCCCGCGCCGCCAGGCGCGAAGCGGAATGCGACCTCAGCCCTGCCGCTGCTTGTGCTTGGGGTTGGCCGAGCAGATGACGTAAAGTTTACGCCTCCGCTTGACGATCTTGCAGTGCTCGCAAATCCGCTTCACGCTGGCTCGAACTTTCATCGCAACCTCTCTCAAGTCCTTCCGCGATCCGCGAGGAACACGCGGAAGCGCCCATCGACGCGGCCGGGAGGCCCTGGCGTCCAGGGGCGAATTCCGACCATCCTAGCGAACTGGCACGCCTCATGCAAGGCCGTACCGACCCTTTTTCCCGATTCCCTGCTTGAATCAATCGTTCAGGTAAGTTAGCACGCGCGGACCGTCCGGGGTCATGGCGATGGTGTGCTCGAAGTGCGCCGAGGCACGACGGTCCTTGGTCTCGACGGTCCAGCCGTCGTCCAGCGTCTTCACGTCCTTCGTGCCCAGGGCCACCATCGGCTCGACGGCCAGGACGACGCCCGGCTCCAGGCGGATATCCTTCTTGCGGAGTTCCTTGCTCACGAAGTTCGGGACCTGCGGTTCTTCGTGCATGGTCTGACCGATCCCGTGGCCGACGAATTTCTCGACGACGTACATCCCCTGGCTCTTGACGAACTTCTCCATCAGGCTCGCCACTTCCGACCAGTACCGGGCCCGGCCCATGGCGCGGATGGCGAGGTCGAGCGTCTGCTGGGTGACTTCCAGGAGCTTGCTGGCCTCGGGCGAGACCGTGCCGATCCCCAGGGTCACCGCCGCGTCGCCGCACCAGCCGTTGAGGCGGCAGCCGGTGTCGATGGACAGGACGTCGCCTTCCTTCAGGGGCTTGCGGTTCGGGATGCCGTGGACCACCTGTTGATTGACGCTGGCGCAGATCACGGCGGGGAACGGGGGCTTGCCCTTCACGGTGCTGGGCACGCCCAGGAACAGCGGGGTCGCGCCCTGCTCGCGGAAGATCTCGGCCACGGCGGCGTCGAGCTCGGCGGTCGTGGCGCCGGGCACGGCGAGCTGCGTCACCCGGTCGAGCGCCTGGGCCACGAGCCGGCCCGCGTCGCGCATGAGATTGATCTCACGAGGACTCTTTAGCTTGATCACGCGTGGCGGCTCGTTACGACGCAGCATGGACCCCTCGAAAATCACTCAACGCTTGCTCATCAGGCCGCTATAGTTCCGCATGATCAGATGGCTGTCGATCTTCTGAACAAGATCGAGGCAGACGCTCACCACGATCAGCAGCCCGGTGCCACCGAGGAACGACGCCACCGCGAATTCGACGTGGAACTGGCTCTGCACGATCGAGGGGATGACGGCGACCAGGCTCAGGAACGCCGCGCCCACGAACGTGATCCGCATCATGACCTTCTCCAGGTAGTCGGCCGTGCGGCGGCCGGGCCGATACCCGGGGATGAAGCTGCCGTAATCCTTCAGGTTCTCGGACATGTCCTTCGGGTTGAAGGTGATGGCCGTCCAGAAGTAGCAGAAGAAGTAGATCATGATGATGTAGAAGAGCGTGTAGACGTAGCCGTGCGACTGGAACGCCGACTCGCCGTTCTGGAACACCGACGCCACGAACCGGGTAAATCCCGTCGAGCTTCGCCAGCCGACCGTCATGCTGGACAGGCCCTTGAGGATGATGTACGGGAACATCAGCAGGCTGGAGGCGAAGATGATCGGCATCACGCCCGCCTGGTTGACCTTCAGCGGCAGATATTGCCGCGTCCCCCCGTAGACCCGGCGGCCCCGGACGTGCTTGGCCGACTGCGTGGGGATGCGCCTCTGGCTCTCGGTGATCGCAATCACGCCCACGACGACCGCGACGAACAGGGCCGCGAGAAGGGCGAGTGTCACGACCCCGAACTTGCCGTTCTCGTCGGTCAGCTTGGGGGTGGCGTCCTTCACGAGCGACCAGAGCGCCTGCGGCATCTTGGCGAGGATGCCCGCCATGATCAGGAGACTGATCCCGTTACCGATCCCGTACTCGTCGATCTGCTCGCCGATCCACATCAGGAAGATCGTGCCGGCGGTCATGATCAGGACGCTGATGATGCCATACCAGAGACTTCGGTATTGTGGCAGCACCACGTCCATCGACGACATCATGTAGTTCACCCACATCGCGCTTTGCCCCGCGCACAAAAGCACGGTGGCGTAGCGCGTGTATTCGTTGATCTTCTTCCGGCCGCTCTCCCCCTCCTTCATCATGGCTTCCAGGGAGGGGACGACGGAGCCGAGGAGCTGGAAGATGATCGACGCGGAAATATAGGGCATGATGCCCAGGCCGAAGATCGTGCTCATGCCGATCTGGGTGCCGCCGAACATGGCGACGGTGCCGAAGATCCGGCCGCCCGCGGTGGAGTTCAGCCCCTCCTGCCAGGTCCGCAGCTTCGCCTGGTCGACGATCGGCAGCGGGATATAGAATCCGATCCGGTAGATGGCCAGGAACATGGCCGTCATCAGGATCTTGCGCTGCAGCTCGGGGACTTTGAACAGGATCGTATAGAGCTTTTGCACGGCGGCTGGCTCCGCGGGAAGTCTTGTAGGGTAGGTCGAACCCACCGTCTGCATGGATTTGAGGGGAGATGGCGGGTTTCGCCCGACCTAACAAGAGGACGACTCAGGCGATCACGATCGCCTGGCCGCCGGCCTCGGTGATCTTCTTGACGGCGCCCTCGGTGAACTTGTGGGCGTAGACGGTCAGCTTCTTCGTGAGGGTGCCGTCGCCGAGGATCTTAACCCCGTCGTCGTGCCGACCCTTGACGATGCCCGCGGCGCGGAGGGCTTTCTCATCCACGATCGCGTCGTTCTCGAACCGTTCGAGGGCGTCGATGTTGAAGGTGGCGTAATCCTTGCGGAACGCGCCGTTGTTGAATCCGCGCTTGGGGACGCGGCGGATGATGGGCATCTGGCCGCCTTCCATCAGGGGGTTTTGCTTGTAACCCTGACGGGAAGAGTGGCCCTTGTGCCCCTTGCCGGCGGTCTTGCCGTTGCCGGAGCCGACACCGCGGCCGATGCGCTTCGGCCGCTTGTGCTTGTGGACCCCGACGTGGACGTCGTGCAGTTGCATCAGAGGGTAACTCCCCGGAGACGAGCGACCTCGTCCTTCGTGCGTAGTTGCTTCAAGGCGTTGATGGCCGCCTTGACGATATTGAGCTTGTTGGTCGAGCCGTAGCTCTTGGTCAGGATGTCGGTGACCCCGGCCGCCTGGACCACGGCCCGGACCGCACCGCCGGCGATGACGCCGGTGCCGGGGCTGGCCGGGAACATCATGACCCGGGCCGCGCCGAACTTGCCGATCACCTGGTGGGGGATCGTGTGGCCGCGGAGCTGGATCTTGTTCATCTGCTTGTGGGCGTCCTTGACGCCCTTCTCGACCGACGGCGGGACCTCGTTGGCCTTGCCGTAGCCCCACGCCACCTGGCCGCGGCCGTTGCCGACGACCACCAGGGCATTGAAGCTGAACCGGCGGCCGCCCTTGACGACGGCGGCGCAGCGGCGGATCGCCACCACGCTCTCCGACCATTCGCCTCGATCGCCACGATCTCGATCACGATTGTCGCTGGACACGTCTAAACCCCGGGGTGGTCAGTGGTCGGTGGACAGTGGTCAGGCCGATCAAACGCCAGGGCGGTGGGATTCTTGCCTCTCCCATCGACCGCTGACCGCGGATACCGACCACTGCGTGATTAGAACTTCAGCCCCGCCTCACGCGCGGCGTCGGCCAGGGCCTGGACCCGGCCGTGATACTTGTAGCTTCGGCGATCGAAGCAAACCTTGTCAATGCCCGCGCCCTTGGCCCGCTCGGCGACGAGCTTGCCGACGAACGAGGCCGCGGCCTTGTTGCCGCCGTAGGCCTGCTGGGTCTTGACGTCCGCGTCGAGCGAGCTGGCCGCGGCCAGGGTCTTGCCCACGACGTCGTCGATGATCTGGGCGTAGATATGCTTGGAGCTGCGGAAGACCGCCAGCCTGGGACGCGCCGTGGTGCCGGAGATACGATTGCGGACGCGCCTCTGGCGGCGGAGCCGGCGTGCCTCGATGATTTCCTTCTGACCCATCGTCTCGACCTTTCGTCTTCGTTGTGGCCTCGGGGCGACCGATTGCCGACCGGCCGCCCTAGCCGACTGGATGGTGCGCCTGACGCACCCGGCTTACTTGGAACCGAACGCCTTGCCGCTCTTACGGCGGACGACTTCACCTTCGTAGCGAATCCCCTTGCCCTTGTAGGGCTCGGGCGGGCGGACCTTGCGGACCTCGGCGGCGAACTGGCCGACCTTCTGCTTGTCCGCGCCGGTGATGATGACGTGGGTGGCGTCGGGCACGGCCACGCTCACGCCGGCGGGGGCTTCCATCACGATCTGGTTGGCGAAGCCGACCTGGAGCGCGACGGTGTTGGCCTTCTTCAACTGGGCCTGGTAGCCGACCCCGACGATCTCAAGCTTCTTGGTGTAACCTTCGGTCACGCCCTGGACCATGTTGGCGATCAGGCTGCGGGTCAGGCCGTGGAGGGCGCGGTTCTCGCGCTCATCGTCGGCCCGCTTGACCAGCACCTGCTTGCCGGCCTCGTCGTACTGCACGGTGATACCGTCCCGGTACGAGAACGCCAGTTTGCCTTTCGGCCCTTCGACCTGGATCGTCGAATCGACCACGGAGACCTTCACATTCGCCGGCACGACCACCGGCTTGCGACCGATACGAGACATGGCTTCCTCGGCAGACGGGAGTTCGCAGTTCGCAGTTCGCAGTTCGCAGAAATTCGGTCGAACGTTCGCGGCGTCGGGCTCTCGGCCTCGTCCATCGCTGCGAACTGCGAACCGTGAACTGCGAACTGCCCGGATTAATGAATCAGCGCCAGCACTTCGCCGCCGACCTTTTCGGCTCGGGCGCGGCGGTCGCTGAGAATTCCCTTGGGCGTGCTGAGGATCTGGATGCCCATGCCTCCGAGCACCGGTCGGAGATCCTTGTAACCCTTGTAGCGACGGCAGCCGGGCTTGCTCACCCGGTCGATCTTCGTGATCAGACGCTCGCCGTTGGGGCCGTACTTGAGGTGGAGACGGAGCGTCCGGGCCGGGACGGTCTCAACTTCCTCGAAGTCCCAGATGTACCCCTCGTCCTTGAGGACCTGGGCGATCCCCTTGCGGATCTTGGAGGTCGGCATGTCGACCACGGGCTTCTCGATCCGCACGCAATTGCGGATCCGCGTGAGCATGTCGGCGATCGTATCGGTCATCATGGCGGGAAGGACCTGTCACCGTCGCGGGTAACGCGCCCGAAATTGGGCGGGTCGGCGCGTCGGGGGGATGAGAGAGGCGCTAATCTGCGAGTTACCAGCTGGCTTTCTTGACGCCCGGAATCAGACCCTTGAGGGCCAGGCTCCGGAAGCAGATCCGGCAGATGCCGAACTTGCGGTAGACGGCGCGGGGACGCCCGCAGAGCTTGCACCGATTCCGGTGCCGCACGGCGAACTTCGGCGTCGACTGCGACTTGATCATCTGAGCTTTGGTCGACATGGCTACTCCAGGAGTTCGCGGTTCGCAGCTCGCGGTTCACAGTAAACCGGCGAGGATCTCACCGCGTCTCGTCTTCGATCGGACGCGAACGGCGAACTACTTCCCCTTCTGACCCGGCTGTCTGAATGGCATCCCGAAGCCGCGGAGCAGCTCTCGGGCCTGGTCGTCGTTGGACGTGGTCGTCACGACGGTGATGTCCATGCCCTGGGTGTGCTGGATCTTGTCGGCCTCGATCTCGGGGAAGACGACCTGCTCGGCCAGGCCCAGGGTGTAGTTGCCGTGGCCGTCGAAGCTGTTCGGATTCACGCCCCGGAAGTCGCGGATTCGCGGCAGGGCGATCGTGATCAGGCGGTCGAGGAACTCGTACATCCTCTGGCCGCGAAGCGTGACCTTGCACCCGATCTCGTTGCCTTCGCGGAGCTTGAAGCCGGCCACCGAGACCTTGGCCTTGGTGATCAGCGGCTTCTGGCCGCTGATCCGGGCCAGTGCATCGACCGCTTGCTCCAGGGCAGCCTTGTCCTGGGTGGCGCGACCGACGCCCATGTTGATGACGATCTTCTCGAGCTTGGGGATCGCCATCTTGTTCTTGAGGCCGAACTTGGTGGTCAGTTCGCCGGCGATCTTGCTGGTGTACTGGTCGAGCAGGCGGGGCATGGTCGAATCGTCCTCGGGCGGTTGGGCGGGACCGTGACAGCGGCCCCGCGGCGCCTCAATTCAAAAAGTGAGAGGGAAGTCAGGGCTTCTTGCTCGCGGCGACGGGCTTCTTGCTGGTGGCGTAGGCCGGCTTGACCGGGCCGACCGTGCCGAGGGAGGCGCCGGAGACCTTGCAGTAGCGCTCCTTCTGGCCCGACTCCGTGTAACGGAAGCCGACCCGGACGCCGCGACGCGCCGTGGGGCTGTAGAGCATCACGTTCGAGACGCTGATCGGCATCTCCTTGGAGAGCCGGCCGCCCTGCTGGTTCTTCTGGCTGGGCTTCATGTGCTTCCAGACCCGGTTCACGCCCTCGACGATGATCTTGTTCTTCTCGGTGAGGACCCGCAGGACCTTGCGAGGCTCCGGCCCCTTGTCGTCGCCGGTGATCACCACGACGATATCATCTTTGCGAATGTACATGGCTCGCTCACGCAGTGGCCAGCGGTCGGTGGCCAGTGATCAGTAAGAAGTAAGGAGAATTCCGGCCCGAAGCCTGACCACTGGCCACCGGCCACTGGCCACGCTTGCTCAGACGACCTCGGTCGCCAGGCTGATGATTTTCATGAACTGGCGCTCGCGCAGCTCGCGGGCGATCGCCCCGAAGATGCGGGTGCCGCGGGGGTTCTTCTCGGTGTCGATCAGGACGCAGGCGTTGCGGTCGAACTTGACGTACGACCCGTCGCTGCGGCGGGTGCCGTTGCGGGTGCGGACGACGACCGCGCGGACCACGTCGCCGGCCTTGACGTCGCCGCCGGGGCTGGCCTTCTTGACGCTGGCGATGATGATGTCGCCGATGCCCGCCACCCGCCTCTTGTATTTCGAGGCGCTACCGCCCAGGACCTTGAAGCACATGACTTCCTTGGCCCCGCTGTTGTCGGCCACGTCGAGCCGCGTCTGCATCTGGATCATGGGAGCACCCGAACCAACTCTCTAAGCGGAAACGAGGGGCGGAACCCGACAGATGGCTCCGACGACAACAAACTCGCGGCCGAGGGCCTTGCCTCCGTTGACGATGCCGGGCCGCCCGGAATCTCAGGTCCAGGGCAGGCCGACAGGGCCGATGGGGCGGATTAGCGGGGATCGTGAGCCTCGCGGTCAGCTCTCCGAGGGGGCGGGCACCGGGGCGGCCGCCTTGGAGGTCTCGCCTTCCCCGGCCAGCGCCTGCTGGGCACCGGCGCGGACGATGCGGGTGATCCGCCAGCGCTTGAGCTTCGAGAGCGGCCGCGTCTCCATGATCTCGACGATGTCGCCGACGTGGGTGGCGTTCTGCTCGTCGTGGGCGTGGCAGATCGTGCGGCGACGGAGGAACTTGCCGTACTTGGGATGCGGGACGAGACGCTCGATCTCGACCCGGCGGGTCTTGTTCATCTTGTCCGAGGTCACGACACCGATCTCCGTCTTGCGACGGCGGCGGGCCGGGGCCTCGGGGTTCGTTGCGGCGGGTGTGGCACTCATCGGGAAGATGTCCGTATGAAATGAAATGGTCCGGTCCGGTTCACGGGGCGGTCGCGGTTGCGGCGATGGCGCTCCGCTCTCGGACCAGTTCACGCTCGCGGAGGATCGTCTTGATCCGGGCGATCTCCCGCTTCGCCTTGATGATCTCGCTCGGCGCCTCCAGGCGCTCGGTCTCGCTCTGGAGCCGGAGCCGGAACAGGTTGTGCTGCGTCTCGGCCAGGAGCAGTTCGAGCTGCTCGTCATTCTGTTCGCGGAGGGCGGCGGGCTTGCTCATCGGCGGGAATCCTGATTCTATCCGAAAATGTCTGGCACGACACAGAGAATTAACTGACGAATCTCCGAGTATCGCCCGCGACATCCGCGGATGGAGGCTCTTAGAGGGTCGGTCGCCGGGTCACGAACCGGCAGGTCACGGGCAACTTGTGGGCGATTCGGGAGAACGCGGCGCGGGCGGTATCCTCGCTCACGCCGCCCAGCTCGAACAGGATGGTGCCGGGCTTGACGACGGCCGCCCAGTACTCGACCTCGCCCTTGCCTTTGCCCATGCGGGTCTCGGCCGGGATCGAGGTCACGCTCTTGTGCGGGAACACGCGGATGAACAGCTTGCCGCCCGACTTGATGGACTGGGACGCCGCGATCCGGCCGGCCTCGATCGTCTGGGCGCTGACCTTACCGGGCTCGAGCGCCTGGAGGCCGTACTCGCCGAAGGCGACGTAGTTGCCCCGGGTCGCGTTGCCGCGGATGCGGCCCTTCTGGATCTTCCGATATTTGACCCGCTTCGGCATCATGGCCATGGCGGTGGTCCTCTCCTGCGACAAAGTTCTTCGTGTTCAGTTCCCGACCGGCCCCGATCAACGGCGACGATCGCCACCGCCGCCACCACCACCGCCGCTCCCGCCACCACGAGGACGCCGAGGCCGCTTGGGCGGTCCGGCCTGGCCCTCGGTCGGCTCGTCGGCCTTGAGGTAATCGCCCTGGTGGACCCACACCTTGATGCCGATGTGGCCCTGCGCCGTCTTGGCCTCGGAGAAGCCGTAATCGACCTTCGCCCGGAGCGTCGAGAGCGGGATCGAGCCCAGGTTCGCGCCCTCGGTCCGGCTCATTTCCGAGCCGCCCAGACGGCCCGAGAGCTGGACCTTCACGCCCTTGGCGCCACCGTCCATGGTCTGTTCCAGCGCCCGCTTGATCGTGCGACGGAAGCTCGACCGCTTCTTGAGCTGCTCGGCGATATCCTCGCTGATGAGCTGGGCGTCGATCTCGGGGCGGGCCAGCTCCTCGATCTTGATATCGATCCGGCGGCCGGTGAGGGTCTGGAGCTCTTCCTGGATCCGCTCGACCTCGGAGCCCTTGCGGCCGATGATCACGCCGGGGCGGGCGGTGAAGAGGATGACCTTGACGGCGTCCCGGGTCCGCTCGATTTCAATCTTGGGGATACCCGCGAACGAGTACTTGGCCTTGATGAACTTGCGGATCTTGAAATCTTCGACCAGGAGCTCGCTGAACTCGTGCTTGTTGGCGTACCAGCGGCTGCGCCAGTCCTCGTACACGCCGATGCGAAATCCGGTGGGATGGGTTTTCTGGCCCATGGTGGCTGCGTCCTTATGGCTTGGCTTGAAGGCGGCGAGGCCGCGGGTTATTCCTCAGTGTCCTCGTCGCCCACCGGACCCCCGGCGAGCAGTGATTCCAGGTCGGTCAGCGCGATCGTGACGTGGCACGAGCGGCGGCGGATCATGTAGGCCATGCCCCGGGCACGCGGCATGAGCCTCTTGAACATCGGGCCGCCGTCGCCCCGGGCGTCGGCCACGATCAGGTCGCCGACGTTGCGGACCCCGCGGTCCTCCGCGTTGGCCATGGCGCTCTTGAGCACCTGCTCGATCATCCGCGCCCCGCGATGGGGCAGATATTTGAGGGTGTTCATCGCGTCGTCGGCGTACTTGCCCCGGATCAGGGTCAGGACCGGCCGGAGCTTCCGCACCGACGATCGGGCGAAGCGGTGCGACGCCTTGTACGGGAATTCGCTGATGGTCTTGGACATAACAGTTCTCTGCCGGTAATTCGCGGTTCGCAGTTCCCAGATCACAGTCATTTATCGTTCAGAGTTCGCAACGTCGGGTTCTTCGTCTCGCCTTCAACTGCGAACCGCGAACTATGAACTATTTCGACTTCGCCTTGCCGCCCTTGCCGCCGTGACCTCGGAAGGTCCGGGTGGGGCTGAATTCGCCGAGCTTGTGGCCGACCATATCTTCGGTCACGTACAGCTTGATAAAATTACGCCCGTTGTGGATGGCGAAGTTCTTGCCGATGAATTCGGGCACGATCGTGCAGGCACGCGACCAGGTCTTGATCGGCTCGCGCTGATTGGTGGCCTCGGCCCGGTCCACCTTCTCGAGCAAACGCTCGTCGACGTACGGGCCTTTCTTGAGCGAACGTCCCATGAGTGCGATTCTCTCGGAAAGAGGCGCCGCGGGCGGAGCCGCGATACCTTGGATTCTGTCGGGTTCGATTCAGACGGACCGGCCGGCCCTCGCGATGCTGCCGCGAAGACCGGCCCTGATGTTGACTTGGGCGCGAACCGGGTGAGGCCCCGGCGGGTCAGACTTTCAACTGGCCGTAGCGGACGCTCTTGCGACGGCGGATGATCATCGAGTTCGACGGCTTGCGACGGCGACGGGTCTTGCCGCCCTTGGCCAGCACGCCGGTCGGCGAGCACGGGTGACGACCGCCCGAGGTGCGGCCTTCGCCGCCGCCCATCGGGTGCTTGTTCGGGTTCATCGCCACGCCTCGGACGTGAGGCCGGCGGCCCAGCCAGCGGGAGCGGCCCGCTTTGCCGAGGCGAACATTGATATGATCCGAGTTCCCCACCACCCCGATCGTGGCCCGGCAGGCGGCCGGCATCCGGCGGATCTCGCCCGACGGCAGGGTGATCTGCGCCCACGTCCCCTCACGGGCCGTGAGCGTGGCCGAGACGCCGGCCGAGCGGCAGAGCTTGGCACCGCCGCCGGGCTGCATCTCAATATTATGGATCTGCAGGCCGGTGGGGATCTTCGACAGCGGCAGGCAGTTGCCCACCTTGGGCTCGGCGCCGGGGCCGTTCTGCACGGTCATCCCGGCCTTCAGGCCCTCGGGGGCGACGATGTAGCGCTTCTCGCCGTCCGGGTACTGCACCAGGGCGATCCGGGCCGAGCGGTTCGGGTCGTATTCGATGTGCGTGACCAGGGCGGGCAGGCCGTCCTTGTCATGGCGGCGGAAGTCGATGATGCGGTACATCCGCTTGTGACCGCCGCCGCGGTGACGGACGGTGATGAACCCCTGGTTGTTCCGCCCGCCCTTCTTCTGGAGCGGCTCGGTCAGGCTCTTCTCGGGCTTCTTGTTCTTGTCCGTCAGCTCGGAGAAGTCGCTGACCGACGCATTGCGGCGCCCGGGGCTGGTCGGCTTGTAGGTGCGAATACCCATAACTTATTCCGTGTTCTGCCGAGCCCAGCCCGGCCGCTCAGTCGTGTCCTTGCGCCTGATCGCTTCCGGGCGAGCCCGACGATCGTAGCGGTTCGATCAATAGAAATCAATGCGGTGGTCGGCGGTCAGGGCGACGATCGCCTTCTTCCAGTTCCGCATCCGGCCCGCCTTGAGGCGATACCGGCGGCTCTTGCCGCGGCGGTTCTGGGTGCGGACATCGGCCACCTTGACGTTGAACAGGATCTCGATGGCACGCTTGATCTCGGTCTTCGTGGCCAGCAGGTTGACCTCGAAGGTGTAGGCGTTGTGCCGTTCCGAGAGGTGCGTGGCCTTCTCGGTGATCAGCGGCCGAAGGATCACCTGATACGGTTCGAGCTTCGGCCCCGATCGTTCGTAGTGGGGGGCATGACGGAGGGTGACCATGGCGGCTTAGCTCTCCTTCCCGGCGGTGGCCGTGGCGGGCGCGGCGGCGGCGGCCGGGCGGCGGGCCGGCTTGTCCTTGACCCGCTCCCGCAGGGCCGCCAGGGCCTCGCGGGTCAGGATCAGGTAGCGCTGCTTGAGGACGTCGTAAGTGTTGAACTCGGCCACCGGCGCGATCTGGACGCCCTCCAGATTGCGGGCGCTCTTGTGCAGCGTCGGGTCCAGCGCGGGCGTGCCGATCAGGATCGTGCCGGCCCCGAGGGTCCGCTTGCGGGCAGCGGCCTTGGTCTCGTCCGGTCCCGGCGTGGCCTCGGCTTCGGTCAGGTCCGGCCGCTGGATCGTCTTCAGGACCTTGACGACTTCCTTCGTCTTGGGCACCGCGCCCACGGTCCCGAAGCCGTCGATGACCAGGGCCTGGTTGTCCTGGAACTTGGACAGGATCGCCATGCGGATGGCCGTCCGCACGGCCTTCTTCGGCATCGAGTACGAGTAGTCGCGGTTGCGGCGGGCGAAGGCCGAGCCGCCGCCCACGCGCTTATTGGTCCGCTTGGAGCCGGCGCGGGCGTTGCCGGTCCCCTTCTGGCGGAACAGCTTCTTGCCCGAGCCCGCCACGTCGGCCCGGCCCCGGGTGTTGACGGTGCCGACCCGGCGATTGGCCAGGTGCATCACGACGACGTCGTGCAGGAGTTGCTTGTTGACCGTGCCGCCGAAGTCGGCCGGGTCAATCTGCTCCTCGCCGATCTTCTCGCCGGTCTTGCTGTATACAGGTACGCTCAGCATAGGTCCATCCGCTCCCGAAGTGTCGGCCGGGAGGCTTGAATCGGTGTGAAGGGGGTCAGACCTTGTTCGTCTGGCGGATCATGAGGAACCCGCCGTTGGCCCCGGGCACCGCGCCTCGGACCAGGAGGAGATTATTCGTCGGGTCGACGCGGACGACCTTGAGGTTCCGCACCGTGACCCGCGTGTTGCCGTGCTGACCCGGCTTGAGGATGCCCTTGCGGGTGTGCGACGGGTCGGCCGACGGCCCGGACGAGCCGGGGTGGCGGTGCATGCGCTTGACGCCGTGGGTCGCTCGCAGGCCCTTGAAGCCGTGCCGCTTCATGACGCCCGTGAAGCCCCGCCCCTTGGAGGTGCCGATCACGTCCACGTGGGCGATCTCGTTGAAGACCTCCACGGTCAGCGTCTGCCCCTCGGCCACACCATCCACCGCGGCCTCCTGACGAAGCTCGCGGACGAACTTCTTGGGCTCGGCCTCCACCTTCCTGGCGTGTCCGCGCTCGGCCTGGGTGGCACTCTTGCGCTTCTTGTCGCCGAACCCGAGCTGGAGGGCGTGGTAGCCGTCCCGCTCCGCGGTGCGAACCTGGAGGACCGTGCAGGGTCCGCATTCGAGCACCGTGATCGGGATCGCGGTCCCGTCCGGCTCGAAAATTTGGGTCATGCCGACTTTGCGGCCAAGCAATCCAACATTCATGGTTCTGTCCGCTCCCGAGAGACCCAAGGAGGTCGGGAGGTTCCTCCGCCAGGGCCGGGCTCCGTCTTCGGAAGCCCGCATCCCCCGGCGCCGACACGGAGACGAAGATGCCATCTGGCACCGGTCCCGGAGGTCGGCTTAAAATCGTGATGTGTGCGTTATGCGGTCAAGCCCCGCCGGGGCCGGCCTTGATCTTGATGTCCACGCCAGCCGGCAGGCTGAGCTTGTTCAGGGCGTCGATCGTCTTCGCCGTCGGCATGACGATGTCGATCAGACGTTTGTGGGTGCGGATCTCGAACTGCTCCCGCGACTTCTTGTCGATATGCGGGCTGCGGAGCACGGTGTACCGCTCGATCCGCGTGGGCAGGGGGATCGGCCCATGAACCACGGCCTCGGTCCTCTTGGCCGTATCAACAATGTCTTTGGCCGACTGGTCGAGGATGGTGTGGTCGTAGGCCTCCATCCGGATCCTGATGCGCTCGTTGCTGATGCCCGCCACGCGTCTGCCCCTTCGAAACAATGCAATCAGGACTGATGGATAACCTGAGTCCCCATCCACGGGGAAAGTAAGAGTGTAATGTCACTGCACCCATCGGTCAAGGCACATCCTCGCCGATTTTCCGCTTTCCCGCGCATTTTCGTTGCAATCCCTTCATGATGAGCGGCGATCCCCGGCGCGGATCGCGCCGCCATCGCGTTGCCTGAGTGTGGGACGCGTCGTTGGGATCGCGTCCTGCTCGGCATGGACCTTGCTGTTTTCTGCAATGTCCGCGGGCTTCTTGGCCCGGCGCCGGCGGTAGCGACGACCGAGGACCGTCACCGCCCGGCTCTCTCGGACATCGGGCGTGGGCCGGCGGGCCGAAGGGGTCGGGGCGGAGGCGAGGCGCGTCGTGATTTCACGACGGAGCCGTACGGGTTTGCGCGCCCGCCTGGCATGCCGCCGGAGGTGGGCCGGCGCGACGCAGGTTTCGTCCCTGGGCGGCTTTTCCCAGCAACAAGACACCGGACATCGAATTGACGAGAGGGGAGCATTGGCATGTGTCGAATCGCTGCGTATTATGGTCCGCCCGTGGTAGTCGCCAGGCTCCTGAACGAGGCGCAGCATAGCCTGGAGGATCAGAGCCGCAACGCCCGGGAGATGTCTGATTCGAGCGTCGCCGGGGACGGCTGGGGCATCGGCTGGTTTGCTCAAGGGGAGCGGATGAGGCCGGGCCTGTTCAAGAGCATTTTACCGCTCTGGTCGGATGAAAATGCGAAGACGGCGGCCCATGCTCTCGTCTCGGGCTCGATCGTCGGCCACATCCGGCTGGCGAGTCCGGGCGTCGAGGTCTGCCTGACCAACACGCCACTATATCCCCTGGGCGAGTACCTCTGGACGGTCAACGGCAGCCTGTCGCCCTGGCCGGGGCCGCTGGCGAAAGCGATGCGCGACCGGTTGGACCCGGAGGACGAGGCGGCGATCCGGGGCTCGACCGATGCCGAGATCCTGGGCGCCTTGTGGCGGACGTGCTTGCGTTCCTCGCTCCCGCGCGGCGAGGCCTCGGCGTTGCGCGAGACGCTGACGATCGCCCGCAACCTGGCGTTCGACCACGGCGGGGAGATCAAGGTCAATATCATCGTCGGGCACGCCTCGGGGTTCCTGGCCGTGCGCTATGCCGAGCCGGACACGCCGAACTCGCTCTATGCCCTGTCGGGCCAGGACCGCTGGGGCGGGGGGGTGCTCGTCGCGTCCGAGCCGCTCGACGACGGCCCCGGCTGGAAGTCGGTCGAACCCGGCTCCCTGATCGTGGCCGATGCGGATGGGTTACGATCCGAGCCACTCGGTTTGGCCAGAGCCCGCCGGGTCCGCCGTCAGTCAGCCTGACGGCGGCATCGAGCAGGCACTCCCTCGGATCAGGCGGCCGGGATTCCGCATGGTGAGGGCGAGCGGAACAGCGCCAGGTCCGCGAGGCGAGGCGTCATGGGATGACCCTCGCCGTCCAGGCGGCTTTGCCGGACCAGAGTTCGGACGACCTCGGCCAGATCGCCAGTCTGTTCGTAAAGGGCGATCTGGCGCTCCGAGCCGGTCAGCCGGGCGATCATCTCCAGCACGAATTCGAGATCTCGCTCGCACCCTAGCTCCGAGGCGATCGGCGCAAGCTGGCAGACCATTTGTTCGATGATCGAGCGGGCGGGCTGGGGTTCCAGGGTCGCGGGATCGACGAGGTCGGCCGCCAGGCCGAAACGGGAGGCGCGCCAGCGATTCTGACGGTGGAGTATGGGGTGGCAATCCGGTACGCGAAGATCACCGTCCGGCGCCTGGGAAAGCTGCTGCACAAGGCATTGGATCAGTGCGGTCAGCCCGAGCACGCCTGGCAGGTCGGGCGGCATGTCGCAGATCCGGACCTCCACGGTGCCGTTCTCGGTGTTCGGCCGGACGTCCCACCAGAGCTCGCGGTGCGACTCGATAAACCCCGCCGTTCGGAGCTGGTTAATCAGGCCGCAATATTCTTCCCAGGATTGCATCTGAGGCGGCAGGCCCCCGGTCGGGAACCCCTCCAGAACCTCGACCCGATGGGAGTGATGGCCCGTCATCCTGCCGTGCCAGAATGGGCTATTCGCCGACAGGGCCAGCAGCGCGGGGAGATACTTTTGAAGCTGGCCGATGACCCGAATAGCCTGGTCGCCCGATTGCACGCCGACATGGACGTGCAGCCCGAATGTCACCGGCCGGATGATGGTTTCTCCCAGGAGGTTAGCCAGCTTATAATAGCGCTCGTTCGGGGTGATCTCCTGGTCCTGCCAGTGGGAAAATGGGTGCGTCGCCGCCCAGCAAAGCTCCACGCCGTTTCGCGCGGCCGACTGCTCAACGGACCGTATCTTCCTGCCGAGGTCCGACCCCACGTCGGCAACCGTCCGGCAGACGTCGGTATTAATTTCGACGTAACACTGCATGAACTCCGGCTTTACCGAGTCTCGCAGCGCTGGATGTAGACCTTCCAGGACCTCGCCAATGGCACTCTTCAGGGCCATCGACCGCGAGTCCACCAGTTGTAGCTCGACCTCAACGCCCAAAGTGGGCCAATCATTGCGCCGGAAGACGTCCTGGGATATCATGGGTGCCTCTCGTGTTCCCATCCTGATCCGCGCAGTGTTGAAGCATCGCCCGAAGGCGGCCATCCTCAACACGCTGTTGTCATTGATCTTGGGGAAAGTGGACAGCCCGATCGCCTCGCACAGCTCCGGGAAGCCCGATCGCCCGTTGGCTTGAATCGCAATATAACCAGAACGAGCATTGCAGATATTAGCGAATGGTGTACCAGAACCGACCGGTCGCCCGACCAATTCCGCCTCGGCTTTCGTATACGGGACGACCTCAGGGATGTGCGAACGGAGGCAAACCCAGCCTCCCCGTTTCTGGTTCGATGCTTGATTGCGTGTGGCGCACTCCGGGCAACCAGGGTGCACGGGATCGCTCAGTCTATTCACTCCCCGACGGCTCGCGATACACTGGATGCGCGAGTGACAGGGGGTGAATCGGAGGGTTCATCAATGCCCAGCCCGTTCCCGGGAATGGACCCGCACCTCGAAATTTCGGGGGGCTGGCGCGATTTCCACGCGACGTTTATCGCGACCTGTCGTGATGCGATCAATGACCTCCTGCCCGATCGCTACGTCGCGAGGATCGACGAGCGGTTCCGCGTGGTGGAGGTCCCTCGCGATCGCGGGAGGACGCGCTATCCCGACGTCGCGATCGTCCGCACCGGGACGGGGGCCGTGTATGAGGCGGCCGTGGCGGGTGTGGCCGTGCTCGACCTTGAGCCGGTGATGGTCCGATTGACGAGGACCGTCCAGGAAGAAATCCGCGAGACCAGGATCGAGATCCGCCGCGAGCCCGATTGGGAGCTGGTCACGTCGATCGAACTGCTCTCGCCGGCCAACAAGGAGGAGCCCGGCTTCTCGGCGTATCTCGCAAAGCGGGCCGACGTGATTGCCCAGCCCGTCCATCTGGTCGAGCTGGACCTCCTCATCGGGGGACGTCGCTTGCCGATGGACGCCCCCCTGCCGCCCGGCGATTATTACGCCCTCGTCTCCCGCGCCGAGCAGCGGCCCGCGAGCGACGTGTTCGCCTGGTCGGTCCGCCGCGCCTTGCCCGTCATCCCCATCCCCCTCTCCCGCCCCGATCCGGATCTCCTCCTCAACCTCGCCGCCATCTTCGCCACGACCTTCCGTCGCGGTCGCTACGAGCGATCCATCAATTTACGGCCAGCCCCTGAGCCTGCCCCTCGCCCCGGACGACCGGGCCTGGGGGGAGTCGCTGGCCCAGGCGGCGGTGTCTTGAGGCGAGGAACCGCTCATGGCCGTCGCGATCCCGTAAAGTGGGCTTGAGCCGCTGTCACATTCCCCCCAGGATATCCATCATGCTATCGGGGGCGGGGGCGTACTCCAGGGGCTCCATGGAGTAGCTGCCGCGGCCCTGGCTGAGGCTGCGGCTGGCGGTGGAGTAGCCGAACATCTTTTCGAGGGGGGCGCGGGCTTCGATCACTTTGAGGCGGCCGCGATCGTAGGTGTTCGTGATTTCCGCTCGCCTCGCCATGAGGTCGGCCATGAGGTCGCCGAAGTAGTCTTCGGGGGTGACGACTTCGAGCTTCATGATCGGTTCGAGAAGAACGGGACCGGCGTCCTGGACGGCCTTTTCCAGGGCGTCGCCGGCGGCGAAGCGGAAGGCGAGCTCGTTGGAGTCGACGTCGTGGGCCTGGCCGTCGACCAGGGTCACTTTCAGGTCGACAAGGGGGAACCCGGTGCGGCCACCGGACTTGGCGGCCTCGCGGATGCCGGCCTCGACGGAGGAGAGGTATTCGCCGGGAATCACGCCGCCTTTGAGGGCGTTGACGAAGTGAAGGACCGGCGCGCCCTTGGGCTGAGTCTCGGGTTCGAGGTCGATGGTGACCTTGGCGAACATGCCCGAGCCGCCGGTCTGGCGGATGCAGACGCCCTGGACCCGCTTGACGGCCTTCTTGATCGTCTCGCGATAGCTGACGCGAGGGCGGCCGACATGCACCTTGAGGTTATACTCGCGGATCATCTTGTTCTTGATGATCTCCAGGTGCAGCTCGCCCATGCCCGAGATCAACGTCTGCCCGGTCTCCTCGTTCACCTTGTAGGTGAAGGTCGGGTCCTCGCGCGAGAGCGAGTTCAGGGTGTCGGAGAGCTTGCCCTTGTCGGCCGAGCTGACGGGCTCGATCGACATCGAGATCACGGTCTCGGGGAACTCGATCTTTTCCAGCAAGATCGGGTGCGACGGATCGCAGAGCGTGTCGCCGGTGACGGAATCCTTGAGGCCGACCACGCCGACGATGTCGCCGGCGGTGGCCTCGTCGACCTTCTCCCGGTCGTCGGCGCGGATGTGGTAGAGCCGCGAGCAGTTCTCTTTCTTGTCGGTGCGGGGATTCAGGGGCCGGGAGCCGCCCGCCTTGAGACTGCCGGAATAGATGCGGACGAAGGAGAGGTCGCCGTGGGCGTCGTTCGTGATCTTGAAGACCAGGCCGCAGAACGGCTCCTTGGGATCGGGATGGCGGACGATCTCGGTCCCTTTTTTGGGGTGGTGGCCCACGATGGGGGGCTTGTCCAGCGGGCTGGGCAAGTACATCGCGACGGCATCCAGCAACCGCTGCACGCCGACATACTTGAAGCTCGACCCGCACAAAACGGGCTGCGCCTGGCCGGTCAGGGTGGCGCGTCGCAATCCGCCGTGAATCATCGCCTCGGTCAGTTCGGCGCCTTCCAGGTGCGCCAGATACTCGTTGCCGAACTGCTCGTCGAAACCGCTGAGGGCGTCGAGCATCTTCTCGCGCCAGAGTTCGGCCTCGGAGAGCATGTCCTCGGGGATCTCGGCGTCGGTGATGGTCGAGCCGAGGTCCTCGGTCTTGTAGTACTGGGCCTTCATGCTGACCAGGTCGACCAGGCCCTTGAACTCGCCCATCGTGCCTTCCGGCCCGGCACCGATCGGGATGAAGATGGGGATCGGGTGGCTTTCCAGTCGATCGGTGATTTCCTGGAAGACCCGATTGAACTCCGCGCCGATGCGGTCCATCTTGTTGATGAAACAGAGCCGAGGCACGCTGTACTTGGTCGCCTGCCGCCAGACGGTCTCGCTCTGCGCCTCGACCCCTTCGACGGCCGAGAACACGACGACCGCCCCGTCGAGCACGCGCAAGGAGCGCTCGACCTCGGCCGTGAAGTCGACGTGACCGGGGGTGTCGATGATGTTGATCGTCGTGTCCTTCCACTTGCAGGTGATCGCGGCGGCCACGATGGTGATGCCGCGCTCGCGTTCTTCCGGCAAGTAGTCGGTGACGGTATTCCCCTTATCGACGTCGCCCATCCTGTGGGTTTCGCCGGTGTAGTAGAGGATTCGCTCGGTCGTGGTGGTCTTCCCGGCGTCGATATGCGCGATGATGCCGATATTGCGCAGGGATTGTAATTGGTCGGGGTCCATCGGGGAGATCCAGGTGCGGAGGGAGCGACGGGCGGGACAGGCCGGTCGAGGTCTTGAGCGGGTTCCGTATCCGAATTCTATCGACCGACCGGTCCCGCGAACAGCGCGGGACTCTGGGTGAAATCCTCCGACTTCCACCTGGCAAGCCTCCCTCCCCCCGATCTGCCGGGGTGACGAGGGCCTCCCGGCCGCCTATAACGAAGATATTGCGCCCCGACGGCCCGACGGTCGGGGCGTGCCTCGATTCCCGGACGATCCCCTGGGGCACCCATGACGATCTCGACCGATTACGACGCCCTCCTCATCGTCGGCTTCGGCGGCCCGGAGGGACGGGACGACGTGATCCCGTTCCTGGAAAACGTCTTGCGAGGACGCAACGTCCCGCGAGAGCGGATGCTCCAGGTCGCCGAGCATTACAACCACTTCGGGGGTGTCAGCCCGCTCAACGGTCAGGTTCGCGACCTGATCTCGGCATTGAAGCCGGAGCTGGAAAGCCATGGCGTGAACCTGCCCATTTACTGGGGCAATCGCAACTGGCATCCGATGCTGGCCGACACGATGCGGCAGATGAAGGATGACGGCATCCGGCAGGCGCTGGGCGTGGTCCTGGCGGCGTATTCGTCCTATTCCAGTTGCCGGCAATATCGGGAGGATATCCAGCGGGCGCAGGACGCGGTCGGGGAAGGGGCACCGCATGTCGACAAGATGCGCGTCTTCTATAACCACCCCGATTTCGTCGCCACGAACGCGAGCAAGGTCCGCGAGGCCCTGGAGACGATCCCCGAGGAACGTCGCGGAGCCGTTCGCCTGGCGTTCACGGCGCACAGCATCCCGGCGTCGATGGCGGCGAATTGCAACTACGAGGCGCAACTGACGGAAACGTGCCGCCTTGTGGCCGAATCGCTGGGCATCGGGCCGGACCGCTGGAAGCTCGTGTACCAGAGCCGGAGCGGACGTCCGCAGGACCCGTGGCTGGAGCCCGATATCCTCGACCATCTGGAGGCGTTGAGGAGCCAGTATGTGCATGATGTCGTGATCCAGCCCATCGGGTTCCTCTCCGATCATATGGAAGTGCTGTACGATCTGGACGATGAGGCCCGGCACAAGAGCGAGGCCCTGGGCCTGAACATGGTCCGCGCCGGGACCGTGGGGACCGATCCGCAATTCGTGGGGATGCTCAGGGAATTGATCGTCGAGCGGATTCACGGCGGGGTAGAGCGCCGCGCACTTGGCGACCGCGGCCCGAGCCACGATGTTTGCCCGGTGGACTGCTGCTTGCCGCCAATGAGGGCGGGCTCGGCAGCGCCGGCTCGGGGATGATGCGACGCGATCAGATCAGGCGAAACCCGACGGCGTCCAGGCCGAGCAGAATCGGCATGAAAACCGTGACGGTTTTGCTCGCTTCTGTCGGGTCCGCTATGGCAGACCTTCTTCGGAAAGCTCGGTCCGCACATTCGCGGACCCGACGTCACGCCGATCGGCCCGTTTTCGCATGCGGCGGGGCGAGCCATCGTAACTGAGCAGCCGGAAGCCGTTGCGCCAGTGCCAGAGCGTACTCGACTCGTTGCCCAGCAGGAACGTGCTGACCAGCCTGGCGTGCCCGAGACCGATCAGCCCGCCGACGGTCGCCGCGAGCAGGGCGGAGCCGATCCCGTGGCGAATCCGCATCGGGGCGACGAAGATCCAGGTGAGGTGCGGATGGACGCGACCCGCGGCCCACGGGTCGGACTCGTCGTCCTCCGGCACATTTTGCAGGGTGACGAGCGCGGCGCCCACAACCTTGTCGTCCTCCCGCGTCACCGCGACGAAACAGGCCGACGGCACGAGCGGGCCGTCGCCGCCGGTCCGGGTCTTGTCCAGGCAATGTCGCGAGGCCTCGAGACTTCGGTCCTCGTCCAGCGCCGCAAACGGCTGGACGCGATCGAAGGCCGCGGAGAACAGCGCCGGGAAATGCTCCCAATCGCCGTCGCGAAGCGGCCGGACGAGAATCGGCCCGCGGGCGTCGAGCGGCTCGGGCACGTCCACCGGCTTCAGGTCCAGCACCGCGTGGTAGCACTTCGGCCGGGGCGACAGCAACGCATAGGTGCCCAGATATTCGTACTTGTACGCCGGATTCTGGGGCAGGCCGAGGAACTGCTTCATCGAGATCGGCAGCCGGATCACATCGAACCAATCGTCGATCATCGGGCCGTTCCCCGGGCGATCAGCGCGAGAAGAGATTCACGACGGCGACGCGGAATCCGGGTAGCAAGGGCTCGTCCCCCAGTTCTTGCAGGGCATTGTAGAAGACCGGCTCGGCCCCGGGCCTGTAGACGGTGACCGTGCGGAACCGAGGGCTCAAGATCCAGACCACCCCCACGCCGGATTCCAGATAAAGATCGACCTTCTCCTCGATATCTTCAATCGTGTCGGACGGAGACAGGATCTCGACGGCGAGGACGGGCGCGCCGTGGATGAACGCGTCGGATTCCGGGGTCGCGGCGGACAGCTCGGCCGAGAGGTAGGCGACGTCAATGCCGACGCCCGAATCCATCCCGAGGATGAATCCGGCCTCGCCGCAGACGACTTCGCCGCGAGGTTCGGGCTGCTCGTCGAGCCAAATCTCCAGTTGGCTGGCGACTCGCGCGACAGCGAACGCATGACTCCGAACATGCGGTTTCCAGGGCTTCTCGCGCAATTCGCCGCGGATCAGCTCACGCCTGACCCCATCGTCGGGCATCGCGAGCACTTGATCGGGGGTGAGAGGCGGAGCAACGGTCGCCACCGGAGCACCTCCGTTCCACACGTTTGCGGGAGGAGAAACGCGAAAGGCCGGATACGTCGATTGCGACGCCCGGCCTTGACGATGTTATCAGGGGGAGCGGCGGCTCACCACGCGAAGTGGGCGAAGGCCTTGTTGGCGTCGGCCATGCGGTGGACGTTCTCACGCTTGGAGATGGCGGCGCCTTCACGATTGTAGGCGGCGAGCAGCTCGTCCGACAGCTTGATCGCCATCGGGCGGCCCTTCTTCTCGCGGGCCGAGAGCAGCAGCCAGCGGATCGCCAGGGTCTGCTGCCGGTTCTTGCGGACCTGCATCGGGACCTGATAGGTGGCACCGCCGACGCGCTTGGAACGGACTTCGATGACCGGCATCACGTTCTCGACGGCGCGGTTGAAGACGTCCAGCGGGCTCTCGTTGGGCAGCCGCTTCTCGATCAGCTCCATGGCCTCGTAGAAGACCCGCTGAGCGACCGACTTCTTGCCGTCGTGCATCAGGCAATTGACAAACTTGCTGACGAGCTTCGAGCCGAACCGGGGGTCGGGCTTGAGCTGGGCCTTGCTCGCGGTGAACTTACGGGCCATGGGAAAAGTCGTCCTGAAGGGCAAATGCGAGGGTCGTGATGACAGATGCCCGATCGGGCAAGATCCGTCATCGAGCCTCCGTCACCTGCGCCCTGCCATCGGTAGTGGGGAATCTCGGGTCGCGTCTCGAAGGTCGGGGAAATTACTTCTTCTTGGGACCCTTCGCACCCTTGACAGGGGCGGCGGCCTTCTTGGGGGCACCGTACTTGGACCGGGCCTGCTTACGGTCGGACACGCCGAGCGAGTCGAGCACGCCGCGGACGATGTGATAACGGACGCCCGGCAGGTCGCGAACACGGCCGCCGCGGACGAGCACGATCGAGTGCTCCTGAAGATTATGGCCTTCGCCGCCGATGTACGCCGTGACTTCCTTGCCGTTGGAAAGGCGCACGCGGGCGACCTTGCGCAACGCCGAGTTCGGCTTCTTCGGGGTCATTGTCTTGACCTGGAGGCAGACGCCCCGCTTGAAGGGGCAGGCTTCCAGCACCGGCGACTTGGTCTTGTAAACCACCGGACGGCGCGGCTTGCGGACGAGCTGGTTGATCGTGGGCATGATGAGTGAGTCGTTCCCTGGTTTCAATCCGCCCTCACCCTGGCGGTAAGGGAGCCCGGCGCGGGCGCGGCAATCCTGCGTCCTGACGATTCGATCTGCCGTTTCGGTCGGCGCGATCGGGCCTTAGGCGCATCCACGCCCCGGCCGACGAATCGCGAAGCGTGTAATGTACCGCGCCGGGCTCGTCTGTCAAGCCGAAGCCGCCGAGGAATGCAAGAACACAAAACCATGTCGGCGACGATGGCCACCCTTGCGGATGCAAGCCGAAGCCCCCCTCGTGGTACACTAGCCGGGTCATCCTTCCACGGAGAGCATGCATGGCCACCGTCACGCCCAACACCGACGCGATGTCCTCGGCCTTCGTCGAGCCGGAAGGATTGTATGAAATCATCGACGGCCGGATCGTGGAGAAGCCGCCGATGGGATCTTACGAGTTTGAGCTCGTCTCAATCTTTCAAAGCTTGCTCTCGCCGTTCGCAAGAGCGAGGGGGCTCGGTCGAGTCCTCACGGAAATGATGTTTGACCTCCGTCCCGCGGTCGATCGCCAGCGCCGTCCCGACGTGGCCTTTGTCTCGGCCGCCGCCTGCCCGCTCCATCTCCGCGCGCCGAAGGCCGCGGCCTGGGCGGTCGTCCCCGAGCTGGCAATCGAGATCGTCAGCCCGACCAATCAGGCCAACGACGTGCTCGCCAAGGTCGAGGAGTACTTCCGGGCCGGGTCCCTGGCGGTCTGGGTCGTGTATCCGGATCTGGCCAAGGTCTACGTCTACGCATCTCCCACGTCGGTCCGCGTGCTCGCGCCCGGCGACGACCTCGACGGCGGCGCGATCCTGCCGGGATTCCGAACCCCGGTCGCCGACCTGTTCGGCCCGGCCGCCGAACAAGCGTAGAGATCGCCCCGCCTCCGCCCGCCACCCCGTTGGCTTAACCCGCCGTTCCGCGCACAATGGACGGAAGGTCACATCGCGTCCCGTCGTGCGGTCCGAATCGAGTCGGAGCGGAGGCATCGCATGCTGCGAGACGTCTTGGCCATCGTCCTGGCCGGGGGGAGGGGAACCCGGCTGGAGCCGCTGACGCGCGACCGGGCCAAGCCGGCAGTGCCGTTCGGGGGCATCTACCGGATCGTGGATTTCGCGCTCTCGAACTGCATCAACAGCGACATCCGCAAGATCCTGGTGCTGACGCAGTACAAGGCCGTCAGCCTGGCCCGGCACATCGACCAGGGCTGGCGGTTCCTGACCAGGGAGCTGGACGAGTACATCGAGGTCATCCCGCCCCAGCAGCGCATCGCCGAGCACTGGTATCAGGGCACGGCCGACGCCATCTACCAGAACGTCTATACGATCGAGAAGGCCCAGCCGCGCGATACGCTGATCCTGGCCGGCGACCACATCTACAAGATGAACTATGCCGCCATGATCGAGAGCCACCGCCGCCGCAAGGCCGACCTCACGATCGCCTGCCTCCCCGTGCCCCGAATTCAGGCGCGAGAGTTCGGCGTGATGCAGGTCGACGGGGCAGACCGCGTCATCGGCTTCCAGGAAAAGCCCATCCATCCGGAGGGCATGCCCGACCAACCGGAGCTTTCCCTGGCCTCCATGGGGATCTACGTCTTCTCGACCGACGTGATGTACGAGCTGTTGTTTCAGGACGCCGCCAAGAAGGACGGCTCCGGGCACGACTTCGGCAAGGACATCATCCCGTCCATGCTCAAGGACTCGCGCGTCTTCGCCTACCCGTTCCGCGACGAGAACCGCAAGCAGGCCGCGTACTGGCGCGATGTCGGGACGATCGACGCCTACTATCAGACCAGCATGGACCTGATCTCGGTCGACCCGATCCTGAACCTTTACGATCGCGACTGGCCGATCCACACCTATCAGCCGCCGATGCCGCCGCCGAAGTTCGTCCACACCGACCCCGACCGTCGTGGCGCGGCGTTCAACTCGATCGTCTGCCAGGGCGCGATCGTCTCCGGCGGCCAGGTCTACCGCTCGATCCTCTCCCCCGGAGTCCGGATCAACTCGTTCGCCCTGATCGAGGACTCGATCCTCTTCGACGGCGTCGAGGTCGGCCGCCACGCCCGCATCCGCCGCGCCATCCTCGACAAGGACGTCAAGGTCCCCGCCGGCTTCGACATCGGCTGGAACCGCGGGGCCGACATCGCCCGCGGCCTGACGGTCACCGACGAGGGGCTCACCATCGTCGCCAAGGGCGAGGACCTGGAACGGTTCATCCCGCACGGGGCGTAAGCGTGCCTCAGGGAGAAACCCGGCGCGGGTGCGCCCGACCACGCCGCAGTGCTTGCGAGACGCTCCAGGAGACGCATTTGACCATGGCGCTTCGGCGGATGAGCCTCACCCTGTAATTGACAGACGCCCGCCCGGAGGTATACTGCGTCGTTATCCCCACGCAATTCCTCTCGCCCGATGTGATCAATTCCCTTCTGTAGATCAGATCGAGGTCGTCGTTCGTGATGCCAGCCAAGCGGATGATCTCCTGGTCCACGCTCGTGATCGCCATGGCGACCGCCGGGGCGGGCCTGGATGCGCTGCCGACCTGGATGCTGCTGGTCGCGCCCGGCAGCGAGGAGCTGCGGGACGACACCTCCGACGACACCGACGACGCCGATGACGATCTGGCCGTCTCGTGGGCGGAGTCGCGGGCCGAGTGTCGGTCGCGACGGATGCGGCCCGAGCCGCTCCCGGAGATCTGGGCAGTCTCGCAGATTGCCCCGGCCAATTCGCCGGCCGCGTCGCGACTGGCGAGGGCGAACGCCGACGGACACGCGCCCCCGCAACCGATCCCGACCCTCCTCTGCCGCCTGACCTGTTGAGACCGTCCGTCTCGCAAACCTGCGACGACGGGCCGGCGCGCGCCGGCATGATCGCTGTCTCGCCTCCTCCGGGGGCGGCGCGGCGGATTCGACGGTCTCCTCTACGGTAGAGATTGATGGAACGGCATCGCATCGGAGTTGAGCCCTTCGGGCATGAACCGGATTGCGCGCACGCCAGATCGTCTAGGTCGCGCGCCATCCAACCGGATGAATTGTCCCGCCTGGGGCTGATCTCGCCCTCGGCCCGGGACGGATTACGCGTCTCGCCAGCAACCTGGTCGAGGCTGGCAGCCGCGCTCAAGGCCGTGGCTCTGGTCGGCGAGTTGGTGGGCTGAGACCCCCGAAATATCGGGGTGGGGACGCCCCCCCCTTCGCCCGAGGACCCCTCGGACGTTGTTACGTCCCCGCCCCGAACCCCTTCTCAGCCCGAGTTGGCCGCCCCCTGATTTGGGGAACGCGCCCCCGGGCTCCCCCCCCGCGAAAGAAGGTTGCTTTCATGAAATTCGCACCAACTGTTTGCAAGGCATGCGATTCCACCCTGACCACCGGCCGGCGCTGCCTCAACTGCGGGAGGCGCCGCCCCACCCCCGACCTCGACGCCCTGATCGCGTTCGTGATCGTGGTCGTCGGCCTGGCAGTCCTGAAGCTCACGGGCCTGGCCTGACCCTGCGGCGAAGCGCCGAGTGGGTATAAGACTGACATATGCATGTTTAGCCACGAATTGTATAAACACATGCGTCATCATTCCCGCTCGGCCCTCGCGACCGCCAGCCGCTCATAAAGCTCCGCGAATCGATCGATCATCGTCTGCACGCGGAACTCGGATTCGACCCGGTCGCGTCCGGCCTCGCCCAGCCGGCGGGCCAGCTCACGATCCTCGATCACCTTGCGGATCGCGCGGGCCAGCTCCGTCGGCGCCTTCATCGGGACGAGAAGGCCGGTCACGCCGTCGACCACGACCTCGGTCGTCCCGGGCGCGGCGGTCGCGACCACGGGTTTGCGGAACCGCATGGCCTCCAGGACGACGTTCGGAAGCCCTTCGTAAAGGCTGGGCAAGACGAGCAAATCGCTCGCCGCCAGGAGGCGGGGCACGTCCTCGCGGTGACCGAGAAACCGGATCGATCGCCGCATCTGGAAGGCGGCGACCAGGTCTTCGAGCCGTTCCCGAGACGGGCCGTCACCCACGATCACGGTCCGCAAGTCCGGCCGGACGTGCTGCAGGATGTCGAGCGCCGCGATCAAGTCCTCCACGGCTTTCTGCGGCGCGAGGCGGCCTGCGAACAACACGAGAGGCGCCTTGGGCTCGAACCCGAGCGACCGCCGGACCTCGGCCGGATCGACCTCGGGCGGTTCTTCCTCGCCGATCCCCGAGTGAATTACCTCCAGCTTCTCCTCCGGCACGCCTGCCCTGCGGTAGAACTCGACCACGGCCTTCGAATTCCCCACGACCTTATCCGTCCACTTCGCCAGGAACCGATCGACGGCGAGTTGCCCACGACCCTTCCACAAGTCGACGGCCATCTCCGACACGACCACCACCGGCACGCCGGCGCGTCTGGCCGAGAGCCGCCCATAGGTGTTCGCGGCGAAGATCCATGTCTGCACGACGTCAAATTTGCGCTCTTTCATGAATCTCGCCAGCCGCACCAGCGCCAGCGGATCGGCCTTGAGCCGCTTTCCGATCAGGGTGACGGGGATCTCGGCGGCCCGCAGCTCGTCCTCCAGCGGTCCCAGTCTCGTCAGCGCCGCCACCTCCACGCGGAACCGATCGCGCGGCAACCCCTTGGCGAGGAGTACCATCTGCTTCTCGGCACCCGAGCGGTCGAGTGTGGGGATCAGTTGCAGGACGTTGAGCACTGGACGAAACCCGCGGCCGTGGGTACCGACCCGCGGCCCGCGAGCGCTCGACGGGCCGGATCGGGTAGATGGGTACGGCAGTGTACCAGACCGGTCCTGGCGAAACCGCCCGACACGCGGATCGCAAGAATTCCGAAAAATTTGCCGGTCGGTCCCCGAGAAATCGATCGGGGAGGCGTTTCCTCACGACGGATGCGACGAGCGATCCGGCCCCCGATTGTCGGCGGGCCGTCGCGATGTCTGCCGGAGAGTGGAACTTCGGACCTTGAGGAGATCGCCATGTCCATTTCGATTCAGAACACCGAGATTCGAACCGGAGAGATCGCCATTCCTTCGATCGACGCCATCCACGGCGAAATCCAGGGCCAGCCGGAACCAAAGATCATCCCGCCGTCGATTCGGATCACCAACAAGGGCAAGGTCGCGATCTCCATTTACGTGGCGATCGACTGGATCAGCCCGAACCCCCAGACGATCGGATCGGGCGAGCAGGGCATCTTCCAGATCGGCAGTCAAGCGTGCGATGGCCAGGACGCGGATAAGATCGGCACGAAGCGGAGTATCATCTTCCATGTCAGCCGACACGACGAACAGGCCCGACCGACGAACCCGCTCTGGAGTGGTCCGCTCGACCTCGACCTGTCCGGACCGATCGACCTGGCCTGGGACGACATCCGCATCATCCCGATCAACCCCTCCTGACCTCGCCGCCAGCTCCTCCCCCACATTTCGCACTCCCCTCATCAACCCATCCCCGGCTTGGCCGGGGATGGGTTGTGTCATGCGCCTGGCACAAGTCAGATCCACCTGCCAGATTATTTCTTCATTTTCGGGCCAACTCGGGTCGAACTCCGTAGGATGGAAGGGCGATGCGCACCCGATCTCGACGGGGGGCGCGTCCCATTTCCCCCGGAGTTCCGTGCCATTCTCAATACCCGCGACCCGGCGTTGTGCCTCCGCGTCATCGGCTCGGCTCGGGGCCCGAAACCGTCGCGGCCCCGCGAACCCACTTCACGGACGACCTCGGGTCGAGTACAAGAAACACCCTTGGTGGATCGGTTGCGAACACAGATCAGGCCCAAGCCGGGTCCGGGCTGGAAGGAGGGATGAATCGTGAACGATAATCCCAGCGCGACTGTGCCCGAGAACGAGGCTCTCATCGACCCCCTGGTGCTCCTGGCTCGCCACGCCGGAGCCCTGATCGAGCGACCATCCTGGTCCCTCGGCGTGCAACGACGGCTGCTCGCATGCGTCGAGCGGGCCGTGGTCAACCGGTGCGTGCTGCGGGACCATCTCCGCGCGTTGCGGGCCGGCCGGGTCGTGTCCTTCGAGTTCAGCAGCACCCTCTCGCCCGAACGCCTCTCCGCCCTGCGGGATGAGGGCCTGGGGTCCCTGGACGACACCAGCTTGATCGCCCTGGCGCGCGATCCCGTTGCGTTGGAACTCCTCGCCGAGGCCGTCCAAAACGACGAGCCCGAGGCCTGGCGGGCCGTCCAGGCTCGCGATGGCGCGATGCTCTACGAGGAGCAGGGGCGCCCCGTCCCGCGCCTGGCAGACGTCCTCTCCGGCCCGGCAAGACCTCGTCGCCCGCGATCCTGAGATCCGCCGCTATCTTAAACGCGGCCGCCGCCGGAAGCGAACTCCCGGCGGCGGCCGTGCTGTTCTTATTGATGGCGACCGGGGCGATCGCGATCGGCCGGGTCCCGGCGACGAGGCGTCACCTCGGATCGGTACGCCACTGCTTGATGACCTCGTCGTTCGAGCCGGCTCGCTCCATCGCCGCGTCGAGGATCGGGTTGGATGCGCGCGCCAGCTCCAGCTCCTGGTAAAGCCTCTTCTTGGCCGCGAACCTCAGCGAGTCACCGCTCTTTTCCAGCAGGGCGAGGTCGGGCTGATCCGGCGTCAAGACGAGGATGGCCGTGGCGATGTTTCTCGCGGCCGCTTCCTGCTTCGCGTTGCAGGTTAGAACTCTCTCGCCAGATTGCGAGACGGCCGCCTTGGTCAACGAGAACTCGTCCAGCTCGTCCAGTATCTGGAGCTTGATCGCGGGTGAATCGCTCAGGACATCCAGAGCATCGCCGTGGTAGTCGAATTCAAGGAGGTTGCAGTAAGGCGGCGGGACGGACTGAATGACCTGATGCAGAGACCAGCGCAGGGGGCGCCCGACCTGGGGAACGGGAATCCTGGCGGACTTGATCCCGTCGTGGAGCATCTGGTGGACCGTGTTGGCGAATTTTCGGGCGCGAATCTCCAGGCCGTGCTGCTTGATTTCTTTGAGATCTCGCTTGTTTCGCAGGAATGTCGCCGCATCCTCGCCACGGGCGAGCATCTCGTCGAGCTCATCCTCCTTCACCAGGCCCGGCGCCAGATCCGTCTGTCCGAGGATGAATTCGAGGACCCGGGCGTCCGTGGGCTGGCCGACGGAGGTCTTCGTGGACCTGGCCGCCAGCAGCAGGTGAAGGGTGAGTTGATGGAGCGGGGAAAGCATCGCCACGAGGTCCAGAGTCGTGAGGAGCTCGAGCTTCAAGGCGGCGAGATTCTGCGCGCAGGTGGGATCGTCCCGGGCCAGATCTCCGATCCGCTTCATACAGCCGGCCATGCCGGAAAGGAGGATGACTCGGTCCGACCCGACCGATTCCCTATCCTCGATAACCGGGTCGCTCAGACCTGCCCATTCCCGCCGCCTGGACACATTCTGGGACTGGAGATGACGGATCCCCCTGTAAAGGAGCCAGGCCCAGAGGTTTCCGTCGGGCACGACCGCCAGGAATGCGCGGTCTTGCTGCTCTCGCGACACCCGCAAGCTGCGCCCGGTCCCGTCGCCGAGCGCCCTACGCAGACGGCCCAAAAACTTCAGATGCGCGACGCTCACCGCGTCCTCGGCGTCCTGCACGCTACGAGTACGCCGTCTCAGTGAACTGGTCAGCGCCAACAAGATCTCATCCGTCAGAAGTCCTTCACCGAGGCAGATGTCGCTTTCCATGTGCATTGGCCTCCCTGTCCCCCGACCTGGCAGGGGTGAGTCCAAGCTGACCATGACAAAGAACCGCGAGGCAGGCGACAACCCGGGAGAGGATGGGCCGCCTGGATCTATCGAAGATCCGTCGCGATGGATTGAGCCGAAATTACCGGGAGGTTACCCCCGGGCAAAGGGGAGTGTTACGCACTTGTTCAACGTTAAACGCAGGTTAAGTTGATTTCTCTGTGGAAAAATTCGTCGCCGCGATTTATGTCAATCCGGGTTTGGTGAACCGGGTGCGAGCCAGGGTCCGGGGTCGATCCTCCCTGAAAACCATTGCGGACGGATCGACCTCGCGTCGGCTCGGAAGGCAATCAGATTCGGCGAGATCGGACAGGCGGGCGAGGCGAACGGAAACGACATCGCTCACGAAAGGAGATGCCGACGACGGCCAGGACGCTCATCGTTCGGGTCGGGAAAACGCCTGCACGTCAGGCCGAGGTGTTCTCCCTTTAGAATCGTACGACGCGTTAAGAGGAAGACAAGTCCCGGACAAAAAAGACTCTCCTCAATTCGCTCTATGAGATCGACGGGCGAATGGTCCTGAAAAGAAATCGATCGCGGTCTCCGCAGAGAATTCGCGCCCATCGATGTATGTAAGTAGAGGCGGCATCCGGGGTGAACCGGGCCCGTAACCTCGGTCCTGGCCAGGACGACTCGAGAATTCGCAGGTTCCCTTAATGTAAGGAGTCGTCACATGATCCGCTTGCCCAGAGTGCGCATTTCGCCGCCCTTTCTTTGTCCTGTGGGAATCATGATCGTGGCGGTGGCGAAGTTGATCCTGGCCATCGGCGACACGGCCCTGTCGCTGAGACACGGGGAGCCGCTGTACCTGATCTTGGTGCTGGCCGAGATCCTGGAACTGTCGCTCTTCACCTGGAAATCGTACCGGCTCTTCCAGACCGCGAGGTTGCCCCGGGTCCATCGTCGCCGACGGAAGGCGGCGGCCGTACCGCCGGTCATCTCGGACTCCAAGATCGAATCGGACAGCTCAGCGGATCGGATGTCGCCGCAGGGTGCCGAACAGATCGAGGTGTCGTCGAGCCACGGCCGCGATTGAAAACTCGTCCTGGACGCGCCCCCGTGCGGCCCTGGCCATTGCCCAGGCCGTCTCGGGGGCGTTTTCTTGCGCGAGGATCGCCCGAGCCAGGGCCTCCGCGTCACCGGGCGGCACGAGCCGACCGTGAACCCCGTCGGTCATGAGGCCGCGATTGCCGGGGATGTCGGTGGCGACGATCGGCATGCCCAGGGCCATCGCCTCCAGCAGCGCGATGCTCATCCCTTCCTCCCGCGAGGGCAGGACGAAGAGGCGCGAGTCGCAGAGCAAGGCGGCAGGGTCGGGATGCGGACCGGCCAGGAGGACGGCATCGCCGATCCCCAGGGACGCGATCTGGGCTTGGAGATGGACTCGCTCCGGCCCCTCGCCGATCAGGGTCAGCCGGGCCGCGGGTCGGTCACCCAGGACCAGCGGCCAGGCATCCACCAGGACGTTCAGCCCCTTCTCGGGAGCGAGTCGGCCCACGAACGCGACGCGACCGGGCTCGCCCGCCGGGGACCAGGGCGCCTCGGGCACCGGCACGCCGTTGGGGATGTCCTGGATCTTCGCGGCGTCATATCCCGCCGCCAGCAACTCGGCGCGGATCGCGGGGGAGATCGCGACAACCGCGTCGGCGAGGAGGCACTGCCGTCCGATCGTCTTGCCGAACCGGCCCCACGATTGCCACGCCAGGTCGCCGGTCGCGCCGGCGCCTTCGGGACGGAGGACGACCGGAATCCCCAGACGCCGGCCGACGCCGATGGCGACGTAGGCGTCGTGCTTGAGCATCGAGACGTAAATCAGGTCGGGACGGTGGCATTCGAGCCACGTCCGGAGCGATCGCATGTAGAGACTTGTCCCCACAAAGCGAAGTCGGGACGTGGGGAGATGAACGACCGGGACGGACGACGGGGCAGGGGGGAGGGGCGACGGGATCGCCGACGTCACCACGGTGACATCGGCTCCTTCGGCCTGAAGCGCCGGGGCGAGGTAGCTGAGCACCTTCTCGGCCCCGCCGATCAGGGGCGGGTAGCGGCGGGTGACCAGGGCGATCTTCACGCCATCCCGTCCAGGATGCCCACGTGCGGCAGGTGACGATAGTCGTCGTTGAAGTCCAGGCCATAGCCCACGACGAAGGCGTCGGGGATCGTGAAGCCGCAGTAGTCCGGTTCCAGATGCACCTCCTGGCGGCCGAGCTTCCGGAGCAGAACGGCCGTCTTGACGCTGTTCGCGCCCCGTTCGTGCATCCGGGCGACCAGGGTGGACAGCGTATGGCCCGTGTCCAGGATGTCATCCAGCAGCAGCACGTCACGACCGATCACGTCAGGCGCGAACGCCTCGTTGATGATCAGCGCGCCGGCCGTCATGGTCGCGCCCTTGTAGCTGCTGGCCTGCAACAGGGCGACTCGCAGCGGTAGACCAATCTGGCGGATCAAATCGGCCAGCAGGATCAGGCTGCCGGTCAGCACGGCGACGATGGTGAGCGGCTTGCCCTGGTAATCCGCCTCGATCTGTCGCCCGAGCGCCGCGACGCGCTCGCGGATCTGGTCCTCGGTGATCAAGACCTTCACGAGAATGGCCCTGGTGGAAAGGAAACGCGACGGGCCGGAGTCTCGGCACCTTGCCGATGACTCCGGTCCATCGAATCTCATCATGACCGGCCATCGGCCGATTGCCAAGGACTCAGGCGGCGGCGGACATCGCGGCCCGTCGCCGTACGCCGAAAACGCCGAGGCCCGCGACCGACGACCAGAGGATCAGCGAGATTGGCTCGGGCGTGATCATGTCCGGCGGCGAGCCCGTCCCGGTATCGACCCCGCCATCCGAACCGGGCGGCACGAGCTTCGGGTCGGCCAGGCCGTTGGTCAGCGACTTCAAGCTCATCGTGCCGGTGAAGGCCGGATCGAGGTTGAGCGCGAAGGTGACGGTGCCGCCGGCATCGAGGAACCGGGGCGGCTCGCCGTTGGGTCCGGTGACCGGCTGGAACGTGATCTGGCCGTTCTGAATCACCTGCTTCTGGCCGAACAGGAGCCGCAGTCCTTGCACATTCGTGCCGGTGCCCAGCGCCGTGGAGAAGTTGTTGGTGTCGAACCCGCTGGAATGGGCCGTATCCAGCGTCACGGGGCTGGCGGTCTTGGGCAAACCCGTGTTCGGGTCGGTCCCGATGATCGGGGCCTTGACCGCCCCCGCCGGCAGGATGGCGAAGTCGGCCCGAGAGACCGGCCCGCCGGTCGTGTTCGTGAACTGAAAGGTGGCCATCCCAGAGGCTACGGCCGCCGCGGGCCACGCCGCCACGGCCGAGACGAGGCCCAGGAAGACAAAGAGGGGACGCATCACGACGGATTTCCTCCTGACCAGACCGGATCAGCTCACCAACGGGGCTCCGCATCGAAGTCGACGCCACGACGCCGGGTGCCTCCCGCAAGTCGGCGGCATTGTGCTGAGGGACCGGATAACGGTCAACCCGAACTTTAATGAATCTTTGGGGCAGTTCGCAGTTCGCAGAAAAAGCGGATCTCCCCAACTGCGAACCGCGAACTGCGATCGAATATCGCTATCGTGACGGTCGTCCAGTATCATGGGGGTTCGGCAGGGTCCGCGCGGAGGCATGTTGGGGAAGGTCTGCGAATGCCCGAGGCACAGGCCGACGTGCTGACACCCGATGAGGTCCTGATCGGCCTGGCTCGCGAGGGCGACCGGGGGGCGAGGGAGGAACTGTTCCGCCGCCATGTCGGGATCGCTCACCGCGTGGCCTACCGTTTACTCGGTCACGAGCAAGATGCTCAGGATGCCGTGCAGGACGCCCTGGTCAAGGCCCTGAAGCACCTGGAAGACTTCGACGGTCGGAGCGGATTTCGGACCTGGTTGCTGCGAATCGTGACCAACGCGTCCCTGGATTCCGGGCGCAAACGCAGGCGGAGACCGACGATACGGATCGATGAGGCGGAAACCGGAGGGGTCGAGACCGCGATTCAGGATGACCCGGCACTGGGAATGCATCGCGACGATCTCAAGAAGGTTCTGTATGCCGCCCTGGATCGCCTGAGTCCTCCCATCCGCGCCACCTTCGTCCTCTTCGCCGAAGCCGACATGAGCTACAAGGATATCGCCGCCCTGCAAGATGTCCCGGTCGGAACCGTCATGAGCCGCCTGCATTACGCCCGACAGAAGTTGCAGTCGTACCTGGACGGTGTGGAAGGGATCAGTTGACGCGAAATGGCTGCGAATTTCGGTCTGAGAGGAGGCCTGCGATGCGATGCGACGAGGTGATGCGTGAGCTATCCGCCCCCGGCGGCCTCGACGAATCGTCCCTGGCCGAGCATCTGTCCGCGTGCCCCCGCTGTATGGCCTGGTCGGCGCAAGTCGATAAGCTGAATAGGGTTTGGAACGCGACCCGGCCGGAAGAGCCGTCGAGTTCCGCGTTCGACACCATGTGGGCGAAGACGGAGGCGATGGTTTCCGAGCCGGAAATCCTGCCGTTCGTCTCGGCCTCGGGATGGAAGCGATGGGGGCTGGCTCTCGTCACGGTCGCCCAGGCTGCGGTCATCCTGATCGCCGGCATGTACGGGCTCTCCCGACCCACCCCGGCCATTGCAAGCATGCATGATTATCGCGTTGAGGAGGGAACGACTCTCGTGGTCCGTCTCGACGGCAGCCGGGGCGTGATCTCGGCCATTGAGGTTCGGCCCCAGCGGGGCGAGTCGGACACGGACATGGTGGCCGCCGATCTCGACGTCCTCAACTACATGGAATCGGGACCGTTCGAGTGAGCCGCCCCATTCCCCCTCAACCCCCGTTCCGCCGCGCCCTGGTTGTCGCCCTGGGCCTGCTCCTTACCGGAATGACGCTCCCGGCCCTCGCCTGGCAGGCCGTACCCGGACGCCAGGTCACGCTGTTCGGCATCCACGCCGTACCCGGCGGCAACGCGGTGGACCCGAAGCTCAAGAAAATCGAGCCCCAGCTCAAGAAGCTCTTCCCCGGTCACAGCTTCAAGCTGGTCAAGACCGAGAGCAAGCGTCTCACGGTCGGCCGCTCGGTCACCTGCACGATGGACACCACCGGCTTCATCGCCGGCGCCGAGCTGATCAACGTCCTCGACGGCGACGGCAACGTCCAGTTCAAGTTCGCCCTCGAACTGAACGGCCAGACCGAATTCGCCACCCTCGTCCGCACGCCCCCCAATCAACTCTTCTTCTGCGACAAGATGCTGCCCGACGGCTCCCGGCTGTTGATCGGGCTGGGGGGTCGGTAACCTTCGGAGTGACGGATGCCCTTCACTCCGTTCCATTTCGGCGTCGGGCTGGCGATGAAGTCCGTCCTCCTGCGCCGGTTTCATCTCGGCTTTTTCATCGCACTTCAGGTCGTCATCGACCTCGAATCCCTTTACAACCTCGTCCAACACCGTTACCCCGTCCACCGCTTCCTGCACACCTTCGTCGGGGCCACGCTGCTGGCCGTCGCCTCCTCGGCCCTCGTCCTGCCGATGGTGATCTGGTGGCGTGGGACGCAGGAAAACGCTGCGGTTTCGTCACCCGGCCGGATCTTCGCGTCCCTGCTCGCCACCGCCTTGTTCGCGACCTGGAGCCATGTTGTCCTCGACGGCATCATGCATAAAGACGCTCAGCCGTTCTGGCCGATCTCGGCCGCCAACCCCATGCTTCGCCTGATCGGCGTCGGACCGCTCCATCTGGCTTGCGTGGCGCTCGGCCTCCTCGGGGGTTACGTCCTCGCGTTGCGGATTGCGATGACCGACGATCGCATCGCCTCTCCGTAGCGGGACCCATACTTGTAGAATCGAAAGCGGTGCTTCGCCCAATTCCCGATCGACTGACCGCCTCGTCACGATGTTATTTATCGACGGCCGAGTTCCCGGCGCGCGGCGGATGGCCGGGCTCGTGGCGGATCCGGACCCTGTTCCTCACAGGGAATCGGGTTTCGAGCGGGCGGCGACGACGGGGTGCGGGACGTGAACAGGTCCGCACCCTGTTTTTTTGTAGCGGCGGGCGTCCCTGGCCGCCTACACATTTTTCTGGTAGGCGGCCAGG
>JAQGHR010000056.1 GCA_028291545.1 Planctomycetota bacterium | reverse complement strand
ACCTCACCCCAGGCGCGGAGGTTGCCGGGTGGCATGCTTACGTCCTCGTAAGCATGTGTTTCGCCCCATTCGGGGCTCAACGCAGATCAAGACACCGAGGGCTCAACACGTAGCTCTCGTAAGCATGCCACCCGGATCGCGATGGCAAAGTGAGACGCTCGTATCAACCCGGGGCCGGGTCTTTGGTCCCGAGGTAGTCGAGCATGGAGCGAAGGCGGGCGACGTCGCGGCGGGCCTGGTCGCGTTCCTGGATCAACTCCTCGATCCGATCGCGGCTGGCCGCCGGGGCCGGCGCCGGCGCGGAGGGCTTGCCGGAGGCGGGGCGATGCACGTCGGGAGACAACCGGGAGACGGCGAGCTCCTGGCTCAGATCGTCGATCTTGCGACGCGCGACCAGCAATTCGGCCGACGCGCGTTCGGATCGGTCGGATTCCTCCCGGAGCCGTTGCGAGGTCTCCGCCAGGCGGTGCTCCCACTCGGCGCGGACCGCGTCAACCTCGGCCGCCACGGCCCGAGCTCTCACCTCGGCGTCGGTGACATGGAGGATCGTGCGCTCCTCCGCCTCCTGCGCCGCAAACCGGCTCGCCAGATCCTCACGTTCGCTCTCGGCACAAGTGAGGCGATGGACGAGGTCGTCGCGCTCCGCCTCGATCGCCGCGAGCCGTCGGGAACCCTCCTCCCGCTCGGACTCAGCACTGGCCAATCGATTATTGATATTCCCATTTTCTGCCTCGATCTCCGCGAGCCGCCGCGCGTCCTCCTCACGGCCGGACTGGGCCAGGGCCAGCCGATTGGCGAGCTCGTTGCGAGTGGTCTCGGTCTCCGAGAGGCGAGGCTTCAGCTCCTCAAGCTCGGCGTCGCGGCCGGCCAGGCGACGGGCCAGGTCGTCACGCGCAGACTCCGCGTCGTCGCATCGCGATTCGAGGGTCCGGATCAGGTCGGTGTCCTCGCGATGTCGGGCGTCGAGCGCGTCCACGTCGTTGCGGGCGGCCTGCGCGGAGGCGTCGCGAGCGGACTCGGCGGCGGCCAGACGGGCGGTCAGATCGGCGAGGGACGATTCGAGCTCGGCAATCCGGCCGAGGGCGGCGTCGCGGGCCATGGTCAGGGCCTCGGCGCCGCGGCCGAGGGCGAGGGCGGCGGCCTCGTGCGCATCTGCGGCGGCGGCCAGTTGGGTCTGGAGGCGATGGACGTTCGATTCGGCCTCGACCCGTCGCGAGGCGTCTTCCCCAGAGGCCTGGCGAAGCCTCGCGATCTCCTCTTGCGCCTGCGCCAGCGCGATCTCCGCCTCGGTCATGCCGGCGTCGCGGTGCGCGGCCGCGTCGACCAGATCGCCGCGTTGGCGATCGAGCTCGGCGCGCGGCGCCAGATGCTCGGCCTGGAGGCGATCGCGATCGGCGAGCATGGTGTCGCGGTCGCGCAGCAGCTCCGTCAAGGCGGCGTCGCGATCGCGCAGCAGCTTCACCAGGCCGTCGGCCGCGCGGGCGATCTCCTCGCGCTCGGAATCCAGGCGGACATTGTCGGCGCGGGCGACTTGCAACTGCCGCTCCAGCGCCTCGGGGCCGTCGCGCGTGACCACGGTGCGGTCGGCGTGGTCGCGGAGTTCCTGGAGCTCGGTCCAGAGCCGGTCACGTTCCTCGCGGAGTTGATCCAGCTCGCTGCCGGCAATCCGTTCCGGCGCGAACCTGGTCCTCGTCAGCGGCTCGGCGTCAGGTCCGGAATCGTCCTGGGTCTCGGGTACAAGCCCGGACAGATCCGCCATGGGCAGGTCGGGCTCGGTCCCGATATCGATCTGTTCCGGGTCCGGGTCCTGCGGCGCGGGCCGGGGCGGTTCCGGCTCGGGAATCGTCCACTCCTGGGTGTGCTGGACGGTATCGCGCGCGTCGGTCAGCGCCCTCGTCCGATCGTCGAGCGCGAGCACCTCGCCGCGCGCTTCCTGGAGCTGTTGAGCGATCCGCTTGATTTCCAGTTCGCGCCGTTCCAATCGCGCCCGGAGTTGCTGAATCTCCTGTTCGGCCCCGGCCTTCGGGGCGGGCGAGGCCTTGAGCTTGGCGCGCGAGACGTGGCCGCAGTGCTTGCAGCGAATCTTCCGACCCAGGAAGTCGGTCCGCACCGTGCCTTCCTCCCCGCACGAGGGGCACGGGATCAGGACGTGCCTCGGAACGCGGAACCGGAAATCGCAATACTTGCACGCCACCCGGCGGCCGAGGTGCTCGGGCCGGATCTGCAATTCCCTCGGGCAGTTGGGACAGAAGATCTTCGCAAGCCTGGCCATGGTGACGGTCTTCCCGAACGCCTGATCCCCGCTCGGATCGCGTTTCGCTCCGCCGCATTGCAGGCTACCACGGTAACCCGCCGGGGTCGAGTTCACAACCAGATTACCCCGTCATCCTTTACGGACCCTCGCGACTGCTGTTCCGCGCCTTTCTCCCCGGATGCTCCAGGTTTCCCCAAACCGGATATTTTTCGGAAAACTTTGCAAGGATCGGTCACCGGTTCCGATATTAACTCAGGATCAATTCCCGGTTTGCGTTAGCCGGACCGGTCCCTACATATCCGACAAGGACTCGGGACGGCCAGCGATCCCACCGAAAGTCTCGACACCGCAAGAATTTGCAAACCGAATTGACGATTGATCTCGGAGACGGAAGAATAGCTAAGGGAATCGGTCGCAAGCTGACCTGAACTCCCTGGCACCGACCTGCCGCGAGACACCGGGTTTTATGAAGCAGACGTTCGCCGCCGTGATCCTGCTGGCCGCCCTGGGCGTTTTTTGCAAGCTCGCCTGGAAGGCCCCGTCGCGCCCGCCGGTCGCGGTGGAGACCAGCGGCGACGCGATCACCCGTCCGACCGAGGTCGACGCGTCGGCGTCGATCCGGGCGCGCTATCCCGTCGGCAAAGACCGCGACCTCGTCGAGAAGACGCTCAAGAAATACGCCCAGACGGCCATCGCCATCGAGAAGACCGACGGCCTCCGGGGGCTGGCGCTGCTCGATCGGCTGGACCTGGAGGCGATCTATCTTTACGAGAAGCACCCCAAGGACTTCCGTCGCCTTCGCGATAGCCTCACCGACGCCGCCGCGGCCGACCTCCTGCTGCACTGGGGCCAGTATTTCGGCATGAAGCGCGCCGACGATACGGATCGGGCCGTCCTGGTCGAGGAGATCGCCCGGCTGACCTCGTCGCAGAAGAAGTGGGCCTCGAAATATCCCAACGCCCTGCCCCTGATCCTGGCTGACCCGGTCGGCGTGACGGCCCTGATCGAGCGGCTGGCCGAAGACCCCGGCGAGCTGGCCGATGCGCTGGTCGTCCTGGATCTGGTCAGCCTGGAGCATGGCACCGCCGACCTCCGCACCGCCCTGCGCACGCTCGACGCCCACGGTCCCCTCGCCCTCGACGCGTTCCGCCGCCTGGGGGCCGAAGGGTTCGCCCTGGTCACGCTTTATGGCGCGGTCCTCGACGCCCTGGGCAATGACATGCCCCTGGATCAGGCCCTGATCGCGCTGCGGGTGAACACCGATTACGTCGACGATCTGCTCGCCACCAGCCCGCCCGAGGCGGTCGCCCGTCACCTGGCCCACGTCTCGGCGGTCGGCCTGGCGGAGGCCGTCGGCGGCCATCCCCAGGCGCTTCGTCTCGTGGTCGAGTTCGGCGACGTCGGCGAGCGTGCCCTCAAGGCCGCCGGGCCGGACGCCGCGGACGTCGTGTTCCACAGCTACGCCGATTCCGCCCTCCGCAACCAGGCCGTCGCCGCGCTGGCCGAACACGGGACGATGGCCCTGGCGATGCTCGACAAGTACGCGCCCGACCCCGATTTCCGCGAGATCCTCCGCCACTACGGACCCGCCGTGATCCCCCCCGTGGCCCGGTCGGACGCCAGCCCCGAGATGCTCGCGATGCTCCGGGCCAAGGCCAAGAAATCCTTCAAGGAGAGCCTCGCCCAGGGCGTTTATGCGCTCTCCGGTGAGAACGGCCAGGCCACGATCCGCCAGATCAAGGCCGACGGGCTGGACCGGGTCGCCGACCTGAATTCGACCGAGATCAAGTTCTACCAGTTCCTGCCCCTCTACGACCTCCTGCACCTTGGCAGCGTGGTGGGCCGCGGCCAATCTCCGACCTCCGGCGAGATGGCCTGGGCGCTGCTGGACGGCTGCTTCGTGATCGCCGATGTCCTGAGCCTGACCGCGCTTCAACCCGAGGGCGCCGCCGCCGTCGAGGCCGCCCGTTCCGAGTTGAAAGCCGTCGCCCGCGAAGGGGTCAAGACCGCCGGCCGCGACGCCGCCGAGGACGCCGCCCTGGCCGCCTCCCGCTCCCTCGCCCGCGACGGCGTCGCCACCGCCACCGCCCGCGCCTCCCGCTGGTGGGCCGTCCGCTCCGCCGGCGGCGCCTACGCCCTCCTCCGCCGCACGCCCGAGGCGCTCTCCCAGATGCCCCTTCCCCAGATCACCCTGATGGCCCGCGCCTTCTGCTCCAAGGCCGGCCTCCGCCTCAGCGAGTTCGCCCCCCGCCGCTTCCTCCTCCGCTCCGGCGCCGAGCGCCTGCTTTCCATCCCCCCCGAAAAAGGCCTCAAGTACCTCTCCGCCCAAATGGTCCAGGCCGGCGTGGGCGTGGTGGCGATTCACAAGATGGAAGAACATTTGGCGAGCAGAAGGCCGCAAAGTCAGTAGTGTCATTCCGCAATTTTCGTATTTTCTGCGAAGGCGGCCCATCTCGGACCGGTATTTTCGAATCCATAAATCTATATATAATATTATTAGCTACGAAGAATGGGTATGTGCTCGCAGGCGAAGCGAGCCGCGGCATGTAGAACGGTGAGGGGAGCCGGGGTGGCTCTGTCGTGCCTTGACCTGCCGCCGAATCCGCCGTTGTTTTTTCGGGACCCGGATCGATCGGGGGCCAGGACGTCGCGGTCGCGGCGCGATGTACCCGAGCCGGTAGAGCCTGCGCGGGACCGTCTCGTTCGAAGGCAAGAGGCCCCTGCCCCTCCGCAGCCTCCCGCTGGAGTCATGGCACCGTCCAGTCCCTAGCCGGATCGCCGATGCCCCGGGGTGAACGTGGCATCAGGGACCGCAGCACGGACTTGGTCCGCTCGGCTAGCGCCGGCGGGCAACCGATTCGTTGCTCATCGACCAGGGTTGACGGATGGGGGCGATGGCGTCCGTCCTCGGCCCCGAATTGCCAGCAGGGCTTTCGCCACGCCATTTCAGGAGCGAGCGGGCCATCAGGCCACCGAACAAGGCGAGGACCAGTTGCGGAACAGACCAGACGATGGCGAGGGTGATGACCAGAATTGGATAAATTTGACTACTATTATAGAAGTCCCAGACGTGCGTGACTTTATTCAAGTATTTATTGGCGTATTTGGTGTACGCGATCCACGACAGGGACACCGTCGATTCGTGGAAGGCCACGCACCGGGCGAACGTCATCATCGCCGCCGAGCCCGTCGCCACGAACCCAATCCAGAACGTGCGGACCTGGCCACGACTGCGGATTGATTGGAAGATCCCAAATTGCAGGGCGAACCCCGTCAATGCGACCCCCTGAGCCAGGTCCTCATCGTAGGAGTGAAGGGTGCGCAGGGTAGCCATGTTCATGGCAAGGATCGCCACAACGGTCATTGCCTTGGCGATCGAGAGTCGAGGCCCTTTCATGGCATGCCTCCGGGAGATGGCGGCATCGTCCTGACCCCGTGGGATCATACCAGGAACACCGGGCGCGACGACGCCGCATCCCCTCGGAGAGACTCAGCTCGCAATGCCCTCATAATTAGGAATTTACAAATATTAATATATTTTGCGAATTTCGATAGAAGCGGTCATGGAAATTCCGGCCCGCGAGCGCTCACCGCGTCGGCCTCCCGGTCGGCAGTCGTTCAGTTGACGGTGAACGGCATATCGGCCTGACTCGTGGCGCCGGTCGCTGCCATGATCCCCTTGAGGACCGTGACCTTCACGGCGCCCTTGTACGACTTGGCGAGCGTCAGCGTGACCGAGTGCGCCGAGGCATTATAGATCGGGGTGCCGATTCCCAGGGACTTGAGGGTCGTCTTCTTGCCTTTCTTCACGACCCCGAACACGGAGAAGGCGCCGGGATTTGTCGCCGAGGACGCCTTCAGGTCCATGTCGAAGGTGATGGTGATCGAGCTGACGTTCTTCTTGATGTGTGCCGCGGAGGCGCCCGTGGCTTGCGGCGGAGCCGAGGGCTTGCTGATCGTGAGCGTCCCGGTCTGACCGCCCTCATAGTTGAGATCGTTGATGGTCGCCGTCACGGCGTAATCACCCGCGCCGTTCGGCTTCGCGACGGCGACGCCGCCCTGAGCGTAGGCGAAGGTGACCGCCAATCCGGCGGGCGAGGTCGTCGCCGAGGCGGAATGCGCCGAGCCGTCGAAGGCGAACGTCAGGCCGGAAAGGGTCACGGTCGCCGGGGCTTTCTGCGCCGAGATGGTCACGGTCCTGGGCGCGGCGGCGTTGAAGTTCGCATCGCCCGCCTGGGAGGCCGTGAGCGTGGCCGCGGCCGTCCCGCTCGTCATCGTCACGTCGTAGCTGCCGTCAGCAAGACCGACCACGCGGCAGTTCGTCCCCGTGAGGAGGACCGGGAGGCCGGACGTGCTCGTGGGCCGGACGTTGAACGTCTGGTTGAAGGCCGCGCCGGCGGGCGCGCCGGTGATCGTGATCGCCTGACTTGCCCTGGCGATGGTCAGGGTCGCGGTCTGAGTGCCCTGATAATTGGGGTCGTTGATCGTTTCGGTGACGAGATACGTGCCCGCCTGGGCGGGAGTCGCGGCCACGCCGTTCTGGGTGAAGACGGACTTCAGGGCCAGGCCCGCCGGGGTCGTCGTCGCCTTGACGGTCTTGATCGAGCCGTCGTAGGTTTGCGACAGGCTCGACGGATCAACGGTTACCGCCGCGCTTGCGATCGTGATGAGCAGGTGAGCCGTCACCGCCGAGGCCGAGAAGTCGTAATTCGCGGCCGAGAGGGCGGCGACACTGTTGATGCTCGCGTCGTAGGAGCCCACGTTGACCGCTCCGACGGCCGGGCCGCCGAAACCCGGCTGGCCGGTGATTCCCGAGGAGAGGAAGGTTTCGCCATTCACGAATCCCGAGAACGTGGAGGCGAAGCCGGTCAACGCGGCACCGTCGTACGTCTTCGCCTGGTCGGCGGGAATCACGGTCAGATGGGCCTTGCCGACCGTCAGCCTGGTTGACGTGTCGCTTGCCGCGAGGAAACTCGCGCCGGCTGCGGAGCTGTAGCTGATCGTGTAGGGCGTGGCCGAGGCGGCCAGGGCGTGCGTGTCGATCGTGGCGCTGAACGTCCCGTCGGCCTGAACGGTCGCGGTCATCTGCGAGGAACCGACGGTGATGGTCACGGTGTCGCCCGCCGGGATCTCCGGCGGCGTGGCGGCCAGCTTGCCGGCGATGCCGATCGTGGGCTTGCCGTAGGTGATCGTTTGCGAGGCCGTCAACTGGCTGAACACGGGATGGGCCGGCGTCACGTTGAGCGTGGTCGAGGCTCCGGTCTTGACGTAGTTGCCCAGGTCGCTGGGCGTGAACGAGACTGACAGCACATGACCGCCCGTCCCGAGGACCGTCCCCCCCTGCGAGCCGTAATCGAAGGTGCCGGCGACCAGGCTCGTCGCGTCAAGCTGGCTATCGGAGAGCGCGGTGCCGAGGACGATATCGCCGGGCGGGGACCAGGCGAGGATGGGGGTCGCCCTGGCGATCACCAGCGTGTCGGTGGCGGCGCCCTGGTAGTTGGGATCGTTGACGGTGGCCGTCACGTCGTAGGCGCCGGCATTGGTGGGGCTGGCGACCACGACGCCCCCCTGCTTGTACACGAGGTTGACCGCCAGGCCCGCGGGCGTGGTCGTGGCACCGGCGACATGGACCGAGCCGTTGTACACCGCGCTCAGGCCGTTGAGGCTGACGCTCGCCGTGGCCTTCGTGACCGCGATCGTCGCGGTCACCTGCGGCGCGTCCAGATGGTTGATGTCCGCCGACGAGGCGGCCGTGACCGTGGCCGTGCCGACGCCTCCGTCCAGCGTCACGTCATAGCCGCCGTCGGCCCGCGGCGTGAGGCTGCAATTCGTCGGCGTGAGGATGATCGGCAGGCCCGAGGTACTGGTGGGCCGGACGATCACCTTCGTGCCGTAGACCCCGCTCGGCGGCGCGATCAGGAACGACACCGCCTGGCTCGCCTTGCCGACGGTGAGCTTGGTCGACGTATCGGTTGCCGCCAGGAAGCTCGTCGTGGCGGCGTAGCTATAGGTGATGGCGTACGCCGTGGCGGAGGCGTTCAGCGCCGAGGTATCGAGCGTCGCGCTGAAAGTCCCGTCCGCCTGAATGGTCGCGGTCTTCTGCGAGGCACCCACGGTGATCGTGACGGTGTTCCCCGCCGGGATCTCCGGTGGCGTCGCGGCCAGCTTGCCGGCGACGTCGATCGTGGGCTTGCCGGAGGTGATCGTTTGCGACGCCGTCAGCCCGCTGAACACGGGATGGGCCGGCGTCACGTTGATGGTTGTCGTGACGGGCTGAGAGCTGTAGTTGGTGGTATCGAGGGGGGTGAACGAGGCCGTCAAGGGATGGCTGCCGAGTCCCAGGACCATACCGGGCTGCGAGCCGTAGTCGAGGTTGCCGGGGACGTTTGCGGTGGCGTTGAGCTGCACGGTCGTCGAGAGCGGCGTGCCGAAGGGAACGTCCGAGGGCGAGGACCAGGTGAGGATCGGGGTCGCCTTGCCGATCGCCAGCGTATCGGTGGCGGTGCCCTGGTAGTTGGGATCGTTGACGGTGGCCGTCACGTCGTAGGCGCCGGCATTGGTGGGGCTGGCGACCACGACGCCGCCCTGCTTGTATCCGACGACCACGACCAGATTCGCGGGCGTGGTCGTCGCGCCGGCAAGGTGGACCGAGCCGTTGTAAACGGCGCTCAGGCCGGTGAGGCTGACGCTCGCCGTGGCCTTCGTCACAACGATCGTCGCCGTCACGGGCGTGGCGTTGAGGTAGTTGGAATTCACCTGCGCCGTGGCGACAAGAGTCGCCGTGCCCGCACCGCCGTTGAGGGTCACGTCGTAACCGCCGTCGGCCCGCGACACGAAGCTGCAATTCGTCGGCGTCAGGATGATCGGCAGGCCCGAGCTGCTGACGGGCCTGGCAATCACGGTCGTGCCGAACACGCCGCCGGTCGGCACGCTCAGGAACGAGACCGTCTGGGTCGCCTTGCCGACGGTGACGGTCGTCGAGCCGTTCGCGGCCGCCAGGAAGTTCGTGGTCGTGGCAAAGCCGTAGGTGATGGTATAGGGTGTGGCCGAGGCGTTCAGCGCGGAGGTGTCGAGCGTCGCGCCGAAGGTGCCGTCGGATTGGACCGTGGCGGTCGTTGCCACGCCGTTCAGGGTGATCGTCACCGTCTGCGCCGCGGGGACGACCGCACCCGCCGCGAGCTTGCCCGCGACGGAGATCGACGACATGCCGTACGTGATCGCCTGCGAGGCCGTCAACTGACTGAAGATCGGCTGCGCCTGCACGACGTTGATGGTGGCCGTGGCGGACGTGGAGTTGTAGTTGACGGTGTCGGTCGGCGTGAACGTGGCCGAGAGGGTCTGGTTGTTGCCGGTGTTCGGCCTGGTGCCGGAGACCGGATTGTAGACGAAGCTGCCGGGGACGGACGAGGACGCGTTGAGCTGCGTGCTGGAGAGCGCCGTCCCGAAGGTGATCGCGGCCGGGTTCGACCAGTTGAGGACCGGCGTGGCCCTGGCGATGGTGAGCGTGGCGCTGGCGGTTCCCGCGTAGTCGGCGTCGGAGATCGTGGCCGTGACGTGATACGAGCCGGCCGCCGTGGGACTCGTCACCGGGACGCCGCCCTGATCGTAGGCGAGATTCACCGTCCGGCCGATCGGGGTGGTCGTGGTCGAGGCGAAATGGGGCGAGCCGTCGTACGTCGCGCTCGTGCCGGACAGCGTCACCGTCGCCGCGGCTTTCTGGGCCGTGATCGTCACGATGACGGACTCGGCCGGGTTGGTGTTGCCATCGCCGGACTGGGTGGCGACGACGATCGCGGCGTTGGTGCCGCTGCCGATCGTGATGTCGAATCCGCCATCCGCAGTGCTCTTGACCGTGCAATTCGTCGGCGCGAGGATGATCGGCAGGCCCGAGGTGCTGGTGGGCTTGGTGTGGATGATCGTGCCATAGGCCGCCGCCGCGGGCAGATCGTTCAGGGTGATCGTCTGACCGACCTTGGTGACGGTCAATGTGGTCGTCGCGTCGCCGGCCAGTTGGAAGTTCGTCGTCGCGGAGTACCCGTACGTGATCGGGTACGGCGTGGCCGAGGCGTTCAGGGCGTGCGTGTCGATCGTGGCGCTGAACGTGCCATCGGCCTGAACCATGACCGAGGCCGTGGTCGAGCCGACGGCGATCGTCACGAGCTGGCCAGCCGGGATCGCGCTGGTGGCCGCGAGCTTGCCAGTGACATCGATCGACGACTTGCCGTAGGCGATCGACTGCGAGGCCGTCAACAGGCTGAAGATCGGCTGCGCCCGCAGGACATTGAGGTGGACCGTGCCGGGTACGGTCAGATAATTCGTGGTGTCGGTGGGGGTAAACGTCGCCGAGAGGATCTGTCCGTTGCCGGCGTTGGGCCGGGCGCCCACGGCAGGGCTGTAGGAAAAGCTGCCGGCGACCGAGGTCGAGGCGTTGAGCTGGGTGCCCGACAACAGCGTTCCGAAGACGATATCGGACGGGTCCGCCCAGGTGATCGGCGGCGTGGCCCTGGCGACCGTCAACGACGTCGTCACGTCGTTGGTCGCGACGAAGTTCCCATCGCCCGCGAAGCTGTAATTGACGGTGTACGACGTGGCCGAGGCCGAGATGGCGTGGGTGTCGATCGAGGTGCTGAACGTCCCATCGGCCTGCACCAGGGCCGTACCCGAAGCCGATCCGATGGTAATCGTCAGCGAGTCGTTGAACGGGACCGCGGTCGTCGCCGCAAGCTTGCCGGAGACGCCGATCGCCGCCTGTCCGTAGACGATCGATTGCGACGCCGTCAGCAGGCTGAACACGGGGTTCGCCTTGAGGACGTTGATATGCACGGTCGTTGCCGCAACTTTGTAATTCGTCGTATCCGTCGGCGTGAAGCTGGCGGTCAGGGCCTGAGTGCTCCCCACGCCAAGAATCGTCCCGACCGGAGAGCTATAGGAGATGCCCCCCGCAACCGAGGCCTTCGCATTCAGTTGCGTGCCCGACAGCGGCGTGCCGTACACGATATCCGACGGGTCCGCCCAGGTGATCGTCGGCGTTTTCTGACCGAGCGCCAGGGTGCCGTCGCTGGTGCTGGCGACGTAGTTCGAGCCCGAATACGCGGCCCGGACGGTGTATGTATCGGCGCTCGTCCCGCCCGTCAGGGTGAGGATTGTGCTGGCGACCCCGCTCGTCACGGCGATCGGACCGCTCGTGACGATCGGCGTCGTCCCCTTCAAGAGGGTGAACACCACGCTCCCCTCGCTCACCAGGTCCACCCCGCTCGTGATGTCGGCGCGGACGCTTACCGTCTGGTCGATCGGATTGAACGTGGCCGTCACGTTCGACGCCGACGTGGAGGACGGGGCCGGATCGACGGTCAGTGTCGGCGGATCGTCGATCGACGGCGCGTAGTTATTCGTGCCGTTGTACATGGCGACGATGGAATAACTGCCCTTCGGCGTCTTCGCGTCCAGCGAGAAGTGCGCGGTGGCGAGCCCGTTATCGACCCGGGACGAAGTCGTGGTGCCGAGGATCGTCAGCCCGTCGAGCTTGTAGACGTTGAACGTCACCGTCCCCTCGTTGATGGTCCCCGCGAGGCTGGTGACGCTGGAGGTCAGGGTGACATTCTGCGTGTTGATGCTGTACGTGGTCGTCGCCGAGGACGGGGTCGTCGTGGTGTCGGCCTGGCTGATGTGCAGGGTCTTCGAGATGTCGGTCGCGGGATTCAGGTTGCTCGACCCGCTGTAATCGGCCTCGATCGTGAACAGGCCGCCCGGCGTGCCGAGGGGCAACACATAGTCGGCCGTCGCGGTGCCCACTCCCCCCACGACCGCGACGGGAACGTTCGGCACGATCTGGCCGATGGTCGTCCCCCCGCTGCGGATATTGAAGGTGATCGAACCCTCGTTCACCACGCCGGCCGCGCTGGTGACGGTGGCGATCAGGTGGACGGTCTGGTTCGAGATATCGCTGTAGATGATCGATCGATTCGAGTCGATCGCGACGCTCGGCGCAGTCACTTTGGCGACCGTCAGCGTGTGGGCGGCGTCGGTGACGCTCAGGTAGTTCCCGAGCGCGCTATCGTCGTTGTAGATGGCCTGGATCGTATAGCCGCCGACCAGGGTACTGGCCGGGAGATGATAGGTCGCCGAGGCGATACCGTTGGCGACGGTGTTCGACGTCGCCGAGGCGCCGATCGGCGTCGATCCGCTCAGGACATTGAAGGTGACGGTCCCCTCGTTGATCCGGTTCGCGGCCGCGTCGGTGACGATCGCCGTGAGCGTGACGTCCTGCGCCGCGTAGCTGAAGGTGGTCGAGACGCTGGCGGCCGTGATCCCGGACGTGCCCTTGACGATCGGGGCGTACACGACGGTCGGGCGCGTCGCCGCGCTGTCGATATGGTCCAGAATCTTGGTGTCGATCACGCTCGTTACGGACGTGCCCCAGTAGTTATTCTTCAGGTTGATCGTCGCCTGCGAGTCGCCGACCGCGACGATCCCGTTCGCGCCGAGACCGCTGAAGTCATTCTGCGCGACGCTGAGGGTTGCCGCGCTGTTGATCGTCATCACGCCCTTGAACACGACCGAGCCCAGCGTGTCGTTCGAGCCGGAATTGAGATTGAGGTTCGAGAGATTGTAGGTGCTGCTCGACAGGACGAGCTTGCCGCCGGAATTGACGGAGACCTGGGTCGTGTAGCTCGTGTTGTCCGTGTTGAACGCGACGCCGGACGCCGAGAGCAGTCCGCCGTTGCCGACGGCGATCGACGCCGACGACGGAGCCGGTGAGAACGTGATCACGTCGCCGAGCCCGAAGCTCAGCGTGCCGTTGACCGTCAGGGTCGCGCCCGCCAGGATCTGCACCGGCAGGTTCGGCGCCACGCTCACCGTCGCCCCGGCGCCCACCGTGAAATTACCGGGGAAGACGTATCTCAGGCTGGCCGTGTTCGTACCGATCGCGTTGAGCGCGAGCGCGCCCGTGCCAATCGTGCCCGCGTTGATGTTGATGTCGGTGAACCTGGCGTTGTTGGCGAGGTTCTTCACGTCATTGTAGGGGACGTAGATCGGCATCCCGAAGTTGTCGCCCGTCAGGTCGCCGGCCCCGTAGATGCTGGCGTTGTCCAGGTACAGGCCGGTGATCGCGAACGTCGAGTTCGCGGCCGAAAAGTGCCCCGCCGCGCCGACGGAGATGTTGGCGGTGTAGCCGCCGGTGCCGGTGAAGGTGGTGCCGACGGCGCTCAGCGTGCCGCCGGTGCTGTTGGACGAGACCAGGATCTGGGCGGTCCGGTTGTTGAAGTCGGTGG
>JAQGHR010000037.1 GCA_028291545.1 Planctomycetota bacterium | reverse complement strand
AAGACCGGGCGCAACTGGGGCGAGCTGCCCGGTCACCTCCGGTCCGAGATCTTGCAGATGTCTCAGGGCAAGTATCGCGACGACTACGCCCGCCCCACCAAGAAACATTGGATTCCATCAATGGTATGCCTTACTGACCACCCGCGCCGGGCGCGGTCTTGGCCTTCTTGAGAAGCTCGGGGATGAGCGTCTCGAGCTTGCCGCCGGCCTCGACCGAGTAGAGCTTGCCGTCGGCGTCCACGATGAAGACGCAGGGGATGCTGTTGATGCCCCAGCCGGCCGAGAACTCGCTCTCCCACCAGTTGCCCTGATAGTACTGGGGCCACTGGATGTCGTTCTTGGCGACGTAGTCCTTGAGCTTATCCAGCCCACCGTCTTCCTTCTTCTTGTCCAGGCTCACGCCGATGAACTCCACGCCCTTGTCCTTGTACTCGGCGTAGAGCTTCTTCATGGTCGGCATCTCTTTGATGCACGGGCCGCACCAGGTCGCCCAGAAATCGACGACGACGACCTTGCCCTTGAGGTCCTTCATCGAGATCGTCGTGCCCCTGGTCGCCTCGGTGAACTCCAGCTCGAACGGCTTGCCGATCGACTCGCGCTGCTTCCGCGCGCCCTTGATCATGCCGGCAAACTGGCTGTCGCCGTAATCCTTCAGGATGCGTTCCTCGATCGCCGTCTTCTTGGCCTCGTCCTGGGTCCCCCGGAGCACGTTGTAGAGGAACAATGGCGCGCGGCGGTCGCCCTTGGGGGCGACCTTGAGGAACTCCTCAATCGCCGGCATCGCGGCCGAGATATTGCCCCGGTTCTTCATCATCAAGACCTGGGCCTTGGAGTAATGCCCCTCGGCTTTCAGCGTCTCGCTCTTGGTCTTCGCGAGCGTCTCGTCGATCTCGGCCATCGCCTCGTCGGTCTTGCCGGTCTGGGCCAATAGGCTCCAGCGCTGGGGCAGGAGCTTGACCAGCTCCTTGTTCTCGGGATCGGCCTTGCGCAGGTCGCCGATCAGCTCGACGCGCTTCTCGCTGACCTTCTTCATGTCGGCGAAGTACGCCTCTCTCAACTTCTGTTGATCCTCGCCCGGCTTCTGGACGAACTGGGGCGGCTTGAGGCCCTGGATTTCCTTGAGGATCTCGTCCGCCGTCTTGTCGGCCGCGATCGCCGGGGCGATGGCCCCGAAGACGACCCATGCGGCGAGAATTCGACCTGCGATGCGCATCGTGATGGCTTCCCCTGGTGCTGGATCGGGTCCTACGTCATTGTACTCAAATCGCCCGCGCGTAACACATTGCGAGGACGAGGCCAGATTACGGTACGAGACACATCAGGCGCCGTCAACAAGGAATTCCTTCGGGGTTCCGCAGTTCGCTTCTCGACTCACCGGCGCGCCTTCGGATTCCAGCCCCCGTCCGGCCGGTCGGAATCGACCCCATGAGGGCTCGCCGAATGCATGCCGGTACGCAAGGGCATCATTCTTGATTAATTCGATCGGAATTGTGCTAATCCCTCTTGACTCTCTCCCCGTCGATGCCGATGATAGGTGAGCGAACGGACGGCCTGCCGCATGGTGGGCTGGGATCAAGGGCGCGAGAGGGGGCCGAGGATGAGTCGTCGCTGTTGTTGACACGGTCCGATGCCGGATGGGACGCACCCCGCGAATGCCGGGGGCTGGTCCGCCGAGAATCTCCCACGGGATGAATCCAAATCGGGCGTGACGAGGTTGCCCGCCGACAGGGTGTCGGCGGGCAACCTCGCCGTCGAGACCGCGCACTCGAAATCGATCGAACATGGAGCTGAGATCATGAAGACGTTTCTGGCCGTCGGGGACTTGCTGATCAACCCGAATCTGCTGGCCTTCGCGGCCGTCGAGGGAGACGCCGAGGACCTGAAGCTCCGCCTGGCGTTTTCGACGCCCGGTGCCCAGCTTCGGAACGAGGTGCGGCTCGTCGGCGAGGAGGCCCGCGCCACCTTGCGCTGGCTCCGTCTCAATGCCACGTTCGTGAACCAGGAGGCCGCGTTCGGCTCGACGGGCTCGAACGCACGAACCGGCCGCCTCGTCCCCTCCTACGGAGACGACCCGGTACGGGAGCGCGAGGTTTGTGCGTCGGTAGGCACGGCCCGGTGATTTAAGATTCAAGTACGAGTTGCGCGGTTCGCCATGCCTTACCCACATCGTGAAGCGTACCTGATCTCATTCCCACGCCGAGCGTGGGAATGAGGGAGCGTGGGCTCTAGAAAGACGTGAGTCGTGCCTGGCGGTCCTCCCGTGGGCACGCGGTGAACCATCCCTGAATCTCGGCGACGCCCGGTCGATCATCCCCGATTGACGGGATCCCCAAGGCCGGGTATCGTCCTGCAACCGAACGAATCTCAACAAATGAGGGGACGATCCAGGGAGGGATCAACCATGACGAGGCTTCCGAAGACGCTCCGCCTGGGTGGCTTCGCCGGCGTGCTCGGGCTGGCGATGGCGTCGCCGGCGTCGGCTGATGTGCTCTACACGGTCAAGGACGAAGGCACGATCGGCGTGGGTTCCGTCGGGTTTTCCAACCTGTTCGGGGAGCAATTCCTCGCGGTGAACGCCGCGGGCGTGATCTCTCCCTACCCGGATTACGAAACCTCGGCCTATACCGGCCCGTTGCCTTCGGGATCGGGTCGATTGGTGGTGGTCCCGCCCCATGCCTCGCCCGACGGCCAGTACCAGGCCGGCACGGTCTTCGCCTCTCCCTCCCCGGCGGCCTGGTGGGCGGGGTTTGTCGCCCACAACGGCGTGGCCACGCCCATCGGCGTCCTCGGCACGGGAGATCCCTACAGCGCGGCCTTCGCCGTGAACAATTCGGGCACGGTCGTCGGCGAATCGGGCAACCATGCGATCTCGGTGGACGCGAGCGGCAAGATGACCGACCTCGGGAGCTTGGGTGGCACCCTGAGCGCAGCCCTGGGGATCAATTCCGCGGGCACGATCGTCGGCGAGAGCCAGGCCGCAGGCGACGGATTCGGCCTCTTCCGCGCCTTCGTCTCCGACGGCCACGGCCTGACCGACCTGAATAATCTCATCGCGCCGATCCCCGGCTTCCAGCTCATCTCGGCCAGCGGGATCAACGACGCCGGTCAGATCGCGGCCTACGGGCGCTTCCCGACCGAGCTCGATGGCGTTTACTACAGGATTCTGCTCTCACCCGTGGCGCTCTCCGTCACTCCGCTCCTGCCGACACCCGGCCCCTTCGCTCCCGGCCCCACGCCGTTCCCCGATCCCCAGCCCAGCCCCGTGCCCGAGCCGGCCACAGTCACGCTGTTCGGTGTGATCGGCGGATTCGCGGGATGGCGAGCCTGGCGGAAGCGCCCTCAGCGCTGATAGATCGGCAAGTACCGATACTCGACCGCCAGCGCCAGCACGGCCATCGACGTGCAATAGACCCGGCCGCCGGTGCGGTCGTTGCCGCCGCCGGCGAGCCAGCTTCCGTTCTTGTCCTGGTGGTCGAGAAGGACCTTCACGAGCTTGGGGTAGTAGCCGCGAAAGTACTTGTCGCCGACCTGGAACATGGCCTGGGGCGCGTAGTAAACTTCATAGAAGAAGTAGTCGCTGGACCACTGCGGCGCGTGCTTGAGCAAGTACTCGGCCCCGGCGACGGCCTCGGGCGAGAGGTGCTCGCCGCAGATCTCCAGCGCGAGGGTGCCGGTGCCCGTTCGGGGGTTGTTCACCGGCCCGCCGCCGGCCTGGTAGGCGAACCCGCCGCCGTCTTTGTGGGCACACCTCTTGATGTAGGCGATCGCTTTCTCGATCGGCTCGGCCGAGACCGCGCAGCCCGCGCTCTTGGCGGCGCGGAGGGCCATGACCTGCCAGCCGGTCACGCTCAGGTCGCTGTCGATGCTATCGGGCTGATATCGCCAGCCGCCTTCCTGGTCCTTGGGCTTCTTCCGTGCCTGTGCCTTCAAGATCAGTTCCACCGCGCGCACCAGCGCCGGGCGGATTTCGTCGGCCAGCGACGACGATGGGGCCATGCCGACGACCTCGGCCAGCATCAGCGTGCTGATCCCGTGGCAGTACATCGGGCCGTGGCTGGGGTTCGACACCAGGAACCCGTTCGGCTTCTGATTCCGCAGCACGTAGCGCACGCCGCGCTCGATGGCCTCGCGATACGGGCCCGGCTCGTTCGGCACATGCCCGGCCGAGAGGAACGCCATCACCGCCAGCGACGTGACCGACGTCATCTCGCCGTGATTGCCCGATTCCCACCCCCCGCTCGCCTTCTGGTTCGCCTTGAGCCATTCCAGCGCCCGATGCATCGCCGCGTCCGCCTTCGGGTCCGACGCCGGCGCCTCGGCCGGCACATCCTGGGCGACGGCCACCGGGGCAATGAGGACCGACGCGATCAGGACGAGCGACCCGGCGAGGCGAGAGATTCGCTGGGCGGAAGCCGATCCCCTGTCGTCTCCGCACGCGTTCATCCCCTCGGCGCTCAACACGGGCTCCGGGGCGAAACACAGGCGATCTGGTCCGCTCACCGACAAGGGACCGGGGGACCGGACAGAACGTTCCATCACCGCACCCGGCGCTTGGGGCCGGTGCGGACCATCGCGGGAGGCCGGGAACTGGTGCGGCGGCCCTTGGTGGCCTTGGGGACTTGCGGGGCCAGATCCTCCGGAGTCACGATCGCGAACGAGGACAGGGGATTGGAATCCACGAAGCCCGAAAGGGCCGCCTCGCCAGGGGCCATGTTGCGGAAGCCGCCTCCCACACCACCACCGCCACCGCCAAAACCACCGAGACCGCCCAGGCCACCTCCACCACCTCCGAAACCACCACCACCGGTCACTGCGGCGGGGATGTTGAAGTTATCGAAGCGAATGACGCCGGTGAATTGCGGGTTCAGGCTCATCCGCACGTAGCGGCGGTCGGCCGAGACGACGGGCGTGACGTTGAGGATCGCGCCATCGGGAATGGTGCCGATCGTGGGAGCGAAGGCGACTGCCGATTGTGCGTGGGCCGGGTCGGCCGTCGCGATCATCGCGAGCAAGCCGAAGCTCGCCGCTGCCAGGATCTTGCGGACGCCATTCATGGGCCGACCTCCGGTCCGGTCTCATCTGGCCGCCGAGCGTTGAGCCGCGCCGCCCGCGCCTCGACACGCCCATATCATGACCGCTCGCCCCGCTCGGTGGAAGAGAATTCGCCCGGCTCGCGCGGCATTTCCGCCCCGGAACCGCCTCGCCGCCGGAAAAGGTATCGGACGAACGACCCCAGCCCAGCGAACTTGTAGCCGGGGTCCACGTAATGCTCGATCACGTAGAACGCGAAGTAGTAGGACCTCGCGAAGCACCAGACCGTCAGCCCGAGCAGCAAGACGACGCGGATCGTCGGCCGCTCCGCGATCAGCAGCGTCGCCGCCAGCAGGCCCGCCAGCAGGAACAGCAGGCCCTTCGCGTAGATCAGCGTCGCACTTTTGAGATCGGCCATCGCGTCTTTCAGGCGAGGGATCACGGGGACTTCGGAGGCCCCAGCGCCTCGATCGTGTACCCGTCGGGATAGCTAGGATGGTGCGTCTCCGTCCGCAAGCGGGGCAGCCGTCGGGGGGGCAGGAAACGCACCACGCGGGAACGGAGGCGGAGGCTGCCGGGGACGAGCCATCGGAGGAACCGGGACGGCCGGGGGAAGCCGAAGGCGTCGAGCAAGGGGTCGTCGAGCATGGCATGGATGGTCGAGCGGGTCAACGGGGCCAGCACCCTCGGGAACCAGCCCACGAACAGCTCGCGGGTCGCGGCGCCGACGCGCTGATTGGTCTCGGAGAAGCGGAAGTGCCGCCGCTCGTAGTCCTGGTTGAAGTGCTCGAACGCCTCGATGTTTCCAGGGATGTCCTTGATGTTCATGCGACGGCCGACTTCGCGCCAGAAGTAATAGTACGCGAGCCGTTCGTGTTCGCACATCGGCCGCCAGCCGAAGCGATCGACCCAGCGGATCGGCTCATAAATGAACGTGGAGAGCACGTAAAGGAAGTCGTCGTTGGCGATCGCGAACCGGCCGTGCAACTGGTTCATCTTGCGCAGGGCGCGGGTGCCGCGCTCGCTGTCGTAACCCCGTTCCATCAGCTCGCTGATGAGGATGTCCGTGTCGTCGTATCGCTTCTGTGGCCTGGCCCGGAACTCGCCGGTGTGGTCGAGCAAGGCCGAGATGCTCGGCACGCAATAGGTGCGAAACAGGGCGAATTCCAGGGCTCGGGTCGTATCGAACGGGAACTCCCGGCAGGCCGACAGGAAGACGATCCGCTGATGATCGGCTACCGGGTCGAGCCGCCGGATTTCGTCCAGGATCGTCATCCGTGGCATGCGACGGGGCCTCCCTCCGGATGTGTGACCCGTCCCCGGTGGCCCGTCCTGCCCGGCCGCTCGGGAACTGGCCCCACGCGCCCATTATACGGCGTGCCCGTGCCGTCCGCGTGCCGCGAATTCCGGGGGCGGAGTACCGACCGCGGCCGCACGGCAACCGGATCCAGTCTCCGGAACCGAAAGCGACACCCGCCCAGGGGGATAAGCGGGGAAAGGTCGATTTCCGACTGGACACGACGGGAACAACTGTTCATACTCCCGGCGGCCCGGTGCCTATTCACCCGTACAAAGGAGATCCGAGATGAATCTGCCGAGCTTGCTGACCGGTTTCTTCGCCGCCGTGCTGGGATGCGCCTCGATGGCGGGGGCGCAGGAGGGCGGACCGCCGATCCCGAAGCCGACGGCCGAGCACAAGATCCTGAGCGCCGATGAGGGCACGTGGGATGCGACCGTCAAGGCGTTCATGGCTGGGCCGGATGCCGAGCCGACGGTCTCCAAGGGGGTCGAGGTCAACACGATGATGCCCGGCGGCCTGTGGCTGATCTCCAAGTTCGAGGGCGAGTTCTTCGGGATGAAGTTCGAGGGGCGCGGCCAGTTCGGCTACGACCCGCTCAAGAAGGCGTATGTTGGCACCTGGCTCGACTCCATGACTCCCACCCTCTCGGTCCTTGAGGGCACCTACGACGCCAAGACCAAGACGATGACCTTCGTGGGCGATGGCGTCGATCCCAACACCAAGTCCAAGTATACCCAGAAGATGGTCACCGCCACCAAGGACGACGGCACCCGCGTCTTCACGCTGATCATGAAGTCCGACGAGACCGGCGGTAAAGAGGCGAAGTTCATGGAAATCACCTACACGAAGCGGAAGTAAGTCCCTTCGCCGCCGAATCGGGTTCGCGCCCGGTTGCATGGCTGAATCCCCGAAGGCCCGGCCTGCGCTCGGGCCAACAGGCCGGGCCTTCGGAGTACCACAGACCCAGCCACACGGCCGGTCACACAGACGAGCCCATGACCGGCCCGCGGCCAGACACGCAGCAAGCAAGAGAACCATAAAGGGGTCAGGCGGTTCTGGGCTTGACCTGGACGTAGAGGCGTTCCGGTGCGGTCGGGAAATATTTGAACAGGGCCGGGCAGAGCCATCCTTCGATCTGGTGAGCCGGGCTGAAATACCAGTTCCCGCCCATCTCCTGGCGGCGCCACGCAAATTCCGCCTGGTAGCCGGGGAAGGGCTGCGCGGAGAAGAAGAGCGTGAAACCGCCTTCCGCGCCGGGCAAGGACTCGACCAGTCGCTCGATGACCGTGTCCGCCCCGGAGACGAACGGCTCCCGCACCAGCCCGGCCTCGGGGTCATCGAAGGCCCAGACGCCCCCCGTCTTGTACGGGTGGATGACCATGATGGAATTCATATCGCCTCCCGCCGGACGATTTCGTCCCTGAGCCCGTGAACGCGGCTTCCTTGTCGCGTAGTTCAGCCCGCCCGAGGCGGCCCCTCACCACACTGCGGCCACGCCGGATCGCGGTGGTGTTGCGCCATTTTCAGGCGGGCGGACCCACCCTAACAAGTTCGGAATCTCTGCGTCCACATGCCTCCGTTCCGGGTGCGAAACTCGCGCCATCGTCGGAGTTTCCGACCGGCTGGCCGGCACGGCTTGGGGTGCCGAGGGTGCAAGTCGGGCCGACCGGGAGCCCGTCGGGGTGGGCGGGAACTCACCAGAACCTGGCGTGCAAGCCAGGCCCGACGGGTCTGGCGTTTGCATGCAGGGTGCTCCGGGGAACATGGGTCGATTTCCTTATCTGGGAGTGACGTAGTTGGAGGTCGGGTTGGTCGCAGGGAAGGACAAGCCGGGGATTTCCCGGTCGCGGCGGGCGTCCCGGCCCGCCTATGGAAGGAAGGCCGGAGGGATGTAGGCGGTCAGGGACGCCCGCCGCGACCGGGAAATCCCCGGCTGTTGCCGCCACCCACTTCGTAGCTCCTGTTCAGGTCGATCGACCCCGGGAAGCTGGCACGGTTTCCCGGGGGAGCCGACGCGGACGGTCGTGACCTTACTTTCGAGGACCCATGACCGGCCGGGAAGGCTCGGCATTTCTCCCGACCGTCGCCCTCGGCGGGTGCCGGCCGCCACCGAGTTACCGTTCAGCGAGGAGATGTCATGACAGCCATGAGTACCACCGCCCACCAGCCGGCCAACCGGATGATGGAGCTGCGACGGGACGGGAGTCAACACAGCCCCGCCCGGTCGGAAAGGCGTTCCGACGAGCGCGAGCCCGCCCAGGGGGTAGCGACTCTCCTCGGCTGGTTCAGTATCGGCCTGGGCCTGACGGAGATCGTGGCCCCCCGGGAATTCGCCCGCTTCATCGGCGTCCGGGGCGACCGCACCAATCGGACCATCGTGCGCCTGGTGGGCCTGCGCGAGCTGGCCGCGGGCGTGGGCATTTTGAGCCGCCGCCGGCCCGTCGGCTGGCTCTGGGCGAGGGTAGCCGGGGATGCCATGGACCTCGCCCTCCTGGGCAAGGCGCTGGCCTCGCCCAGGAACGAGAAGGATCGGGTCAGCGCGGCGACCGCCGCCGTGGTCGGGATAACGGCCCTGGACCTGTACGCCAGCGTCCGGCAGACTCGCGAATCCGACGGCACGTGGGCGCCGTCCTGGTTCTCCGGCGTCCTGGAGGTGAAGAAGGCGATCACGATCGGCAAGCCCGCCGAGGAGATTTACCGGTTCTGGCGCGATTTCCAGAACTTGCCGCGGTTCATGAACCATCTGGAGTCCGTGGCGGTCACCGGCGAGCGCACGTCCCACTGGAAGGCGAAGGCCCCGGCCGGATCGTCGGTCGAGTGGGACGCCGAGATCGTCGAGGATCGGCCCAACCAGTTGATCGCGTGGCGATCGAAGCCGGGCTCCGACGTGGACAACTCCGGGACCGTCCGGTTCCTCCCCGCGCCGGGCGGGCGCGGCACCGAGGTCCATGTCGAGATGCGGTACGACCCGCCGGGCGGCCCCATCGGGGCGATCGTCGCCAAGCTCTTCGGCGAGGAGCCCAACCAGCAGGTGTACGACGACCTCCGCGCGCTCAAGCAGTTGATGGAGACCGGCGAGGTCGTCAAGTCCGAGGCGATCCTCCACGGCGAGCGCCTGTGGCAGTACCCGGCCCAGCCCCGGGACGACGGTCGCGGCCCGAACACCTGAACCGAACCGAATCGAGGCAACTCGGCACCAGGGGAGAATTGCGATGCGAGCGAACTGTTTCGTTTCCAAGAGCACCATGCAGGTGGAGCGGGTTCCCGACCCGAAGATCCTCAACGACCGCGACGCGATCGTGAAGATCACGTCGACGGCCATCTGCGGCTCGGACCTGCACCTCTACAACGGGTTCATCCCCACGGTCGAGTCCGGCGACATCTTCGGCCACGAGTTCATGGGCGAGGTCGTCGAGACCGGCAAGGGGGTCAAGAACCTCAAGAAGGGCGACCGGGTGGTGGTCCCGTTTCCGATCGCCTGCGGGAGCTGCTACCAGTGCGGCCGGAAGATGTTCTCGATCTGCGAGAACTCCAACCCCAACGCCTGGATGGCCGAGAAGCTGATGGGCCACTCGCCCTCGGGCATCTTCGGCTACTCGCACATGCTCGGCGGGTTCCCCGGCGGCCAGGCCGAGTACGCCCGGGTGCCGTTCGCCGACGTCGGCCCGCTCAAGATCCCCGACGACATGCCGGACGAGCAGGTCCTGTTCCTCTCGGACATCTTCCCCACCGGCTACATGGGGGCCGAGATGTGCGACATCAAGCCGGGCGACGTCATCGCCGTCTGGGGCTGCGGCCCGGTCGGCCAGTTCGCGATCGCCAGCGCCTACCTGCTGGGCGCTGAGCGGGTCATCGCCATCGACCGCTTCCCGTACCGCCTGCGCATGGCCCGGGAGAAGGCCAAGGCCGAGACCATCAACTACGAGGAGCAGGACGTCTACGAGACCCTCAAGGAGATGACCGGCGGCCGCGGCCCGGACTCGGTGATCGACGCCGTCGGCATGGAGGCGCACGCCGCCGGGGCGGTCGGGGCCTACGACCGGGTCAAGCAGGCGATGATGCTGGAGAACGACCGGCCCCACGCCCTCCGCCAGGCGATCATGGCCTGCCGCAGCGGCGGCACGGTCTCGGTCATCGGGGTCTACAGCGGGTTCATCGACAAGTTCCCCATGGGCTCGCTCATGAACCGGTCGCTCACGCTCAAGACCGGCCAGTGCCACGTCCATCGCTACATGAAGCCCCTGCTGGAGCGGGTCCGCAAGGGCGAGATCGACCCCAGCTTCGTCATCACCCACCGGGTCGAGCTGGAGGAAGCGCCCGAGATGTACAGGATCTTCCGCGACAAGCAGGACGAGTGCGTCAAGGTGGTTCTCAAGCCTTGATCGCGGCCGACTGTGCCCAGGTTTATGCGGGAAAATCTCGCCCGGCGCTCTTGCCCCTCGTGGGCGGGGGGCCGGGCGAGATTTTTTCATCCAGACCGACACACTTTTAGATCTTAAATTAGCCGATAACAGACAGCATTATTCACGCGAAAGACGGCCTAATGTCCGCTGCATGACATACAGGATCGGCGGCCGAGGGTAGGATGAGGTGGTTCTTCCCGGAGCGCGGGCCTTCCTGGTTTGCGTCCGTCGGGGCGGACCCTTCGGTCGAAAGTTCTTCATGTCACCCGCTCCGAGGAATCGTGATACCGGCAATCAGTTGCTAGATCGCCTGCCAGCAAGCGAGTACAGCCAGCTTGAACCGATGTTGCAGCGCGTGAGCCTGACCCTCAGGCAGGTCATTCATGCGTTCGAGGCCGAAGTCACCCACATCTACTTCCCGGTCACGGCGCTGGCCTCGCTGCTGACGATCATGGAGGAAGACGAGCCGGTCGAGGCCGGGACGGTGGGCCGCGAAGGGTTCGTCGGCCTGTCGGCCTGCCTGGGGGTCGAGCTCAGCCCGCACCGCGTGATCTGCCAGATGGCCGGCGAAAGCCTCCGGGTGCCGACCCGCAACTTCCTGGAGGCGATGGATCGGGGACCGGAGCTCGCGCGGCTGGTCCGTCGCTACATCGCCTACACGCTGCGAGACGCCTCCCAGACGATCGCCTGCAACGTGTCGCACACCGTGGAGTCGCGCGCCAGCCGCTGGATGTTGCTGATCCACGACCAGGCCGGCCGCGACGAGTTCCCGCTGACCCAGGAGTTCCTGGCCTACATGCTGGGCGTGCGCCGCCAGACCGTGACGGTCGTCGCCGGCGCGCTCCACGCCGCCGGCCTGATCGACTACCGTCGGGGCGTCGTCATCGTCCGCGACCGGGCCGGGCTGGAAGAGACCGCGTGCGAGTGCTACGCCTCGACCCGGGGATACTACAAGCGAATTGTCATCTGATAGGCTTGGGGGGACGTGCCGTGGCCACGAGGAAAGCGCCGGTGAGGGAGGAGCCCTCGAACACGGTGGCGGAGGCCGCCGGCCCGGTCAGCAGCCGCGACATCAGCGAGCACCTTTCGCGATGCGTGGCGACGATGGTCTTCTACCACAAGGACGGCGCGTCGTGGAGCGGCGCCCAGCTCCTCTGGGATGAGGCCCGGTTCCTGCGGGCCTGGGCCGACGAGTCGGGCTCGGGCGAGGCCCTCATCACGCTCGTCCTGTCCCCGCTGGAAGGAGAGCTCTCCGGCCGCTTCGGCCCCGAGGTCGGCCGTCGCCTCCACCACGAGTTCCTCCGCGCCGTCAAGGATGCCGCCGAGGCCTGAGAGGCGATCGGTGTCGGTACTCCACTACCGGAGCACAACCGCTCGGCCAGCGCCCGGGATTCCTGGGCGGAGGACCGACCCCGGCCACTCGGGGGTGGGCCAGTCTATAGAGAGGAAAGCGAGACAGCCACGCCTGGCCACGGCGAAAATTTTCCGAGAAATGTCCGGTGGCGGACAGACGAGCATCTGGCATGCCCATAAGCTGTGTAACATCCCCAACACTCGGCTCGCCCCGGGTTGAGAGGTGCGGGTCCGTGCCGCCGTCGCAGCATCGCTGCGGAACAGAGAAGGCTGGGCGGCGGCGCGGTGAACCGCTCGATCCGCGATTTGCAGGAGGTCATGCCCATGACCGACACGCAACGACGCTCGACGTCTTACCGAATCACCTGCCCGGACGGCCGGCGGTTCGTTATCTACAATGCCTCGGCGATCGGCAACCCGTCCGATCACCGGCCCGGCAAGTGGTACTTCCTCCCCTACCCCGTGCCCGTGGGGATGGATGCGGGTGAACCCTTCGATTCGGCCGAGGAAGCGGAGCATGCCGCACGCGACGTGTTCTCCTGAGGTGCCGGTGCGCCCGCGTGTCCGCGACCGGCGTATGGCCGGGGACAGCCCTGGCCAGGCGTGATCAGGGTGCCCACCGAGTCCTGCCTGGGACGCCCTGCGCCCTGCGAGTCTCTCTTGAGGGATTAAAATCCCCCGGGAGGAATCGAAACCCCTTTCTTCGGGTCGGGGCGCCGATCCGCGGCTCCGACCTTCGCCCCTGAGAAGATTATCGCGACCAAGCCGAGACTCGATCGCGGAATCCGCCGGATCGGCGAATCTGGCGGGCATATGAACGCGTTCCGCGCCCCTCGAATCGCCGTATTCCCGTCGGGTCCGCGAGGATTGCGGCCGCGGTTCGGCCGGGGGAATTCGTAGAAATTTTGTGATACCAGAATATATTTATTTTAGTTATGGTCCAGATATCTGAAGGTCCTACTTGACCCAGGTCCCATGCGCTAATTATCATCCAGGTCAGGTCCCCGCCCAGGCAGGCACGGACCGACCCACAGCGGCCTTCTGCCACCAGTTCAGGCAGCGGCCTCGGGTCTTCACCCTTCCTTTGAAATCATCGACCAGACAGGCAGAATGCATGCATGCGTGCCGCCATTCGCGGCGCCTTTTCGATACAAATGGCTAGAGGGCGAATCGGCGTTGCCTCGACGGTAGGTGGATTCGGAGAGGCGAGTCGGAATGCCATGCTTCAGCCTAGCCCCGGCGGGGCCAGGACAGTCCGGCCGATTCGGGGTGGGAAAACGACATGTTCGGGAGGCCTCTGAAACTTAATTCCGGCTCAGAGGTATGTGCAGATGCGATCCCAGGGATCGAGCCCGATGTGGAATCATCGACGAGTCGAGAACACGTAGAGACGGGAAGGTGAGCATGGCGACGATTGCCAGCAAACGCAGGACTTGGCGGTCATCCAGGTGACCGAGCTGAGAGGGTTTGGCGGGCGAGCCGGGGAGACGCGGCTCGTGCGTTGAGGTCCGGCGGTCCTCTTACTCACGGAAGCTTGAAGACCTTCGGGATGTGGCCGTCCTCCGCGACGGCAAGATCTCCGAAGGCGGCGAGATCACCGATCATCATCTGACCATTAATTTGCCTTCGTCGCGGATCCCGCGGTCCTCGGTTCATCGACCGGGAGCCCGGCTCCGGCTTGCCTGTTCCAGGGCGATACTCTCTGCAAGGAGGAATTCGTCATGATCTCGGCATGGAGGAGCGTGACCGTGCTCATGGGCCAGCGCCCTCACCGCGCCGCCCAGACCACGCGCGATCATCGCCAGGATGACCCGGAGGTCCGGGCGCAGCGAGCGGGGTGTCGCTTTCGATCCCGGAGGCTGGTGGATGCCGGTCCCGAGTGGCCGGGGTCGGTCCTCCGCCCCCGGTACAGGACCGTTGGGCCGACGACCAGGATTCCGGGCGCGGAGGACCGACCCCGGCCACACGGAAGCGCTCCTCAATCTCCAGCAACGGAGGAGTACCGACCCCGGCCACACGGAACGGCCCGGCCAATCTCCAGGATCGAAAGCGAAATCCCAGCGAGCCGATCTCGGGGCCTATCTCCCAATTGGCCCGCCAGTTGCTATGAGGCCGAATGTGTGCCAGGATCGCAGCGGCCCAGGAACGACGGGACCGGGCCCTCGCGGACGTATGCGGCTTCCTGGCGGGTCAATTTGAAGTCGGATCAGCCCTCGGAGCGCCCGCCGAGATCGGGCGGTCGTACCACGTCGGATTGGAAATGAACACGGGAGGATGACCCCGAACAGGATCGCCTAGCACGCCATGGACTCGGCCCCTGGAACGTCCGACGTCGAGCTCGGATTGTGCGTCGCAATGGACTGCCACCCTCGTTGTTTCGGGTAAATTCCCCCCGGAATAGATCGGTTTCTCGGCGATGTGACGCTCAATTTCTTCAAGTCCTCGCGGGTCTTGTCGAGGCCCTGGGTTCCTGCTCTTCCGGGAGCAAGATCCCAACGCGAGTCATCGTGACGAGTCGTGATCCATGAACCGTGAAGATTCCGACGGGGACTCTCGGCAGCCCGCGGCCGTCGCCGCAACCAATGGGGATGTTCCGGTGGCGGCGTCCGGCCGGGACTTCCCCGTGGTGGGTGTCGGCGCATCGGCCGGAGGGCTGGAAGCCTTCAGCCGGTTGCTCTCCACTCTGGGCGATCGGACGGGGATGGGCTACGTGCTGGTGCAGCACCTGGACCCCAAGCACGAGAGCGCCCTGGTGCCGTTGCTGCGACGATCCACCCGGATGGACATCCGCGAGGTGGAGGACGGCATGATCGTGGAGCCCGACCACGTCTACGTGATCCCCCCGGACACCAATTTGAGCCTCGAAGAAGGCGGCGTCTTGCGCGTCTCCCCCCGATCCGACATCCACGGGCTGCACCTCCCGGTCGACCTGTTCCTCCGCTCGCTGGCCTCCCAACGGAGCGACCGCGCGATCGGCGTGATCCTGTCGGGGACCGGATCGGACGGGACGTTGGGGCTGAAGGCGGTCAAGGCCGCGGCGGGTCTGACCTTCGCGCAGGATCAGTCGGCCAAATTCGACGGGATGCCGCGCAGCGCCATCGCCGCCGGTTGCGTGGATTTCATGCTCACGCCCGAGGAGATCGCCAAGCAACTGATTCGCCTGGGGACGCGCTTCGCGTCGAAGCAATCGCTCGACGGGGCCGACGGCCAACTCGACGCCCCCATGGACGAGCTGCTCCTGCTGCTGAAGAGGGGCAGCGGGGTCGATTTCACCCATTACAAGCGGTCCACGCTTGAGCGGCGGATCCAGCGCCGGATGGTCGTCCATAACCTCGATCACCTGGCGGCCTACGTCGATTTCCTGCGGACGAATCCCGCCGAGATCTCCGCGCTGTTCCAGGATATTTTGATCCACGTGACGAGCTTCTTCCGCGATCGCGAGTGCTTCGACACCCTCAAGACCACGATCTTTCCGCTGATCGTCCAGAATCGGCCGTGGAACGACCCGATCCGGATCTGGGTGCCCGGCTGTTCCACGGGGGAGGAGGTCTACTCGGTGGCGATCTGCCTGAGCGAGTTCCTGCTCGAACGGCGGATGGACACGCCGGTGAAGATCTTCGCCACCGACATCAGCGAACAGGCCATCGAGAAGGCCCGCGCGGGCCGCTATCTGGCCAACATCGCCTCGGACGTCTCCGAGGAGCGGCTGCACCGGTTCTTCGTGAAGGAGGAGGGCGGCTATCAGATCAACAAGTCCATCCGCGACCTCTGCGTCTTCGCCCGCCAGGATGCCACCCAGGACCCGCCGTTCTCGAACCTGAACCTGATCAGTTGCCGCAACGTGCTCATCTACCTCGGCCCGGTGTTGCAGAAGCGGATCCTGCCGATCTTCCATTACGCGCTGCGGAACCCCGGTTTCCTGCTCCTGGGCAGCGCGGAGACGGTCGGGGGCGTGTCCGACCTGTTCACGCCGATCGACGCCAAGCAGGCCCTCTACGTCCGCAAGCCAGTCCCGAGCCGGATGCTGTTCGACTTCACCGGTCGCGAGCGGCTGGCGGGAATCCGGGTCGAGGGGGTCGATGATCGGGGCCGGTCCTCCAGCGTGTGGCATGCGCTGGACTTCCAGAGGGAGGCCGACCGCGTCATCGTCTCGAAGTACGCGCCGCCGGGCGTGATCATCGACGAGAACCTGGAAATTCTCCAGTTCCGCGGGCACACCGGCCTGTTCCTGACCCCGGCCCCGGGGTTGCCCAGCTTGAATCTGCTGAAGATGGCCCGGGAGGGATTGCAGCTCGATCTCCGGGAGGCGGTCGAGGAGGCCAGGACGAGCGTCGCCCCGGTCCGTCGAGACGGCCTCCGCGTGAGGTCCAACGGCCATTTCCTCGACATGAACCTGGTGGTGATCCCGATCACGATCCCGACCGCGGGCCATCGTTGCTATGCCATCCTGTTCGAGACCATGTCGCCCGCCCCGACGGCCGGCCTCGCGAGCGCGGCAGCGATGCTGGCCGCGGAACGGCTCGCCAAGGAGGGGCCCTCCTCGAAGGATGCGGGCTTCGCCCGGCTACGCGACGAGCTGGCCGGGACCAAGGAGTATCTCCACGCCATCATCGAGGAGCTGGAGGCCAGCAACGAAGAGCTCAAGGCCGCGAACGAGGAGATCGTCTCCAGCAACGAGGAATTGCAGAGCACGAACGAGGAATTGCAGACCGCCAAGGAAGAGTTGCAGGCGGCCAACGAAGAGCTCGGCACGGTGAACGAGGAACTCCGCCATCGCAACCTCGACGCGAACCGGAGCAACAACGACCTGGTGAACCTGCTCACCAGCGTGAACATCCCGATCATCATGCTGAGCAGCGACCTCTGCATCCGTCGCTTCACCCCCAGCGCCGGCAAGGTCTTGAACCTGATCCCCACCGACCTCGGCCGCCCGATCGGCGACCTCAAGGCCAGGCTGCTGCTCACCGACCTCGAGGCGATGACGCGCGAGGTGATCGATACCCTGACCCTGAAGGAACGCGAGGTCCAGGACTCCGAGGGCCGCTGGTATCTCCTGGCCATCCGGCCGTACCGGACCAACGACCACAAGATCGACGGCGCCGTGGTCACCCTCCTGGACGTCGATCTGCTCAAGCGCAGCGAGCAGATCATCCGCGAGAACCGGGATTTCGCGGAGAACATCATCGACACGATCGAGGAATCGCTCCTGGTCCTCGACGGCGACCTCAAGGTCAGGACGGCCAATCGCTCCTTCTACCGGCTGTTCCAGGTGACGCAGGCCGAGACCGAGGACCAGCTGATCTACGAGCTGGGCGACGGTCAATGGGACTTTCCCCGCCTGCACACGCTCCTGGAGACGATCCTGGCCGAGGGCGGGCAGTTCACCCGGGAACGCGTCGAGGCCGAATTCCCGCGCATCGGGCGCCGCGTGATGCAACTCAATGCCAGACTCATCGTCCAGAGCGAGGGGAAAAAACGCCTACTCCTCGTGGCGATCGACGACGTCACCGACCTGGTGAAGGCGGCCAGGGAGCAGTTGGACCGGGAGATTCGCCTTCAGGCCATCCTGGATACGGCGGCGGAGGGCATCGTGACGATCAACGAGCAGGGGATCGTGCAGTCCTTCAACAAGGCCGCCGAGCAGATCTTCGGCTACCCGGCGTCGGAGATCGTCGGCCAGGAATTCGGCGTGCTGATGCCTTCACCGGATCGCGAGAACCACCAGGCGTATGTGAAGAATTACGTGATGACGGGGGTCAAGAAAATTATCGGGATGGGCCGGGAAGTCTCGGGACGCCGTCGCGATGGGACGATCTTCCCCATGGAGCTGGCCGTGAGCGAGGCCAATACCGATCCGCGGATCTTCACGGGGATCTTCCGCGACGTCACCGATCTGAAGGAGGCCCAGCAGCGGGCGCTGCTTTCGGAGCGACTGGCCGCCATCGGCCAGATGAGCGCGGGCCTGGCCCACGAGAGCCGGAACGCCCTCCAGAGGAGCCAGGCCTGCCTGGAGATGCTGGCCATGCAGGTGGCCGGCCAGCCGGACCTCACCGATCTGGTGACGCGGATCCAGGACGCGCAGGACTATCTCGTGGAGCTCTACGAAGGCGTGAAGGATTACGCGGGACACATCCGCCTGAACTGCGAGCGCTGCGATCTGAATTCCATCCTGAATCAGGTCTGGGCCCACCTCTCGCCGCAATGGACCGGCCGCAACGTCACGTTCCACTCGGACCCGGGAGGGCTGGATGCCTGGTGCCTGGCCGATTGCAAACGGGTGACGCAGGTCTTCCGCAACATCCTGGAGAACGCCCTCCAGGCGTGCGCGGAGCCGGTCGTGATCGAGGTGAACTGGTCCGAGGGCGAGCCGATCCTGGGTCGGCCGTCATTGCGGGTCGGGATCCGGAACAACGGGCCGAAATTGACCTCCCAGCAGTCCGAGAAGATCTTCGAGGCGTTCTTCACCACCAAGACACGCGGGACCGGCCTGGGCATGGCCATCAGCCGCCGGATCATCGAATCTCACGGCGGCCATCTCACGATTGGCGACGGCGACGATCCCGGTGTAGAGATTGTCATCACCCTACCACGAGGAGATTTATCGTGAAACGGTCCCTGCGAATCGTCATCGCGGATGACGAGCCCCTGATGCAGAAATACTATCGTAAGATCCTGACTTCGCTCGGCCATACGGTCGTTGCCGCGGCGGGTACCGGCCGCGAATTGATCGAAATGTGCCGCGAGGAGCATCCGGACCTAATCCTGACCGATATCAAAATGCCCGACCTGGACGGGATCGAGGCTGCGGCCCAGATCTACAGCGAATGTCCCGTCCCGGTGATCCTGGTGTCGGCCTATAATGACCATTCTTACATCGAGCGCTCGGAGGCGGACTACATTTTGTCCTACCTGATCAAACCGATCCGGCAGGCCAACCTCGCGCCGGCGATCCCGATGGTGATGAGGAAATTCGAGCAGTTCCAGGCCCTGTATCGGGAGACCTCCGACCTGAAGCAGACGTTGGAAGACCGCAAGCTGATCGAGCGCGCCAAGGGGCTCCTGATGAAGAACACCCCCCTCGACGAGGCCGGGGCGTTCCGCCGGTTGCAGCGAATCGCCAGCGACCAGAATCGCAAGCTCGTGGAGGTCGCGAAGATGCTCCTCACCGCGGACGAAGTGTTCCACTGATCCCGCCCGCCCGCCCCGGGATTGACTCCCCATGCGCCGAGGTCATTGCGGCGGGACGAAGGCCTCGAAGGCCTCGTCGGCGGCCACGGAGAAGCCGGGGAGGAGCCGGGACGTGGCGGCCTGGCCGGGGGTGAAGGTGCCGTGGACCGCGTAGGAGTCCGCGTCGGCGTCCAGGACCAGCACGGTGATCGTCTTCATCAACGGATCGACGATCCAGCACTCGGGGATGCCGGCGCGGGCGTATTCCAGCCTCTTGGTTTCGAGGTCGTGATGGCGGTCCTCGCTCTCGACCTCCATCACCAGGTCGGCGCCGTCCCAGAACTGCTCGCCCATGCGGTCGGCATGCCGGGCGAGCATGAACAGGACATCGGGCTCGCGATATTTGCCCGCGCGGATCCGGACGGCAAATGGGGCGAACAGGGTGGTTCCGAGGTGACGGGGCGAGGCAAATGCCATGAGGGCTTCGTGGAGGAACGCCACCATCAGTTGATGCAACATCGTCGGCATCGGCAACACCTCGATGTGTCCGTCGGCGAACTCCACCAGGCGGTTGCCGCCGAGGTGCAGATAGTCCTGCTCGCTCCAGTGGCCTTGGGCGGGGAACAAGCGGGCGACGTCCCAGGCGGGCTCGCCCGCGGTCGTGTTCGGCGGCGTGGAGGAGAGGCTCATGGTTCTGCCTCCAGGACAAGACAAGACGCGAGCGACGGGCCGGCCGGCGCGGGCCGGCCCATCGCGGGATGACGTCAATCCTACAGCACGTCTCACACCTTCTTCCAGATTCCCGTGCCATACACTGCGCCCGCGCCAAGCTCCTCTTCAATCCGCAAGAGCTGGTTGTACTTGGCGATGCGGTCGGAACGGCTGGCGCTGCCGGTCTTGATCTGGCCGCAGTTGGTGGCCACGGCGATGTCGGCGATGGTGGCGTCCTCGGTCTCGCCGGAACGATGGCTCAAGACAGCCGTGTACTTCGAGCGCTGGGCCAGATAGACCGCGTCCAGCGTCTCGGTGAGCGTGCCAATCTGGTTGACCTTCACGAGGATGCTGTTGCAACAGCCCTTGGCGATGCCCTCGGCCAGTCGCGCGGTGTTGGTGACGAAGAAGTCGTCGCCGACGATCTGGACCTTGTCGCCCAGCGCCCTGGTCATCGCGGCGTAGCCGGACCAGTCGTCCTGGTCCAGGGGGTCCTCGATGGAGACGATCGGGTACTTGTCGACCCACGAGGAGAACAGATCCACCATCTCCTGCGTGGAGAAGAGCTTATCGGGGTTACTCTTCCAGAACTTGTATCCCTTCTTCTCGCCCTCGTCGAACAGCTCCGACGAGGCGCAATCCAGCGCGATGGCGAAATCCTTGTCGCGACCGGGCGTGTAGCCGGCCTTGGCGATGGCGTCGAGGATGTAGGTGATGGACTCCTCGTTGCCGATGTTGGGCGCGAAGCCGCCCTCGTCGCCGACGTTGGTGTTGTGGCCGGCCTTCTTGAGCACGGACTTGAGCGTGTGGAAGACCTCGGCGACCATGCGGATGCCCTCGGAGAAGCTCTTGGCTCCGATCGGCATGATCATGAATTCCTGAAAGTCAATCTTGTTATCCGCATGCTTGCCGCCATTGATGATGTTCGCCATCGGGACCGGCAGGACGCGGGCGCCGGCGCCGCCGAGATAGCGATAGAGCGGCAGGCCCGAGCGGATCGCGGCGGCCTTGGCGGCGGCCAGGGAGACGCCCAGAATCGCGTTGGCGCCGAGCTTGGCCTTGTTGGGGGTGCCGTCGGCGGCGATCATCGCGGCGTCCAGGCCGATCTGGTCGGTCGCGTCGAGGCCGACGACGGCCTTGGCCAGCGCCCCGTTGACGTTGGCGACGGCCTTGGTCACGCCCTTGCCCAGGTACTTCGTCTTGTCGCCGTCTCGAAGCTCAACGGCCTCGTAAATGCCGGTGCTCGCCCCCGACGGGACGGCGGCGCGGCCGAGGGAGCCATCGGCGAGGATCACATCGACCTCGACGGTCGGGTTCCCGCGGCTGTCGAGGATCTCGCGGCCCTTGACGGCGGCGATCGTGGCGGAGCCGGAGGTGGTCTGCGTGCTCATCGGACGAGGAGAACTCCTGCGAGTGTTTGGGATCGCCCGCCCCGCGCGGACCGCGATCGGTCCAAGGACGGGCCTCGGGCACGATCCTACCGATCCGCCCCGAAAAATGCGCGGGGGGAGCGGCGAGTTCGGCCCGCCGGGAGCGCCCACGGATTCCGGCAGCCGAGGATTTCAGTGTGACTGGGTCTGAGGTACCCCGAAGGCCCGGCCTGCGGGCTCGGGCGAACGCCGGGCCTTCGTCTCGCGCCGAACGCCGGGCCTTCGGGGTACCTCAGACCCAGCCACACAAACGCCGGAATCCGTGGGCGCTCCCGGCCCCCTCGGGTGTCGATCCCACCCATCGGATCATACTTGCTCTCTTAAACTTCATGTTTTTTTCCGTTGCATATCGGGGCCGAGGCGATCATGATGGTGCGACCTCTTCCAACCGCCGATGCTGGGCAGGGGCGATGGCGCCCGGATCCAGGTCCGCCAAGGAGATCGAGCATGGGGCTCTTCAGTTTCGGTAGACGACGCGAGACGTTCTTGACCCTGATCACCCTGGAAGGGCCGGGTCGGCTGCGCATCAACGGCCTGCGAGCGAAGGACGAGAAATCCAAGAAGGTTGCCATCGCCCACGAGCGGACCGTCTGCTGGGTCGAGTTCTCTTCCGCCGGCGCGATGCTGGACAAGGGGCTAGGGCGAGCATCCGGACAGGCGACCGAGGTCGATCGCCTCCTGCGCGACCTGCCGACGATGCCCACCTGCCGCGGCGTTTTGGACCGCCTCCGCGAGGGGCAAGAGTCCGTCGGCAAGTGGCTGCAGCTCGGCGAGCCCGCCAGCCGATAGCCGAAGGCCCGTCCGTGTGGGTGGGTCCGAGCTACTCCGAAGGCCCAGCCACACGGGCGACCCATCGTCTCGACAGGGGCGCTCGACGCCGGATCAACCGTCGGTGCCGGGGGCGGCGATCATGCCATCGAGTGCAGCGCGAGTTTGTTGCCTTCGGAGTCCAGGAAGAAGGCGAAGAAGCCCAGCTCGGGGGTGATCGCGGTCTTGCCCAGGAGCACTGTACCGCCGGCCGCCTCCACGCGGTTGAGCACGATCGCGAGGTCGGACCCGCCGTTCAGATAGACCAGGACGCCCTCCTGCGACGGGACGTATCCGTGGCCCTTCACGATCGCGCCACCGACCCCCTTGCCCTGCTCGAACAGCAGGAATCCCATCTGGTTGGGGCCCATCTGCTGGCTCGGCATGTCGTAGTCGAAGATCGCGCTGTAGAACGCCTTCGCCCGATCGAAGTCGGCGACGGGGATCTCGCACCAGTTCACCGCGTTGGTCACCATTTCCATCGTCTCGCTCCCATTCCAAGAACCAGCCGGTCGCATCCGCGCCCGGAGTCCGCCATCCTAAAACTCCCCGCGTTTCTTGGCGAGCCCGGCGCGGACGCGACCGGGCTCGCCAAACGGCTCCCGACACTGATGGACGGGCCCCCAGCAATCCCGGCTCGCGGATTTCGTGGTGGAAACCCCGGCGGGTCACGATGATTCCGTTTGAGACGGCGATCACGGCGGCCCGTGGCTCACTCGCGTGGGAGGGGATTGGGACGGGATGGAACGGGGAGAGGCGGACCCGGTTCCTCACGGGGAATCAGGTTTCACGCCGGAGACGAGGGGGACAGACGGGCGTCGAGGGACGATCGGTTCGGCCTTCGGCCGGCATCGCGGGCCGGGCCTTCGGAGTACCTCAGACCCGGCCACAGGGACAAAAAGGCGGGCCGATCCCGGCGCGGTTGCGGTGCGGGCGGCCCGCCCCTGACGGTTAGGAGGCGAGAAAACAAGACGGTGTCGAAAGGGCCTCGTCAGGGGCGGGGACCGCCTCGCGGTGCGGACTCGCGGTGTCAGTTCTTGGGGCGTCTCGCCGGTTCCGATGGCGGCAAGACACGTGGGCAGGGACCCCTCGTCCGGGTCGCGGCCCAGGGCCTCTCCGATCTCCCCGAGAACCGATTACAGGACCGGGGCGGCCGGTCGCACGGGCTTCAGATCGCTTCGCGCCCTCTGACTCGACCCAATCGGCTGGGTCATTGCCCCTCCGGGCCATTAGGTTATCGGCGCGTCGGCGCGCGGGCTTGACCCGGGCTCCCCGGCATCCTCCGATTGGGGCGCAACCTGGAGGAGAGGCAACACATACTTCTTCAAGAAGGCGGGATTGTCCGGCCCGATGTGACCGCCGAGGTAGCCCGTCCTCGCCATGCCCGGGGACCATCGAATTTGTTTCAATTTCGCGTACTGGAGCCGCCCCGACTCGTCCAGATCCTTCGGTTGTCGGAACCCCACCAACCCGGCGCTCACGGCCTTGCGGCCGTCGATCGTGCCGAACACGCGCGTGCCCACGCCCAGGACGAACACGTCCAGCGGCGACCAGTACAGGGTCATCTCTCGCCTCACGGCCCGCAACGCGCGCGACAGGTCATACTCCGGCGACAGGGCCGACGACAGCAGGACGGCCGCCTCGACCGAGTTCTCCGGCAAGGCCTCAAGGGCGCGAACGACCATGCCGGTCCCCCCGGATTTGCCGACGAGATACACCGGCGCCCGCGGCTTCCCGGCGCGAAACGCCTCGACCTCCGACACGATCTCGGCCGAACGAACCTTGTGGTTCTCGACGTTCGTGAGGTCCCGGTGCCACTTGCCGAACCCGTGGCCCCACGGCACGATCCGCACCTCGTGCGACAGCCCCGCCTTGGCCGCCGCGTGGATCAGCCCCGTGCCGCAGAGGTCCAGCCCGCCCACCCCGTCCGCGACCAGGACGAGGCCCGACGTCTCGTCCGGGGGAGGGCGCTCCGGCGTCGGTCCGTGGACGGCCCGGAACGCGCGCTTGAGGATCGTGGTGTAGATCATGAAAGGAATTCTACCACGTCGAGCAGCCCGCGCAGCCTCGGCTCGACCAGATCCCGCCCGCGCAGACCGGTTCGCCAGCGCTCGGGGATGGCCCCGATGCCGTCGCGAATCCCGGCGATGCCGCCGGCCACGCAGGCGGTGGTGTCGGTGTCGTTGCCCAGGGCGACGGCGGCCTTGACCACGTCTTCATAGGAACCGGCGTCGATCACGAGACGCGCCGAGTTCAGGCAATCGACCACGTAGCCGGAGCCCTGGCCCGAGGGCGGCTCGTCGGGCCGGACGTGCGCCTCGGCCTCGTCGCGGATCGCCTCGCCGACGTTGTAGATCGACCGGAACGAGGCGACGGCCGAGGCCCAGGGCGCCGCGTCTTCTTCCAGCACGCGCCTGGCCCAGAGGCAATACAGCGCGCAGCAGGCGAGGCTTCGCGGGTGTCCGTGGGTGACGACCGATTGCAGGGCCGCGTTCATCGCGAGCTCGCGGTCGGTGCCCTTGTGCCAGAGCGCCAGGGGCAGGACGCGCATGAGCGACCCGTTGCCGTTGGCCCGCTCGTCGCCCCGGCCGGAGCGATTCGCCGGCGCGCCTTCGCGAAGTTTCCCCAGCGCCTGCGACGTCTGGATTCCGATATCGAAGACCCGTCCGTCGACGGCCATATAGCCCTCATCCGACCACGCCAGCAGACGGCGTCCGAGGTCGTCCAGATCGAGCCTTCCCCGCTCCAGCAGCGTCGCCAGCAGGCACATCGCCTGCGCCCCGTCGTCCGACCACGTCCCCGCCGGGACGCTCGCATGCGCCCGTCGAAACCCCTTCGGCGGCTCGAATTCCAGGTGCTCCCTCGGCGGCAGCTCGTCGGCCCCATGGAACTCATACGGCACGCCCAGCGCATCGCCGATCAAATGGCCGAGCAATCCGCCTTCGATGCGATCGGCGAGAGAGATCATGGGCGGCTCCAGGGCGAGGGGTGCTAAAACGCGATGGTGAACTCACCGCTCGGACCGTTGTAGACCAGCAGGCCGCGGGCGAGGAAATCGCGGCCGAGGATGGCCCCGACCCCGAAATCGCCCAGGTCCGATTCGACGGCGGTCACGGTCGTCGCCATCGACCGGGCGCCGAGGGCGATCGTCATTCGAACCAGGAAGGCCCGGCTCGACTTCCGCTCGCCTCCCGTGCTGGCCGTCGCCAGCTCAATCAGACCGATCGATTCCAGGCCCAGCGCCGCAATCACGGCATGATCGATCAGGGACCGGCTGGCCCCCGTGTCCGCCAGGGCGAGGCAAACATGGGGCATCACGGTCGGCAGCCCGACTGCCCGGCGTTTGCTGGCGAACCTTTCGTCCATATTGACAGCGACCTCGACCAGCGGCCCGTATCGCTCGATAGGCTTGGTCAGGATGGCCATATGTACGGCTTCGCGAACATCAGCTTCGGCTCCACGGCCGTGATCTCCCGGAGCATGAAGCCGCTGAGGCCGTAACGTTCATATCCCAGGTTCGCGGCCTCTTCGAGGTCATCGCAAATCCCCGCGATCTCCTCGCCTCGAATCACGACATAGGCCCCCTCGCGAGCGAGCAACTCGGGCAGGTGGGCGCGGAAGGTGGCCATCTCGCGGTCGAACGGGAACTTGCCGGGGGGCGAGAGTTCCTTCGCCTTGACCTTGGCGCGCGGCTGGGCCGTCCTGGGCTTCGACTTCGACTCGGCGGGCTTGCGGCTCTTGGGCATGGGTCACGTCGCGATCGGTAAATCCATCGGCCGAGATTCTTCCGAGCTCATTGTACGCCTTCGCCGACCCGATCGGAACCATCCCACCGCCGCGATCCCCGCGACGATCACCACGGCCGACGACGGCTCCGGGACCGGCATCGCCTGTGCCCCCGGCGCGAGCATGCCGGAGGCGAAGGTGACGGTGTCGCCGAGGTCGGAAAGGAGGGTGCCGTCTTTGGTGGTGATGCTGGTGAGGGAGAGGGTGACGTCGTTGAGGTCAAAGAAGAGGTTGTCGTTGTTCGTCAGGCCCCATAGGCCGGCCGAGGAAATTCCGACCGAGAATGGGTCGCTGAAGCCCTTGGCGCTGACCGGCAGATCGACATGGAAGGTTGCCTCATTGGCAACGGGACCGCGGAAGACCGAGTACAGGCCATGCGAAGACTTGCTGTCGAATCCGAGTGATCCCGGATTAAATCCGTACGGATACACATACGTCGAAGTAGAGGGGCCCGGAAGATCGATCGACGCCGAATTCCCATTCGCCGTGATCGTCAATCCATTGGTGGGGCCAGGTGTCTTGGCGATCCCATAGAAAGTCACGGAAAAGTTCAGTCGAAGTTCGTGAGGCTGCACGACGCCGGGAGGCGCGACCACCAAGGCGCGATCGCCCGACCAGCTTGCTGACGCAGCCACGGGTAGGGGTGAGAGGATGGCTGGCGAGCTGCCGGGATTCCCGGTGGAATAGGACGCGTCCAGATGCAAAAGACCGTCAGCGCGGCCGGTCGCCTGAGCGTCGGCCGAGCCCTTCACGGGGACGGTGTATATCGGCTTGTTCGGGTCGTCAGAACTTGATCGACCGAAATTGTAATATCTTGCGTCTTGTGTCTTCGAAGAAGCCGCCGACGCGGTCGGCCCGGTCTGCGTCGTGGCGTCGGCCGCCGGCACGAAGACCTGCGCGGTGGCACTCGCCCCCGACCACGGCGTGATAGCGTCGGCCCTCGCGGTCGATCCGGCGATGGCCGAGACGAGGAATATGGGAATTGCTATCGTGTGAAGGCGGGTCTTCCCGATTCGATCCATCGAACGATTCTCCATCCCTGGAAGCGTGAGTTCAGGCCCGCGTTACGCTGCTCTTATTCGGTCGTTCAATCCGTTCCCGCCAGTGCCCGGGGTCGGCGGCGATCTCGTCCAGGAAGCGGCGGGCGATGGAACGCTCAGCCCCGAAGGGGCGGAATCGTGTAGCCCCGGGCGTCAGCCCGGGGGTTAAGCCCGGCCCACACAACGCCTCAGCCCCGAAGGGGCGACACCGTGATGGGGGTGTCGCCCCGTCGGGGCTTGGGACTTCTGGCGATATCCCATAACCCCGGGCTGGCGCCCGGGGCTACACGATTCCGCCCCTTCGGGGCTAAGAATGAAGCCGTCACATGGTGCAAATGGCTGGCGGAGAACAGCGGGAACGAGGGTGCGAAGTCTCCAGCAGGACGCGGGCAAAACGCGGAGCGCCGAGCCCGGGAACGACGGCAAGTGAGGCATACATCACGCCGCGACAGCCGCCGTCTTCCGCCGATACGCCCGGCCCGCGATCCCCAGGCCGAGGACGCCCATCAGGGCCATCGTGGAGGGCTCGGGGACGGGGTTGATGGCGTTGGCGATCACGCCGTAGCCGAACTCGTTGGGGTGGACGTTGGTGCCGGGAGGGGGGGCGAGGATGTAGGTATACTCACCCTCGTGCTTGATGAACGGTGTGTACAGGTCCACGTACTTGGCGCCGAAGGCGGAGGCCTGGCCGGCAATCACCGCGTTCAAAAGCTGGATCGCCGGGCCGGCCAGGCCGACCAGGGGCGAGGCCCCGGCGGGGAGAGCGGCGTAGGGGTTGTAATCGCCGACCACGGTGACGGCCGCGTTGGGCACCAGCGCGTGCAGCTCGGTCAGCAGGGCCGTGTAGTTGTTCTGGATGGTGGACATCGAGGCCAGGATCGCCCCTTGCTGCTGGGCGGGGCTCAGGGCGAAGAAGCCCGGCGCCCCCACCACGGCGAACAGGTCGTTGGCGCCGAGGGAAATGGTGACCGCGCCGATGGTGTGGCCGGCGGCGAGCTCGGAGGCGATCTTCGAGGTCAGAAGCGTGTTCTGGCTCGTCGAGGCGCTCGGGTAGTTCAGGTTCAGGGGCGCGGCCGCCTGGCCGCCGCCGAAGAAGCTGGTCGTGGTCTCGCCGTCGACGCCCAGGTTGACGACGTTGGGGCGGACGCCGCCGTTCTGCGAGGCCAGGCTGTCGGCGTACTTGGCCACGTAGCCACGATCGCCGTACGACGGGTTGTGGGTGAAGTCGGTCTCGCCGAACGCGAGCGAGTCGCCCAATGCGATGTAAGTCATCGAACCCGCCTCGGCGGGTCGAGGCGTCGCGGAGGCCAGCACCATCGCGGCCAGACCGACGAACGCCGAGGAAATCGCCCTACGCATCGCGGAAACCTCCATGTCTTCCAGGATCACTTCTGCGCCTATCCCTGCCCAGAATGCGGCGAATCCTAGCGAGTCGTGGAAAAACCGACAAGGCCTTTAGGGAATTTTTGCAAAAGTTCATCTTCGGGTCGGTGTTTTCCACGCAATCCTCACAACTTTACTTCGGATTCGCGCCGTAGTCGGCCGAAACCTGGAAGGGCACATGGACCGGAATCACGTCACACGAGGCATGGGCGCCGAATTCGAATGTCATCGAGCCATCGCACGAAATGGGGCTGGGCCGCGGCCACGGCGTTATCCGGGTCGCTCTGGATCGCGGGTCCGTCCGCGTTCGCCCAGACCATCCCCGCGCCCGCCGCCCTGAGCATCGAGGAGCGACTGCAAAAGCTGGAGGCGATGAACCAGCAGCTCTCGCAACAGAATCAAGAGTTGAATTCCCGATTGAAGGAGATTGCCGGGAAGCTCGCGCCGGCGTCTCCGACCGCCCCGGTCAGCGATCCTCCGTCTACCGACGCCAATACCATCCGCACCCAGCCGACGACGGGCTCCGCGGTCGGAGGCGGTGACCTGATGTCCCCGGCAACGGGGGGGCCGGCCGACCGCAGCGCAGCCGGGGGCAACACGATTGAGAGCGTGCCATCGCGGGGCTCGTCCTTCGGCGGCGGCGACCTCATCTCGTTCGACCCCAACGACCCGAGCGACGCCACCGGGGTCAAGATGCTCGGCAGGTTCGGGCGCAGATTCACGAACAATGGGCTCTGGTTCGAGTCGCCCGACAAGGTGTTCCAGTTCCACGTCGGCGGCCGGACCCAGATGGACACCTCGTTCTTCTCCGCGGACAACACGGTGCAGTACGGCCCCAGGGGGATCGGCCCGCTCCGCGATGGCATCGATGCCCGGCGAATGCGGCTCCGAGTCGAAGGGGCCATGTATGAGAACACGTTGTTCTGCACCGAGTTCGACTTCGTCAACAGCTCGATCCCGCAGGGCAGGACCGGGGCCGGGTCGTTGACGAGCGTGTCGAACACCCCCGCGGCCGGCGTGCCCGTGCCGCTGGACCTCTGGGTGACGTTCCGAAATATCCCCTATATCGGCCACATCCGCATCGGCAACCAGAAGGAGCCGATCGGCTTCGAACGGCTCACGAGCAGCCGATTCCTCAACTTCATGGAACGTTCGTTCAACCAGGACGCCTTCTATGGCCCGTACGACAACGGGTTCGTGCCGGGCATCTCCACGTTCAGCACCTATGCGGATCGTCGGGGGACGTACGCGGTGGGCCTGTTCAAGAACGTCACCAACCCCTATGCCTACGACGTCGGCGGCGGCAACTACAAGGTCACGGGGCGGATCACGGGGCTCTTGCTCGACAAGGACGACGGGCTCAAGCTGATGCACCTGGGGATCTCGGGCCGTCAGAGCGGGTACGACAACGGCCAGCAGCGTTTCCGGGTCCGCGGCCCCGAGCGCGCGGGCATCAGCACGGTCTGGCCCCTGTATGCCAACACCGGCGTCTTCAACGGCAGCGGCGGCCAGCAGGACATCAACCTCGAATCCGTCAACGTCTTCGGGCCCTGGACCATCGATGCGGAATACCTCATGCACTGGTCCCAGGACGCGTTCCTGCCGGGCAAGCCGAGCATGGGGGCGCTGTTCTACTCGGGAGGATACGTCGAGGCGCTTTACTTCCTGACCGGCGAGAACCGGGCGTACGTCCGCGAGTCGGGCAACTTCGATCGGGTCGTGCCCCGCAAGAATGCCTACTGGGTCAAGGGCAAGAAGGGCGCCCCCAACGAGCACGGGTACGGGGCCTGGCAGGTTGGCATCCGTTACAACTACCTGAATCTGAATGACAAGGGGATCGACGGAGGCGTCCTGAACGATCTCACGTTCGGGCTGAACTGGTTCGTCAACCCGAACATGAAGTTCCAGGCCAACTACAGCATTACCAACCGACATTCGCCGGGGGCGCTGAGCGACGGGCTGATCCAGGGCTTCGGGATGCGATATGCCGTGGATTTCTGAACCGATCCCCTCGGCCCCATCGGGCAGGTTCTCACGGAGTGCAAACCGCGATGACATGGAAACGGGCGGCTCGTCTCTTGCTGGTCCTGGCGTGCCTCCTGCCCGTGGGCTGCGCGGGGTTGGCTCGGCCTGCCGTCGTGACCAAGGCGGACCAGGGCGCTCCGGCCAAACACGGCGACGACGACCACGCGGATCTTGAGCGGGAATTAAGCTTATATTCCGATTAAGTGTTCGCGGATTGCTCGGGTGAGGAGTCGCCTGCGTGCAGGCAGAGGCGCGGCTTCGTCGGGCCGATGAGGAGCGGCCGACCTCTTCCACGAAACCTAGCCGACCGAAGGATGCGATTCGATGAGGAAACCGATGACTCCCGAGGCCAACCGCCGGGCCACGAAGGCCGTGGTGCGGGTCGAACCGCTTGAGGGCCGGCAACTCCTGAGCCACGCCCGTCCCTCACCCGCGAACGAGAGCGTCCAGGTTGAGACGGCCGTCGTCCCACCCTCGACTCCCACTGGCCATGCGACGAATCATCGTCCGGGATTCTATTCGCTGTACCAGGGACCGAGGCGCGCCGAGCTGCTGGCGATCTCGACGACCGGCGATGTGGTCGGCACGGACTTGATCCTGACCGGCACGGTCGGCGGCCCGATCGTGACCAAACCCGCGAACCCCGGCCAGGAGGCGACCTACAGCTTCGGCATCAATCGCGGCGGGGCCGCTACCACCGGCACCCTGCCCACCTCCGCGAATCAGAAGGTGAGCTTCGACTCCGTGGTCGTCGTGGCGATCACCCAGAAGGGCGGGATCACCGGCGTCGTGAAGCGTCGCGACTCGATTAACCCCCTGTTGACCATCATCACGAGCCTGAAGTCCTCGGCCATCGTGATTCATGGCAACACGCTCAAAGTGACGGTGTCGACCAACGATTTGCCTTCGAGCGGCAAGGCCATCAACCAATGGCGAGGCGCCTTCTTCACCCGCGTCCCCAGGCCGCGCGGCCCCCGCGGCGTCGCCAGCCTGGTCCCGATGTTCGACGATTACCCGATCGGCTATCGGCCGAAATGAGGCACCCTCACACGTGCTTCAGCCCGAACACCTTCGCGTACACGTCCAGTTTCTCGCCCACCGAGAGCTTCCTCGGCCCGGCGCCCGTGTGGCGGAGGACCAGGAGCGTCACGTCGTCGTCGGCCGGATCGCCGCCCCGATGTCGCGCAACGCCCGAGAGTAGCCCCGGGCCGATCTGCGCCGGATCGTCGATCGGCAGGCCGCGAGCGATCTCCAGCAGTCCCTCCTCGCCGAGCATCGCCCCGTCCTCGACGTGGGCCTCGACCAGGGCATCGGTGTAGAAGATCAAAACGTCGCCCTGGCCGAGCGTCACCGAGAACTGGTCATAGGGCGAGTCGTCGTCGATTCCCAGCGGCAGATTCGCCGCCCCCGGCCCGTCGGACGGTGCGCCCGTCACGACCTCCCACGCGCGGGTTTCCGCTCGATAGCGAATCGGCCTGGGATGTCCCGCGTTGCAGACCGAGAGCGTCCGGTTGTTGGCGAGATACGTCGCGACGACCGCCGTGGCGAACAGTCGCAACTGCGCCAGCTTGGCGAACTGCCGGTTCATCGCCTGGACGAGCCTGGTCTGGCTCTTGCTGTTGATATTCCTCCTCATGATCGCCCTCAGCGCCCCGGCGACCTCCGCCACGCCCTGCCCATGCCCCGAGACGTCGGCGACGATCAACCGCGTGACGACGCCCCCTCCGCACAGCGACAGGTAATGCACGTCGCCCCCGTCGGTCGCGCTCTCGAACGGCCTGCTATAGATCCAGCCATCCAGCCCCGGCGTGGAGATCGCCTCCTCCCGCGCGCTGGTGCCACCGAAGATCTCCATGCAATGCAGGGGGCGGAGGGATTTCAGCGCGTCGTGGGCCATAAATGGGCTCTCCTTTCAATCCGCGTAACCTGGCGATGTCCCCGCCCGGTCACGTCTGCGGCTTGTTTATTCTCGATTCCTCCGAAAACAATAATAAGATCCAGGCTATTCGTGTTAACGCTCGTATGGGAGGGACTGGGCACGCCGTGGCGCGGCTGGCCATCACCTCCCCCGATCGTCCCATGCGGTAATCAATTTCGTCGCCTCCCGCTTCCTCAACTCCGAGTATCTGCGATTGGAGCCCAGGACTCGCTCGATCTCGGAATCTCGCTTTGTGGTATCCCAACCTCGTCGACTGATGAGCACGTTGAGGAAGGTCCTCTGACGGACGGTGGCCGGATCATCGGCGCCGGCCGAGGCGGGGCGCCGTTCGTCGCGGTCGGGGACGGTCCTCTGACGGACGGTGGCCGGATCATCGGCGCCGGTGGTTATCGGGCTGTTGTCCCTGGCACGCGGCCCCTCGGTGCTTAACCGAGCGATGACGACCATGAGCGACACAAAGACGAGGCTGACGAGGACAATACCCGCGATGAGCCACGGACGCGCAAAGGCACGGACGGTTGGCCCATGCATCCCGCCGGCTTGTGGGGCGGAGAGGACCGATGGCCGTGGTAGGTCACGGCTCCCTCGGCAATCGGGGTAGTGGGTACAACTCAGGAACGGTCCGTACCTGCCGTGCTTCAGGACCATGGCCGTCCCGCACACGGGGCACAGGGGCCTCTCTGTCATGTTGCCACCTTGGGCGCAGGGAGGAATCGCCGGGCCATCAGCCACCGCGAGGCGCTCGCCCGAATCGGTGGCGGTTCCATCAAACCACCGCTCTGTCACCTCCGTCAATCGATCGAGTCGCCACTCGGACCGGTGAAGATCATCGGCGAGAATGCGCAGGAGCGGCAAGTTGAAGCGACGTGACAACTCATTCTTCTTGGCGTCCCGCCCGACCTGTGCGGGCTGACTGTGACCTGGGCCGTCGAATTCCACCGCGAACAAGGGCATCTGCGCCAGGTCGGTGATGACGAAGTCGTAGTGCGCCTGGAGGGCGAATTCAAAAAGGCCCTCGGACAGCCCCGAACCCCCGATAGGAAGCACGTCGGCCAACCGGACCTTGGCGTAGATCTGTGCCGAGCGGCGAGCGCAGACCTCGCTCAAGCGATTATAGGTAATCCGCTCCGGCCCATTGAGCAATCGCTTCAACATGGAGCCCAACCCTCCACCGTCCATGGCCGGACCCGCGGTCACCGTCGGTCAGACTCGTTACGCGGTCGCGAAGATAAGGACGGTCTGCTCCGGCTCACAGCGCCTCCCACTCATCTCGGTTGATACTTGCTTGACGCAGGATTCTGGCCAGGAGGTCCACGCCGATATCTGCCTGATGGGGATTCGGAACCCGCAGGGTGATGTCGCCCTTCACCAAGAATTGGTGCTTGCCGCCCGAGTACGGTCCCTCAAATCCGGCCTGCCTGAGATGCCGGAGAAGATCCTTCCGCTTGATGGGTCCGAACGGCGGCATCAGGCGACTTCACAGATCGCGAGGTCAATTCCATCAATCGCTGGCACGGGAAGGTTCTTGTGGACCCGAAACAGGACCCAACCGTCGAGGACTTCCCTCAACTGATCCCGGCAGTCCTCAAGAGTCTCCGCGTTCGCGTAGACACCGTTGAATTCCGGGATCTCGCCGTAATAGCTGCCGTCCTCGGCGAGAATTTCATATCTCGCGTGACGCAGCGCGGCCTGAACGTATTCGAGGAGCATCGGCGATCACCTCCCTTAACGACCGGGGACGCCCCATGCGCGTCCCCGGTCGCGAAGAGTTACCCATACCTGGTCCGCTCACTTCTTCAACGCCCCGATCGCCTCGTCGGTCTTCTTCAGCACGTCGTCGATCTGCTCGGGGGACTCGAAGCCGATGATGAAGGCGTCGACGGTGCCGAGGCCGAGGACGTAGCGCAGGGAGGCATCGCGGCGGTCGGCCTCTTTCATGCGGCCTTCGCCGAAGATCTTCATGCCGACGACGCCCTTGCCGGAGTCGTGCATCTCCTGGAGCTCGCTGGCGACCTCGTCGGGCTTGCGGTCGTCCATGATCAGGCCTTCGGGGTTGATCCGGGCCAGGTCGATCTGGACGAACGGGTTCTTGGCCGAGGTGCGGAGCGGGTCCATGCCGTGGCAGCTCGTGCCGTGGGCGCGGATCAGGCCCTGCTCGCGGGCCTTCATCAGGTACTCCATCGAGCCCTGATTCTTGGCGGGCCAGTCTTTTTCGGTCATGCAGTGAAGCAGCAAGATATCAATATGATCGACGCCAAGCTCCAGCAGGTAGCGCTCCAGGTGGGTGCGGGCGGTGGAGGCGTCGTGGGCGTGGGTCTTGGTCTGGATCACGTACTTGTCGCGATCGACGCCCTTGAGCGCCTCACGCAGGTACACGTGCGAGCCGTACTGGTCGGCCACGTCGAAGAAGCAGACGCCGCGATCGAGGGCGTGCCGCACGATGCGGGTGAATTCCTTCACGCCCTTGCGGGTCTGATTGCTCGCCTGCTCGACCCCCACGCTGCCGGTGCCCATGCCGATGAGCGAGACCTTCACCCCCGACTTGCCCAGCGTGACCTTGTCGGTCGAGGTCTTCGGCAGCGAGGCGCGAGGGAAAGGCGCCGTCGCGGCCGACGCGATCGCGCCTCCCGAGGCCGCCAGGGCGGCCGACGCGGCGGCGGTCTGAGCGAAAAAGTCGCGGCGATTGAGGTTCAGGGGAGGCGTCATGGAGTCGGTCCTCCGAAAGAGAGGGAGACGGAGAGTCACGATCAATCCATCGAGATGGTCGTGGATTTTACCCCGATTCCCGGATCGCGACCAGAGCGAGGGGAGATCGGGTCGTGTCGCAGTCGGAAATTCGACGCCCGAATATCCGGCGTTCCGTTCAAGCGAGCCCGCTACTTCGGCTCGGGCGGATCGGGGGCGAGCGAGCGCCAAGGGTAGCGAGCGGCGGACTGGTACTTCACCCTCATCGTGCCGAAATGATCCGCTAACTTCCCTTTTTGATCGGCAATCTCGCGACCCTTGACCGCTGTCGATTTCAAGGCTTCCGTCTTGAACCGCACATCTCCCAACGGCTCGAAACCCGCCGCCGCCTTCACCTGCGCCTCGGCGAGCAGTTGGTCGGTACGGGAGGAGTTGCACCAATGCTCCTCAGCGGCCCGGCACGCCGCCTCGCTCGCGCCCATCCGGGCGGCCGTTCTGCGATATTCGGCCGAGAGTCGCTGGAGTCTGAGATCCCAGGCGATGAGGGCGAGGACAAGGCTCGTGATCGCCACAGCGACCATCGCCCGCCGCACCGTGAACCGGAATCGTGGCATGAGCATGCGTCTCCGGCGTGCGAATGGACGGACCGACGAGCCGAGGATACCTCTTCGGCCGAACGAAGTCGCGACCGAACTTACAGGCTATCTGGAATGTAGTCTTTGCCCCGGAGGGGCGGGGTGAATCGCCAGGGGCGGTACGCCCCTGGACCTCGGAGAGCCCCGCGCCAGCGAGGGATTGAGCCCGGGACGGGCGACGGGACCCCTTGACCGAACGACGGTCCCCGCGCCCGTCCCGGGCGGGCCTGGCCTTCGTATCCGCGACCAGGGGCGTACCGCCCCTGGCGATTCACCCCCGCCCCTCCGGGGCCAACTGCAACCAATCCGGATAGCCTCTTAAAGGGAGCGGATGCAGAGGCGGAATCGAAGAGTTGCACGGTCTGCCCGAACGCTTCGTCGCGAAATTACCGCTCGTAATGGCTCGTCAACCATTCCCGCCCGAGAGCGCCGTCAGCGCTTCCTTCTCCGTCGCGTGGATCGGCGCGAACGAGCCGAGGCCGAGGATTTTCGCGCCGGTGAGGACTTCGGGCTGGAGGTCGCAGAGCGCCAGCTGGCCGCCGACGGCGTCCAGGCGCTTGGCCAGGCCGAACAGGGCGGCGAATGCCGAGCTGCCGAGGTAATGGGTGTGGCGGAGATTGACCGCGATCCGCGTCAGGCCGTCGCGCTCGACCAGGGCCGCCAGGTCGCTGCTGAACTCCTGCGCCTGCTGCGGGTGGCGGATGACGTCGGCCGTGACTCGAACGACCGTCGCCGCGCCGTCCTGGTGCAGTTTGAAGTATTCCGAGGCCAACGACATCGATGGGCTCCGCGAAGGGCTGCGTCGAATCGATACTTTACTACCGTGATCGTAGCCCGCTCACGAGCGCGCCGCAATCGGGTTCGTCGGGCGGCGATCGATTCCGCACTCCCCTGGGTGTCGCTTTCGATTCGGGAGAATGGATCCCGTCGGTGGGTGGCCGGGGTCGGTACTCCGCCCCCGGAACGCGACCGTCCGGCCAACGCTTGGATTCCGGGGACGGAGTACCGACCCCGGCCACACGAAGGCGATTGGCCCGTCTCCAGCTAACGAAGGGGAATCGACCCCGGCCACCGGAGGAGCCCGCCCAATCTCCAGAAACGAACGCGACACCCTCGCGCCGTTTCAGGGCCAAGAGCCACGGATTCCGCGATCAAACCGACCGCTCGTCCCGATGATGCTCATGGGCGACGGGAAGCGGGCCGCGCTCGCGCCAGCCTGCGGAGGAGGGGATTTCGATTCCTCTAGGGGAGTTTTTATTCCCCGATCGCGACGCGACGAGACCCAAGCCGCCCGGCGGGTTGCAATCCGGTACGCGAGACGTGACGCGACGAATCCCATGACAATCCGGGCAAATGATCGGCGGATGGAAGGACTCGTGTTGTAAGAATGAAGTTATCCGAGGTGCTCAGGATCGGGACATCAGTTCAACGGCGATGAAAGTCGCGACCAAGACGGCGGTGAACATCACCATCGCCCCAAGCGCCAGCCAAACGCTCCTTCCCCCGCGCCTGGCAAGGACAGCGGCCGTCTCGTCCTCGGGCAACCCCTGGGATCGGACGTCGTTCACCACCTTCAGCGCATGGGACAGATACCACGTGTTTCCGAATCGCCCGCAGACGAATGCAATGATGAGATTGATGATCCGTCCGATACCCTTTTGAGCCTGGGGACCGACATTCATACTGGCGTAAATCATTTCCTCCACGAATGTCTCCACCGCGATGATTCCGAGGAAAATGAAGGTCGCCAGATACATTTTGCGATAGGCGAGCCACAGACCCGAGAGGAAGAACGCCGCCCAGTTGAAGCCGGCATCCGAGCCATTGCCGCTCAGCGGTGCCCGCCACTTGTCAAGATAGTAGCTCGCCTTGGGTCCCACGAAATCCGCGAGGTCTTTTTCCATGAGTTGACCCATGAACAGTCAGCGGTCCTTTCGCAAGCGGCTCGAACGGCGTTGGCCCCGAAATCGCGCCAATCCGGGTTCGGAACTCACGTCTGATCCCATCGCGCCCGCCCATCTTGGCCAGACACGAGACGACCCTCAAGGGCCTTCCCCGGGATCGGGAGCACAACGCCGTCGGCCCTCCCCTTCTTCGGTCGCAAGGTGTATGATTTTCGTCCATGAAGGTGATCCTCAAGGTGACCGGCGGCCCACACCAGGGCCAGTCCTTCGCGTTCGGCGAGCACGACACGTTCGTGGTCGGTCGGTCGGACTCCGCGCAGTTCCGCCTGCCGTTCAAGGATAAGACGCTCTCTCGCGTGCATTTCCTCGTCGAGGTCAACCCGCCGAGCTGCCGCCTGATGGACATGGCCAGCACCAACGGCACGTTCGTCAACGGCAAGAAGGTCAGCACCATCGACCTCAACGACGGCGACACGATCCGGGGCGGGCGGACGCATATCGAGGTCCACTTCGAGGAGGACGACGCCCCGGTCACGCGCGGGGTCGAGCCGGTCGCCGACTACGGGATCGAGTCCGTGACGGTCGATGACGTCGGCCCGCGCTTGCCCACCCTGCCGAAGCTGACGCTCGAAACGGAGCTCGGGCGCGGCGGCATGGGCGTCGTGTATCGGGCGAAGAACGCGCAGGGCGAGACCGTCGCCGTCAAGACGATCACCCCGGCGGCGGTGGCCTCCGAGGGGGTGACCGCGCGGTTCTTGCGCGAGGCGGGCATCCTCCGCACGCTCGACCATCCCGGCATCGTCAAGTTCCGCGAGATCGGCCACGCCGACAGCCTCGTGTACTTCGTGATGGACTACGTGCCCGGCAAGGACGCCGACTGGGTCGTCCGCCAGGACCAGCCCCTACCCATCGCCCGCGCCGTGGGGATCGCGACCCAGATGCTCGACGCCCTGAGCTTCGCCCACGCCAAGGGCTTCGTCCATCGCGACGTGAAGCCCAAGAACCTCCTGGTCTCGACCGAAGGCGGCCGCGACACCGTGAAGCTCGCCGACTTCGGCCTGGCCCGGCTCTACCTCGATTCCCCCCTCTCCGGCCTCTCCTTCACCGGCCAGATCGCCGGCACGTATGGCTATATGTCCCCCGAGCAGATCACCCATTTCCGCGAAGCTAAACCCCCCGCCGACCTGTACGCCGCCGCCGCGACCCTCTATTTCCTGCTGACGGCCAAGCGCGTTTACGACTTCCCCCGCAACGTCGAGCGGCAACTCCTGATGATCCTCCAGGACGAGCCCGTGCCGATCCGCGAGCGCCGCCCCGACGTGCCCGAAGGGCTTGCGAAAGTCATCCATCGGTCGTTGAAAAGAGACCCGAAGGAGCGGTTCGCGGACGCGGCGGAGATGAGGAAGGCGTTGAAGCCGTTCGCGGCGGGCGCGGCCGTCCCGTGACACCGGTTGACCTGGTGATTTTGTCGTTGCCCCGGAGCCCGTGGGTCAACGACAATCCCTGGGGCTTGCGATCCGTGATCGAAGAGGATAGATCGCCCGAACGGAAAGACGCTTCCCCATGCCCGTCAAGGTGCTTTGCCCCAATCCCGACTGCTCCGCGTCGTATAGCGTGAGCGAGGCCCAGGTCGGCCGCGCCGCGAGGTGCAAGAAGTGCGGCACGAAGTTCACCTTGAGCGGCGACTCCTCGCTGTCCGGCTCAAGCCCCTCCGGCGAGTCGGGCGAGGAAGCGGCGGGTGCAATCGACCTGCCGAACCCGTTCGGCCCGTACGAGATTCACCGCAAGCTCGGCCAGGGGGGCATGGGGGCCGTCTACCTCGCGCATGACCCGCGCCTCGATCGCCCGGTCGCCCTGAAGCTGCCGCACGTCTCGACGGGAGACGGCCCCGAGGTCCTCGACCGCTTCCAGCGCGAGGCCCGCGCCGCGGCCGGCTTCCGTCACCCGAACTTCTGCCCGATCTACGACGTCGGCCAGATCGAAGGCCGCCATTACCTCGCGATGGCCTACGTCGAGGGCAAGACGCTCGCCGAGTATGTGGACCGCGACGAGCCCATGCCCCCGCGCGAAGCCGCCGAGACCGTTCGGCGCATCGCCGTGGCCATGTCCGAGGCCCACAAGAAGGGCATCCTTCACCGCGACCTCAAGCCCGCCAACGTCATGGTCGACGAGCGCGGCGACCTGATCCTGATGGACTTCGGCCTGGCCCGCCGCGTCGACTCCGACGACCCCGGCCTCACCGCCTCCGGCGCGATGCTCGGCACCCCCCACTACATGTCGCCCGAGCAAGTCCGTGGCGACAGGTCCGCGATGGGTCCGACCGCCGACGTCTACAGCCTCGGCGTGATCTTGTATGAGCTGATGACCGGCCGCCGCCCTTTCGAGGGGCCGATGTCTCTCGTCCTCGGCCTGATCGCCATCAGCGACCCGGCGCCGCCCTCCGAGTTCCAACCCGGCCTCGACCCCGCGCTGGAAGCGATCTGCCTGAAGGCGATGGCCAGAGCGATCCCGGGCCGCTATCCCTCGATGCAGGCGTTCGCCACCGCGCTCGGCAACTACCTCGATCGGCCGATCGCCGAACCCGGTCGCCGCAGACCGGCGGTCGCCGCAACTCCCGTCGATCTCTGGGCGATGTCTCAGGACAAGGTGGAGGAGCCGGGTTCCGCCGAGATGGGGTTAAACCTCTCCCAGCTTCCTCCGCGACAGGGGCAATTGATCGGTCCTCGACGACGGAACAATCCTTTCCTTGCAACCGGTTCCTGGGTGCTGATCCCCCTCGTGCTCGGCGCGATCGCGATCTACGCCTATACATCCAGACCGACGACTACGAAGGTCCAGGATCTCACTCTCGCCCGAGCGGGTGAGACGCAACCCGAGCCGGAGAAGGCGACCGCCTCGGAACCGCCGAACGCCAAGATCGGCGACTTGCCGGCCCCGGTCGCCCCGAAGAACGAGAAGGCGATGGCGTCGGAACCCTCGAAGGAAAAGGGTGGAGATGTACCGAGTAGGCCCGAATCCATCGCCCAACCCCAGGAGCGGGACGAGGTGGAGAAGGCTCCGCCCCCGGCGATGTCAAAGTCGAAGGGCCAAGACGATCTGGCCAAGGCCACTCCCGCCAAGACGACAAATGGCGCTCCGCCTGGTGGCGCCGGCGCCGCTCCTGCGAAATCGAAAGTTTCCGGGAGGACCTTGTCGAGGCGGGAACTTATCCTGAGGACGTTGGATAAGCCGATCGATATGCCGTTCGCCAACGAAACGCCGCTCGAAGAGGTGTTGAAATACGTGATGGCGGCCACGAGTGGGCCTGGGTTGGAGGACGGCATCCCATTCTTCATCGACCCTGTTGCGCTCCAGGAGGTCGAGAAGACCGTAAGTTCGCCTGTCACGATCAGGAACAAGGGGATTCCGTTGAAAGTCAGCCTCAAGATATTTCTCGGACAGTTGGATCTCGGCTACAGTCTGGATAAAACAGGTTCACTCTTGATAATCGGCCGAAAGAAGTACCGGTGATTTTTTGTAAGACGTTGGAAACGCGTATCACAACGGCCGGGTGGCTGGGGTCGAGCCGCAGCGCGGCGCTGCGGCACGACCCCAGCCACGCAGAGACCTTCTGATGACAAAATTCGTGGGTGCACCCAGGGTCATCCCGTCGCGACGCGGCCAGATGCCGACCGGACTGGGGGCCGGGAGACGGTTTGGGGTATGATCGAGGGGTGATCCAGCCATCACCCCGAAGACGAGACGCGCTGAGCCATGTTCACCGGATTGGTCGAAGCCCTGGGCCGCGTCGAGCGCGTGGTCGAGGAGAACGCGGGTCGGAGATTGGTGCTGGAGTGGCCCGACCTGCGCGAGCCGATGGACCTGGGGGAGAGCGTGGCCGTCAACGGGTGCTGCTTGACGGTGGTCGAGGCCGAGGGGGAGCGATTTATTGTGCAGGTGGGGCCGGAGACGTTGCTGCGGACCAATCTGGGCTCGAAACGTGCCGGAGATCGCGTGAATTTCGAGCGGTCGTTGCGCGTGGGAGACCGGCTCGGCGGCCACTTCGTGCAGGGACACGTGGATACCACGGCGGAACTCGTCGAGCGACGGCCGGAGGGGGAGTGGGAATTCCTCGCGTTTCGCATCGATCCGGAATGGACGGAGCTGATGGTCGCCAAGGGTTCGATCGCGGTGGACGGGGTGAGCCTGACGCTGGTGGATGTGGGGAAGGATACGTTCTCGATCATGCTGATCCCGCACACGCTGGCGGTGACGACCCTGGGAAGGGTGGAGATTGGGGATCGGGTGAATATTGAAGCGGATGTACTGGCGAAGCATGTGAAGAAATTGATAAGGGGGAATTGAAGACGTTTCACGCAGAGACGGGGAGGGGACGCAGAGGACGCAGAGAAGAGGGAAGATTATGCATGAGAATGAGGTTTCGGGGGTGATTTTGGATACGGCGATTCAGGTCCACACGAGATTGGGGCCGGGGTTGCTGGAGACGGTTTATGAATTGGTTATGGTTTATGAGTTGGAAAAGCGGGGGCTCTACGTGCGACGGCAGATGCCCATTCCGCTCATTTATGACGAAATTCACATCGGAGAAGCCTTTCGGGCGGATCTGGTCGTCGAAGGCAAGGTGATCGTCGAACTGAAATCCATCGAGGACATCGCCCCAGTTCACAAGATGCAGGTCCTCACCTACCTGAGACTCTGCGGCTTGCATCTGGGCCTCTTGATCAACTTCAATGTCGTCCTCCTCAAGGACGGCTACCACCGGATCGTCAACAACCTGACTTGATTTGCCTCTTTCCAATCTCGCTTCTTCTCTGCGTCCTCTGCGTCCCCTCCCCGTCTCTGCGTGAAACGTCTTCCCCATGAACCGCCAGACCCAATCTTATCTCCGCAGCCTGTTCGCCCGTCGCGGCATCGCCCCGAAGCATCGGTTCGGGCAGAACTTCCTGATCGACTTGAACATCCACGAGCTGATCGTCCGCGCCGCGGAGCTGGGGCCGACGGATGTGGTGCTGGAGATCGGCCCCGGGGCGGGCGCGCTCACGGCGCTGATGGCCGAGACGGCGTCGGCCGTGATCGCCGTCGAGATCGACCCGGCGATGGCGCAATTGACGCAGGATGCGGTCATCGAGCGGATGAATGTCCGCGTGTTGAACGAGGACGCGCTCGCGAGCAAGCACACGATGAACCCCAAGGTGCTGGATAACGTCCGGGCGGGGCTGGCCGTCGCGCCAGATCGCACGCTCAAGCTCGTGGCCAACCTGCCGTACAACGTGGCCACGCCCATCATCAGCAACCTGTTGATCTCGCCCGAGCTCTGCCCCGTCATGATGGTCGTGACGATTCAGCTCGAGCTGGCCGAGCGGCTCAAGGCCAGGCCGCAAACCGACGCCTACAGCGGCCTGTCGGTCATCGTGCAGGCGCTGGCCGACGTGGAGATCGTCCGCACGCTCTCGCCCAAGGTATTCTGGCCCAAGCCGAAGGTGGAATCGGCCGTCGTGAAGATCACGCCCAGCCCCGAGAAGCGGGCCAGGATCGCCGACCTGGCGTGGTTCTACGCCGTCGTGCGGAGGATCTTCCTGCATCGTCGCAAGAACCTCCGCCGCGTCCTCTATTCCGCCTGGCGCGGCAAGTGGACCAAGCCCGAGGTCGACGCCATGCTCGAATCCATCGGCCTGACCGGCCTGGTCCGCGCCGAAGCGATGAACGTCGAGGAATTCCTCTCCCTGGCCGATGCCCTCAAGGCCCGGTTCGGCTCGATGAGCGAGGAGGATGAGGGCGGAGACGACGAAAATGACGAGGGAGGGCCTCCCGACGCCCCGGAACCCGACGCTGACCTTGACGAATCTTGAAGACCGGGCGATCTTTGGCCGATTTTCCCCAGAGAGACCGTAATCTCGCTCCCCAGGCCGCGATGGATCGCCACCTTTCATGACCGTACCCCGATGGATCCCCGCGCGACGCGTGCGGATAGCCCTGTGGATATCCGCGGCGCTCGGGATGGCCGTGTGGATGGCCTTGCGGCCCCATCAGCCCGGCCTCGTCGCGCGCAAGGCCCCGCCGACGAAGGCGGGACGCACCAGGGTGAAGCCGCCAGCGGCGGAGGTCGTGGAATTCCTCAAGACGAACGAGCCGGCCGTGAGCGTCGGCCGGGTGACCTACGCCGACCATATCGCGCCGATCTTGCGAGAGAAATGCCAGGCCTGCCACCGGCCGGGACAGGTCGCGCCGTTCTCGCTGGGGACGTACGATCAGGCGTGCCGCTGGAAGCGAGGCATCCGGGAGGTCGTGCTCGATCGACGCATGCCCCCCTGGCACGCCGACCCCAGGCACGGGACGTTCGCCAACGATCGGGGCCTCTCGCCCGCCCAGAGAGCGGCCATCGTGGCCTGGGTCGATCAGGGCACCCCTCTGGGCGATCCGGACGCGATCCCCGAGCCCGTGGCGTTCCCCGACGGCTGGACGATCGGCACGCCCGATGCCGTGTTCACGATGACCAGGCCGTTCACCGTCCCGGCCCAGGGCGTGCTCTCCTACCAGAGGTTCCGCGTCCCCACGAACTTCCAGGGCGACGTCTGGGTCCAGGCCCTCGAGGCGCGCCCCGGCGACCGCAGAGTGGTCCATCACATCTGCATCTATCTCGAAGGCAAGACGCCCAACGATGAGGGCCGGGCCGAGCGGCCCGAGCTCGTCTGCTATGCCCCGGGAGATCTGCCGAGCGTGTTCCCCAAAGGCACGGCCAAGCTGATCCCGGCCGGCGCGAGCCTGGTCTTCGAGGTCCACTACACCCCCATCGGGGTCGCGAAGGCCGATCAATCCTCGGTCGGGTTGATCTTCGCCCGCGACCCGGTGCGGCGGAGGGCCGTGACGAAGGGGATCTCCAACAAGAATCTGGTCCTCCCTCCCGGGGCGAAGAACCACGAGCTTCGGTCCTCGTTCACGTTCCCGTTCGACGCCCGCTTGCTCAGCCTCTCGCCCCACTTGCACCTTCGCGGGAAGGATTTCCAGTACCGGGCGACCTACCCCGACGGCCGCGCCGAAATCCTCCTGTCCGTCCCGGCTTACGACTTCGCCTGGCAGAGCGTCTACCGGCTGGCCGTGCCCAAGACGATGCCCCACGGCACGAGAATTGATTGCGTTGCCCACTTCGACAATTCGGCCGACAATCCCAATAATCCCGACCCGACGGCCGAAGTCCGCTGGGGGGATCAGACGTGGGACGAGATGATGATCGGCTACATCGACTATGATGTTATTGAGCCCCGCGCACTCGCCGGGCGGCCCGCTCCCGGGCTGAGATGAGGTCAACAGTCGCGGGGACGGGCGGTGCAGGCGGGGATTTTCGGCCTCGGCCGGCAAACGACGAGTGAGGAGGATGTCATGGGCTTCGAAGCTAACGGCGACGGCGAGCACGATGAGGATAATGAGGAGATCGAAGTCAACATCGATCCTCGGGAGGACAAGCTCGACGCGCTGGGGATCAACCGCGACGAGTTCGAGGAGGCCCTCCTCGACGCCCTCGACGCCAACAACGACGCGCTGGAGGTGGACGACGGTGACGTGACCCGCCCCCTGGAAGAGGTCGCGATCACGATCCGCGGCACCACCTACCGGCTGGGCGATCTGGCCGATATCTCGGTCGAACCGGACGGCGATCTGGAAGACGAAGATTGACCAATCCTTGCCGGGCGCCATCGGCAGGCCAGCGGCCGGTGGCACCCCGGAATCTCGAACCCCACGGATGGGGATCTACTTCCATGAACGTCCGCTCCCGACGCCTGGCGCTCGCGGCGATCCTGATCGCCTCGGCGGCCGTCCGCCTGTACCACGTCTCGGCGCCGATGGCCGACACGCTCCAGGCGAAGCAGATCTACGTCGCGAACAAGGCCCGGAGCATCGCCCGCGCGCCGATGAACCCGCTGCGGAACACGCTCGACTTCCTCGACGATCGCGGCGGGCGGATGGCGCTCACCGAGGAAGTACCGCTCTACCATGGCCTGCTCGGCCTGGGCTATCGCGTCTTCGGCGAGCGCGATTGGGTCGGTCACGCCTTGAGCCTCCTCGGCACGCTCGCGGCGCTGCTGGCCTTCTTCGATCTGGTCCGTCGAGAGTGGGACGATCGCTCCGCGCTGGTGGCCACGGTCCTGCTCTCGGCGTCCCCCCTGTTCATTTTCTACGGCCGCGCCGTGCTGCCCGAGCCCTGGATGCTCGCCGGGATGCTCGCGTCGGCCGCCTGTTACCGCCGCTATCTGGACAGCGCCGCGAAATCTGCCCGGCGATGGCTCGTCGCGGCGTCGATCGCGGGCCTCGCCGCCGCCCTGTTCAAGTATTTCGGCTTGATGGTGCTGGTGCCCCTGGCCGCGATGGCGTGGCGAGACGCGGGCTCGTGGCGAGGCCTTCGCTCGCGGTCGTTCCTGACGATGGCCGCCGTCATGATCGCGCCGGTCTTCGCGTGGATCGTCGTCGTCTTCCTCCGCTCGCCGAACCCGCTTCGCTCGGGATGGGTGGACGGAAAAGTCTATCCGTACCTGATCCTCCAGGCCCCCGAAGTCCTCCTGGCGAAGCCCTTCTGGGCCGGTCTGTTCGGCCGCTTCCTGGTCCGCGATTGCGGCCCGGTGACGGCCGTGTTGATCGGGGTGGGAGTCCTCGGGACCTGGTTTCGCACGCGTCGGGATGGCACGGGCCGCCTCGACGCCTCGCTCGGAACGCTCGGGGCCTGGACCGTCATGGGTCTGTCGTTCTACGTCCTGCTCGGCCCGAAACTCTGCGATCACGACTATTACGAGCTGATGATGCTGCCGGCCGCCGCGCTCTGGGCGACCCGGGGGTTGCAGACGCTCGGTCGCCTGGCCGATGCCCGCGAATTCTCACTGATGCAAGCTTTCCCCGCCGGGCTGGACCGTTCCTTTCCAGTGGGGCGGGCGTCCCCGCCCACCTACTCACATAGAAATTTCCTTGTCGACGGTCCGGGCCACCCAGCCCACGATCACACGGGCCGATCCGGTACTCGGCCGGCCCTCGCGATCCTGGCCCTCGCCGTGATCGTCCAATCGCCGTGGATCTCCGGCGGACTCTTCCGCCAGGACGAGGGCAAGCTCGCGCTGGCCGGCCGTCTCCGCGCCTTGTGCCCGCCCGACGGCCGCGTCGTCGCGATCGGCCCCGGCATCGAGTTCCCCACGGTCGTCCACTACAGCCACCGCGAAGGCTGGCCCGTCCACAGCCCGTTCCTGCCCGCCGACTGGCGCCCCCAGCTCGCCCGCTACCGTGCCTCCGGCGCCACCCTGATCGCCGTCTATTTCGAGCCCAAGGCCACCGCCGCCCAGCGCGCCTCCTACGCCCCCCTGCTCCACGAGCTTCCCGTGGTCGAGCGCCACTCCGGCGCCCGCTCCCGCGCCGGAGGGCCGAGCGAGTTCATCATCCTGAGCTTGCGGGACGCGAAGAATGGTCCGCGATAGCGTGCCCCCACGGCTCATTTCCTCCTCTTGACCGCATACCCATACGGAGTCGGCCACGGGGGTTCGCCGCCGAGTTCGGTGGCGGCTTTCAGGGCCCAGTAGGGCTCGCGGAGGAGCTCGCGGGCGAGGAAGACGAGGTCGGAGTCGCCGCAGGTGATGATGGAGTTGGCCTGGTCGGCATCGGTGATCAGGCCGACGGCGCCGGTGGGGATGCAGGCGTCGTGACGGATGCGGCGGGCGAGGGGGACCTGAAAGCCCTTCGAGACGGGGATCTGGGCCGTCGGCACGAGGGCGCCGGAGGAGACGTCGATCAGATCGACGCCTATGTCCTTCAGATGACGGGACAGGATCACCGATTGCTCGAGATCCCAGCCGCCTTCGGCCCAGTCGGTGGCGGAGATCCGGACGAACAGGGGAAGCTCGTCGGGGATCAGGGCCCGCAACGATGCGGCAACGCGAAGGAGCAGCCGCATGCGGTTCTCCAGTCTGCCGCCGTACTCGTCGGTGCGGTGGTTGCTCAGGGGAGAGAGGAACTCGTGGAGCAAGTAGCCGTGGGCCGCGTGGATCTCGATGACCCGGAAGCCGGCGGATAAGGCACGACGGGTGGCGGCCTCGAAGGCGGCGACCATCCCGTCGATCCCCGCGGCGTCGAGCGGCACGGGGAGGGGATCGCCCGGGTTGAAGGGGATCGGGCTGGGGGCGACGACGGTCCAGCCGCCTTGTTCGGCCGTCTTCAAGCGTGCCCCCCCGGTCCACGGCGGCGCGCAGCTGGCCTTGCGACCGGCGTGGGCGAGTTGGATGCCGGCCACCGCGCCCTGGGACTCGACGAAGCGGGCGATCCGGGCCAGCGGCTCGACGTGTTGATCGGTCCAGATGCCCATGTCGCCGGGCGAGATCCGCCCGTCTCTCGTGACGGCGGTCGCCTCGACCACCACCAGCGCCACCCCGCCGACGGCCCGGCTCCCCAGGTGGACCAGGTGCCAGTCGCTGGCCATGCCCTCCTCGGCCGAATACTGGCACATCGGTGACATCACGATCCGATTGCGGAACGTCACGCCCCGAAGCGTGAGCGGGCTGAGCAGGTCAGTCTCCGGCACCTCCAGGTCGTGCTCGGTGGTGGCCGAGCAACCGGGGTGTTCCTCGTGGAGCGCGGGGTCGTCCGTTCGTCGCGTCGTTGTCGTCTCGCTCATCTTCCGGTCCTCCGGTAGGGTCGGGCGGAGCCGCCATTATGGCCGAAGTCCTGCCGACCGTACCACGTCTTATCTCGGCCGCAACCACCACGCTAACGCCCCGATCTGAAGGAGGACGACCGCGGCAAACGGCACCAGGAGCGCGGGCTTCCGGGTCTTGTGCCGCAGCCAGAGCATCGCCACGACGGCCCCGGGAGACCCGCCGATCAGGGACAGCAGCAGCAGGACCTTCTCCGGCACGCGGCGACCTTCGGCCTCGGCCCGGCGCTTGTCCAGGGCGTAGACGAAGAAGGTCACGGGGTTGATTGCGCCCAGCCACGCCCAGGCGATCGGCCATCGCTCATAAACGAGCCCGAGCGTCCCGGCGATCAGGGCAAGACTCATCGCCAGACCACCCGCCAGGGTGGGAGACAGCCCTCGCCGGCCGGGCTCCACGCGAGTGGCGCGGGGGCCTTTCTCCGTGGCCTCGGCCGAGAACCGGACCCGCTGGCCGGCATGCAGGGCCAGACCGCCGACGATGCTCGACGCATGGACAAACACGTCGCCGTCCCCATACGCCCCCGAGCGGACGAAGCCGAAACCCTTATCCGCGTCGTAGCGGACGACCACACCGCGATCCATCGTCATGAGTTCACCTTCCGTGCAAAGTCCCGATCGAGGAATTTCCCCGAATCTCTCCCTTCTCGCCCCCCTGTCTTCTCCGCGTCCTCTGCGATCCCTCCGCGTCTCTGCGTGAAACGTCTTCGATTCGTCCCGTTACAATCCTCCCGGCCGAGCCCGGCGGAGGTTTGCGGACCGGTTCCGGACCTGATACCGTCGTTTGGGGATCGGCCGATCGGAACCCGCGAGGCCCCGACGCCGACCATCCCACCCGACCTGCCTCGACGCTCCTAGAGTACCGCGAGCACGCTTTATGTCGAGCCCCGACCTGCCGGACGCCCCCTCCCCGCTGGACCGCGCCCGCACCAAGGCCTATCGCCGGCTGCTGCCGCTGCTGTTCTTGTGCTACGTGATCGCCTACGTGGACCGGAACAACCTGTCGATCGCCATCGAGACGATGCAGCAGGACATGCCGGCGTTCAACAAGGACGTCCTCGGCACCGGCGCGGGGATCTTCTTCATCGGCTACTTCCTGCTGGAGATCCCCGGCACCATCCTCGTGGAGAAGTGGTCGGCCCGAAAATGGATCAGCCGGATCATGATCTCGTGGGGGATCGTGGCGGCGCTGATGGCGACGGTGAAAACTCCGTTCCAGTTTTACTCGCTGCGGTTCATCCTCGGGCTGGCCGAGGCCGGGTTCTTCCCCGGCGTGATCGTCTACCTGACACACTGGTTTCCGAGTCGGGACAGGTCGCGGGCCTTGTCGTGGTTCTTTATCGGCACGCCGGTGGCTCAGGCGCTCAGCCCGTTGATCTCGTACCCCCTGCTGGCGATCGGCACGCGGGTCAAGCCCGACGGCACGATGATCAGCATTCCCGAGGCCCCCGGTCTGCACGGATGGCAATGGGTTTATATCGCCTGGGGAATCCCGGCCATCGTCCTGGGCTTCTTCGTGCTGTGCCTCTTGACCGACCGGCCCAAGCAGGCGAAATGGCTTGACCCCGACGAGCGCGACGCGCTGGAAGCCGAACTCGCGAGGGAAAAGGCCGAGCACATCGGCGGCGGTCACATGACCCTGGGCACGGCGCTTCGCAACCCCAAGGTCCTGGTCCTGGCCGCGGCCTACTTCTTCATCGTGACCGGCAACTACGGCGTCGAGTTCTTCCTGCCCAGCATCCTGGGCGAGTGGTACAAGCTGACCAACTTCCAGAAGATGTGGCTCCTGACCGTCCCCGCCGCCGGGTCGCTTCTCGGCCAGCTCTTCATCGGATGGAGCTCCGACCGCACGAAGGAACGGCGGGCTCATGCCGCGATCCCGATCTACATCGGCGCGGCGGCCCTGGCGCTCACGGTGGTGAACCGGCACCCGTTGCCCGCGATGATGGTGCTGTTCACCCTGGCCGCCGCCGGCCTCAAGGCGTATCTCCCGGCGTTCTGGTCGTTGCCGAGCCTGTTTCTTACCTCCACGGCCGCCGCCGGCAGCATCGGCCTGATCAACTCCGTGGGGAACCTTGGCGGCTTCGTCGGCCCCAAGGCGATGGGCTGGCTGAACGAGGCGATGAAGGCCCGCGTCAAGTCCGGCGCCCTGCCTTCGGACTTCAACACCTACATGCCCGGCATCCTGTTCCTTTGCGTTTCCATCACCATCTCCGCCACCATCATCATGTGGCTCCCCCTGGGCCGCCGCCTGCCCAAGGCCGAACGGCTTGAGGCGGCGCTTGCAGAGCGAGGCTGATCCGGGGGTTGTGGAACACGGCGAGCGGCTTCACGGAGAGCGTGGGGTGGCCGATGGCGAGCGATCGTCGCATCTGGCTTTGCTGGCCTCCCCTTGTCTTGCTCGTCTGCGACGTCGGTATGACGCTGGCGGGCCAGGGGCCTCGATACTGGCGCGGCGATTATGGGACCGCCGTCGAGCTCAATCCGATCGCCTATCCGCTGCTGGCCCTTCATCCCGCGGCCTTCGTGGCCCTCGCCGCGGCGTGGGGGCTGGCTCTTGGCGTTGCGCTCCTGAGGTGCCCCCGACCATTGGCGAGCGTCCTTGCGTTCGCCGCTTTCTTCGGACACGCCTGGGGAGTGGCCGGATGGCTGGCGTGCCTCGGACCCCCCGGCTATGCAGCGGCGCTAGGCTGGCTCTTGGCGTGCTCCCGCTTGTTGACAGCCTCGTGGCGTCGCGCGGGCATCCAGGCGTAGTCGAGCCTGACCATACGCTTCACCGAACCTCTCCCTCATCTTTCGACGGGGTGGCTGCTCAAGGCGGAACGGAACGAGGCGGAACTCGTGGAGACGGGTGTGACCTCGGGTTGATATAAAATGGATCAGGACACCCCGCCCGATTAGGATTGGCACCAAGATTCAAGGTGGGCAAGGAGGCTCGACTACGATGCGGAGACTTGGAACGGTCTTATTGCTTGGGGTGGGCGCGGTATTGGCCGTCGCGCTGGTCGTCGAGCAGCGTAGGTCGGCCTCGCTCCTGGCCGATCGGGACGAGGCAAGAACGCGTGCCAGCATCGCAGAACGCAATGCGGTAGTCAGTGACAGAGTGGCTGCAGCTTCCCGAGCCGCGATCGCGGAGCCAAGCGGAGGTCCGATCGTGGGGGCTCTGCTCTGGGTCGCCAGGATGAGGCGACTGTCGGTGGTCTATCAAGATCGAGCTGTTATGAATGGTATGGCAATTTACCCGTTCTCCTATGACGACACGCCGGCCGAAAACCAGAGGAAGAGCCGGGCAGTCTCACTGCATCACCAGAGACTCAGGCTCAAGTACGAGCGTGCCGCCCTCGCACCCTGGCTGCCCGTCGAGCCCGACCCGCCCGCGCCATTCATTAGTAACGCCCCGAGTGGCAGGCTCTGAGACAGGCGGGGTGGCTGGGGTCGAGCCGCATCGCGGCGCTGCCCCCGGCC
>JAQGHR010000162.1 GCA_028291545.1 Planctomycetota bacterium | reverse complement strand
GGACCGCCGGTCGAGCACGGTCGCGAGTCGGGAGGACCACTGGCACGGTGCGGGGAGCGGATGCGAGGATGTCATGGCTGGCTCCGTCCGGGGCGATTGGTCGGCGTGGTAACCGCCATCGTCCCGGTCGGACCGGCCCTGGTCTACGCAGCGCCAGTTCGGTGATGGAGGGGATGGTGGCTTCCGGGTCCCTCGTCTTGCCTGACGGGCGCTGCTTCGCCCCCCGGTGGTCGTCCTACGACGCCGTCCTTCGAGCAGTCGCCGACGAGTTGGAGGCACCCGAGGCGGCTGACCTGCGGGGATGGCTCCTCGGCTTACTCCCGGGCCCGGCCGACGAGGAGCACGTCGGATACGGCCCGTGGTATCGCGCCGCGGATGGTCAATTGATAGAGCGGACGCTGGACCTCCGCGAGCTGACGCCGACGAATCCGAGTTTGATCTGCGAAGCGGGCAAGCAAGCGGGCGGCGTCGCGCGGTGGGGCCGGCCATCCCGAGTGGCTCGCCGACTGCCTATGCAAACTGTCCGACATGGTGACCCGGATCGAGCACGGCGAGCCCCCGTTGAGTCGGTCGGATTGGGTCAAAGTCGTGCCTTCGGAGGGCCGCAAGATCGGTCCTGGCTGGCCAGTCGCCTGAGCGAGCAAACTGCATAAAGTCCCGGAAAGTGCAGACATGGCATCCAAAGGTCAATAGAGTCGCTGCACAATTAGGGAGGATTTGCCTCAATGCCTACCTGTCCCATCCCCGAGGCCGATCAGGCATACATCAGGTTGTGCAGTCCCGCCACGTTCTTCATGATCATCGTGTGGCGGCCGATCGGGTTGCGGTAACGTTCCGACGCGATCCGCCACACCTTCATCTGCCGATGCCGTGCTCGGCCGCGACCCGGCGACGCGACACCCTCCGGTTCCCCGCCCTCTGGCTCGCGTCAACTCGCCCCCGCGAGGCTTGCGGGTCGGGGTCTCCGATGGCGTCCCCAGGGAGGCCGTGTCGACCGTCCGCCTCGCGTCGCGCGGGGCGACCACACGCGATCGGTCGTAGACCTTCCTGTCGTGCATCGTCCCCGGGACCGACTCGCACACCGCGGCGATCCGCACCCTGCGCGGCTTGCGACCGGGGCCCGGCGGCTTGCTCCGGCGGACGACGACCACCCGGGCCTTGATCGTGTGCCGCCCCTTCTGGCCCGAGTAGAACTCCCGCCGGCCATGCTCGGGGCGGCGGGTGGGACGCTCGGTGGCGTCGAAGAACAGCTCGCGGATGTCCTCCGGGTCCAGCTTCACCTTCCGCTCCGGGATCCGGAAGAGGCCCGCCAGCGGCGGCTGGAGCGGGTTGATGTTGAGGCCCACGGCCGAGTCGTCGACGCCGAAGAGGAAGCCGAGCAGGGCGTGCGTGGCGTAGGTCCGGTCGTAGATCAGGAGCATCAGCAGGCGGTCGGCCAGGATCAGGGCGTGCTTTCGCCCGGCCCCGGGCCTGCGTTGCCGGCCGGGCCGGTCCTTGCGCCGGGACTCGGCCGCCTCGTGGAGCGATGTCAGCCCGGCCAAGAGGTGGTCGAAGGCCTTCGGGGTAATCCCCGTCAGCTGGCGGAAGGCGTTCGGGGATCGACGAAGGCGTTCGGTGTGGCGCATGTCGACAGTCTACCGACTCAAGACCCTATTGTGCAGGGACTCTATTCAGTCCCAATGCCGACGTCGTGTCAAACGGCCTTCCCTTCGTGCGGATCGCGGCGAATCAGTCGACCGACCAGGCGTAGCCATTGAACTGGTAACCTCGGGAAGTGAAGAACTGGATGTCGGCGTTGGCGGCGGAATAGGCATAATCGCCGGTTTGGGCGTTGTAGAATCGCCGGAAGTCGGTGGACCCGACATTGGGAGGAAGGGCCCTGAAGACGATGCCCTCGCTGGCGAACCCGGGGTTGGTCGAGACCTTGGTGGCCTCGTTCGGGTCGGTTGTGTAGAAGTGTGTGCGGGTGGTGGTATTCAGGACGCCGTATACCGGAGTGGCACCGGCGCCGACGGGTTGCCGGAAGCTCGCACCAAGGAACGCGTAGGTGGAAGGGTCACTGGCCAGGCTGATCGCCTTCGTGAGGTCGGTGGTGTAGAAGGTGTCCAGGGTGTTCAGATTGTCCAGCCGGTAGACGAGGGCGGCGCTCGTCTGCGGCTTCGCGAGCGCCGATGACGACACCCGACGGGAGCCTGGGATGAACTTGTGCACGTGGGCATCGGGCACATAGCCGAACCTGGCCCCACCCTGGGTATCGGTTTGTCCGAGTTGTTGTCCGTAGGGGTCCGAGGTGCCGGTCGCCGTGAGCCAGAGTTGATAGGTGGCGGCGTTGGCGATGCCGCCGTGGACCTTGACGAATGCCGGCAGATCACGGGGGTTGGCCGTGCCCGCCACGGGGACAGCGGCGGTGTCGGTGTACTCGACGACGTTGCCTCCCTGGTCATAGGTGAGCCAGGGTGAGGGCGTATGGTCTCCCCCCACGTTGACCACATTTCCGCTGTTCGTGAGCGGATTAGGGTCGTAGGGCGGCTGCCAGTTCACGGTCTGGTTGTAGTTGGAGTAGGCGACGCCGGGCGCCAGGTTCGACCGGATCACGTTGCCCAGGCTATCGACCGTCGGGGTGGTGCTCCCCGTTTGCAGGGAGGTGGGGGGGCTGTTGCTGACCGTCGGGTAATAGTAATAGTTGGTGCCGTTGCCCGTGGCACGGGGAGAATAGTAAGCCGCCTTGATCCACTCGTTCTCGCTGGGGATCACGTAGCCGGAGGTGTCGAGACGCTGGAACAAAGGATAAGAGGAATCCTGCAGGTTGTAGATGCCGGTCGAGATATTTGTTGATAAATTGACGTATCGCGTCTGCAAATGCACGCGAAATCCGAGCGGACTCTTCCCTCGATGATTGTCGACTGCCACGGTGGAGCCGTTATAGAGGCTGTTCGCGAAATAGGCGAAGTGGAGGAGGTTCCCATTCACGAGGGGCTTGCCGGCCCAATAAGGTGCCGCGAGCTGATAATGCGTGCCCGGTGCGGCATTCGTCACGAGGTTGATCTCGCCGGAGAACGGGTTGGTTACCGGCGAAAAGGCGTTCGACCAGAGCCGGATGCCGGTGAAGGGCTGGACGGGATTGTCACCCTGAGGGTCGACCTTGTTCAGAAAGGTGACATATTGCCCGGCGGTGATCTCCGTCTGGCCTATGGCGTACACGTACGGAACGCCGCCAATGTGCTGATAGGCTCCCCCATTGGGAATCGTCGCCGGCACCGTGGCATTCGAAGGTGGCACGAATCCGTTGATCGGGACGGATGGGTTCCCGGGTGACCGCACGTAGGAGAGAGGAATCGCGATGTCGTATGAGGCCCGCGAAGACCGATGCCGGCCGTCCGCAGAGGCGACTCGAATCGTGCCCTTCGCGGCGTGCGACGACTTCAGCGTCCCGTGAACACCGACATGGCGGTCGTTACCGTCGCGATGGTCCCCACTGCCGAGCGGCGCGAGATCGTGCCGCCGGGCCATCTCCCTGATCGGCCCGAGTAGGGCTTGGGTCCCGGAGGACTGGATCGCCTGAACCGGCCAGACCGTCAGGAGATTGCGGTCTTCCAGGGACTCGATCGTGGGCTTGATCTTGCGGGGTCGTTTCTGATCGACCTTGTTCATCATCGAAGCTCCGCCTAAAGGACGCGGCGGCTCGTCGTCGAGTTCGGAAACCAACCGCCATGGTTTCCTCCGGATGCCGACTGAACTGAAACCTAGAACATGTCCGTCAATTCGCCAACTCCGCGCGCCGGGCGCGCCGCTCGGACGCTTACTGAATTGAAAAGCTGAGATGTGGGTAATGGAAAGGTTCGCAAGACGCTTACGGAGGAAGCGCCGCCCGGGTGCCCGGGAGTTGGCCGAGTCGGGGGCGGCGTTCGCCGGACGCACAACTTACAGCGAGTCTAGAAAGTCAGCTTCTTGATCAACCGTCTGGTCATCAGATGGATCATCGCCAGCTTGACGAACGTCTCGCTGAGGACTCTCTAATCCGGTCAGGCCCAACTATCACCGGTCACCGCGGGCGCCTTAGGGAGCGACACGTTCCCCCTAGTGCAAGATCATGCGACCTCTTGTTTAAGGCGGTCGAGTTGCTCACAGCCGTAGTAGCTACAGACTCGCTGCACGACCTCGTCGCCGGTCAACTTCCGGTCCGGCTCGACGATCGCGCGCTTG
>JAQGHR010000140.1 GCA_028291545.1 Planctomycetota bacterium | reverse complement strand
CGTCGGCGGCCAGGGCGGTCTTCCAGCTCCTCAGCAGGCTCTCGCCCAGGCCGAGCTCGCGTGCGACCTCGGCGAGGCTCTTGCCCTCGGCGGCGATCCGGCGGACCGCCTCGGCCTTGAACTCGCGGGTGTAGTTGCGTCTCTGCTTCGCCATCGCTGACCTCCTCGGGGTGAGCTTACGCTCTTATCGGAGCGCTCGCCATCCGTGGGGAAGTCCACGTTCCGGTTCCCCGCCTGCGAGGGAGTAGCTGCGGAGATCCGCGCCGTCGACCTGACCATGATCCTGGAGGGCATCGACCTGCCATCGACCCGGCGACGGCCGCGCTACACCCGGCCGAACGCCGAGGCGACTCCCTGAATAGCCGGATCCCGTCGCGTGGGGAATCGAACGGACGACGGACTTGCGCCAGGCCCTCGCGGCGGCCAGAATGGGGACATGGAGACCGCCTCGCTGCCTGACGACCTGGAAACCTGCCACGGCACGATCCGCGAGCTGGCGGCCAGCCTGCGGAAAGCCCATCGGCAGATCGAGCAGCTCGGCCACCGCCTCGACCTCCTGCTGAGACGGCTGTATGGTCCGCGATCCGAGCGGTTCGATCCAGGACAGTTGCTCCTGTTCGCCGACGGTGACGAGAGTGAGCCCGGCATCTCCGCACCCGCTGCCGAACCGGTCGGTGAGACATCGGATCCAGCTCCTCCTCGCTCGGTCAATGGGCACGGCCGCAAGGCGCTGCCGAGCGACTTGCCTCGCGAGCGTCGCGTTCATGAGATTCCACCAGGTCAACAAGCCTGCCCGGAATGCGGCCATGAGCGTAGCCCCATCGGCGAGGAGATCAGCGAGCAGCTCGACTATCGGCCCGCCTCGCTCTTCGTCGTGGAACATGTGAGGATCAAGGTCGTGTGCCGGCACTGCCAGGGGCACGTTGAGGTCGCCTCAAAGCCGCCCCAGCCGATCAAGAAGGCGCTTCCGGGTCCGGGCCTGATCGCCCGGTGATCACGAGCAAGTATGCCGATCACCTCCCGCTCTAACGCCTGGAACGGATCTTCGCCCGCCACGGCGTCGAGCTGTCGCGGAAGACCTTGTGCGGCTGGATGGCCCAGGCGGCCTGGCTGCTGGAGCCGATCTGGAAGGCGATGAAGGCTGAGGTGCTCAAGTCACGGGTGGTCCAGACGGACGACACCACGGTGCCGGTGCTCGATCGACGGCTCGATCGGGCCCGCACCGCCCGGCTGTGGGTCTACCTCGGGGATCGCGACCATCCCTATCTCCTGTACGACTACACGGCCGACCGCAGCCGCCACGGCCCGGAGCCGTTCCTGGGCGACTACCGCGGCTACCTCCAGGCCGACGCTTACGACCGGATCTACTCCCGGGGCGTGGTCGAGGTCGGATGTTGGGCCCACGCACGCCGCAAGTTCTTCGACGCCCGCACCAGCGACCCCGAGCGGTCCCACGAGGCTCTGGCTCGAATCCGCCTGCTCTACGCGGCGGAGGCCGCGGGCAAGGGCCTCGACGAGGCCGGGCGGCTCGCCCTGCGCCGCGAGCGGTCCGCCCCGCTGCTGGAGCGGCTTGGGAGCTGGCTAGACCAGCAATCCCGAATCGTGCTTCCCAAGAGCCCGATGGGCGGGGCGATCGGCTATGCCCGATCGAACTGGGCGGCGTTGAACCGATTCACGGAGGCCGGGTTCCTGGCAATCGACAACAACGCCAGCGAGCGGGCCGTCAAGCCGGTCGCCCTCGGGCGGAGGACTTGGCTGTTCGCCGGGGACGAGGGCGGCGGGCGGGCCGCCGCGATGCTTTTCAGCCTCGCGACGACCTGCAAGGCCCTGAAGATCGACCCTTTTGGCTAGCTCCGCGACGTCCTGGTACGGGTCTGCACTCGCCCGGCACGCCGCATCGCGGAGTTGCTGCCCGATCGCTGGCGGGCCCACCAATCCGTTGCGTAGTCAGCTCCGGCGGGATGAACGTGGCCGCCACCGACTGCGGGCGTGGCGTTGCGCCCGACCGGATGTCGCCGGACCGTCACGTCCGCCGACGACCAACCGTTTTTCGGCGGGGCCCGGCGGTTCGGTAATCCGAACGGGCCGGGGTCGGTTTTCCTACGCCTTCGGGTCCGAAAAACGCCCTTCCTGCATCTTCCAGCGTTCTCTGATACGTATGCCCCGCCCGGTGCGAGCTGGCGAGTCCGCGAAAGTCAGTTAGCGCAGTAGGTGCCATTGATCTGGTATTGTCGTTGCGCCTTTCCGGGCGGAAGGTGCAGTCGAAACCATGGCATCCGAAATAATAACATAGATTACTGGTTCTGACAAAACCTCCGCCGACGGCCGGAAATCACTAAATTTTCAAGGACTTGCGGCGGAAACGACGGATTTGTCAGAACGTCTTGCGGTTGAGGTGCGATGTTCTCTTGGCCGGACCCGATTGCGTTGTTATACCCTCGTGGTGGTTTTCCGTCGTCCCGGGCGAACGCATCGTCGATGCGCCAGGCGTGTCTCCCCCACAATCTGGACGGGCTGCGTCGTCCGGCGAGCGTGAGATTTCGCCACCCCACAGCAAGCGGGCTGCATCATGATGAACATGCGCACGACAGGCACCGGCGGCTTCGGGGTCTCCGGCCTTCTCCTGGCTATCCTGCTGTGGGCCGAACCGGGATTCGCCCAGGGCTTTCGGTTCGACGCGTCGATGTCGCGGACGGTAATGGAGAGCTATCTCGATCGGTCGATTTCGTTCACCGAACTCCTCCACGACGACCTGACTCAACCGCGTAACCGTCGGGGCGTTGACCCTCGCGACAACCTGCGGCTGATCCTCTCGTCCAAGGCCAAGCTGGTGGGGCGGGCACTCATGGTCTGGGGGCGCGAGAAAGAACTCGCCGCTTTCCTCGCGACCGCAAGGCCCTTTGCTGAGGCGATTCACAAGGCCGATCCCGAGGTCATCTTGCAGGCCGCCGCGTTCGAGATCGTAACCCGCGGCGTCGATTCCGTCCCCGTCCCCAAGCACGTGTTCGTCGAGTTCGGCCTGCCGGTCGAGGTCCGCAATTTTCGGTATCAGGACATGGTTTATTCGAGCGGGCGTTTCGTGAATCACTGGGGCAACGGCTCGGTCCCCGACATGAGCCGGCTGGAGACGCGGATGTGGTTCTACTTCCTGGCCAGCCGCTACATCGACGTCGGGATCGAGGCCATCCACTTCGGCCAGGTGGGTCTGATGGATAAGAATGACTCGGGCCATGCCCGCTGGATCGACATGCTAACCAGGGTCCGAGCTTACGCCCGCAAGCACGCCCGCCGGCATTTCTTGCTCTGCGACGCCCACACGCCGACCGGTGGCTACGTCGAGGGAGGTAAACTCCTCTTCGACTTCCACTCGTTCCCCCTGCGCATCGCCGAGGTCCCGGATCATCCCTTTGACGGCGCCTTGCGGGTCGGAACGGCCGACGCCATTTTCTTGAAGAGTCGCGGCGGTGTCACCCCCAGTGGTTGGTCGTGCGAGCACCTGCCTTACCTGGTCGAGTTCGACAACTTCGGCCGGAGCAACCCGGGGAAGCCGAGCAAGACGCCGTTCATCTGGGGGTGGGATGAGATCACCTGGTTCGCCCTCAAGCCGGAGGTCGAACGCAACGACTGGCTGCGGTACGCCTGGAAATGGGTGAAGGAGACCGACCCCAACGGCCACCTGCAAATGCCGGGCAGCCGCGTGCTGACGCCCGGCAAGCCCGACGCGCCGCGATGGTACTGGGCCAACACGCGAAGCGACGCCTGCCCCCAGGGTTTCAACACCGAAGAGACGATCAGGGATCTGTGGGGGACGAAGTGAACCTCGCCGAGTCTTCCTTTCCTCAACGATGACAAGAGCACCACATGAACCGCACGATGCACCTCGGTTTCACCGTGATCCTCGTCGCCGCGAGCCTCTCGAACGCCAGGGGCGCGGACGTCGCGCCCCTTGAAGGCGAGAAGACCACCTGGCACGACGGGTTCGACCGCTACGACTTCGTGATGGACGAAGGAACGCTGGCCATCAAGCCTTTCAAGAGGGACGCGGACGAGCGATTCGGGGTCAAGGCCCCTAAAAAGGGCCAGCGGCGGTGCATCGTGGTTGCCCCCAAGACGCCGGCGCCCGGCAATCCGTGGTCGTGGCAGGCGTGCTACTGGGACCACGAGCCCCAGTCCGAAGTCGAGCTGTTGCGCCGGGGGTTCCACGTCGCGTTCATCACGCCCGACCCGGATAAGACCTGGGACGCCTGGTACGCGTACCTGACCGAGAAGCACGGGCTGTCGAAGAAGCCCGCGTTCATCGGCATGAGCAAGGGGGGCGTCAACGAGTACGACTGGACCACGGCCCACCCCGACATGGTCTCGTGCATCTACGCAGACAACCCGGCGATCCGCCCCGGCGCCTTCGCGAAGCTCGACGAGCTGGCCAAACGCGACGTTCCTCTTCTGAACATCTGCGGAAGTCTCGATTTCTTGCTGGAACGCCACACGCTGCCCATCGAGGCCCGGTATCGCCAACTGGGCGGCCGGATCACCGTGATGGTCAAGGAGGGTGCGGCTCACCATCCCCACAGCCTGCGCAACCCCAAGATCATCGCCGACTGGATCGAGGAGAACGCCAAGGCTCGCGGCGGCGAGCGACCCGTGTTCGTCGACGAGACGTTCGCGAAATCCTCGTATTACAGCCTCGCCGACTCGTTCCGGAAGCTCGACGAAGAGAAGAGCTATGCCACCTGCCGTGGGCCGGGTTTCGCGGAGTGCTACGACCGTTACGACGCCACGACCAGGAGTCCGTGGGGGATCACCGGCATGACGGTGGTCGTGCCGAAGGCCGCGGCCCCGGGGAAGCCCTGGGTGTTCCGGGCGGATCGCATCGGTCGAGAACCCGGGGCGGTCGACCTGGTCCTCCTGTCGCGCGGGTACCACATCGTCGCGGCCCCGGTCGTCGCGCAGTCCGGCCCGGTCCGGGAGCAGTGGGACGCGGTCTATAAAGTCCTGACCGACCACGGATTCTCCACGAAACCCGTGATGGAAGGTGCCGGGGCCTCGGCCGGCGAAGCCTACGCCTGGGCGATCGAGAACCCCGACAAGGTCTCGTGCATCTACGGCGAGAACCCCTCACTGCGCAGTCTGATGACGAAGAAGCCGCCGATCGAGAACCTGGCTCCTCTTGCCAAAGCGGGCGTGCCGCTGATCCACGTCTGCGACAGCCTGGACCCGTGGCTCGACGACCAGACGCGCGTGGCCGAGGAGCGATACAAGGGACTCGGTGGCCGGATCACGATCATCGTCAAGGAAGGCGAGGGGCACCATCCGCTGGCACCGAAAGACCCGAAGGTGGTCGCGGATTTGATCACCGCGAGGTTGAACTAAACGGTCTGGCGCGCGAACCCCCGTGCTTCGTCGAAGGATGCGTCGAAAACTCGAAACGCCCTCGCCTTCAGATTCTCGGTGCCTTGCTCGACGCGGCGGTTATCCGGCGCGGAGTGACCAGAGCCAGGCACTGACCCTCATTCACTCGCCGATGACTCGCCAAATTAGCTAGCAGATGCACTCGACCTCACGTCCGATCGAAGGGATCAGAACGTCAGTGACCCGGATTGTCGCGAATCGTTGCGATATCCCCTGTGGGGAATCGCCTTGAAAATGGGCCGGCAGGATGCGCGTTCTGGAGCAGATGACGCAGCGATCGCATCCACCACCATGGGGGCGATCCGGTATCCTCAGGCGCCCCCGTTCAACCTCTCGCGCGACGGCATGGGCCGACACCTCGGATTAGACTAGTTGGACTGTCACCGATTCCACTATTGCTTACGCGTGCCGGGAGTTAGGATGAGGGCCGGAGGCCACCGACGGGAGGCACCGCCATGTCGCTCCTCGATCACCCCGACGCCCGCGCCATCCT
>JAQGHR010000079.1 GCA_028291545.1 Planctomycetota bacterium | reverse complement strand
TTGGTCGGGGGTCAGCTCGGGAGCCACGCCTCGCCGGTCGGTGTGCGAGGTGAGCGCCTCTGGCCCGCCCCGCCGGGCGGACGCCAGCCATTGGCTGACGGCACTTTCGGTAGCACCGAGAGCGGCGGCGATGTCTCGCTGAATCCACCCCTGCTGATGGAGTTCCAGCGCTCTCAGCCGCCGCCACTCTCTCCAGTCGTGAGGAGCTGATTGGCCCATACAAGAATTGTACGGGCCGGGAACTTAAGTTATTTCTGCAAGGCGCGGTAAACTTCGATCAGGCGGGCCATCTCGCCGGCCGCCGATACCATCGGTCGCGGGATGGGGGCCCGAATCGCGATGGATTGATCTTGCGGCGGATGCTCGATCGGCTAACGTGGCGACGCGCCGAGGACCTCTTCTCCATCCAGGGCCGCCCGGCCGCGGGACGGGCGGTCGGGGGCCGCCTGCGGGGCGAGGCCATGCACCAAGGAGGGATGGGACACCATGGACGGACCTGAACCGGAGCGACGATCGACGGGGGCAATCCCGGGCCAGGGGGGCGAGACGGGCGGCGGGGCGGCCCACGTCGTCATCACGGTGCACGGCATTCGCACCTACGGCGACTGGCAGGCCGACCTGAAGGGCCTGCTGGAGGCGGCCGAGCCGGGGGTCATCGTGCTGAACTATCAGTACGGGTACTTCTCGTCGCTCGCCTTCCTCGTCCCGCCCTTGCGATGGCTCGTGGCGCGACGGTTCCGCAAGTTCTTCGCTCAGGCGGTCGAGGCGGCCCCCGAGGGGGCGCGGATCGACCTGGTGGCGCACAGCTTCGGGACGTACCTGGCGGCGTCGGCCATCCCGCACATCCCCCGGGGCCGCAAGGTCCACACGGTCATCTTCGCCGGCAGCGTGCTGAGGCCGTCGTTCCCGTGGTATCGCTACCACCAGGCGGGTTACCTCGGCCGCGTGGTGAACGAGTGCGGATGGGACGACGCGATCCTGCTGCTCTGCCAGTCGGCCGCCCTCATGATGGGCATGGCCGGCCGCGTGGGCTTCCAGGGGATGGTCGGCGGCCAGTTCATGAACCGCTACTACCGCTGCGGGCACGGCGGCTACTTCGACCGCGACGATCGCCTGATGCGCGAGAACTGGCTGCCCCTGCTGACCGGCGACGGGCCGATCCCACCGATCGACCACCGGCCCAGGCTCACACCGCTGGGCGGAGCCAAGCTCTTCCTGATGAACAACCTCCAGTTCATCAAGATCGCGGCGGCCGCGGCGATGGTGATGGCGGTGGTGCTGATCCCGCTGGACTGGGCGCGCAAGGCCGATTACCAGAAGCGCGTCGAGCGATTCGCGAACATCGCGAGGCTCGCCAACGCCGCCCAGATCCCGGGGCGCGACCCCGGCCACGTCCGCGACCTGCTTCGCGTGGACGTCCAGGCCGGCGGCAACGAGAAGTCGATCGACCACATCATCGGCACCGAGGCCACGCCCGACGGCGACGACGTGGCCGACGCCGCGCTCGCCGAGGACGACCCCGCGCCCCGCTGGTGGGAACGTATCCCCGGCCTGCACGACGACGCCCGCGAGGCCTACCGGGCGCGGCAGCTCCACGCCCGGGCCAACTACCAGCTCGCCGCCGGCAAGCGCGGCAATGCGCGCGACCTCTCGAAGGCGAAGCTCCTGTACGAGGACGCCATCCGCTGCTACAAGCGTGTCAATCTCCACGACCCGGCCAACGGCTCGTTCGCCCTCTGCCTGATGGACTACGGGCTGCTCCTGAGCGAGATGGAGTTCCCCGAGCTGGCCATCGAGCAGTTCCGCAAGATCCGCGAGGACGTCTTCCCGCGCGACGCCAGGGGCGAGAGCCCCAACATGCCTCGGTCGCTCGTGATTGACTCCCTCGGTTACGAGGCCACCGCGCTGAAATCGCTGGAGAAGTGGGACGGTGCCGCCGATCGGCTGTTGCAGGCCGTCCGCGAGTCGAGCGACGACGACGCCCTGCTGTCGTTCGTCTACAACGAGCTCGCCTGGCTCAAGATGGAGCGCATGGACATCGCCAAGGCGCAGGAGTACTTCCTCAAGGCGCAGGAGTCGTGCGAGGCGCTCGTCGAGAACGGCCAGTTCGTCTTCAAGACGCGGCTCTATCACATCCGCCACGGCCTCGCGATGGCCGAGCGGCTCTGCGGACGCTCCGATACGTCGTACGGCCAGTACGACCAACTCGTCAAGGAATTACAGGAGCTGATGCGCAAGGACCTGGACTTCAACCCCAAGGAGCGCCGCGACCTGCGCAAGCGACTGATCAATAGCATGGAGCGTCGCGCCGACGTGCGATTCTTCGCCCGGCGGTCGCCCACTTTCTATCGCGACGTCCGGAACGAGCACTACCTCGGCCTGATGGCGAAGGTCGAGGACGATTACCAGGAAGCGATCGACCAGGTCGCCAACGACGACCTGATCACCAAGGCGCAGCTCCTGTACAAGAAGGTCATCGCGCGCTGCCTCTCGGAGATGGCCCGCGACGCGCCGGCGGCAGAAGCCGCGGCGGGGCGGCCGGCGCTCGGGCCGATCGACATCGAATTCGCCGAGGCCGAGCGGACCTACAACGCGCTCTCGCCCCAGCTCAGGAAAGGCCTGAAACTCTTCCACACGATCGCCGCCTGCTGCATGAGTCTGCACAAGCTGCCCGACGACGAGGCCTACCTCGCCATCGACGGCTCGGACCAGGCCCAGGGCCGGAGGAGCCGGTACGCCCCCCGCGCCGTGGACGAACTGCGGTCGCAGACCGAGCAGTACGCCGCGCGATGCGAGACCCTCACCCGCGAGCGTGTCGAGATGCTGCTCGTCGCCCTGGAGGTCCTGCTTGAGGTCGGGGACGAGACCGGCGACCCGAGGATCTCGCAAGATGCCTCGCGGATGCTTGCGGTGGTTGGTGCCACGACCAAGATCGCATCGCACCACGAGCTTCGTCCCTACGTCGAACGCTTCAACCGGATCGCCGGCGCCCGCCTCGTCGCGCCGGATGCGAAACTCATGGCGGGCGACCCGGCCGGGAGCGGGCGTCTCGGCAGTAGTCCGGTTTGGCCGCTCGCGCCGGCAGGACGCCCGTTGTTTTACCTCCGGCTCTCGCCCACTCGGGCACTGGTCTTGACCGACGAGCCTGCCACCTCGCCACGAACGGCCGAGCCGGCGCGTCAGGGTGACGCGCCGGTGGAGGTCGACCCCGGCGCGAGGACCTTGACCAAGCGGACCGCCGGCCGCCCCTCCGCTGCGAGGGAGCGTCGCTGAGGCCAGCCCGGCCGACCCGTCCGAGGAAACCGCCGTTCCCTTCGACGCACGAATCGGGGTCGACCATTGCCTGGGGCGACGACGCGGGCCGCGGCATCAGCGTCCTTCTCAGCGGCTGTCCGGAGGGGAGGACCTTCGGGGCGGAAGAGCAGAAGGTCCTCCCCTCCGGACAGCCGCTTACTTCGCCAAATGCGGCTTCTCGCCGACCCCTCCGATCGTGAACCTTGGCACGTTCAGCGGTCATCCTTCGGCGATGACTTCTTGTCGGTCAATGCGCGAATCAGGTCCCGGTAAGCGGGCATCGTCCGAAGCGAGAAGAAATCGGGGTCGAACGCGATGGAGCGGATGAACGCGGGGTCCTTGCCGCTGACGGCCCGGAGGGGCTTCAGGGCCTCTTCGCAGTATTCTGCTCGCCCAGACTCGGGCACGGCGGATACCGCCGCGGCGAACGTGCGGGCGGCGATTCCCGGGGCCGTGGCGAGGATCTCGCGGGCCGCGGCGGCCTCCGGGGCCCGACCGGCTCGCGCCAGGGTTACGGGTCGGAGGTTCAGGAGGAATTGCGAGGTGTTCGGCGGTTCCGCCCTCGCGTACGAGGCGTCATCCACCGCAGGCGATAGGGCGCAGGGTGGCCCCTACGTTTTGGCGAGCGAGTCGGGGGACGCGACCGAGGAGTCGGCCCTGTCGACGACGCCCGGGGACCTACCGCAATGCCCGTACCAGTGCGTCCAGCCCGTCCTCACGTCGACCGCCTGAACCGTCGTCGCCGCGCGTTCCTGGAGTTCGACCCGCTCGAGGCCCGCCAACTACTCTCGGTCGTCTCGTGGGCGTCCGACTCCTCCGGCTCCTGGAATGATGCCTCGAAGTGGAGCACCGGGAAGGTGCCCGAGGCATGAAGGGACGATACACCGGCACGGGGGCGGGCACCGTCTCCATCGACGTCGCGGCCTTCGCCAACGTCCAGGCCGAGGGCGCGCCGTCTTCGACTTTCCCGCGGGCCTGCTCCACTGGGATCAGGGAGAGCTCGACGGCACCTTCACCAACGACGGGACGATCATCGTCTCCGGAGCGAACTCCATCAATGTCGGCACGAGGCTCGTCAACAAAGGTACGCTCGTCCTCAACGAGCCGTCCAGGTTCGCGGTGAACGGCGTCCTGGAGAACCGCGTCGCGGGGGCGTTCTCGCAGACTGACAACGGGATCCTCCGATCGGAAGTCGGCCTTTCGAATGGCACGACGAAGACGGGCCTCGTGGAGCCCACGGGCGCGGCGGCCCTCTCGGGCACGCTCGCGATCACGACCGCCAACGGCTTCGCGCCAACGGTGGGACAGCCCGTCCCCATCGTCACCTATGCCTCGAAGACCGGCGATTTCACGTCGATCACCGGCCTGAAGGTGGGGCAGACGACGCTCTTCGAAGAAGCGACGACGGCAACGGCCGTGACTCTCACCCCGCTGGCCGCCGCCGCCAACCTGGCTGTCACCTCTGTTGCCGCCCCGACGGGATCGTTCGTCGTCGGCTCGATGCTCACCGTGAACTTCGCGGTCGCCAACCAGAGCGGCAATCCGGCCGACGGGACGTGGGACGACGGATTACGGCGCGCTGCTGGAGCGCGGCTACCTCGGCTCGATGGGCTACGGGACCTCCACGCTCGACGACCTGCGGCTGACACCCCTCGCGAACCGGGACGTCGAGATCAAGCTCGGCCCGAACTCGATCGTCTTCCGGCAACTCACGGATGGGAGCTACGCCGCTCCCGAGGGCCTGCGATTCACGCTCTCCCGCGTCCGGACGGAGTGGCACCTCCGGTCGCTGGAGGGCGTCGTCACCTCGTTCAACGGCCCGGGCGTGCGGCGGCCGATCCGGACCGATCCCAGGATGCCTCTCATGGCCAAGCTCGTCGATGTCGGATCCATCGGCTCTTACTTCGGATCGCTCTCGGACTATCGCCATGCGCGCAACAGCAAGCATTTGATGGTGGACATCGCCGTCATCGCGGCCTGCGGCGTCGTCTGCGGGTGCGACGGGCCCACCGCCATCCATCGCTGGGCCAAGCATCGGGCCTCTTGGCTGGCCCGGCATCTTGCTTCGCCCGACGGCGTCCCCTCGCGTGACTGCACCCGGCGGTTGCTCATGGCCCGAAAGGCCGAGGCGTTTCAACGTCGCTTCCGGGCCTGGATCCGCGATGCGGTCCCGACCGACGCCGAGAACTCCGGCCGTCCCGTCGCCATCGACGGCAAGACCTGTCGGGGGTCGCACGACGAGGCGAACCTTGGGCAACAACCTGAGCTGGCTGCGGCGGTTCGCCGTGACGCTCCTGAAGCGCCGTCCCGACGAGGACAGCCTCCGCGGAAAGATGACGTCCTGCATGCTCAACGCGGACTACCTTACGCAAGTCCTGTCATTACGGCATGTTTGATATGCGCTGGCCCTGCTCAGCGACCATCGGTTCCTGGCGAACTTCTTCCGGCTCTACCTGCACGCGGCGGCGTTGAACCTGCTGGTGCGACTGCGTCACGCGCCGCCGACGTCGGCCGAGCTGGGCCTGGCGGCGGCGTTGCCGACCGAAACGCTCGACGAGCCGGGTCGCAAGAAGTTCTTCAACAAGCGGCGCGAGCGTGATCCGCCGGGTGGCGGTTTGGCCTGCACCTGGCGGACCCGTCTGATCAAGGTGGCTGCGAAGGTGATTACCCGCGCGCGCCGTGTGATCGTGCGGCTGTCGGGGAGTTGGCCGCACCTGGATCAGTTCGTCGGGGTCAGCCGAGCGGTGAGCCGGCCGCCGGCCTGGTCGTGGCCGGGGTGAGCAAGCTGGGCCTTCGCCTCATGAGGAGATCGACGACACGGCCAGGACATCCGAGGGGATGGGAAGGTGCGCCCACGACCCAGGCCCGCCCGTATCGGGCTGCCTTGGGCGGCGCATGCAGGCAATGCACAGCGGGGTATGAATAATCTGGGCTAACGTGACGAGCCAGGCGGAATCGCCTGGCGGATGGTCTCGACGTCGAGATCCTCGACGATGCACTCCGGGTCGCGGGACAGGGCCTCGTAGGCCGGGATGTTCGGGACGGCTCGGCGGAAGCGGGATCTCACAGGATCCACCGTCACGATGCCGAAATTATTCGGTGCGTTTCGGTTCGGCAGAGGACTGCTTGCAGATGGGATCGATTTTGTTAAGATGTGGTTAAGTAAAATCGTTGATTCTGAGGCCGAGCCTTCGTGAGGCGTCTTCCAAATCCGTAGGCCGCAGGTTCGAATCCTGTGGCGCGGATCTCACCGATGCGAGGTTTCTTCTCGGCGGGCGTATCTTGATGAAACCCCCGCACCATCGCGGGGGAGGATCCCGGCACAGCGAGACCTGATCACGGGATGGGACACGCCAGGACCGGCGAAGCCGTCGGGGAAAACATGATTCATGACGGCCTCAGGCCGGTCTTCCGGTCGTGGGCGGTGGTCGCGTGTCTGCTGTTCGTCCCGTCCCTAGGGAGGGCGGCCGACCCGATGCCTTCGTGGAACGAGGGGGCCGCCAAGAAGGCGATCGTGGAGTTCGTCGAGAGCGTCACCCGGGTGGGCGGTCCGGGATTTGTCGCGGCCGCCGACCGCGTCGCGACCTTTGACAACGACGGTACACTCTGGGCGGAGCAGCCCGCCTATTTCCAGCTCGCCTTCGCGGCCGACCGCATGAGGAAGATCTCCGACATGCATCCCGAATGGCGGGAGCGGCCGATCTTCAAGGCGGCGATCGCGGGCGACCTCGGGCCGGCGCTTGAAGGGACGATCCGGGACCGACTCGAATTGGTCGGGGCCAGCCACGCCGGGCTGACATCGGAGGCGTACACGGCGATGGTGAAGGACTGGCTGGCGACGGCCAGGCATCCCCGGTTCGACCGGCCGTATACGGAGCTCGTCTACCAACCGATGCTGGAACTGCTCGCCTACCTGCGGGCCAACGGCTTCAAGACCTACATCGTCTCTGGCGGCGGGGCCGAGTTCATGCGGGCCTGGGCCGAGAGGGTCTACGGCATCCCGCCCGAGCAGGTGGTCGGCAGCACCATCAAGGTCAAATATGAAGAGCGCGATGGCCAGCCCGTGCTGATCCGCCTGGCCGAGGTCGAGCTGATCGACGACCGCGCGGGCAAGGCCGAGGGAATCCACCGCGCCATCGGCAAGCGGCCGATTGCCGCGTTCGGTAACTCCGACGGCGACTACGAGATGTTACGGTGGACGACGGCCGGCCGGGGATCGCGGCTCGGCCTGATCGTCCACCACACTGATGCGGCCCGCGAATGGGCCTATGACCGTAAGTCCCGGGTCGGACGGCTTGATCGGGCGCTCGACGAGGCGACCCGGAGGGGCTGGATCCTGGCGGACATGAAGGACGACTGGAACGTCATCTTCCCGTTCCAGGCCCGGTGACTTCGCCCATCATCCGAAACCGCAGCGCCAGCCACGCTCGACTCCAGGCCCGACGCGATCAGGCCCCGATCTCGACCAGTTCTCCGACCTCCTCCTCGATGCCTTCCTCGTCGTTGCTCGTCGACTCCAGCCCTTGCACCAACGCCCCGAGCTGGAGCGCGAGGAGGCGGTCGGCGGGGGTGTGGCCGCGGAGGAGGGCGAGGAAGGCGTCGGCACCGATGAGAACGGCCTTGGGCTTGCTGTGAATTGTCAGAACATACCTCGCCGCAGGATCTTCCAGGCTGTCCAGCACCTTGGGAAGATCGCGGTGTAGTTCGCGACTGCCGATAAAGCGCACGCGGGGCTGAGGCATGACCATCCTCGAGACCGGGCTGAGCCGGTGTTCGCAAAGGGGAGATACGGCGTTCCTGGACGAGCAGGGGCCGCCGTGGATCGGGCGATGTGTCACCCCCAGACTAACCAGCGGTCGATCCGTCGTCAAGAGTCCGCGCGGGCATGGATGGGGATTGGAGGCAGGTGGCGCACGCCGGGCATGCCGTGAAACTTGCATCGCATACAATTACAGGGAGACGTGTACTGAAAACGAACCGGTTCCGAGTTCACGTCCCCGGCTTGGGTGCCATCTCGGGAGGTGGCTCGTCGTCCGATGGTTTCGGCGTGTCCCTGGGAGGCACGGTTGGGTCGACGTGGAGGCGAGAGCGGATCAGGTTCTGGAGGTGACGGACGGATCGGTAGCGGCGGAGGACATCCTCGCGAATCTTGGTGGCGTCGGCGAGTTTCCCGTCCTGGACGAGCCGTTCGGCGCGATCGAGCATCTGGGTCACGGTGATGAGCCGCTTGGCCATCGCGGCCTTGACCTGATCCGCGCGTTCCAGGGCGAGCAGCCGCCAGGGACGCTGGTCGGCGTCGTCGGGCTTGAGCAGGTCGGCCATGGCGAGCCACTTGCGGATGGCCTCATCGTCGTCTCCGGACTTGATCGCATCGACGGATTCGTTGAACACGGAGACGAACGTCGACTCGGGCTCGGTCTTGGGCTCGCTCAACCGGCCGAGGTTCGGCTTCTCCAGCATCGCGGCGCGGCGACGGGCCTTCTCAAGCCCGATCTTGTCGCGCCACACCCGCTTTTGTTCGACGTAACGCTTGGGGAACCGGCGGTCAAGCTCGCTCAGGAATTCTCGGTCGGCCTTGGTCCAGTCCGTGTACTGGCTGGAGACCATCAGCGCCTCGGCCTGCGTGTACAGCCTGTTCGCACCCGGGGGCCAGAGCAAATAGGTGAGCAGGCCCACCAGCGCGACGAGCATCGCCGCCAGGCCGATCGTCTTGTACCGTTCGGTCCGGATCGTCGGGTCGGACAGCGTGGTGGCGACCTTGGCCTTGCGCGTTCGAGCCCCCTTGGTCAAACCGGATCGGTCGCCCAGCGTGTCCGTCACGACGGGGGTGTGGGTTTCCGCCACGGTCGCCGCCGCTCCGCCCAGTCGCGCGGGGACGTCGCTGCCCTCGAAAACCATCTGGATCGGCTCGCCGCGATCGGCCCTGGCCGCAAGCTCTTCCAGGTCGAAGCGGACCTTCTCGGCGTCCCAGGGCCGCTTCGTCACGTCCTTGGCCATCAGGGCCAGGACCAGGTCGTCGAGGGCGCGGGGGACGTTCGGGTTCTTGGTGCTGACGCGCGCGGGCTTCTCGGTCAGATGCTTGTTCATCATCACCACGGCCGCCGGCCCCTTGAAGGGGATATGCCCGGAAAGCATCTGGAACAGCAGGCAGCCCATCGCGTACAGGTCGGTCTTGTGGCTGATCGGCGGCTCGCCCCGGATCTGTTCGGGCGCCATGTAGGCCGCGGTCCCCAGCGTGCGTCCCGTGGCCGTGAGGGCCTCGGCGTCGAGATCTTTGGCGATGCCGAAGTCCGTGAGCTTGATCTGCCCCTTGTCGGTCAGGAGCAGGTTCGACGGCTTCAGGTCCCGATGGATCACGTTCCGTTGGTGGGCATAATGGAGTGCATCGAGGATCTCGATGGCGTAAGCGACCGCCTCGCGCCAGGGCAAGAAACCGCGGCGATCGAGGACCTCTTCGAGCGTGCCGCCGTTGACGTACTCCATCGCGAAGTAGTGCGTGCCCCGGTATCGGCCGACGGCCAGAAACCGCACGATATTCGGGTGCCGGAACTGCTGCAGGATGTCCGATTCCCGCTCGAACCGTTTCGGGATGCTCGCTTTCTGCCCGCCGTCCGCCGTGATGACCTTCACGGCCGCCGTCTTCCCCGTCTTCTCGTTCACCGCGCGGAAAACCACCCCCATGGCGCCGGCGCCGACCTGCTCTTCAATCAAGAACGATCCCAGACGCTGGCCGATCATGGTTTTCGACGGTCACCGAGGACATGGCGTGATTTGCATCGCATGCCCCCCGAGGATAACCGAGCGGCCGGTCCGACGCACGGGGTTTCAGTGGGATTCTCCGCGAACTTTCAGGCCGGCGATCCGTTTCCAAGGTATTCCGAGCGGTTGAGAATCGGCCGCCATCAGGCTGGCCTACTTTTCCAAGGGCATCAACCGGAACCCGCCGCCACCTCCCATACCCCCCATGCCGCCGCCCATCCCACCGATCGGGGCTTCCTTCAGGCCGCCGGACTTGAAGTAGTCGATGGCGAGCTCGCGGGCATATTCCAGCTTGAACGAATAGACGACGGCGAGGGCCTTGTCGCCGATCGTGCCGGCGGGGACGTCGAGATCCCAGCGGAGCAGGCCCTCGGGCTTACCGATGCGGAGGTAGAGCGGGTCGGCGCTGATCTCGGGCTTGGTCTCCTGCAGATTCACGGCCACGTTCTCGTCCTCGCCCTTGGGCAGGCGATCCCAGACCTGGAGCTTGACCGGGGTCGTGCCGAAGTTGCGGGCGACGATGCGGAATTCATAGGTCAGAACCTGGTTGCCGCCCTGGACCGCGCGGGTCTTCTTGACCAGGCGACGGCCGATCTGGAGCTGGGGATCGACGCCGAACCCCACCGTGAACGGCTCGCCCTGCGCGACCTGCGGGAGGGCCATCCGGCCGACGAAATCGCTACCGACGTACATCGTGGCCTCACCGGGGAGGAGGACGGTATCGCCGGTGTTGGTCAGGCGGGCGAGTCGGAAAACGCGGGGCGAAAGCACGGGCACGGCCTTGGCGAAGTAGTCGGCGGCCATCTCGAATCGCGCGATCTCGACGACCTGCGCATCGCGGCGCGAGGGGATGGTGCGGCTCCCTTTCAGGTGGTAGGTCACGCTCGGCCCCGCGCTCGATCCGGGAGATTTCTCCTTGTCGTCGTCCTTCGCCAGGAGTTCCTCGGCCTGATCGAGTGCCGCGGCCTGATTGAGCAGATCGCCGCCCGCCTTGGTGTAGTTTCCGATCAATGCCTGCCCGGCCTGTCCCCGGAATTCCTGGGCCTGCGCCCGATTTTGAATGGCCGCGGACCGATCCATGCCGCCGACCTCCAGCGACGCCTTATTCCCTTCCTCTCCCGGGTGTTTCGAGACCGACACATTGAGCGGCAGGAGGTCCGGAAGCGTCGCGCCAAACGACGGCTGCGCGGTGGACAGCGTCAGTTCGGCGTCGGTCCAATCCTCGCCCGAGCGTTGCTCGATGGCGGCGAGATATTCCAGTCGCACCGGGTCCTTCGGCCCCCCGGCGCGGAGACGGTAGCGAGGTGCCCAGGTCGCGTCGCCGACGAGATAGTTCAACCGGACCGATCCGGCCGGCGCGTGGGATTTGTCCACCACGATCACGGCATCGATCTCGGTCCGGCTGGAACCGGCCGAGAGCTCGGCGAGCTGGCGCTTGGCGAATTCCATCGCTTCGAGATTGGACAGGGTCTTCTGCTCCAGTTCGACCTTGGACGCGGACTTTTCCCCGCGCGCCTCCATGACGTATTTCGACAGGTCGATGATCTTCTCGGAGTCGAACGCGCCCTTCTCGGCCAGGCTTCGCATGGTCACGCCGGTGAAACTCTCCAGCTTCAGGACGAACTCCAGGTTCTGCTCCAGGACGCGCAACTCGCCCTTGATTTTCTTGCCCTCGGCCTGCAACGACTTGATCTGCTCTTCCTTCGCGCGGACCTCCTTCCGTGTGTCCTCCTTCACGGCCCGCGTACGATAACGGGTGCTGAGCACGCGAAACCCGTCGGGCGCCTCGGTATAAAGCGATCCGTCGAGCGTGCGAGCGGGCAGGGGAGTGACGACCAGCTCGACGAGTCCCTTGCCCTCGGGCACGGCCACCTCGCGAGTCACCAGGGCGTTACCCTGATACAACGTCACGGCGGCGATCTTGCTCGTCGCGGGCTTCGGCGCGGGCATGTCCTCAACGGCCGGAGCCGGTGCCTGGGCCGCGATCTCCGGTTCCTTGGCTGGTTCTTCCGCCTTGGGCGTGTCTGCGACCTGCGCGCGGGCCGTCGATGTCAATACAATCCCCGCAACCAGCCATTTCCAGGCGGTCATGATGATCGAGCCTCAGTGATTTAGACGATGCGAGAGGGGTGCGATGCCTCGTTATCGAGGCCCGGTACTTTCTGTTGGACGCTCGGTCCGTCGGGCTTCTTCGATGGTCGCGGAAGAATTGACTGGGACGAGTCCGCTCTACGATTCCATGATGTTCAATTTTCCACATGTGGCGAATGTGCCCCTTGCGGGTACAGTCCTTCCATGCTTCCGCAACGCCCCGGACGAGCGTCCCGCATCATCAAGTTGTTCAAGCCTTACGACGTTCTGACCCAGTTCACGGACGTCTCGGGCCGGACCACGCTCAAGGATTTCGTCCCGGTGCCGGACGTCTACCCGATCGGCCGACTCGACCGGGACAGCGAGGGATTGCTGCTGCTCACCGACGATGGAAGGCTCGCTCATCGCCTGTCCGATCCGCGGTTCGAGCACCCCAAAACGTACTGGGCGCAGGTGGAGAAGATCCCGGATGAGGAGGCGATCGAATCGCTGCGGAGAGGCGTCCTGCTCAACGACGGCATGACAAAGCCCGCCGGAGCGAGACTGCTCGAAACCGAGCCCGACTTGCCCGACCGCCCGACGCCGATCCGATTTCGCAAGAACGTGCCGACATGCTGGATCGAGTTGATCTTGCGCGAGGGCCGCAATCGTCAGGTCCGCCGCATGACGGCATCCGTTGGATACCCGACACTGCGCCTGGTCCGGGTGGCGGTTGGACCGATCCGGCTGGGAGACCTGCAACCGGGCGAGTGGCGCGATCTGGACGCCGCCGAGCGGCGGCTCCTGTCGGGTCGATGAGAGTGGCGGACTCTACAGGAGCGTCTTCGTCACGAACCGTTCGAGCAGGGCGGCCATCTCGGTGGCGTTGGGGATCTCCTTGAACCGGAGGATCGGACCGGGAATTTCACCGAGGGACTCCTCGTCCACCTTGAGCTTCTCGGAGATCGCCAGGACGTACCTCGGCGGGCCGAGTTGGGGCAGGAGTTTGAGGAGACGCTCCACGCTCGACCGTTTCCAGAAACCAAGGACGTCCACATACACATCCGCGCCCGTGCTTTTGTGAACGAACTTGTAATCGGGCACCCACACACCCTCGCGGCCCAGCTCCACGACCTCGGTCGACTCGCTCACCTCCCACGCGGGTGAGACCTGGCGGAACCGCTCGACGAACGCGTTCAGCTCGGGGGGCGTGTAGGTGCCCGAGTCCTGATAGTGCGAGATCAGCCCGTCGGCCGATTCCAGGTGAAACGTGCGAGGCTCGCGCTTCGGACCCCATCGCAGCTCGGCGTCCAGACGGAAGTCGTTGCACAGGAGCAGGGCCGGCAAGAACATCGCCATCTGGAGGCCGTACTTCGTCGTCGAGGAGAACAGGCTCAACGGGCCGTCGATGTGGAACGTGTAGCCCTCGGCCATCGTCCCCTCGACACGGTGGAGCAACCGGTGAAATTTGAGCCATCGGAACAACTGGCGATAGCGCGCGGGCTTCTCTCGCCGCACTTCGGCCGTGACCAGGGTCGATCGCAAGAGCACCGCCTGCGCCAGCGCCACGTTATATCGATCGACGAGCCGTTGCGCGCTCAGGTCATCGAACGTGAGCATCCTTGCCTCGTCCCTCAAGTCCGCGAAGAGCGAGGTCGTGACCTTCTCGGCGTCGATCCCCAGCTCCGCCGCGACCGAATCCAGCACGAAATCCCGGCGGAACGGCGCACGCCGCCCCTCGGCCTTCAGCCTCTTCCGTTCGGCGGCGGCGGCCGAAAAGACCTTCTCCCTCAGTTGATCGGGCGGCACATCGGCCACGATCTCGAACTCTGCCCGATCTTCCAGCACCTTCGCCAGGCCCCGGTGCGCCAGGGTCTTGGGGTCATCCCCCAGCATCTCGTCAATCTCCCCCTCGATCTCCCCACGCGTCGTCCCCACCCCCTCCTGAAAGACCAGCCGCAGGCTCTCCGCGACCTCCAGCCATGTGGGATCGTCCCGGTTCAGGTAGAGCGGAATGACCCGCGATTTCGAGGTCCGCACGCGGACGAGGTTGCCGTTGAGCATACAAATCCGTGGTCAGTGACAAGAAGATCAATCCCCGCCGTAGGCCCCGTGCTGCCTTCTCCGGTTCGACGTGAATTCCTCGGCCGTCCCGCGAGTCACGACCTCGTAGAGGGTGGCCTCCTTGTCGCCGGATTTCCGCAAAATTCGGCCGAGTCGCTGGACGTGCTCGCGAACGCTGCCACTGCCGGAGAGGATCACGGCGACATTGGCCTCGGGGACGTTCACGCCTTCGTTCAGGACGCGGGAGGTGGCGACGATCGGGTACTCACCGGAATTGAATTTCATCAGGATGTCGCGGCGTTCCTTGGTCTTCGTCTGATGGGTGATGACGGGTACGAGGAACTGACGCGCGATCTTATAAACGGTCGCATTGTCGTGGGTGAAGATCAGCACGCGGTCGCCGTTGTGGCGGTCGAGGAGGCGAGAGAGGAGGTCTAACTTTGCGGGGGCGGCCAGCGATAATTCGCGCTGCTGACGGTAGGCGAGGTAGGCCGCCCGTCCCTCGGCGGAGCGGTGCGCGGCGAACAGGAACTGGCCCCAGGCGCCGGGGCGGCGGAGGTCGATGCCGTTGTCTTGCAGGAAGCCGCGGTAGGTCTCCCGGCACGATTCGTAGTGCAATCGCTCGGCGTCGGTGAGGTTCACGTAGAGCATCTCGACGCGATATTCCGCCAGGAATTCCCCCCGCAACTGGGTGATTTCGCGTCGATAGACGATCGGGCCGATGAGGCGGTCGGTCTGGAGATGGGCGTTATCCGCGCGTTCGGGGGTCGCCGTCAGGCCAAGCCGGAAGGGGGCGAGCGAGCAGATCGCGGCGAGGCCGTAGGTCGGGCCGGGAAGGTGGTGGCACTCGTCGAAGATGATCAGGCCGAACTTGTCGCCGATCCGGTCCATGTTCATGTAGGCGGAATCGTAGGTCGTGACGGTCAAGGGCTTGATGTCGTAGGAGCCGCCGCCGAGCAATCCGACGTCGGTGGCGAACGTGACGCTGAGCTCGTCGTACCACTGATTCAGGAGGTCGATCGTCGGCGTGACGATCAGGGCCGGGCGCTCGGCTTTGTGGATGCAGAGGTTCGCCAGGTGGGTCTTCCCGGTGCCCGTCGGCAAGACGACGACACCCTGGCCCCCGGCCTTCCACCAGGCGTCGAGGCCCTCCGTTTGATGGGGAAACGCGGGCTTGTCGATGCGGATTGGCCACTTGATCGGCTCGTAGGCCCGTGCCGCGTCGACGTAGGGGAAGCCCTTATTGCGGATATCCGTGACGATTTCTCGATACCAGATCGCCTCGGCGCGAAACAGCCCGGTCCTCGGGTCGCGCTTCAGCCCGGGGATGCCGCGCGTGTCGCCCTCGGGCAGGCCCTCAATCAGGACCGTGCCGGCGTCGAACGAGAGGCGGAGCTTGGTCGGCTCGGTCGCGGTCATGCCGGGTCGGCCCCCGGTCGGCGGAGACGGACGACCATCCAGGAGAAGACCTCGGCGACGGCCACGACCAGGCCGGGCAGGACCGGGGCGAAGTCGATCGCGCCGTCGTCGGTCAGCCGCTCGGGAGAGCGACCTGGGCGGTAGACGTCGATGGTCTTTTTCTCGGGGTGGACCATGACCCCCAGCGCGCAGCCGTTGGCCGTCGAGTGCAGCAGCTTGGCGTGGATCTTCTGGACCGCCTGGTCGGGCGAGATGACCTCGATGTGGATGTCGGGGGCCGAGCGATTCTCTCGAGCAAGCCGTCCGTCGGACTCCACGACCACGTTCTCCGCGAGCTGGAACGAGACGTCGGGCAGGATCGAGCGGCCGTCGAACGTGTGACGGAGTTCGAAGAAGGTCACTCCCAGGCCGTCTGTCTCGGAGAATTCATCGAGTCGCCGGACGAAGCGCTTGGCGATCAACACATGGTCCGGGTTCGGCATGGCCTTGGCCTCGATCCGTCCGTCGAGATATTCGAGGCCCGGCGCTGCTTCGATGTCGGGCATTTGGAGGAACTGCTCCAAGGTCACGCCCGTCCGCGCCATCAGCGAACTTGCCATCGATCGCGCTCCTGTCGTCTCCATCACCCGTCACGATCTCGTTTTACCCGAATCGAACTTGGAGGGGCATGACGGCCGAAGACTTTACCCCTAGTTTACTTCAAGACCCGCTCGATGGCAGCCCCGAAGGGTTAGTTCTCCCAGGCTCCGCCCGGCGATCCTCGCCGCAATCTTTGCTGCATTCCGGCGAATGCACCCTGGCGGGCCGTCGTGTCGCGCGTGACAATAAATGCGACGAGGGGGTCTAGGCAAACTTTTTGGCGTCACCTGCCCGTCGATGACGCCGGGGCCTTTTTGGGGTCGCAACATGTTCGCGGCAATGGGGATCGGGTTCGGACCGGTGATGTGGGCCGAGCTGTTCCCGGGGGACACGTTCGTGTTTGTGGCGGTGGGCTTGGTCGTCGCGGTGATCGCGGCGATCGTGCTCTCGGGGATGAGGTACATCCCCAATAACCGGGTCGGGATCGTGGAGAAGCTCTGGTCGCCGACGGGCTCGGTGACCGAGGGCCGGATCATCGCGCTCTCGGGCGAGGCCGGCTTCCAGGCCGACCTGCTCCGCGGCGGCGCCCACTTCGGGCTCTGGGGTTGGCAGTACCGCATCCACAAGGTCAACCTCGTGACCGTGCCCCAGGGCAAGATCGGCTACGTCTACGCCCGCGACGGCGAGCCGCTCTCCCCGAGCCAGACGCTCGGGCGGGTGGTGGATTCCAACAACTTCCAGGATGCTCGGACGTTCCTGCTGGGCGATCGGGCGACCAAGAGCGCCGAGGACCCGGAGCGTCTCGGCCAGCGCGGCCGGCAGCGCATGTTCCTCCGCGAGGGCGTGTATGCCATCAACCTGGCGCTGTACGTCGTGATCACCGAGGACGCGGTGTATCGCCTGGAATTCCAGGGCCGCCGCGAGCTGGAAACGCTGGTCGGCTGGCAGAACGAGCTGAAGTTGATCAACGGGTTCAGCCCGGTGGTGATCGGAGCGCCGATCCTCGCGCCCGACCCGATCAACCCGGAACGACAGATCTCGGTGGACTCGCTCGGCATCGTGACCGTGCAGGACGGCCCCAGCCTGGGTCCTGGCGAGATCATTGCCCCGGCCGTCGGCACGCAGGCGACCGATAAGTTCTTCCACAACAATTACCAGGACCCCGAGGCGTTCCTCGCCGCCGGGGGACATCGCGGCCGGCAGTACGTGCCGCTGACGGACGGAACTTACTTCATCAATCGCTGGTTCGCCACTGTGGAAGTCGTCCCCAAGACGGTCGTGCCGATCGGCTTCGTCGGCGTGGTGGTGAGTTACTATGGCCGTGTCGGTCAGGATACGTCGGGCACCGGCTTCCGCCACGGCGAGCGCGTGGCCGAGGGCGAGCGAGGCGTGCTCGAACGGCCGCTCGGCCCCGGCAAGTACGGGTTCAACCCCTACGCCGGCAGCATCGTGATGGTGCCCACCACGAACTTCGTGCTGCACTGGGTGACCGGCCGGACCGAGACGCACCGCTATGACGAGAGCCTTCGGTCGATCGACCTCGTCACCAAGGATGCGTATGAGCCGACGTTGCCGCTCTCGGTCGTCGTCCACATCGACTACCAGAAGGCCCCGAACGTGATTCAGCGGTTCGGCGACGTGAAGAAGCTGATCACGCAGACGCTCGACCCGATGCTCTCGGCGTTCTTCCGCGATGTCGCCCACAAGCGGACGATGCTGCAACTCTTGCAGGATCGCGACGACATCCAGGCCGAGGCCAAGGCCACCCTCTCCGCCCGGTTCGGCCAGTTCGACATCGAGTGCGTGGACGTCCTGATCGGCAAGCCCGACACGGCCGAGGCCGGCGGCAAGATCGAGACGCTGCTGGAGCAGTTGCGCCAGCGCCAGCTCTCCGTCGAACAGATCGAGACCTACGAGCGCCAGCGCGCCGCCGCCGAGAAGCTCCAGACCCTGAACGACGCCCAGGCGCAGGCGACGATGCAGACCTCGCTCACGAACTCCAAGATGCAGGTCCAGATCGTCGAGAACCAGGGCGAGGCCGAGCTGGCCAAGGCCCGCAAGGCGGCCGAGGCCGACCTGATGCGCGCCCGCAAGATGGCCGAGCAGATGGTCGTCACCGCCGAGGCCGAGCTTCAGCGCTCCAAGAAGCAGGCCGAACAAACCGTCGTCATGGCTCAGGCCGAGGCCGAGCAACGCACCCTCGCCGGTAAAGGCGAAGCCTCGAAAATCGCCCAGATCGGGCTCTCCGAAGCGTCGGTCCTCCTGCGGAAGATCCAGTCGTTCTCCGACCCCCGGTTGTATGCCCTGACGCAAGTGGCCAACCAGCTTGCCAACAGCAACCAGCCCCTGGTTCCCCAGCGCGTTTTCATGGCCGGGTCGAACGGCCACTCCTCCAACGGCGACGGCCACGGCGGCTCCGACCACTCCGCCCAGGGCCTGTTCGGCCTCCTCATCAGCCTCATGGTCGCCGAGAAATCCGGCTTCCAGCTCTCCGACGCCGACGGCTCCAAGTCCCTCGAAGAGTACGCCGACAAGATGACGAGGGAGGCCATGGCGGTGCCTCCGGCGACGAAGGCGGAAGGGGTTGGTACGCCTGTGGTGTTGTCAAAGAAATAACCTCTCGGGGCGGCCTGGTTCAATCGATCCGGGCCGCTCTGACGATTTCCAGGCGGCTTGCTGGAAACGGCGCACTTGCGGCGGTCTCCCATGAGTGCTCAGAGGCGTCTCACGGCCCTCGTTTTAGGCTTCCGCGACGATCACGCCGCCGAGTCGTTCGAAGCTCTGAGGCGGGCGGCTGACCGACACTTGTGACGGAGCCGTTCTCGGGCCGCGGAATGTGAGCGACGGCGGCGGAGACAAACGATGCGCCTGGTATCCGGGGTCAGATCGTTGCTCTGGAAGATGACCCATTGGCGAGGTGCGATACGGGGGGATGAGTTCTTCTATTTTTCCGTCAACTCCTCCTTCAGGGACTATCCACAGGGGGCCGTGGAATGGCACGAGTGCCGCCTCGGAACCAGGGTCGCTTTATCTGGAACGACTCCGTCGCGACGGGGATGAGCAACAGTTAATCGCCCTGGCCGACCTCGCCCCTTGGCTGAAGAAGACCGGCGAGGACTCCATCAGAGACGTTGAGACCGCACCCGGGGACAGGGAACACTTCTGGGAGGTGGCAGGCGAGATCGGGGCCTGGGATTGGCAAGGCGATTTTGGACCGCTCGTGTGCGATGGCTATACCTGGGCTCTGGAAATGAGGAGAAAGGGCCGCGCGATGAATTGCCAGGGACATGATCTCGCCGGACCGCCCGACGGCCTTCCCCGTCTCCTGCTCGCCCTGGAGGCCCTTGCGGGCCGAGGCTTTCTGTGGGGATCGGCGTCACACGAAGCGGTCTCCCCCGAAGGCCATCGATCGGCGGATGCCCCGGCGACCGGCGACATAGGGGCAGCCGGCTGATCGTTTTCGGGTGCCGCCCGCACATGACGGAGATACATCGGAAAGACGTAATCGTCGCTCCCCTAAACCCTTGCAACGTGGCGCCGGGCTCGGTACTTTTCATGTAGAAGGCCCGGCTCTGGGTTGATTAGACGTGGGCATGAACGATCATGCCATCGAGATGCGCATGTACTTGCCGGGCGGAGGATGCCGAAGCATGGGAGGAGCCCGATGGCGAGCCAGAACATGCTGCTCTCGGCGATACCTGACGAGGTCTTCGGGCGGCTCGGCCGGTTCATGACGGCCCAAGACCTGACGAGCGGCCTCGTCTTGCACCGCCCCGGCCAGCCCATCCATGACGTGTACTTTCCGCTTGACTGTCTGATCTCGGTCACCGTCACCATGCTCGACGGTCACACGGCCGAGGTCGGGGTCCTCGGCAATCGCGAGATGGCCGGAGTGAACGCCTTCATGGGCGGGCGGACGACGAATCAAACCGGATACGTCGCCCAGGTCCCCGGGGCCGCAGTCCGCATGGAAGCCGGGCCGCTCCTGGACGAGTTCGACCACAACAAGCCGTTCCGGGACGTGATGCTGCGGTATACCCAGGCGTACATCGCCCAACTGTCCCAGAACGTCGCCTGCAACCGGCGGCACAGCGTGAGCCAGCGGCTGGCCCGCTGGCTGTTGGAGTCCCGCGACGGGATCCAGTCGGAGGATCTGAGTCTCACGCAAGAGTTCATCGGCCAGATGTTGGGCAGCCCCCGGCCGGTGGTCAGCGAGGCCGCCGCGCGTCTCCAGGAGAGCGGCCTGATCCGGTACGGCCGAAAGGCGATCCGGATCGTCGATTCCCCGGGGCTGGAGGCCGTCTCATGCGAGTGCTACCGGGTGATCCGGGATGAGTATGACCGCTTGCTGGGGGGCCGTGGCGCGTCGCTTCCCGTCTAACCTCCCGGGCCTTGCGGTGGCCGTTCCAAGGGCGCAGAGCGACGATTCTAAATACGATCAACGACCGACCCGGTGGATTCCTCATGCTCGTCGTCATGCGCAGCCACGCCAGCCCCGATCAGATTGACCGGGTGCTGGCCGCGATTCGAGACATGGGCCTCACGCCGCACCCGATGCCCGGCCCGACGCGGACGGCGATCGGGATCACCGGCAATACCGGGGCGATCGACGCCAATCTCCTCGCGGTGCTCCCCGCCGTCTCGGAGCTGATCCGGGTGACGAAGCCGTACAAGCTCGCTAGCCGGGAGATGAAGGGGGAAGATACGCTCATTCAAACACCGATGGCTCCGATCGGACCGCCGAACTTCACGATCATCGCGGGGCCTTGCTCGGTGGAAAACGAAGAGATGATCCTGCGCACGGCCGAGCATCTGGCTTCGCGAGGGATCACCTTGATGCGAGCGGGGGCGTTCAAACCGAGAAGCTCCCCGTATTCGTTCCAGGGGATGGGTCTGGAGGGGCTGGCGATCCTGGCAAAGGCACGGGCGCGAACCGGAGTGGGGATCGTGACCGAGCTGATGGACACGGAGAACGCCGACGCGGTGGAAGAGGCGGCGGACCTCATCCAGATCGGCACCAGGAACATGCAGAACTTCAGCCTGTTGAAGCGGGCGGGGAAGGCGAGGAAGCCGGTGATCTTGAAGCGAGGGATGTCGGCGACCCTCGAAGAATGGTTGATGGCGGCGGAGTACATCCTGGCGGGCGGGAATCGCGACGTGGTTCTCTGTGAGCGCGGTGTGCGGACCTTCTCCGATCACAGCCGCAATACGCTCGATCTCTCGGTCATCCCTCCCGTCAAAGCACTCTCGCATCTGCCGATCCTGGTCGATCCCAGCCACGGGACGGGCAAGAGGGCATTCGTGCCGCCGATGGCCCTGGCGGCCCTCGCGGCCGGGGCCGATGGGCTCTTGATCGAGATCCACCCCGACCCGGACCACGCGATGTCCGACGGCGCGCAGTCGCTCGATTTCGCGGCCTTCGATCGCCTCCTGGAGGACCTTCGGCGGCTGGCCGAACCCCTGGGTCGAACGATTGTCTGATAAGCGTCTCGGGGCCGAGGACCTGGCAAGTCCCCGACCCCGATCAACAAGGGCACATCCCTGAGGTTGTACCCAGTCCAGGTGAGCCCGAGGGATTAGAACACGAGCCCCGTGCCATTGCCCTACCCGGTGACCGTGCCGGTGGGCGAGGTGATCACGATGTTCGTGCCCGTGCCGGTCACCCCGGTGCCCGTGAATCCGGTGCCGACGCCAATGCCCGCGCCCGTCACTCCGGTGTTGTTGATGACGGTCGTGGTGCCCGTCAATCCGGTGGTGAAGGCGGTCGTGGTGCTGGTCAATCCGGTGCCGTTGCCGGCACCCGTGAACGTGCCGGTGGCGTCGACCGTCCCCGACGTTCCGGTCGTTCCGGCGAATCCGTTTCCGAAGAAGCCCGTCCCATTACCTGTTCCCGTGAACGTGCCTGTGGCGTCGATCGTCCCCGACGTTCCGGTCGTTCCGGTGAATCCGTTTCCGAAGAAGCCCGTCCCATTGCCTGTTCCGGTGAGGCTGCCGGTGCTGTCGATGGTTCCGATGGTCGTGGTCGTGCCGACCAGTCCAGGGCCGATCCCCGTGGCCGTGACCGTGCTGGTATTGACGCCAGTTCCCGTAACCCCCGTGCCAGTCGCGGTGGTCACGGTGCCGGTCGGAGTCACGGTAGCGACGGGGGTGGCCGTGCCGTTGAAGGTGCCAGCGGTGAGGTTGGTCGATTGGGCTCCGGTCAGCGAGGAGATCGTCGGGATCGCGATATTCTGGAATCCCACCCCGTTCGGGCTGGTCGCGGCACCGAAGGCCTGGAACCCGTTGCCGATCGCCGTCCCGGTCGAGCCGACACCGGGATTGAACTGAGACAGGTTCAATGCCCGCGTCTGGGTGCTGGCCGCGTTTGTGGAAATGCCTGTCGTGCTTCCGGTCGTGGTGCTGCTGGTGAGGCCCGCCGTGTTGCCGGTCGTGGCCCGACCGGAAAGACTGGACGAGGTCCCGCCGTTGAGGGCGGAGTTGAGGGAGCTAGCGGTCAGGCCGCCATTGGTGAGCGACGTGCTCGTGCTCGTCGTGGTTGTACCCGTCGGGAACAACGATTGGAAGCTGCGGTTGAGGCTACCGGTCTGGGACCCGATCCGGCCCGTCAGATCTTGCACCAAGGCGTTAAATGCGTCGGTTGATGAGAACAGATTGGAAAGGTTCACCGCCCCCGGAGAGCTTCCGCGGATCGATACCGACTGGTTGAAGCGAACGCCGCCGGAGTTGATCACATTGGAGAACGAGGCGTTCCGGCCCTGGCTGCCGCTCAGGCTTGCCAGGGCGGCGGTGGCGAACTGATTGATGAGGTCGGACTCGGAAAGGGTACTGACCGCATTCGGAGTGAGCTTGCGCGCATTGAGTCGAAAGACCTCGGTGAACCGCTGTCCGCCGCTGTTCAATTGCAAGTTCAAGATCATCTGGTTGCCGATGACGCGGAACCGTTCTCGCTCGACGGTGACGGTCGCTCCCGACGCGGCCTGGAGCGTATGTAGACCTCCGATCGAGGCGGCCAGGAGGGTCTTGTTTTCCAGGGCCTCAACGCTCGGGGTCGTTCTGCTGCGCTTGTAAGTACCCATGATGCAACTCCTTGCGGGAAGATCATCCAGGCCGGAAAGCGGCGTCTCCGCGTCGGTGTCGGTCCGTGCTCAAACAGGCATGTGGACATATCGCATATCGCGTGCCATGGCCCTCGATCGCCATTTGCGGTTTTTTCGGCGTCGCTTCCTCTCGCCAGGAACCCGATGAGCGGGCCTCCCGGTGCGGAAACCCGATTCCCCGTGAGGAACCGAGTCCCATTCTGCGCCGGGTTCCATGGAACTCTCGGGGATCAGGGGTCCGGCTCCCTGAGATCAATATCGCGTCCGGACCGGGTTTCGATCAGGCGATCCGCAGGGTGGCGGGTTGCTCGACCTCCGGCAAAGGACCCAACTACGGAGGCGTCGGGCGATGTCAGGCTTTGCCACCCTCGCGAATTTTCCCAGTCAAGACGAACACCACTTCGGTCCTCTCGGATAAGATCGGCCAATCCCCGAGCCCTCGACGGGCGGAGGGGTTCGAGAATGCCGAGGCCTGATCATTTCGGAAGGATCAAACCCATGACGCGGCTCCCCGCGCTGTTCTTCGCCCTGATCGGATGGCTCCCTGGCGCGACCGCCGAGGACATCCCGCGACCCGAGCATCCCACGCCCGACGCTGTCCGGGAGCACTGGGCGAACCTGAACGGCAAATGGGAGTTCCGGTTCGACGCCAGGGATCAGGGCCTGACCGACAAATGGTACGAGCCGGCGGCGAAGGGGTTCGACAGGACGATCGTCGTGCCGTTCGCCTGGGAGAGCGAGCTTTCGGGCCTGGGCAAGTTGACCGATGCGCCCAAGGTGGGCTGGTATCGCCGGACGTTCTCGGTGCCCGGGGACTTCCCGAAAGGGCATCACGTCTGGCTCCGTTTCGGCGCCGTCGATCATCGGGCCGACGTGTGGGTTAATGGCACCAAAGTCGGCGATCACGAGGGCGGTTACACGCCATTCGAGTTCGACGTGACCGAGGCGTTGAAGGGAGACGGCCCGCACACGGTGGTCGTCCGGGCGTTCGACCCGACCGATCCCAGCTTGCCGACGGGCAAGCAGGTTGGCTGGTACACGACCACCTCGGGGATCTGGCAGACGGTGTGGCTGGAGGCGCGGCCGGCGTATCCCATCTGGGATGTGAGAATCAAGACCGAGATTGACCCGGCGCGGGCCACAATCTCGGCGGCGGTGAATTATCCGTGCGAGCGACCTTACAGCCTGTCGATCCGATCCGATGACCCCACGATTGTCGGGACAAGTCGAAAGCCGGGAGTGTCGTCGATCAATGGCGGCGTGGCCGCAACGAGATTCGAGGTTCCGGTCGATCTCCGTGACCCGAAGCTCTGGACTCCGGATTCGCCCCATCTCTACCACGTAACCCTCGAATTGAAGGACGGCGACAAGGTTGTTGACTCCATCAAGACCTACTTCGGCCTCCGCACGATCAGCCGAGGCAAGCTCCCCGGCGAGGACTTCGAGCGCATTTTCCTCAACGGCAAGCCCATCTATCTGAGAGGCGCACTCGATCAGTCGTTCAATCCGAAGGGCATTTACACCGCGCCGACCGATGCGTTCCTGAAGCGAGACATCGAGCTTGCGAAGTCCGTCGGCACCAACTTCCTCCGCATCCACATCAAGCCGGAGGAGCCTCGCCGCCTGTACTGGGCCGACAAGCTGGGGATGCTGATCATGGAGGACATGCCCAACACCTGGGAGCAGAACGCGAAGGCGCGCAAGGCGTGGGAGGCGACCATGCGCGAGGTCGTCGCCCGCGACAGGAACCATCCCTCGATCTTCGCCTGGGTGGATTTCAACGAGACGTGGGGCCTGGGCAGCCCGCCGAACTACAAGGCCGACAAGGACACGCAGGCCTGGGTCAAGGCGATGGTCGCCGAGACGAGGAAACTCGATCCGACGCGGCTTGTCGAGGACAACTCGCCGTGCAATTACGACCATGTCGGCGGCTCGGACCTCAATAGCTGGCACTTCTACATCGACGATCACCCGGCCGCGAAGAGGCACATTGAGGACGTGGTGAAGCGATCCGAGCCCGGCAGCGCCTTCAATTACGTGCCCGGCGAGACGATGAACGCGTCGCCGCTCATCAACTCCGAGTACGGCAGCATCTCGGCCGGCGGCGGCGATCGGGACGTCTCATGGGGATTTCGGGATCTGACCACGCAATTGCGCCGGCATAACAAAATTCAAGGCTATATTTATACCGAGCTGACCGACATCGAGTGGGAGCACAACGGTTTCTTCGACTACGATCGCGGCAAGAAAGAATTCGGTTACGACGCCTTCGTCCCGAACATGACGCCGAACGACCTCCAAGGGGCGGACTTCATCGGCTACGACGCCCCGCCGGTGATCGAGGCCAGGCCCAACGAATTGATCCGTGTCCCGCTGTTTGTCAGCCACTATTCGGGCGTGAAGGGAGCGCCGACGCTGCGATGGTGGATCAAGGGGACCGACGGCGAGGGTGAAGTGCTGGAGGTGGCCGAACGGACCCGGGCCGTGGAGTGGAAGCCGTTCGCCGTCACCGAGCAGAAGCCTCTCGCAGTCCGCATCCCGGTCGGATTCGTCGGGGCGCTGGCGATGGTCCTGGAAGACGACCACGGGCACCGCCTGGCGGCGAACTTCGTGAACCTCGTCGTCACGCCGGACAAGCCGGCGCCTCGCATCGAGCGATTGAACGATCATGCGGTGGCGATTCGGTTCGCGCCGGGGGATTTCGCCTCGGCGAAGTTTTCGGGCGGGATAGACACGCCCCTGAGCAAGGCGTGGGGCCGGGGATCGGGCGGGTTCGAGTACCGGCTGAAGCTGCCCGCGGAGGTTCTCAAGGCCGGCCCAAAGTCGTTCACTCTCGGCCTGGAGGCGGCGAGCAAGGGCGGGCGGGACCAGGTCGATTGGGCCGAACGCGTCAATGCGCAGGACAACCCGCAGACGGACGCCAGGAAATGGCCCTCGACGCTCGAAATCCGCCTCAACGGCCAGCAGGCCGCCCGCGTCCCCCTGCCCGACGATCCGGCCGACGCCCGAGGCGTCCTGTCGCACTTGCGGCGGATCGAGCACGGCGGGCACGGCGAGATCGTGCGCGTGGAAGCCGAGTTTCCGGTGGCGATCCGCAACGATTTCAAGCTGGGCAAACCCCTGGTCCTCAGCCTGGGCGTCCCGGCCGATGCCGAGCATCTCGGCGGCCTTTCGATCTACGGGGCGGAGGCCGGCGCGTACCCGTTCGACCCGACGCTCGTGATCGAGACCCAGGCGGTCCTGCCGGACGACCTCGGCGTCAAGCCCGACACGCCGATCGTCGTGGATGTGGCGGCGGCACGCCAGGTCGCGATTCTTCGCGCCGGAGACTCCAACGGCGGTCCGCCCACGACCTGGTCGTACACCACGGCGGACCCGGGGGCGAAATGGCTCGACGCGGATTTCGACGCGTCCTCGTGGAAGCGAGGCCCCGCCGGATTCGGCACGCCGGAGACGCCCGCGCTCCAGGATCGGACCCTCTGGGATTCGCCCGCGATCTGGTTGAGGACGACGGTCGATGTTCCCGAATTTGCGAAGGGCGACGCTCTGATGCTGCACCTGTTCCACGATGAAGACGTGGAGATTTTCGTCAACGGCAAGCCATTTTACCGAGACGAAGGCTTCACGACCAAGTATCAGGATCTCCGGCTTGGCGAATCGGCCAAGGCCCTGTTCCATGCGGGTAAGAACTCGGTCGCCGTCCGCTGCACGCAGACCCGAGGAGGCCAGGGGGTGGACCTGGGACTGAAGATCGTCCGAGAGGATTGATTGGCTCATGGGGCCATTTAATTAATCAAGGCTCAGGATGGGTTGCGGGGTGGCTGCGGCGCAGGGCCTCGGATGACGGGCAGTAGGTCCGACTTCAGTCGGTCCTGCCCTAACACAAGACGTGGACAGGACCGACTGAAGTCGGACCTACCGGGGGGATCGCCAGGGCCGATCCGTCACCACCCCGCAACCCATCCCGAGCCTTAATTAAGTGCCCGAGGTCGAGATGCCGGGTGGCACGGGGTCCGGGTACGGACCCCGTGCCACCCACCCGGAAATGCCGACGCGGGGCGTCGAGGACGGCATTCCCACGGGGGAACGTCGGGCCGCACGCCCCCGCCAAGATGTGGGGCTCGCAGAGATGTCCGGTGCGAGAGGGTCCCAAATTCGTCAGTTCGCGACTTTCAATCGAACCGACAGGGCCAGGTGGTCGGAAACACCACGAGCACCCGTGCTCCTGGGTCCGCCGAACTTCCAGGGGGAGCCGGCTCGGCCGCGGATGAGTTCCGGGAAGCGGCCGACCTCCAGGGTTTCGGGCCGCACGAGCCAGCCCTTGGGGTCGAGCAGGCCGGGCGCGGCCACGATGTGGTCGAGGATCTCCCAGCGGCCGTTCAAGTAATAGGTCCCTTCGCCGCGGGGGTCGAGCGTGGTAACCAGATCAAGCAGATTCGGCTGCGGATCGTCCTCACGGACCAACCCCGGGTCGCTCACGGTGTGGAGTTCGTCGCGTAAGGAGGGGTCATCGGGCTCGTCGTTGAAATCGCCCGAGAGAACGAGATCGACGGCCGGATCGTCGCGGTGAAGCTGGAGGAATCGGCCATAAATCGCCTCTGCGTACTTGGCACGCTTGTCGATGGTGCTGTCGCCACGCAGGCGGCTGGTCCAGTGGCTAGCAAGGACGACCAGGGGCGCGCCGTCGGCTTCGAGGTGCGCTTCCAGAATCCGGCGGCCGCCGAACTCGCGGGCTCCGCGCGTCAGGTCGTCGCGGATGGCCAGGCGCGTGAGGACCGCCGGGCCGAACTTGCGGCCGGTGGGATTGTCGCGCTGAACGATGCCGGTGTACTGCCACTCGGTCGCGAGCCGGGCATTGAGCGCATCGCGTAGCGCCTCCATGGCGCGTAGGCTCTCGACTTCGACCAGGGCGAGGATGTCGGGCCCGTAGCCGCCATTGTGAAGGAGGACCGCATCGCTGAGGGCGCGGACCTTCTGAGCGAAGGCGTCCGGGTCGCGACCGAACCAGTTCTCATCCTCGTCGGGGTTCGCGGGGTCGTCGCGGTCGTCGTAAAAGTTCTCGACGTTCCAGGAGCAAAAGAGATAGCCATCGGCCCGCCGAGGCGCCGACGATCCCGGGATGAGACGTGGTCGGGCGGGGGAGTGGGCGACGAGCCAGCCGACGATCATCACGCCCAGGCCCAGCGCCAGGGTCAAGATCAGTCGCTGGAGACGCGAGAGGCCCCGCAGGCCGGGGAGAGATCCGGCTCGCGACCGGCCGAGACCGAGGAAGTCCAGGAGCAGACGGATCAGTCGCTCGAGATCTCGGTTCGGGGCGCGTCTCGGCATGGGGCGATCCCGGAGTGGGCGAGGACGGCGTCAGGCCCCGTCGTCGTCCGTGAGATAGCGGTTCCCCTCGCCGGTCAGAAGCCAGTGAGGATGCGCCTCGGTCACCTCGATGAAACGCAGGATGATCAAGGCCGGGATCGTACCACCGGACTCGTATTCGTGCCACGACCGGAACGGGATGCGGAGCGTCTCGGCCAGGAGCGGACCGCCGTGCGCGCCGTAGAGTTCCTCGCGGACTTGACGGATCCGCGCGGCGAGGCCCGATTTGATGGACTGCCAGTTGAACCGTTGAGGCATCGGCCCGCCTCGTCCCGCCCTCCGGCGGTGGGATCGGCCCCGTTCGGGACCTTGGACGAAACTTCGTGCTGTCCGAACGGGGCTATCCTCCGCAACTATAGTCGACCCTCCGCCCCGGGTCCAGCCTGCCATTCGCGATATTAAGGAAGGTTGCCAACTGGAAGGCGAAGAAAGCCAGGCCAGAGATGGAGAGGGGTGCAGAACACACGAGGACAATACGGATGAATGCCATCACGTATGTCTAAGAAAAGTCTCACATAAATAAGAAGCCGAGCGGTCGACGCTGGCTGGCCGGAACCCCGATACGGGATGTTTTCCAAATTCCGAGGAAAGCCATGTCGCGGCGATCCCGGGATTTCGGTTCTTGAAGTCGAAGTCGATGGAGACGACGGCTCGGCGTGCCCGATCCGCGACCTGGCTCTTCCGCGACGGTGGACAGGCGAATGACCCGAGGGCTTCGGTTCGAGGTACACGTGCTACAGACACCGCGAGTCATCGAGCAGGTGGCGGAACGAATCGAACTAGCCTATTTGCGACGGCGCCCCGAATGGCGTCAGACGAGTCTCGATCCCCGTCTCTGGTCCGCTGCGGCGGCCGTCCTCCTGGATGCCCACAGCCGCGAGAACTGGGTGCCAGTCGATCCTGAACTCTTTGTGGCCAGCCAGGTTGCGGTCTCAACGGCGGCCGACCCATGGTCTGAGCTGACCCGAGCGACCTCACGTCGCCGCTATGTGAGCCGGGTTCGTCGGATCGTGCGTACACTGCGAAGCGAGCTTCTCGAGGAACTCAGGCGGATCGAATGCCTGCTCCGTCGAGGCGAGGCCCTTGAGGTGGTGCTCCTCGGCCCGTGCCGACAGATTTCGGCCCTGGGCCGCTATCTGGCCGCCTGCCGTCATCACCGTCAGGATCTCGCCGACCGCTTCCGCCCCGAGGCCAGAGACCAGCACTGGGCCTGCGAGCTGTATCGTGCGGCGGCCCGGGACTTGATCCCGGATGACGCCTACCCGGTCAATTCTCTCGCGCCCGAGTTTGTTCGTCCCGCGGTGGCTCGACAGTTCAGCTTGAACTGACGATCGCTTCGGTCCGATGAGGGATCCGGGGCCGATCGCTCGGCTCTCGTCGGAAATCCGCGCGGGACCATGTGTCATGTGTTGCCCACCAGGTCGTAGAATCTATTCGCTTTGAAGGAGTAAGCCCATGTCCCGTCGAACCATGCGTCGCAACTTCCACCCCTCCCTGGACGTGCTCCCCAGCCGCATCGCCCCCACCGTCTTCGTCCCTCCCCCGCCGATGCCCCTCGATATTGATCCGCCGACGATCATGATGGACCCGCCCACCACGTATAGCGTCCCTAGCGATTCCATGGATATGACCCCGCCCGACATCACGCCCTGAGTCGAGCCCCCGACGCGACCAGGGCGAGAGCGTTCCGGAGCCGGATCGCGTCTCGAAATCCTCCAAGGCTACGGATGTGGCCAACGCGGTTAGGGCGGTTTGGTCATTGATCGAGAGCGAGTCGTACGGCCGACAGAGCTACCGGCATTATTTTGGCGGACAAATTTAATATTTCTTGGAAGACCGCGCTTACATATACCCTCCTCCTCGATAGAATGAACGTCCGGGGAGGGGGATCGGTCGCGCCCACCTATTTTTCCACGTCGCCGATTCAGCTTGTTTGCGACTGATTCAACCCTCCCCTCGACACCGGGGAGGACTACAGGCCATGAGCCAACCGACGGATTCCGCATCCGATAGTTCGGACGGCCTCTTCGCCCGTGCCCGCACGGGGGATCAGACGGCCTGGCGCGAGCTTTACGATGCGTGTTACCCGAAAGTCTTGCGAGTCATTCGTCGTAAGCTGAATTCGCCGTCCATGCGCTCCCTGTACGACTCGACCGACTTCGTCGGCGATGTCTGGAAAAGTCTGGCTGAGAAGCCCGAGAAATTCGACTTCCCGACTCTGAGAGAGTTGGTGGCGTTCCTCTCGACGGCCGCCGAGCGCAAGGTGATCGACGAGCATCGCCGGCTCCACACGCTCAAGCACGACCAGGGACGCGAGCGCCCCCTCGGCGCCTGGCTTCGCCCCGGCGAGGGCGGGGGGGACGTCCCTTCTAAAGACCCGACGCCAAGCCAGTTCGCCCAGGCCAGCGAGGCGAGGGAGCGGCTCCTCTCCGGTCAAACCGGGCAGGAGCGGCTAGTCCTTGAGCTCAAGGGCCAGGGCTACACCAACGAGGAGATCGCTCAGAAGACGGGCTGGCATTTGCGGCGGGTGCAGCGATTCCTCAAGGACCTGGGCGACTCCTGGGCCTCCGATGAGAAGGGAGCCCATTCGTGAACAGTCTGGTTCCCGCCCGCGTGCATTCCTCCGGGTCCCTCGCCGCGCCGGCTTCGGCTGACCGGGCGGTCCTGGAACTGGAGCGTGCCTGGTCGCTCGGTACTGCCCCGTCGGTCGAGGCGATCTGGACGCGATTCTCGCCGGAGGGCTCGGTCGACCTGCTCGCGGCCCTGATCAAGGCCGATTTGCGCCGCCGTTTCGAGCTCGGCGATCGCCCCGACGTCGCCGCCTACCTCGAACGATTCGCGCCCCTTCGCGCGGCGAGGGAACGGGTCGTGAGCCTGGTTTACGAGGAATACTGCCTGCGTGAAGAACGCGGCGAGCAGCTTGACCCGGACGTGTTCTGCGCACGGTATGACCCATGGCGCGACTCGCTGCTCTCGCAACTGCGCTACCACCGGATGCTGAGCCAGGCCGTCGGGGTGACACCCTCGACCTCGCGGCTGCCCAACGTGGGTGAGCGGTTCCAGTCGTTCCGGCTCGGCTCGGTCCTCGGCCAGGGTGGCACGGCGAGGGTCTTCCTCGCGCGGGATGAATCTCTGGGCGATCGCGAGGTGGCGCTCAAGGTCTCCACCGATCGCGGCAAAGAGCCCGCGATTCAGGGCCGCCTCGATCATGCCCACATCGTGCCGGTGCTCTCCGTGACCGACGATGCGGAGACCGGCCTGCGCGGCCTGTGCATGCCCTACCGGCCGGGTCTGACGCTGGATAAGGTGATCCGGGAGGTTGACCCGGCCTCGCGGCCCCGCTCCGCGATGGTCCTGCGGGAGACCGCCGCCCGCGCCAAACCGGCCGGCACGAACGACGATCGCGACGGGGCGAGCTGGAAAGGGTTCCCCGCGAAGGGGACCTATGCCGAGGGCGTGGCCTGGATCGTCTCGGTCGTCGCGCGTGCCCTGGCCTATGCCCACGGCCAGAACGTGCATCATCGGGACATCAAGCCGGCAAACGTTTTGCTGACCGATCGCGACGGCCCCCAATTGCTCGACTTCAACCTCGCGCACTCGCCCCAAACGCCCGATCAGGCCGAGGCCGCGCTTCGCGGCGGCACGCTGCCGTACATGGCCCCGGAGCAGCTCGAGGCGTTCCTCGACCCGGAGCGATGGAGCCACGTGGGCGAGTCGGCGGATATCTACGCCCTCGGATTGCTCCTGGGAGAGCTCCTCACCGGCAGCCGTCCGGAGGCGCCCGACGCCGCGATCCCACTACCCCGCGCCATTGGCGAGCTGCTCGACCGCCGCGCGATCGGCCTCGGATCCGTTCGGGACTTGAATCCGGAGATCCCGCACGGGTTGGATGCGATCATTTCCCGCTGCCTCGCCTTCCGGCCCGAATACCGCTACTCGAGTGCCCGAGCCCTGGCCGAGGACCTCGAGCGGTTCTATACGCGTCGCCCTCTCGTTGAAGTGAAGAACCCTTCGCGGATCGAGCGCACCCGCAATTTCACGACGCGATTTCGGGTGGGCCGACTGGCGCTGGCCTCGATCGGCACTGTCGCGGCTGTCCTGGTCGTGGCTGCCGCGTTCGCTACGATGTACGCCCCCAAGAAAGCGGCGGCCTACTACCTCGATATCGCGAAGTCCCTCGTGACCTCGGGGAAATATGTGGCTGCCCGCCAGGCGATCGCGACCGCCCGCAAACTTGAACCGGACTCGTTCAACGTGCGCTCGTCCATCGCGCAGATCTATGGAAATATGGGAGATGGTGCCGCCGCGCTGAAAGAGGCCGGGAAGGCGATCGGGTTGGCGGAGAAACAGGAAAGCTCCCGCGTTTCGAAGAGTCAACTGGCGATGCTTTACCACCAGAGGGGAGGAGCGGCTCGGATGGCTGGCGATCTGGCCACCGCGACGGCCGCGTACCGGAAAGCCCTGGAGTACGCCAGCTACCTATTCTCGGCCCACGCGGGACTCGCGGAAATCGCCGTGATTCAAGGCGATTACGCGGAGGCGGAAAAATCGTTCACGTCCGCAATCGACGCGGTCAAACGAGCCAAGGAGATGAACCTGAGCTCGGACGTCGATGATGCCAAGCTCTCCATGTACTGGCGTAAGCGGGGGGAGGTCCGGGTGACCTTGGGCCATGCGGTCCCGAGGCCGCCCGCCATCGACGGCGTGCCGCAACCACGGAAATCGGCCGAGTACGAGCGAGCCATGGCCTACTTCCAGGACGCGAAACGGGACGTCGAGGCGGCCCGTAAGCTCATTCCCAAGCCTTTGAACAAGGATGCGTACTCTCTGGAACGCGCCGCCGCGAGCGTGGAAATGGCACTGGGCGACCTGGCCTCGGAGAAGGACGATTACTACCGCTCGGTCCCGCACTTCGATGCCGCTCGCGTCCTCCTGGATCGCGCACTCACGCGAAGCATTGAGTCTCGGGCGACGATGGTTTTGAGCAAGGCCGTCGATCACCGTCTGGCCGAGGATCGACCCAAACTCGAACGCCTTCGATCTGCCTCGAAACCCCCGACTCCGCCCCGTCCACCCGGTTGATCTTCGCGTACGCATGCCCCTCGACCTTGGCCCGTTCTGGCTCTCCCTCCGCGTGGCCGCGATGGCGACGCTGGCCATCATCGCGCTCGGGGTTCCGCTGGCGTACGTGCTGGCGAGGACGCGGTTTCCCGGCAAGGGGCTCATTTCCGGCGTGATGGTGCTGCCGCTCGTCTTGCCTCCGACGGTCCTGGGATTCGCCCTGCTGCACCTGATCGGCAGGCGGGCCGCCCTTGGCCTGTGGATGGAATCGCGGCTGGGGGTCGTGCTGGTCTTCCACTGGACCGGGGCGGTCGTGGCGTCGGCCGTTGCGGCGTTCCCGCTGTTCCTGATCCCGGCGCGCTCGGCCTTCGAGGGGGTCGATCCAGCCCTGGAGGACGTGGCCAGATTGCTGGGACGGCGGGAAGGATCGGTCTTTCTCCATGTGACTTTGCCCCTCGCCTGGCGCGGGCTCGCCTCGGGCACCGTGCTGGCCTTCGCCCGCGCGCTGGGCGATTTCGGCGCGACCCTGATGGTCGCGGGCGACCTGCCGGGCCGGACGCGGACCGCCTCTCTGGCGATCTTCAACGCCGTGCAGGTGGATGACCTCCGCACGGCGACCTGGCTGACGCTGTTGATCACGGCTGTCTCGGTCGCCGCCCTGATCGTGGCGCAGCAGGCCGCTCCCCCGGCGCAAGGCGCGATCCGGTGAAGGGCGATCACCAGGGAATCGCCGTCGAGGCATGCGTCTCGCGCCGCGTTCACGACCGATTGACGTTGGATGTCACGATCCAGCTCGGCCAGGAGTGCGGCGTCGTCTTCGGCCCGTCGGGCGCGGGCAAGACGAGCTTGCTCCGGCTCATCGCCGGGCTCGACCGGCCGGACGCGGGCCGCGTTCGTGTCGGGGACGCGACATGGTTCGATTCGACGTCCGCCGCGAACCTCCCGCTGCGGTCGCGTCGCGCGGGGATGATCTTCCAGGACGATCTGCTGTTCCCCCACCTCAGCGTCTCGGCGAATATTCGGTTCGGCTTGAACGGGCTGCCCCGGGCGGAATCGGATCGACGGGCGTGCGAAGTCGCCGAACTTTGCGGAGTCGAGCGACTCTTGAACCGTCGCCCCGCCACGCTCTCCGGCGGCGAGCGCCAGCGGGTGGGGCTTGCCCGGGCACTCGCGCCGCGGCCGCGACTACTCCTCTGCGACGAGCCGGTCTCCGCCATCGACCTGGACGGCCGGTTCGCGCTCGTCGATCGGCTCCGCGAGGTCCAGGCCGTTGAGCGGCTCCCGGTGCTCTATGTCACGCACAGCCCGTCCGAGGCCATCGCGCTCGGCGCGAAATTGTTCCTGCTCGATGGCGGCCGGATCATCGACCAAGGGCCACCGCTGGACGTGCTCGCGCGTCGCGAGGGGGGTGGTTCCTCGCGTCTCGACGATGTCCGCAACGTCTTCCGTGGCCTGATCTCCGACCATGCCGCCGACCGGGGTGAGACGTTCATCGCCCTGGAGAACGGGCCGACGCTGGTCGTCCCGTTCCACGATCTCTCCATCGGCTCGGTGGTGACGCTCGCGATCCGGTCGGACGACCTCTTGCTCGCCCGCGGCCCGATCCTCGGCTTGAGCGCCCGCAACGTGATCGCCGGATTCGTCGATCGGGTCCTTCCCCACGGCGGCGACGCCGAGGTGATCGTGCGGACCGGCGAGGTCGCCTGGATCGTGAGTGTGGTCCTGCCCGCCGTCTCCGCGCTCGACCTTCGCGCCGGCGCGGACGTCCACCTGATCCTCAAGGCTCGCAGTTGCCACATCCTGGAATCCGGGCGTCCTACACGCGGGTTCGCATCTGCTTGAGGCGGCGATCGACCTCGGCGGGTGCCAGGGCGTTGAGGACATCGGAGGGGACGAGCCCCGCGCGGCGGGCCACGCCGATGCCGAAATCGAGGTTCGAGAAGCCTCCGACAGAGTGGGCGTCGGGGTTAATCACGATCGTCACGCCTCGGGCCCTGGCGCGGCGGCAGTGCTCGGCGTCGAGGTCCAGGCGATGCGGGTCGGCGTTGATCTCGATCATGGTGCCGGCCGTCGCGGCGGCGGCAATCACGGCGTCGAGGTCCACGTTGTAGCCATCGCGGGCCAGGAGCAGCCGGCCGGTCGGATGGCCGAGCATGGTCACCTTCGGATGGCTGACAGCGCGACAGATCCGGCGGGTCATGGCCTCGCGATCGAGGCCGAAACTGGAATGGACGCTCGCGACCACGTAGTCGAAGCCCGCGAGCAGGTCGTCGGAGAAGTCGAGCGAGCCGTCGGGCAGGATGTCGCACTCCGTACCTTTATACAGGCGGAAGCTCTTCCCGAACTCCTCGTTCAGCGCGTCGATCGCCGCCCATTGCAGGCGGACGCGATCGGCGGAGAGGCCACCTGCATAGGCTGCCACGCGGGAGTGATCGGCGATGCCCAGATATTTTAATCCGGCGTCGCGCGCCCCCCGGGCCATTTCTTCCAGGGTCGCGCCGCCGTCGCTCCAATCGGTGTGGCAATGGAACGTGCCCGTCAGGTCCGACAGCTCGATCAAGGCGGGCAGGGGGCCTCGTTCGGCCACGTCAATCTCGCCCCAGTCCTCGCGCAGCTCGGGCGGGATGTAGGCGAGATCCAGCGCCGCGTAGAGATCCTCTTCCGTCTTGCATTTCACCGGTCCGTCCGGACCTTCAAGGGCATACTCGTTGAGCTTTAATCCCCGCTCGATCGCACGACGCCTCATGGCGATGTTATGGGCCTTGGAGCCGGTGAAATAGTGCAGCGCGAACGGATACTGCGCATCGCTCACGCCGCGAACGTCGCACTGGACCCCTTCGGCCAGACGTACGCTGACCTTGGTCGGCCCGTGAGCCAGGATCTCGGCGATCTCCGGCCTCTGGATGAAGTCGTCGAGGATCGGAACGGGGTCCTTCGACGAGAACAAGATATCGAGGTCGCCGATCGTGTCGGCCCGGCGTCTCAGACTGCCGCACACCTCCGCGCGGATCACGCCCTTGTGGTGCGCGATCGCGTCCAGGACCGGGGCGACGATGCGACGGGCCTTGCTCTGGAGGATGCGATCGCCGGTCTTTTCGATGAACGCCAGCCCCTCGATGATCCTGGCCTCGGTCTTGGCGCCGAAGCCCGTGACCTTGGCGATCTTATGCGCCTCGGCCGCGGCCCGGAGATCGGCGAGGCTCTCGATCTCGAGCTCGTTGTGCAGCGCCTTGATCTTCTTCGGTCCCAGACCCGGCACGCGCAACAAGGCGACCAGTCCGGGCGGCGTCTCGCGCCTCAGCTCGTCGTATTCGGGAAGGCTGCCCGTGGTGACCAGCTTGGCGATCTTTGCCAGCATCGTCTGGCCAATCCCCGGCACCTCCGCGAGCGTGCCGTCCTCCAGCATCGGCGCGAGGTCATTGGGCAGCGTCTTGAGCGCCTGCGCGGCATTGTGATAGGCACGACACCGGAACGGATTTTCGCCCCGCACCTCCAGCAAGGTTCCCATCTCGTCCAGGACGCGGGCCACGCGGGCGGTTTCCATGATCGGGCAGGCCTCGGGAGGATGTCGATAGGTCGTGTCGCCGGTCCGCATGGTCTCGGCTGGCCAGCGCGAGACCTTCATGCAACGCCTGAGCCACTCGGATGCGATCGAATGTTCTGCCCAGTCTACTCGCTGCCCAAACTCGGGGACAACGAATGAGGCGGAACGGCGTTTCCCCCCCGTCAAAAGCTGTTGGCAACTTGAATCATTTCGGGTTGACACCCCCGGACACCCCCGATAAAGTGCCGCCACTCCGGGCCGAAGCCGTCATGGTCGACGTGCGAAGGCCCAACGCCGAGGCGGCGTTTTCGGTGCGATCCGAAGACCAACGGCGCTCGCCTCGGGGTGCGGAGCATCTCCAGCCAGGAATGGATTCCGGATGGCCGTCTTCGCCCGACCTCGGGCCAACAACTCCCCTGATCGACACCCTTGCCGCCGTCCCGTCCTCCGAGGCTCGACGTGCTCCTGGCCGGCACGCGCCCTGTCGCCCAATTTGGGGCGGGGTTGGGAGCCGAATACCTCGAAACGAACCGTCACGCATGGATGCCTTGTCTCGCCCGGAACGGTTGAGCCATCGGGTGGGATCAACCCGGGACAAGGTGCGTCAAGTCGATCGAAGCCGAATTCTATGCCGCGGGAAGGACGACGCTCGCCTTGCGCAGGAGGCGCCTGGCGCGACCTCGTCGTCGACCTCGGCCGGCTTCAAGGAGTTCTTATGCACCGGATGCAGCGCTACATCGTCCTGACCGGCTTCGTGGGGTTGGTACTCGGCCTCGGCGGCTCTCGGGCGTCGGCCGACTTGCTCCACCCATCCACCGACCCCCAGAAGTATCCGGACATCATCGCCAACCTCGGCAAGGGTGTCAGCTACACCTACGACTCGTCCGCCCAGCAGGGGGTGTTCCACCTGAAGAACACCGCGTACGTGCTGGTCACGGGCACGAAGAGCACCGACGAGTGGGACATCAGCGCCGCCCCCGACGGCTCGCGCTTTCAGGTCCTCAACGTCACCCTCGACAAGAACGGTAGTTACGTCAACGACCCCGGCAACCTCTATCAGGTGTACGGATCGGTCACGGCCAACGGGCAAACCTTCAGCGGCCTGCTGCTCCAGGGCAAGCCCATCGATTTCGCCACCAGCAACGTGGGCGGCGTGACCCAGTTCCAGTCCAACCTCAAGCTCGATGGCTCGGGTGCCCTGGCCTCATTCTTCGGGCCGGATTCCTACATCCACCTGATCGCCGAGACCGGCAACGGGTTCAAGGGAAGCTTCACCGACAACTGGACGATCTCCAAGGTCTCGTCCAATACCCATGGCCCCAACGTCATCCCCCAGCCTTTCCCCGTCCCTGAGCCGACCGCGCTCATCCTGATCGCGGCCAGCGGCGTGGGTCTAGTCTATCGGCACCGTCGCAGGCTTGCCTGATGGCAGTGGTCAGTGGGCAGTGCAAAAAAGCCGGCGGATCGAGGCCAAGCGACCTCGATCCGCCGGCTTGCATGATTTTCTGACCACTGACCACTGACCACTAACCACTGCCTATCAATCCGCCGCGAACGTTGCCGAGAGCTTGCCCAGCGCCTCGTTCTCGATCTGGCGGACGCGCTCGCGGGTGAGGCCGAGTGACTCGCCGATCTCCTTGAGCGTTTTCGGTTGCTCGTCATTGAGACCGAACCGCATGCGGAGGACGGTGGCCTCGCGCTTATCCATCTCGTCAAGTCGGTGCATGACGAGCTTGAGGTCGTCGGCCTCGACCATCTCGACGTCCGGGGCGCGAGTCCGCTCATCCATGAGCATCTCGCCCAGGCTCCAGCCGTTCTCGGGCTGATCGGTCTGGGGGACGAGGTTGTAGACCTTGATCGCCTTCTTCACGATGGCCAGCTTCTTCTTGGGCAACTCCAGGAGTCGGCCGATCTCCTCCATCGTCGCCGGCCGGCCGAGCTGATCCTGCAAGTCGGCGGAGGCCCGCCGCCACTTGCAAAGTAACTCCATCATGTAGGCGGGGATCCGGATCGGCTTGGCGGTATTGACCAGCGCTCGCTTGATCGATTGCTTGATCCAGTAGCTTGCATAGGTGCTGAAGCGCGTGCCGACCTCGGGGTCGAAGCCCTCGACCGCCCGCAACAGGCCGAGGTTGCCTTCCTCGATCAGATCCTGGAGCGCCAGGCCCTTGCCGACGTAGCCGCGGGCGATATTGACGACCAGGCGGAGGTTGGCGCGCACCATGCGATCGCGGGCCGAGTCGTCGCCGGCCTCGATGCGCCGGGCCAGCATCTTCTCTTCGTCGGCCGTCAAGAGCGCCATCTCGTTGATCTCGCGGAGATAGGTCTCCAGAGGACTCTGGACCGAGTCTCGGCGGTGTCGGCGGATACGAGCCATGCGGGTCCTCGTCGTGTCGGGCGGGTCGGATCGTGTCGTGTCGTGTCGTGTCGTGTCGCGACGGAAATCGCGACCTCGGTGCCTGGAAATCTGCCGGGACGCGACCGCGCGGAACCTCGCACGCAAGGCCGGCACGCCACACCCGCATTCGCTCCGCGAACCAAGCCCGGTTTATCCCCGCCGGAGGAGCCGCCTCAGACCCCCGCTCGATTCCCCGTCCGGCCCCGACCAGGCCAGCGCAGGATGCGTGAAGTCCCGTCGAAGGCGCGTCGCACCTCGGCGCCCGAGCCTTTGGGCCCGTCCACGCCGTGCGAAGAATGCACCCTCGTCCGTTCGATCCGATCTCCGGCTCGATTCGCGATCCACAACTTCTATCGGAATGTCAAGCCCGTGAATTTAGGTAGCCCTGAAGTTTTGGCATAAATGGGGGATATAGTGAAAATTCCACGTGTAGTATTTGTGCTGAATAATCCGGTTGCCTTGACCGATAAATCTATTCGGAACCGAGAACTTGTCCGCCGACGAGGTGAGCGCTGGGTCTGCTGAAACCGTAGTCTCGTCTTGGCGGATGGAATGCGATCTGATAAGTTTCGCGCGGAAGCGACCTGACGACTGGTCTACTTGCGGACCACACGGTCAGGAAGGACGCGGCGCTCGTTCCCCCTCCCTCGCCGCAGTACCAAAACCCGGAAGGAGTCCGGCCATGATTCTCGCGTACTTTGGCCCGGAGACCGTTCTCCCGCTGGCCTCGGTTGTGGCCGCAGCGTTCGGCGTCGTCATGATGTTCGGCCGGATGTCGCTGAAGATCCTGTTGAGCCCCCTGCGCTGGCTCGGCCGGGCAAAGCGAAGCACCTCGGCCGGCTCGGCCATGCGCGGCCCGACGGCCTGGCGACAGGGTGCGAACCCATCGCGCAGGGAGTCCGTGGCGACCGAGCACTGCGAGGAGTCGTGATCATCAAAAAGGTGATTGTGATCGGCCTCGATGGCTTGGAACCCAAGCTGGTCGAGGCCATGCTCGCCGCCGGGGAGTTGCCGAACCTGGCGGCCCTGAACGCGCGGGGGACGATGGCCCGGGTCGCCACGACCAACCCGGCTCAGACCCCGGTCGCCTGGTCCACGTTCGCCACCGGAGTGAATCCGGGCGGGCACGGGATCTTCGACTTCCTCCGCCGCGACCCCGCTACGTACTTGCCGGACCTGGCGCTGAACCGCTACGAACAGAAGAACGCGTTGACCCCCCCGAAGGCCGTTAACTCGCGAAAAGGCACGACGATCTGGGACCTGCTCTCGAAGGCCGGGGTGCCGTCCACGGTGATCCGATGCCCGTGTACGTATCCTGCCGATTCTCTGCGAGGCCGCCTGCTCTCCGGCATGGGCGTGCCCGATATTCGCGGCGGCCTCGGGACGGCGACGTTCTATACGACGGCCGAGGGAGTCCTTCCCGGCGAGGCGGAAAACGTCCTCACCGTATCGCGAGACCCCGACGGATCCGTCTCGACACACCTGATCGGCCCGCGCAACCCGAAAGACCGATCGGATTCGCGCGCGCAAATTCGCATCGTTCCCGATCCTTCCCATGACCGGGTCGTTATCCACTCCCAGGGCACCCCTCGCGAGCTGGAGGTGCGCCGCGGGACGTGGAGCGAATGGTTGCGCGTGAAATTCAAGCTCGGCATGTTCCAGACCGTCCGTGGCCTCGTCCGATTCACGCTCGATCGCGTCGAGCCGGACCTGGCGCTCTATGCCTCGCCGATCAACTTCGACCCCGAGTCCCCGCCGTTCCCGATCAGTGCCCCGGCCGGTTATGCGCAGGAGCTGGCCGGGGAGATTGGCACGTATTACACGGCCGGGATGATCGAGGATCACGCCGGACTGTCGAACGGCCGGATCGATGAGGCTATGTTCCTGTCCCAGTGCGACCTGGCGTGGGAGGATCGCGAGGCGATGCTCCGCCGCGAGCTGGACCGGTTCGAGGAGGGTTTCCTCTTCTGCCTGTTCGACACGCCCGACCGCGTTCAGCATATGTTCTGGCGATTCCGCGAGCCCGGCCATCCCGCCAACCGCGACCGGCCCTCCCGGCCCGAATTCGCCCGCGTGATCGAGGAGACCTACCGCCGGGCGGACGCCGCCGTGGGCGAAGTCCTCCGGGCCGCGGACGACGAGACCCTGGTCATTGCGCTCAGCGACCATGGATTCAACAGCTTCCGTCGCGGCGTGAACATCAACACATGGCTTTATGAGAACGGCCTTCTGTTTCTCTCCGGCGGCATGAAGCCGGGCGAGGATGCGGGCGACCTGCTGCGGCATGTCGACTGGTCGCGGACCAGGGCGTATGCCCTGGGCCTCGGTGGGATCTATCTGAACCTCGCGGGCCGCGAGGGACGGGGGATCGTCCCGCCATCCGAGGCGGAGACCCTGAAGTCCACGATCGCGTCGGCGCTCACGAGTCTCGACGACTCCGGGCGGGGCAGGGCGGTCCGATCGGTCCATCCCCGCGAGGCGATTTATCGCGGTCCCCACACGACGGACGCCCCGGACCTGCTCGTGAATTTCGCGGAGGGCTACCGCGCCTCGTGGGCCACGTCGATGGGCGGCGTGCCCGAGGGACTGGTCGAGGACAACACGAAAGCCTGGGGCGGCGATCACATCATCGACCCCGCGCTGGTTCCCGGCGTGCTCTTGATGAATCGAGCGTTTCGCGGAGATGGGGCGCGGCTCGTGGATCTCGCCCCGACGATCCTGGGTGCCCTGGGCGTCCCGCCCGGACCCGCCATGGAAGGGAGATCGCTGCTGCCATGAAGATTCTCGTCATCGGCCTGGACTGCGCGGCGCCCGAATTGCTCTTCGGCGACGAACGGCTGGAGAACATCCGCCGCCTGATGGACCTGGGCTGCTATGGCCGGCTGGAGAGCGTCGTCCCGCCGATCACCGTGCCGGCCTGGATGTGCATGGCCACGAGCCAGGACCCCGGCTCGCTGGGCGTCTACGGCTTCCGCAATCGCGTCGATCACTCCTACGACGGCCTGGGAATCGTCAACGCCCGCTCGTTCCAGGAGGTGACGATCTGGGACCAGGTTGCCCGCGAAGGCGGCCGATCGGTCCTGATCGGCGTCCCGCCCGGCTTCCCTCCCCGCAAGGTGAACGGGATCAGTGTCGGATGTTTCCTGACACCCAATACCGATAGCGATGTTTTCACCCATCCGCCACAGATCAGCGACGAGATCCGTGCCTTGGTCGGCAGTTACGCGGTGGACGTGAAGGGCTTCCGCACGGGCGACAAGGGCTGGCTGCGCGACGAGATCTACGAGATGAGCCGCAAGCATTTCGAGGTCGTGCGGCATTACATGAAGAACACCGACTGGAACTATTTCCAGTTCGTCGAGATCGGCCTGGACCGCATCCACCACGGGTTCTGGAGCCATCACGATCCCGAGCACGTCCTCCACGATCCCGAATCGCCCTACAAGGAGGTTGTGCGCGATTATTATCGATACCTCGATGAGGAGATCGGCACGATCCTGGAATTGATCGACGACGAGACGGTCGTGCTCGTCGTCTCCGACCACGGGGCGCGGCGGCTTGACGGCGGGTTCTGCGTCAACGAATGGCTGATCCGCGAGGGCCTGCTCGTCCTGAATTCCTACCCCGAGAAGGTCACGCCGTTCTCGAAGCTGGACGTGAACTGGGAGAAAACCAGGGTCTGGAGCGAGGGTGGCTACTACGCTCGCGTCTTCCTGAACGTGAAGGGTCGCGAGCCCAAGGGCGCGATCGAGGCGTCCGATTACGAGCGGTTCCGCGACGAGGTGAAGGCCCGGTTCGAGGCCACGACCGACGCCGACGGCACACCGCTGGGCACGCTCGTCTTCAAGCCCGAGGAGATCTATCGCCACGTCCGCAACGTCGCCCCAGACCTGATCGTGCATTTTGGTGGCCTGGCTTGGCGATCCATCGGCGGCGTTGGCTACCCGGCCATTCACGTGCTGGAAAACGACACCGGTCCGGACGATTGCAACCACGCCCAGCACGGGGCCTTCCTGCTCGCGTCCGCGAACAGCCCGGTGCGAGGAGAGCTGGTCGGTGCCCGCTTGCTCGATATCGCGCCGACGCTTCTGGAGCTGGGCGGATACGATGTCCCGCCTTCCATGCAGGGCCGGTCTCTCGTCGATGGGGCCGCGCTCACCCCGACCGTCGCCGGATACTCGGACGATCAAGAAGACGTGGTTCGCGGCCGGCTCAGCGGCCTGGGCTACATCGGTTAAGTGCGTCTCACCGAAGAGGCGAGCCCGGCGCTGACGTGACCGGACTCGCCTGCGAGAGGCTCGCTAATCGATTTGGTCACATTCGTTAAGTTCGTCGGGCCGATCCGGTCGCCCGCGACGCTCAAGTCATGAGCGAATCTGACAACATAATTCCCCCCCCCCGCCATCGGAGAATCAACGCATGACGGACCATGCGCCTCGTGAGGCCCTGGATGGCCTCCCCCAGTCCGCACGAGCGCCCATCGACGGGAAATGGCTCGTCTTCACGGCCGCCTGGATGGGTTTCCTGACCGGTTTGTGCGAAGTCGCGATCCTTGCCGCTCGCACGGCGGCGGGAGCGAGCGTCACGACGGACATGCTCTGGATCAACCGTCACTCAGGCTGGATGATTCCGGCTTCCGATCTGCTTCTGTTCGCCGCAGTCGGCGCGCTGATCGCATTTCTGGCACGACTTCGGGCCAGGATCGCCACCTACTGGGCCGGGCCGATCCTGGCCGCGATGAGCGTTGGCGCGATCCTGGAGCGCGTCCCGGGCTTGCATCCGGCGGCCCGGATCGTCCTGGCGTGCGGACTGGGATATCGCCTCGGTCGGATGGCGATGGTCCGGCGTGCGGGTTTCGCTCGCCTGGTGAGGATCAGCGTCCCGGTCCTCGGCCTGGTCGCAATCGTCGGCGGCCCGCTCGCCTACCTGCGGGTCGTTCGCTTTGAATCGCGAGTGTCCGCGGGCCTGCCGATGGCGAGGCCGGGATCGCCGAATGTCTTGCTTCTTGTGCTCGACACGGTCCGCGCGGATCATCTCAGCCTGCACGGCTACGCCCGCGACACGTCGCCGAACCTGGCACGTCTGGCCCACGACGCGGTTCGGTTCGAGCGAGCCCGTTCGACCGCTCCATGGACGCTGCCCTCGCACGCGAGCATGCTTACCGGGCGCTGGCCGTCGGAGCTTTCGACCCGCGTCGATCGGCCACTGGACGCGACGTTCCCCACGCTGGCCGAGTACCTCGGCTCGAAGGGCTACGCCACGGCCGGATTCGTGGCCAACACCTATTATTGTAACTCGATCTATGGACTCGATCGCGGATTTGCCCGTTACGAGGACTTCCCCGAGAAGGACACGGTCTCGCCCGTCGAGGTCATCCGCAGCTCTGCGCTGGGTCGCCGGGTGGCCGACGTACTGAGGCTGAATCGCCGTCACCTTCCGGGCGAGAAGGGGACACGGAAGTCGGCCGCCGAGATCAACGGCGACTTCCTCAACTGGGCCTCCCGCCAGCAGGGCAGGCCGTTCTTCGCCTTCCTGAATTATTACGACGCCCACGACCCCTATCAGCCCCCCGATGGCGCCGTCCGACGCTTCGGCATGAGCGCCCGGCCCGAGGCCGAACGCCTGGCGATCCTCAGCGAATATGCCCGGTTGACGAGCGGGAAGAAGCGAGACCGCGGCGTCGCGACATCCGATGAAGACGTGATCCGCCAATCGCGTGAGGTCCTCCTGGATTCCTACGACGACTGCATCGCGTCGCTCGACGCCGAGCTCGGCCGACTCTTCGCCGAACTGGACCGCCGGGGGCTGCGGGACGATACGATCATCGTCCTGACCTCGGATCACGGCGAGCATTTCGGCGAGCACGACCTGTTCGGCCACGGCGTGAGCCTGTACGAGCCGGAGGTTCACGTCCCGCTGCTCATCTTCGCCCCGGGCGTCCCGCGAGGCCGAACGATGGAGGCCCCCGTGAGCCTGCGAGACATTCCATCGACGCTTGTCGACATGATAGGCGTGGGCACGGATCACCCGTTCCCGGGCCACTCGCTGGCCGCGCACTGGTCCGGTAAGCCGGTGGCCGCCGTCCCGATCCTGGCCGAGGTGGAGCAGCAGAAGAAGTTCGCGCCCTCGCCGCTGATCCCGGCCTCGCTCGGTCCGCTGAAAGCGATCGTTGACGGCTCATGGGTTTATATCCGCGGCGTCAACGGAGAGCAACTGTTCAACCTGGCCACCGACCCGGGCCAGAATCGCGACCTGGCCCGCTCGCCGGGATCGGCCCCGATTTTGCGCGAGCTTGGCGCTCACCTCGATCGCCACGACCGGGGCGAGGGCTTGAACTCCGAGCCCCCGCGCATGGCGCGGGGCGCGGGCTCGAAAACGGCCGTCGTTCGCTAGAGCCGACCTTCCACGTCCGTAGCGGCGGGCGTCCCTGCCCGCCTAATCAAGACCCCTTTGCGGGCGGGCAGGGACGCCCGCCGCTACGGGGAGGATCGTGAGCATCGCTCGACTTCCCGGACTGGGAGGACCAATCATGATGGACCGAACGCATCTCCCGACGGTGACATCTCCGCGATGGCGGGTCGCAGCGGCCCTGCTGGGCGTCGCTGTGTGGGTCGGGCTGCTGGCTTCGCTCGCGGAGATCGGCGCGATCGCCGCGAGGGAGAACCTGGGCGCGATCGTGACGACCGATCTGATCCGCCTGAACCGTCACGCGTCGTGGATGATCCCAACCTCGAACGCGGGGATATTCCTGGCGATCGGCCTCCTGCTGGCGGGCCTGGCCATGGCCTCGCCTCGCCTCGCGCGGCGGCTCGCCGGGCCGTTGCTGGGCACCCTGGCCTTCGGGGCCGTGCTGCTGCGAGTTCCCGCCTTGCACGAGGCCGCGCGGTGGACGGTGGCTCTGGGACTGGGCGTCCAGGCGACCCGGATCGCAAGACGTCACGCCGTCGGGTTCGCGCGAGTCGTCCGCTGGAGCCTGCCGGTGCTGCTGGCCTCCGCCGCGATCCTCGGCCCGCTCGGATATCGCCGCGTGCTCGACGCCGAGGCCCGGACCCTTGCCGACCTGCCCTCGCCGCAGCCCGGCGCGCCAAACGTCCTGCTGATCGTGCTGGACACCGTCCGCGCCGACCATCTCAGCCTCTACGGTTATGCGCGCGACACGACGCCGAACCTGCGCCGCCTGGCGGAGCGGGGAATCCGGTTCGACCAGGCCCGATCGACGGCGCCCTGGACGCTGCCCTCGCACGCGAGCATGCTGACCGGCCGCTGGCCGCATCAGCTCGCGGCGGACGAGGATCACGCGATGAACCGCGAGGATCCGACCCTGGCCGAGTTCCTCGGCTCGAAGGGCTACGCCACGGCCGGGTTCGTGGCCAACACCTACTACTGCAACCGCGCCTTCGGGCTGGCCCGGGGGTTCGCACGCTATGAAGACTGCGATGAGAATTCCGAAGTCTCTCTCGCCGAGGTCCTGCGTTGCGGGTCTCTGGGCCGGCTGGCCAATCGCTTCGCGTCCCTCGCGGGCTCGTGCCTGCCGCCGGAGGCCACGGGGGAGAAGATCGCCGAGCGGATGAACCGCGACACGCTGGCGTGGATCGACGCGAAGAAATCCCGGCCGTTTTTCGCGTTCGTGAACTACTTCGACGTCCACACGCCCTACATTCTTCCCGAGGGCAATCATCGCCGGTTCGGCATTCGTCCGGAGACACCCAAAGACTTTGCCACGTTGCGAGGCTGGCACGATGCGAACAAGCAAAACGTCACGCCGCATCAGGCCGCGCTCGTTTGCGATGCCTACGACGACCAGATCGGCTATGTCGACGATCAGATTGGCCGACTGATTGATGGCCTGGAGGCTCGGGGGGTGCTCAAGAACACGGTGGTGATCGTGACCTCCGACCACGGCGAGCATCTGGGCGAACACCACATCTATGGGCATGGCCGCAGCCTTTATCGCCAGGAGTTGCACGTCCCGCTCCTGATCGTCGCGCCGGGCGCTCCGCAAGGCCGGGTCGTGGCCGATCCGGCGAGCCTGCGCGACCTGCCGGCGACGATCGCGGACCTCGCCGGCCTGGGCGCGCCGTTCCCCGGCAGCTCGCTGGCGTCGTCCTGGAACGTGCCGGGATCGCCGCCACGGCCGGTCCTCGCGGAGGTCCGGCACCGCGTCAAGACGAGCTCCAAGAATCCCAACCGCCCGCCCGCCTGGCGAGGGCCGATGTCCTCGGTCGTCGACAACGGCCTGGTCTATATCCGCAACGCCGACGGCCGCGAGGAGATCTACGACGTCCGCTCCGACCCCGGCGAGACACGCGACCTGGCTCGGACGGACCGCGCCGAGTCCCTGCTCTCGCCCTTCCGCACGACCCTCTCTCGCCTCAACAATGGCGATGAGGCCGCCGAGATCCCTCGGATCGCGGCGGGCGGGGGCGAGAAGGCTCATCGTTGAGCGAGAGACGTCGGGATAGGGGCGTAAAGATACCGCGATCGTGACGTGGTCAGCAGCGTGAATCGTGCGTTTTTTCCAGTGGGTCGGGCGTCCCTGCCCGCCTACTCAAATCAGGATTTTCTTGTAGGCGGGCAGGGACGC
>JAQGHR010000049.1 GCA_028291545.1 Planctomycetota bacterium | reverse complement strand
TCTGTCTGGGCTCGGGTTAAACTTGACAGACTAAGCCGAAGTGAACCCGGTCGTCAGGGGTCAACAGGACGAAAATCAAAGAGACGGCTACACACGTAGACGCTGCGTTTGAATCATCTCGGGACGCGGGTGCAATTCCCGCCGCCTCCACTTCGCTGTAAACTGCCTTCTGGTGACAGTTTGCGACAGAAGACGAACAAGCCCCGGCCTTGCCGGGGCTTGTTCGTTTCCCAGCCGAGAGACGCCCGCACCGTTTCTGCCGTCTGCGGCCACTCGGCACCGCCGAAATGCAGTCATTTCGCAACGACTCAGGAACGGTTGGTGCAAGAAAAGGGGAGCCCCGCGAGCAAGTCATCCCTGGCCTAAAGTCCAATCCGGGTGTATTTCAAGGTCATCGGGACGTCGGCGGGCCGAACTAGCTCGGTGATGTGGCTGTGTCGGCGGGCGGCGCAGAAGTCGGCGATGACAACGTGGTTTTCATCGGGGGTCCCGCGACCGGCTCCAGGTTCTTCTTCACCATCCGCCAGGTCTGTTTCCGCTCGATCTGTGGGAACAGCAGCCGCTTCGACCCGAGACCGCGCAGCCTTCCGGACCGTTGGCGGCGATCACGCCAACATCGGCCCAGGCGAGCCCGATAGCTCCTGCTGCGATCCGGCCGATTCGCGGCACTCAAGCTCGTCGCGAATCACCCGAGCACATCCCAGACGGGGGCCGTCGCAACCCAGAGGGATGAAGCCGTGCCGGACCAGGTCGTCGCCGAGGAGCGTGACCGGGCGATGTCGCACCGCGGCGGTCAGAGCGACCAGGGGCCGCAGGGGCAAGCGAGGCAGAGCCTTGTGGAAGCCTTGGGCCGTCTGGCCGGCGCGGCGTCGTATGGGCCGGCAGATCACGTCGATGCCGTGCGCCACCTCGAACCGTTCGTGCATGCACGTTCCAGCACCATGCCGGAGGCATGCGGGCCGCAGAAGACCCTTCGACTCACGGTCAAGGTTGGCTCGCGGACCGTTGGGACGCAGCGTTGTGCCACCGGTACGGCGGCAACTCCGAGTTCGAAAGAGGTTGAGAATCGCTTTTCACGCAGGGATCTATCGCCGTCGGGCGGCCTTCCCGTACCCTGAATGCGAATTCGACGCGAGCGATGGACGTCGGATGGAGAGGAAGCGGGAGCGCGCGACCATGCAACGAACCGCTCGCGAGCACATCGAGTCGATCGAGGACTACCGCGACTACCTTTTGCTCCTCGTCCGGCTCCAGTTAGGCTCCCGCGCCCGGGCGACGCTGGACGCCTCCGACGTTGTCCAGCAGGCGATCCTCAACGCCCACGAGAGGAGGGCGCAGTTCCGGGGCGGGACCGAGGGCGAGCTGTTGGCCTGGCTCCGAGTGATCCTGGCAAATGCCCTTGCGACCGCGGTTCGACGGCTCGACACTCAGGCGCGCGATCCAGCCCGGGAGCGATCCCTGGAGGCGGAGCTGGAGCGTTCATCCTCCCGGCTAGAGGGCCTGCTCGCGGTCGACCAGACGTCCCCGAGCGAGCGGGCCGTCCGCGGCGAGGAGCTGCTGAGGCTCGCCCACGCCATCGCCGGGCTGCCGGAGGACCAGCGGCAGGTCGTGGAGTTGCACTACTTGAAGGGGCTCGCGGTCGCCGACGTGGCCGAGCAGATCGGCCGCACGCGCCCGGCCGCCGTCGGCCTGCTCTTCCGCGGACTGAAGCGGCTTCGCGAGCTGCTTCGTGAACCCGGGGAGTCGGGCCATGGGTCTTGATGTCACGGGCGAACTGGCCCAGGAGGAGCGGCGGAACCTGGTTCTCCTGGCCTACGTCGAGGGGCTCGAAGAGGGTCGGAATCCCGACCGAAGCCAGCTCCTCGCGGCGCACCCCGACCTCCGGCAGGATCTTGAGGCGTTCCTCGCCGGCCACGACGAGGTCGCACGGCTCACGGCGCCCCTACGCGCCGCGCGACTGGGCGATGCCAGCGGCCTGGTCGACCCGCCTCGCGATGGGCCGGGCGCCCTGCCTCCAGGCATCGGTGAGATCGGGGACTTCCGCCTACTGCGCGAGGTGGGCCGGGGCGGGATGGGGGTCGTCTACGAGGCCGAGCAGATCTCGCTCCGGCGGCGGGTCGCGCTGAAGCTACTCCCATTCGCCGCCGCCATCGACCCGCGCCGCCTCCAGCGTTTCAAGACCGAGGCGCTGACGGCTGCACATGTGCAGCACGAGAGAATCGTGCCGGTGCATGCGGTCGGCTACGAGCGAGGCGTCCACTATTACGCGATGCAATTCATCGAGGGACAGAGCCTCGCCGCGCTGATCGGGGAGCTTCGCCGCCTTCGCGATGAGCAAGGTTCCCGCTCGTCTCCGGCCGAGGGGGAGCACGACGACCGTGCGATTTTCGCCGATCTACCCGTCGGCCTGCCCGAGTCGGGCTCGGGGGGCGAGGCCACGCTCGCCGCGACGACCATCTCTCGCGAACGGTCGTCGGACCGTCGCCGGTATTTCGACCGGGCGGCCGGGCTGGGCCGACAGGCGGCACTGGCCTTGGAGCATGCCCACCAGGCGGGGATCGTGCATCGCGACATCAAGCCGGGCAACCTGTTGCTGGACCTGCGGGGACAGCTCTGGGTCACGGATTTTGGCCTGGCTCAGGTCACGGGGGATGCCGGGCTCACGATCACGGGGGAGATGCTGGGCACGCTTCGGTATGCCAGCCCCGAGCAGGTCCTCGCCCGCCGTGGGATCGTGGACCATCGGAGCGACATCTACTCGCTGGGCGCAACGCTGTACGAGCTGCTGACCTTGCACCCCCCGTTCGAGGGCCGCGACCGCAACGCGCTGATGCGGCAGATCGCGGACGACGATCCCGCCCCGCCCGGCGGCGTGGATCGCACGGTCCCTCCCGAACTCGAGACGATCGTCCTGAAGGCGCTGCGCAAGGAGCCGGCCGACCGCTACGGGACGGCACAAGAACTGGCCGACGACCTCCAGCGTTTCCTCGACGGCCGGCCGATCCTGGCCCGGCGGCCGACGCCCGCCGAGCGGCTTCGGGCCTGGTCGCGGCGGCATCCATCGATCGTCGCGGCCGTGGCCCTGGCGTTGATCCTCTTCTCGGCCGCGTCCCTGGTCAGCACGGCCCTCGTCCGCCGCGAGCAGGCGAAGACGCTGGCCGAACAGCGGAAGGCGGAATCGGCGTACCATCGAGAGCGCCAGCGTGCGGAAGAGGCGGAGGCGCGCTTCCGCCTGGCCCGCCGCTCGGTCGATGAGCTCATCCGGGTCAGCGAGGAGGAACTCGCCCACCGCCCCGGCATGGAGGGACTCCGCAAGCGGCTTCTCGCATCGGCATTGGCCTACTATCGGGAGTTCATCGAGCAGCGTCGGAGCGACCCGGACGCACAGGCCGAATTGCGAGACACCACGCGACGGGTCGAGACGATCCTGGCCGATCTGGCGGTCCTTCGCGCCGCTGGGGAACTCTACCTGCTCGCCCAGCCTTCGGCGCTGGACGACCTTCGGCTCGACAAGGGCCAGAGGGCCAAGGTGGCCGACCTCTCCGACCGCGCCGGTAGGCGCTGGATGGAGTCCTTCGGCGACGCGGCTCATCGGCTCCCCCCGGTCGAACGCGTGCGGATCGCCCTGGAGCAGGCCCGCGCCAACGAGGCGGAGGTCGACGCGATCCTGACGCCATCCCAGCGGGTCCGGCTCCGCCAGGTCGCCCTCCAGTCGGAGGGGCCGACCGCGTTCCGGGAACCGGAGGTCGTCGAGGCGCTCGGGCTCACGCCCGGGCAGCGCGAGCGGATCCGCGCGATCGAGGAGGAGTCCCTGTTCGTCCAGATGCGCGAGCTGCAATCGGGAAAGGCCCCCGAGGAGGCCGGCAAGCCGGCGATGGAGCGCATTTTGGCGGTTCTTACGGCGGGACAGGCGCAGCGATGGAGCGAGATGGCCGGCGAGCCGATCCGGGGTACGTTGAACACCTTCCCCACGCCGTTCCGGATGCAGCGCGACCCGAAGCGGACGTCCCGCTGATCACATGACTCACGGCGGCCATGGGTTTGCCAGCCCCAGAATAGTGGTTAGGTGATTCCGTACGGCATCGTCGGTGCACCGCGCCAGGCGCCGTATGAAACCCGGCAGCCAGTTTGAATAGGGGTTATGGATGACCGGCCGGGGATTCACTCCGTGAGCGATTTCATGGCGAAGAACTAATGCTGCATCAAGAAGACTCACTGCCTGCGCCGAGGCGCAATTCCGCCATCCCCAGGAGGTCCGCACGTCGGCAAGCCCAAGGCAACGATTGATCAGGTCTGCGACTTTTTGGGCATTAGGGTTGTTGAACCTCCCGAGTTCCCCGAGGATGAACGCGTTCAAGGCGGGCCAATTGCCGAGGGGAGGGGCCGCAGGGCGGAGCGCCGCCAATGACTCTCGCATGACTTCTTCGACATACGATTCCCAATCCGAAACACTAATCACAATTGCGGCGCGGTTCAGAGACGCCAGTCCGTACTGCCTGCCGGGATTCCCCGTCCTCATTTGCGAATGGATCGTATCGAGTTCCGTGGCGTCCCTCAGAAGCTGGTCGAGATGCACGGAGAGTGCGTTCGAGGGCACAGCGGATCTCCATTCGCCTGGTCAACTCACCGCCAAAGTGCTCGGGAACTTGAGACTATCCAGGTCGATGTGGCGCTTCTGGATCTCCTCCATCGCGTCAGTCAGGTACTCCGCAAGCGTACTCTTACCCGTCATCTGGGCAATCGCCAGGTCTTTACTTGGGAATGTTTCTTTCATGGTCTGGTAGGCGGGCGTCAGATGTTCGGCGCTGAAATCGCCGCGACCGACGTACATGAGGAGAATCAGGGCGTAGATCTGATCTTCCGGCAGGCGTTTCAGCAGCTTCTGTATCTTTGCGTCCTCGGGTGGGGGCGGGCCGGAATCCTCACCGGCGCGAATGATCGGGTAACGCGGATGGTGCTTGGGCAACTCTCGGTCCCAATACACACGGCTCGCATCGCCAAGGCGGATGACCTCGCGGACTACTTCTGAGAGTTTCATGGCTCCCTCTCCCAATGCATCACTCGCCCCTTGCAGAATACCGGCCAGACTCCGGTGCGCCCAGCCAGTACATTCGCTCCTCTTCTTCACAGTTCTTGCCCGACTGCCAGGCTGACGAAGTGATCACGGGTGGCAAAAATCCCGAGTGCGGGGCGCGACACGAGCCCTTGGATTGCATCTCTATCCTTAGAGGGCATCGTCGTCAGCCCGATCGCCTTGCCTTCTCCACCCGTGACGCCACTGCGTCCCTCTCCTCGTGAGGTCACTCCATGCATCGACGAGCCCTCGCCGTAGCGACCGTTTTGGCCTGCTGCGCAAGCTTCCTCGCCGGACCCGCCCTACTGCTTTCGGGGACCGCGGACGAGGGCGAGGCCAAGAGGACGGCGGCCGGCGCGGATACCTTTGGCCTGACCAGAGTCGTGAACCTCCACGTCGGGATCTCGGCGGAAGAATACCAGGCCATGCAGCCCCCGGCCCCGGGCGGCCCGCCGCCGGCCCCGCGTCCGAAGAAGCCCGGCGAGCGGGAGAGCGAGCGGAACCTCTTTGGGGTCGAGTTCCCCTGGGCGAGCGGGAGCGTCACGGCGGAGGGGAAGACCCACAAGGGCGTCGGCATCCGCTATTCGGGGAACGCCTCCTACATGGCGTCCGCCGGGGGACTGAAGCGTTCCCTCCTGATCGACCTGGACCGCTCCGACCACGCGGATTTCCACGGGCTTCACGCGATGCAACTTCAAGGCGGCGAGCTCGACCCGACGAAGGCGCGCGAGGCGCTCGCATTCGCCGTGTTCCGCGAGGCCGGAGTGCCCGCGCCCCGTACGGCCTTGGCCGAGGTGACGCTCACCGTCCCGGGCAAGCATGAGAAGGCGTACCTCGGCCTGTATATCCTCGTTGAGCCGGTGGACCGGGTGTTCTTGAAGGATCGCTTTCACACTGACAAGGGCCTGCTCGTGAGGCCGCAGGGGCTGCGAAGCCTCGACTTTTTCGGCGACGACTGGGAGAAATACCGGGGGCCGTACCGCCCCCTGGCCGAGCCGACGCCCGACGAGGCGAAGCGCCTGATCGAGTTCCTCCGCCTCGTCCAGAATGGCGACGACCGGAAGTTCCGGAAGGAGATCGGCTCGTATCTCGATGTTGACAAATTCCTGCGGTTCATGGCCGTCCAGTCGCTGATCGCGAACGCCGACGGCTTCTTCACGCTCGCTTACAACTATTCCCTCTTCCTCGACCCGAAGACCAATCGATTTGTCTTCATCCCGGGCGACCAGGAGCTGTCGTTCGCGAACTTCGCGATGATGGGGTCGCCCGATCAGCTCATGGACATGAGCCTCACGCATCCCTACGGCGGGCAGAACCGGCTGGCCGATCGTCTGCTCGCCTTGCCCGAGGTGCGAGAGGTCCAGCGGAAGATCCTCAAGGACCTCGCCTCGACCGTCTTCCGCAAGGAGCGCGTCCTGGCCGATGCCGTGGCGATCGAGGACGCGACTAAGGTGATTCTGGCGAAGGAGGCCGCGGCACGCGCCGAACGGGCCGAGCCGCCCGTCGGGTTCGGCCCCCCGGGCGGACCGGCGGCGCCCGACATGCGGACGTTCGCCGAGAAGCGGTCCGCCTCGATCGCCGATCAGATCGCGGGCAAGAAGGACGGCTACCGACCTCAGTTCAACTTCGGCCCGCCGGGCGGGAACGCTCCCCTCAAGCCGATGGACGACAAGACGATTGGCGAGGTCGTGAAGGCCCCTCCGGCGTTCAAGGTCGCCCTCTTCGCGGCCCCGCCGAAGGTGAATTACCCGGTGACCCTGTCGGTCGCCCCGGACGGCGCGGTGTACGTGGCCGTGGACGAGCAGGGGTCGCTTGGGCGCACGCCAGGGGGAGGCCGCGTCATGCGTTGCCTCGATGATGACGGCGACGGCAAGGCCGACCGCATCACCACGTTCGCCAAGATGGAACATCCGCGCGGCGTGATCGCCCAGGACGGCAAGGTCTGGGTCCTGCACCCGCCGTTCCTCAGCGTCTTCCGCGACGAGGACGGCGACGGCGCCTCCGACCGGCAGGAGACGCTCGTGTCGGGCCTGACGACCAGCCAGATCGACGAGCGCGGCGGCGATCACACGACCAACGGCATCCGCATGGGGATCGACGGCTGGATCTACATCGCCGTCGGCGACTACGGCTTCCACGGTGCCAAGGGTAAGGACGGCACGACCCTCTCCCAGCGAGGGGGCGGCATCCTTCGCGTGAGGCCGGACGGCACCGAGCTGGAGGTCGTCGCCACCGGCCTGCGTAATCCGTTCGCCATTGCGATCGACCCGTATCTGAACCTCTTCACCCGGGATAACACCAACGACGGAGCGGGCTGGGACGTGCGCGTAAGCCACCTGTTCCCGACCGCCGACTACGGCTACACGCGGACGTTCGCCAACTTCCCCGACGAGACCATGCCGACCCTGGGCACCTACGGCCAGGGGGGCGGAACCGGGGCGCTCGCGGTCCACGACGCCCGCTGGCCCGAGGCGTATCGCGGGGCACTCCTCACGGGCGACTGGGGCCGCAGCGAGGTCTACCGCCACGACCTGAAGCCCGCCGGCGCGTCCTTCCGTGCCACGCAAGAAGTCATGCTGAGCATCCCCCGTCCAACCGGCATGGACGTCGGCCCCGACGGCCGCCTGTACGTGACGAGCTGGCGGGGGGGCGAGGCCAGCGTCTACGTCGGCCCGCAGGTCGGATTCGTGGCCTGCATCACGCCCCCGGGGCTGAAGGTCGCTAAGGTGGCGGATCCGCGTGATGCCGAACTCCCGCGGATCATCGAGGGGCTGTCCGCGGACAACGCGGCGACCGGTTTCGGTTACCAGCGCGAGATCATCCGCCGGGGCCGATCACCCGAGACGACCCGGGCGCTCGTCGCGCTGGCCTCAGACACGGCGAAGCCCTTGAATGCGCGGGCCTCGGCCCTCTTCGCGCTGAAGCAACTCGACGGGACGGGCTCCCACCCGACCTTGCGGACGCTCGTCGGAGATGCGGCCCTCCGCGAGTTCGCGCTCCGCGCCCTGGCCGACCGCCGGGGGGAGGTCGAAGGGGCCGATGCACGCCCCCTCGTTGAGTCGCTGGCGGACTCCTCCCCCCGCGTCCGGGCGCAGGCCCTCATTGCCCTCGGGCGGCTGGGAGATGTCTCGACGGCAGCGAGCATCCTCCCCCTGACCGCGCGCCCCGAGGGCTCATCGATGCCGACGACCAGGCCGGTCCACTTCCAGCCCGACCCGGACCGCGTGGTGCCCCACCTGGCGGTCCGGGCGCTGGTCACGCTCCGGGCGGTGGACGCCTGCCTGGAGGCCATCGACGGCCCCCACCGCGACGGTGCCCTCCGCGCCTTGCGACTGATGCACGAGCCGAGGGCCGTCGAGGGGCTGATCAAGAAGCTCGCCTCGACCCGCTCCCCCGAGTTGCGTCGCGAACTCCTGGCGACACTGGCCCGCCTCCAGCAACGGGAGGCGGCCTACGACGGGAGCTGGTGGGGCATTCGTCCCGACTCGACCGGCCCGTACTACGACCCGAGAGACTGGGAGTGCAGCGCGCGGACCGCCTCCGTCCTCAAGGCCGCCGTGCTCGACGGTGACGCCGAGACTGCGGCCTTCCTGCGGAAAGAACTGGCCAGGAATCGAGTGCGGATCGAGGGGCTGACGGCCGATGCGGGGACGGGACGGCCGAAGGCCGAGGAGGAGGTCCGAGTCGTGATCGCGAAGGCCGACCCGAAGAACCCGGACCAGATCGGCAACATGAGCTACGAGGCCGCAGCCAGGCGGTCGCTCCAGGCGAAGGGAGACGCGGAGCGCGGCAGGGCTCTGTTCGCCGGGCAATCGTGCCGCGCCTGCCACACCGACGCCGACGGACAGACGCCCAAGGGGCCGCATCTGGTCGATATCGGCAAGCGATACCGACCCGAGGAGCTCGTGGAATCGATCCTGAAGCCGAGTGCCAAGATCGCGCAGGGTTATGAGGCCTACGGCTTCGCGATGGCCGACGGCCGGGTCTTCGCCGGCTTCGTCGTGAGCGAGGGGGCCTCGGTCGTGCAGGTCCGCGAGTCTTCGGGCGCCCTGAAGGAGTTGAAGCGGTCGGACATCGAGGAGCGCCGGCGGCAAGAACTGTCGGCGATGCCCGAGGGAATCGTGGGGTCGCTGACCCCCGAGCAACTGTCCGATCTCGTCGCCTATCTCCGGTCCTTGACGCAATAAACCTTCCGATACGGACCGGGATCATCTCCAAGGTCCATGATGAGAGGATTCGCCATCATGAGGGGATACCCGGCTCGCGTGGTCCCGCTGCTCGTCCTGCTGCTGCTGGATAGCCGGACATCAGCCCAGGTCCAGCGGCTCCCCGCCTTCGACCCCGAGCGGATCTTCCTCCTCGGCGACGCCGACCTCGACGGTCGGCTGTCGCTCGATGAATATCGGGACTTCCTGCGTACCTCTCCCCGCATGAGGGACGCTGGGGCCACGATCGAACCCATGTTCCGCCGGCTCGATGCGGACCGCGACGGATTCCTCTCCCTATCGGAATACCGCAAGTCCTTCCCCCAGAGACCCGGCGGTGCTACGCCCAAACCGGACGCTCCGAAGGAAAAGCCACCGGGCGAGGACGCCCCCGGGGTCCCGATCACCCCCGATCAAGAAAAGTTCTTCGAGGCAAAGATCCGGCCCGTCCTGACGACGCAATGCAGCAAGTGCCACGCGAGTACCGCCGAGAAGCTGCGCGGTGGGCTCCGGCTCGACAGCCGGGAGGGCGTCCGCCTCGGAGGGGAATCCGGCCCCGCGATCGTGCCCGGCATTCCTGACGAGAGCCTGCTCATCCGCGCGATCCGCTATCGCGACGAAGAGCTTCGCATGCCCCCCAAGGCGAAGCTCCCCGACGCGGTCGTGGCCGACTTCGAGACCTGGGTCAAGATGGGTGCGCCCGACCCGAGGACCGACCCGGCGGGCGTCGCGTCACGTCCTTCGATCGACCTCGCGAAAGGGCGGGAATTCTGGTCGTTCCGCCCTCCCAAGAAGTCCGCCGCGCCGGCTGTGAAGCGGGGCGACTGGCCGCGCGGCGACATCGACCGCTTCCTCCTCGCGGCGCTCGAAGCCCGGGGGCTCGCTCCCGTGCGTGACGCCGACCGGCCGAGGCTCCTCCGACGGGTTACGTTCGACCTGATCGGTCTACCGCCCACGCCCGAGGATCTCAACGCCTTCCAGGGCGACGACTCCCCCGAGGCGTTCGCCAAGGTCGTCGATCGGCTCCTCGCCTCGCCCCGATTCGGCGAGCGCTGGGGGCGTCACTGGCTCGACGTGGCGCGGTTCGCCGAGTCGAGCGGCAAGACAAACTTCACCTACCCCCAGGCGTGGCGCTACCGCGACTGGGCCGTCGCCTCGTTCAACGCCGACAAGCCCTATGACCGGTTCGTCCGTGAGCAGGTCGCGGGCGACCTCCTCCCCGCCGGGGACGACCGCAAGAGGGCCGAGCAGCTCATCGCGACCGGCTTCCTCGCCCTCGGCAGCAAGGCCCACGACGCCGAGAATCGCGGGCAATTTATTCTCGATCTCGTCGATGAGCAAATCGAGGCGACGACTCGAACCTTCCTCGGCCTGACGGTCGCGTGCGCTCGCTGCCACGACCACAAGCTCGACCCGATCCCCCAGCGCGACTACTATGCGCTGTCCGGCATCTTCCGAAGCACCCAGACGTGCTCGGGCACGCTGGCGGGCGTGTTCCCGAACTTCAACGCGTCGCCGCTGATCGAACTGCCCGAAGGCGCAGGCGTCCCCTCGGCGGTCCCCATCCTCGCGGCCGACCAGCGGGCCGCGATGGAGGAACGCCTCGCCGCCCTGCTCCGCGAACGCGACTCCATCCCGCCGGGCGAGGCGAATCGGGACCGGCTCCGACGGGCCAACTCGATGCTCGCGACGGTCCGCTATCGCCTGCTGATCGACCGGCCCGGCGCCACGCCCCGCGCCTTCGCGATGGGTGTCCGCGAGCGTGACGAGGCCGTCGACAGCCCGCTCTACACGCGTGGCGAGCTCGACCAGCCCGGCGAGGCCATCCCCCGCGGGCTCGTCCGGGTGCTCTCCGACGATTCGTCCGCATCGATCGCATCGGGCAGTGGCCGTCGCGAGCTGGCGGACTGGCTCGCCTCCCCCGCGAATCCGCTCACAGCTCGAGTGATGGTCAACCGGGTCTGGCTGCACCTGTTCGGCCGCGGGCTCGTATCCACCCCCGACAACTTCGGCGCCGCCGGCCAGCGGCCGAGCCACCCGGAGCTGCTCGACACGCTGGCCGTCGATTTCATGGCCGACGGATGGTCGATCAAGCGGCTGATCCGCCGGATCGTCCTCAGCCGCGCCTACGGGCTCGATTCCACGCACGACCCGCGCAACTTCGAGGCGGACCCAGACGACGCCCTGGTCTGGCGGATGAGCAAGCGTCGGCTGGAGGGCGAGGCGATCCGGGATGCCCTGCTGTTTGCGGGCGGCCGACTCACGACCGAGCCGCCCCTCGGGTCGATGGTGGCCCGAACGGGCGAGGGCCTCGCCATGTTCCTCCGAGTTGCTGGGGCGGACGCGTCGGACACGCATCGTTCGGTCTACCTGCCGGTGGTCCGGGACCAGGTGCTCGAACCGCTCGCGCTGTTCGACTTCGCCGACCCGAGCCTCGTGACCGGGGAACGGGCCGTGACGACCGGCCCGGCCCAGGCGCTCTACTTCATGAACGGCCCGTTCGTGATCCGTCAGGCCGAGGCGCTGGCTGAACGAGTTCGCTCGGCCGCGGGCGACGACTCCGGCCGCATCGACCTGGCGTATCGGCTCGCCCTCGCGCGGCCGGCGACGGCCGGCGAGAAGGACCGCGGGCTCGCCTTCCTCCGGGATTTCGCCGCACGAGCGAAGGGCGCCGACCCGGCGCGCGAGGCCTGGTCGGCGTGCTGCCAGGCCCTCTTCGCCGGCGCCGAGTTCCGATACCTGGACTGATCCATCGCGAGCCGCATTACCAAGCGAGGACCGACCCGATGAACTCGCCCCCCTTCTCGCGTCGCACCCTGCTGAAGGGCGTCTCCTCCGGGTTCGGCTATCTCGCCTTCGCCGGCCTGTCGTCGATGGCAGCCGGGGCCGGATCGAAGGAGTCTCCGCTCTCGCCGAAGGCGCCGCACTTCCCGGCACGGGCCAGGCGCGTGATCTTCCTCTGCATGAACGGGGCCCCCTCGCACGTCGACACCTTCGACTACAAGCCGGAGCTTTCGTCGGCCGACGGCAAAGTGTCGAACCGGCCCGGGCGCATCCCCGGAGCGAAGCTGATGGCATCGCCGTGGGAGTTCCGCCAGCACGGCGAAAGCGGCCTCTGGGCCTCCGATCTGTTCCCCGAGGTTGCCGCGCACGCCGACGAGCTGTGCGTCATCCGCAGCATGCACACCGACCTCCCGGCCCACCCGGAAGCGTACCTGATGCTCCACACCGGCAGCTCCCAGTTCATCCGACCTTCGCTCGGCGCGTGGACGCTCTACGGGCTCGGCACCGAGAGCGACGACCTGCCCGGGTTCGTCTCGATCAAGCCGACCGGGCGCAACGGCGGCGCTCAGAACTACGGCAGCGCGTTCCTACCGGCGGCCTGCCAGGCGACCCGCATCGGCAGCGAGGGGCAGTCCATCGCCGACTCCCGGGTCGGCAACATCAAGAACTCCAGGCTCGACTCCGCCGCCCAGCGCCTCCAGCTCGACCTCGTCCAGTCGATGAACCGCGACTCGCTCGAACGCGACCGGGTCAACCCCGGCGTCGAGGGGGTCATCGAGTCCTACGAGCTGGCCTTCCGCATGCAAGGAAAGCTCCCCGGCGTGATGGACCTCGCGGGAGAGTCGGCGACGACGAAGGGCCTATATGGCCTCGACGACCCGACGACCGCCGACTTCGGCCGCCAGTGCCTGCTGGCGCGACGCTTCGTGGAGGCCGGCGTCCGCTTCGTCGAACTCACGCATGGCGACTGGGACCAGCACCGTAACCTCAAGGCAGGCCATTCCCGGAACGCACGGGCCGTCGACCGACCCATCGCCGGACTGCTGACGGACCTGCGCACCCGGGGGCTGCTCGATGACACCTTGGTGATCTGGGGCGGCGAGTTCGGCCGCACGCCGCACGGCCAGAACGCCGATGGCCGCGACCACAACAACAAGGGGTTCACCGTCTGGCTGGCCGGCGGGGGCGTGCAGCCGGGCATCACTCACGGCCGGACCGACGACCTCGGTTACGAGGCCATCGAAGATCCCATGCACGTCCACGACCTCCACGCCACCATCCTGCACCTGCTCGGGCTCGATCACGAGCGATTGACCTACCGCTACGCCGGGCGCGACATGCGGCTGACCGACGTCAAGGGGGTCGTCCACAAGGCGATCGTCGCGTGACGCCCCGGACGCGAATCGGGGCCGCGCATTCCGCCGGCGGGTCGTGTATCTTCCAAATTCCACCCCATCCTCCTCTCGGTCCCGGGGCCTCTCCCATGCCAAGAGCCATCCTCGCCGCCCTGCTGCTCCTGTTCACCTCGCTCGCGCCCGCCCAGGAGCCGAAGCCGGCCGACCCCGCGCCGTTGAACTTGACCGCCCAGCAGGACCACAAGCTCATGATGGAGGCGCTGAAGATCGATCGCCTCCGCCCGGGCGCCAACGGCATGAGCCGCGACGCGGCGAACGCCGCCAACTACGACGAGTCGAAGGTCAACGCCTTCACCCTCCCCGACCCGCTGACCCTCAAGAATGGCGAGAAGGTCACGACCGCCGAGCAGTGGTGGAAGCAGAGGCGGCCGGAGATCGTCGAGGACTTCGACCGCGATGTCTACGGCCGCGTCCCGAAGGACGTCCCCAAGGTGACGTGGGAGGTCGTCGAGACGAAGGAAGAGAAGGTCGGCGACATCCCGGCCGTCACCAAGAGGCTGGTCGGCCATGTCGACAACTCGCGGTGCCCGCAGATCAAGGTGGACATCCAGCTCACACTGACCACGCCGGCCGATGCCAAGGGGCCCGTCCCGGTGATGATGGAGTTCGGTTTCTCGTTCGGCGGCCCCCGGCCGGGCGGGCCTCCGGGCAAGGCGGCCACGCCGAAGGCGGGCGGGGACGCCGCGAAAAAGGCCGACGACGCGAGGCCCAAGGCGCCCCCTCGCGGCGGATTCGGCGGCCCGCCAGGCGGGGGCGGACCCTCCTGGCAGCAACAGGTCCTGGCCAAGGGCTGGGGCTACGCGATCATCGTCCCCGGCAGCGTCCAGGCCGACAACGGCGCGGGCCTGACCAGGGGCATCATCGGCCTGTGCAACAAGGGTCAGGCCCGCAAGCCCGAGGACTGGGGCGCGCTACGAGCCTGGGCCTGGGGCGCGAGCCGCGCCCTCGACTACTTCGAGACCGACAAGTCCGTCGAAGCCAAACAGGTCGGGATCGAGGGGCTCTCTCGCTACGGCAAGGCCGCGATCGTCGCCATGGCCTACGACCCGCGCTTTGCCATCGGATTCATCGGCTCCTCGGGCGAGGGCGGGGCCAAGCTGCACCGCCGCAACTTCGGCGAGCTGGTCGAGACCCTTACCAGCTCGGGCGAATACCACTGGATGGCCGGGAACTTCCTCAAATATGGCGGCCCACTGACCCCCAAGGATCTGCCGGTGGACTCCCACGAGCTGATCGCACTGTGCGCGCCAAGGCCCACCTTTATCAGCTATGGGGCCTCGTCGGGGCAGGGCGCGGAGGGTCAGTGGGTCGACCAGCGCGGCAGCTTCCAGGCGGCCGTGGCAGCCGGCCCGGTCTTCAAGCTGCTCGGGAAGAAGGACCTGGGCACGTCCGAATTCCCCGAGGTGGAGACCGGCATCACCGACGGCGACCTCGCCTTCCGCCAGCATAAGGGCGGCCACACCACCGGCCCGAACTGGCCCACCTTCCTGACCTTTGCCGGCCGCTACCTCACCGTCGGGAAGGCCGCGGCGACAGGCGGGAGGTAAGGTCGAGAGTTTCCCCACGATGAGCCGGCTCGCCCGTGCCCCTTCGTCTCCCCGACGGGGCAGGTGACGGGTCTGGAAGGCCGGTGGTCGGGACGTGGTGCAGCGGATCGTTGATGGCGCGCACAAAGAGAGGTCGGTTCCCACGTCTTGATTCGTGCCCGGTTGACCTTCATCAAGACCTCGGTTGACCAGGCACGACGGCGAGCGGCTTGCGGGCGCCATCAGGCCGATCGTTACTGATCACCCCGACGCGCCCGTTTGCCACGGCCCGGAGGCGGCTTCGCTTGGCCCGTCTCCGTCACGTCCCGAACCGCCCAGCCGATCTCGGGGCGCAACGCCAGGGTCTCCGTATCCTGCCGCACGCCCACGAACCCGCCCAGGAACTCCATCGGGAAGGTCTTGTCGAAGTATTCCCAACGGAAAGGTGCCGCGGCCAGGCCGCCGGGGAGGGAACCAATGCCAGCGCCGAAGGCGTAACCTGAACGTTCCGCGTTCTCAAGACCGAGCACTTGATGGATCGCTTCGTCGCCCGGCTCGAACAACCCACTCAGCGGCACGCTCGCCAGGCCCGTGCGGGCGTCCTTCAGATACGGGAAGAAGCCCATGATCCAGCCGGTAATCACCGGCCCGCCGCTCTGATTCTTGTACCTGTATAAGGATCTCCAGAAGGCCACGTCCACGTCCCCGCGAGAGGCCCGGACGAACTGCCGGAGAATCGGCCGCAGCAGCTCGATCCACGTCCCCAGCCCGAACTCGGCGAACGCCTCGGCCCGCACCGCGAGGGTTTCCCAGTCCTCGCTCGTCCCCTCCAGGGTGATCGCCGTGATCCCGCAGAGGGTCTGTAGCACGTAATCGAAGTACGACTTCATGGCGTCGAGCAGCACGATCTCCGAGGCGGCTCGCTCCACCGGGCCGGTGGTCGAGAAGCTGGGCACGAACAGCTCGATCGCAGGCCCCACGTGCTCCCGCACCTTCGCCGAGAACGCGGCGAAGACCTCGGGCCAGGGGTTCTCCGGCGAGCCCTTCACAAAGTCGTCCCGCCGCACGTCGATGGTCATCCGACCCTCGTGGCGGACCAGCCTCGGGCGCAGTTCCTGGGAGTGGGCGTTGACGTGGTTGGCCACGCCCTGGGCGATCATGAGCCAGATGATGTCCGGCGAGAGGCTCAGAGGGCGATGACCCATGAAGGCGCAGTGGACGGCGGCCACGACCGGATGGAAGCTCACGCCGCCCAGCAGGCGGCCATGGTAATCGGCACAGCCTTCGATCCGACGAGATTCGATCGACTCGGGGCGCTCGGGGTCGACGACCACCGAGCCGTTTTGCCACCCGTAGTCGCGCTCCATGTCCCCCTCCGCGAGCAGAGCCGCGATCGCCTGCTTGTAGGGCACCTCGCGGACGGGTTCCTTCGCCCGCACGACGTCCGAGACCTCGAAGGTTGCCGCCGTGGTCGTGTCCATGGATCGCTCCATCGCGGCCCCTTGATCCGCGGAGTGGTGGCACCTGTTCGGGCGTCGGGCCGTCGCCGCCTCTCGCCATTGTAACAAGAGTCCGTTACCTTGGTGGACATCTCACCGACCGGTTCCGCCTTCCGGCGTTCGTGCCGCATCGGACGGGGTCGCGAGAGCCCCTATCGTCCCTGGGGAAGACCACGAGGCGGCGCTGACGGCGTACGGCGGGGCCCCAAGAAGTTCCGCTCGGCCGGTCCAGGAACGCGAGACCGGAGCAACGCTGTCGGGAGGCGTCGCTTCCCGAACCTTCAAGGGCGCCGGGGTGTCAGACCAGAATGGCCCTCCGGGGCCGGAACAGGAGCCCATCGTGACCACGCTGCCAGAAGTCCGCGTCGGCGACCCGATCCGCCACGAGGCCCTGACCGTCTTCCCCCTGTTCTCACCACCGGACGAGGCCAACGACTATCTCCTGTCCGACGAGGCGCTCGCCGCCGGGTCGATCACGGTCGAGGAGGTCAGCGAGGGCGGGTCCGTGCCGATACTTCTGGTGATCAACTCCGGGGATTCCCGTGTCCTGTTCCTCGAAGGCGAGGAACTGAAGGGGGCCAAGCAGAACCGGGTGCTGAACACCTCGGTACTGGTCGCCGCCCGAAGCCGGACCCCGATCCCCGTCAGTTGCGTCGAGCAGGGCCGATGGCGCTACCGGTCGAAAAATTTCTCCTCGGGCGGCTCGCATTCGTCCTCCAAGCTGCGGCACTTCCTCAAGCGATCCGTCGGCGAATCCCTCAAGTCCGGCCAGGGGCACACGTCGGACCAGATGGCCGTCTGGGGCGAGGTCAGTCGCCAGATGACCTCCCTGGGGTCCACGTCCGAGACCGGGGCGATGTCGGACACGTACGAGCGCCACCAGGAACGCCTGGGCGAGTTCCGGGCGCGGCTCAAGTACGTCGAGGGCGCGAGCGGCATCGCCGCGGCCGTGGGGCCGCAGGTCGTCGCCGTGGACATGTTCGACCGGCCTTCGACCTGCGGCAAGGTCTGGGATCGTCTGCTGAGCGGTGTCGTCATGGACGCCCTGGAGGCCGCCTCCCCGGCAAAGGTCGCCGAGGTCGCCGACGTGGAGGGCCTCCTGTCCCGGCTCCGGGCGGCCCCGTGGGAACCGACCCCCGCAGTCGGCGAAGGGCAGGAATACCGCTCGGATTCCGTGCCGCTGGCCCACGCCTCGTCGCTGGTCCTGGGCGAGTCCGTCCTCCACGGCAGCGTCGTGGTCGAGAGTTGAAACCGCCGGATCGGATCGAGCATGACCACGGCCCGCCCGGCGAGGCGGAGATCCTGGCGATCATCGGGGCCGAACTCGGTTTGGTCCCAGGCTTTTTCCAGGATCTGTCGTCTCCTGACGGGTCGTCGCGGGTTCGGATTGTTCGACGTACTTGCCTAAGATGAGTGGGCTTGGCATGACTTCACGGGAACCTTTCCCCGGCGTGAGCCGAACCACGGGACCGCCATGAGCTACAACATCCGCCTCCTCATCGACTGCCCGGACCACCGGGGGCTCGTCGCCGCCGTCTCAGGCTTCATCGCCCTGCACAACGGCAACATCCTCAGCGCCGACCAGTTCGTCAGTGAGCCGGAGGGTGGCCGATTCTTCCTGCGAATGGAGATCGAGGGACAGGGTTTCGGCCTGGGCCGGACGGACTTCGACGCGGCATTCACCCCGCTGGCCCGCCAGCACAGTATGAGCTACCGGGCGAGCTTCACCGACCGTCCCAAGCGACTGGCGATCCTCGTCTCGAAATACGGACATTGCCTGATTGATCTGCTGTGGCGGCACGAGGAGAGGGAGCTCGACGCCGAGATCCCGCTGGTAATCTCCAATCACCCCGACCTCGGCCCGAAGGTCGAGGCCCACGGCATCCCCTTCGTCCACCTGCCCGTGACGAAGGGCCGGAAAGCCGAGCAGGAGGCGCAGGTCGAGGCGATGCTCCGGGAGCACGGGATCGACGTGGTGGTGCTGGCCCGCTACATGCAGATCCTCTCGCCCACCTTCCTGGAATCATGTCGTCGTTCAATTATCAACATCCACCACTCATTCCTGCCGGCCTTCGTGGGTGCCAGCCCGTACCGCCAGGCGCACGAGCGGGGAGTGAAGGTCATCGGGGCGACGGCGCACTACGTCACGGCGGAACTCGACGCCGGGCCAATCATCCACCAGGAGGTGGCCCACGTCACCCACCGGGATGGGGTCGACGACCTGATCCGTCTTGGCCGGGAGGTCGAACGGCGTGTGCTGGCCCGTGCCGTTCGATGGCACCTGGAGGACCGGGTGCTGGTGGACCGTGGCCGCACGGTGGTTTTCGAGTAAGCGACCGCGAGCGGAGTCAGGCCCTCGGTCGCGGAGTGCGAGCAAGTCGATCCAGGATTCAGGACGTGGGGCCGCGTCTCATCCCGCAACTCCGAAGATGACGGGCGAAACGCCGCGGCCCGATCGGTCGCCATGAACAAAGCCTACACGCTGGAGGAGGTCTCGAACGACCTCTTCGAGGAGCGAGGGATCGAGTTCTCCACCAGAGAGCCTCGTCCCGTCATACCGGACCCTCGGTATCAGCTAGAGCAGCATCAGGAGTCTCATTGCGGTCGAAACCGCCAGACGAGTTCGTTCCGGTGAGGGCACTTGCAACGCCAGACCCCGGCCTTCGGCCTGCGGACCCGGAGATGCACGGTCTTGCAGCCCGTACACCTGGCCTCCCAGTTCGCCGACTCCTGGGCGGTCATCGGCACGTCGGGCCGGCGTGCCGGATCGCCGGCGAACTCGAAGACCAGCGGCGAACGAGCCTCGCACCGGCATCGGTAGCCGCTCAGGCGTTGCGGTCGCCGGTAACGGTGAAAGGTCCTGGTGCAGGACGGGCAGGCCGCTTGCCAGTCGCCGGGCGTCACGACCGTCTCGTGCGAGTTGTCGCAGGCACGGGGCGTCGCACCCAGCCGGATCGCGACGGCTTTCCAGTCTGGGCCGTGTTTGGCGGCGGGTCCGGCGATGGCGTGGGCGATCTCGTGCAGGAGCGTGTCGAGGACCGTCTCGGGCGGGTTGTTGCGCGCATGATACTCGGCGATCTCGATTCGCTTCGTCCGATACTTGCATACGCCCAATCGTCGCCTCGTCGCCGCAAATGCGAAGGTCCAGCCATGCAAGCCGTGCTTCCTCATCTCCCGACTGGCGATATCGGCCAAATCCTTCAAGTCCATGTACGGATCTCCGAGGCCCCGAATCAAACGGCGAGTCTAACCAGGATAGAGCATTCCGATTCTAGTTTATTCTCAACCCTGGAGCATCTCCTCCATGGGCTCCGGCTCCGCCAGAGGTGAAGACGATCGCGAGGAACCGAGAATCTCGATGGTCCTCGCGTACTCCTCAGAAACCCAGATCCAAAACCTCGTGTTGACCAACCCGAGTACGCGTTCACGGTCCGGCTCTTGTCCGCGGTGACAGATTCGTTACGATCGCTGGTAGTGGACCGGCCTACGATCATCCCTGAGCCGCTTTGGATCGGCGCCACGCCTGAAATTCCGGTGTTGCTCGTCTCGTTGATCGAGCCGAATCTCGTCCTCCGGGTTCTTGAACTTGCGGTGAGGGCAAGGGGAGCAACAATGGCGAAGAAGAAGTCGAAGCCCGTATCACCGTTCCGGGGCCGCTGGCACATCGTCTCGATGAGCATGTGGGATGAGGATTACCTCGACGAGGAGGTCCAGGCCTTCATCGAGTTCGACGACAATGGGGGCGGCTCATTCCAGTTCGGCTACGTCCAGGGCATCATCGACCACCGAGAACACTTGCGGGACGGTCTGCCTGGGACGGAATTCTCGTGGGAAGGTGGCGATGGCGCTGACGGCACGCCGTTGTCGGGGCGTGGCTGGGCTGTCCTCCGAGAAAACGAACTCAACGGGATGATCTTCATCCATCAGGGTGACGAGTCGGATTTCGACGCGAAACGGCCCTGACGAGAGACGGGAGATGGCCATGCCCGACGAGGAGAAGCTGAAGCTCGGCAAGGGCGTGGCCTTCGTGAAGAGCCGCCTGAAACGCCTCCCTCAGAACGACGACGCCTGGGAGGCCGACTTCCAGGCATTGCCAGGGCTGATGATGCAGACCGAGACCCACTACCTCGGGATGGCCGTCAGGAAGAAGGGCGGCACTCTGCTGGCCGACCTGCTCGTTCACGGTCGGCCCTCCGTCAACGACCTCGCCACGCTCCTGGTCCACGCCATGCGTCGGCCGCCGGACGGGGACGCCCGCCGCCCCAAACGCATCCGACTGCGGGGTCATCCCCAATGGCGAGGACTTTTTCCGGTCCTGGAGGAACTCGGCATCGAGGTGTCGGTCGAGCGGAAGCTCCCCGGCATCGAGAAAGCCTACCGGGACTACCTCCGACAGTTGAGGGACGAGCGCAGGGCCGGGATGGGCAAGCCGAGTCCGACGCAGGCGAAGGTCGAGGCATTATTCCCGGCCATCGCCAGGTACGTCCAGGGCTACGGTTACGTCGAGGTCGGCGAGCAGGAGAGCGTCGGGTTCGTGGTCCGGGCGATCGGCTACGGCGGGCTCGACTTCGAGGACGACACGCCCGACACGCTGGCCGAGGGGATGACCGTCCTTGATGCAGGTCTGGCTCGATGGTTCGAGGAACAGGGCGTCGAACTCGACTGAGTCTTCAGGGTCGGAGTAGCCATCGGACGACGGTGATGAAGCCGATGAGCACCAGCACCAGGGCGGCCAGCAAGATCACGGCGACCGCCAGAAGGCAGCCCCAGGAGATTCCGACCGGCGTGACGTCGATCACCCTGGCGTACGGCGACTTCCCCTGCGAGATTCCATCCTGAGCGGGATGCAGGTAGGGCTCAAGCAGCGCCATGTTCCGGGTGTTCGCCTTGAAGGCGACGTCGAAGAGGTCCCCGAGCAGGGGGATCGACCCGACGCCGACGTCCAGCAGGACGTTGGCCATCATGCGGACCGCCACTGCCGGAGGCACCCTGTAGCGGCCCAATGCGACGAGCACCAGACCGGCCTGAATCAGCCCCGTGAGGACGTCTCCCCCAAGCGGCAGCAGCCCGAGCAGGGCGTCGAGCCCAACCTGGACCCTGGTCCCTGGGACCCTGAAGGCCCGGTCCATCAACCAGGCGATCCGGCCCAGGAGCTGGGCGATCGGATCGGGGTGGGGAACTCCCGGTCTGCGAGGCATCTCGCCCATGGGATCACTCGGCTCCTACCATACCGCGGGGATCGTCTTGGCGTCGTAGGCGGTTCGTCCCGAGAACCCTCCCTTTCCCCCAGGTCGGTCTCGGACCTCCATACGAGGATTGGCGACCGAAGGACCGCACGGGGTCGGTGCTATCGGGACGCAACGCCCGCCCGGCCGCGGTCGCGCCATCGAACCGAACCTCATTGGATCATACCTTGTCTCACCCGAGAGGGAGACGCCGATCTGAAACGCCGACAATCACCCCCGTCGACCACGCGATCCAGGGGTGCCCTGCGACTGGATTTCAACGACACACGATGCGCCGAAGCGGCGCAGCATGCATCCTGAGCGAAGCCCACATCAAACGAGGCCGCAGGGTCGTCCACGTCGCCAAGGAGCTTCACGAGAAGTTCCGCCGCAATGACCCGTGCCCGTGCGGCAGCGGGCGGCTGTTCAAGACGCATTGCCTCAAGACGGGTTGCTTTCGACGGAGTGAACCGGGACCACGACGAGCGATGAGGGGAGCATGGATGGCCGGAAGTAGGTCTCCGGGCGATCTTCGGGAGAGGACCGACGCCAGGTGACGACGGACACGATATCATTCACCCCGCAGGCGGCCCTGCGTGGGGTCGTCATCAACACAGAGTCCGAGCGAGGCGTGTCCGATGAGAATCCTTGTGTTTATCCTCGGCGTCCTCGCCGCCAGCTCGTCCGCCCGAGCCGATGATCCCAGGCCGTTTCCGGGCACAGCGAGCCGATGGGAGGGTTTCGTCCGGCACGACTTCCGGGTAGACGGGGCTGACGTGACCGTCGTCGAGCCCGCCAAGCCGCTGCCGGGCCGGCCCTGGGCCTGGCGCGGCGAATTCTTCGGGGCCTTCCCAAACGCCGACATCGCTCTGGTGAAGGCGGGCTGGCACCTGGCCTACGTCGCGGTACCCGACCAGTTCGGCTCGCCCAGGGCGATGGCTCGCTGGGAGAAGTTCTACGACCTGCTCGTCAAGGAACACCAGTTGAGCCCGAAGCCCGGCCTCATCGGCCTGAGCCGGGGGGCGCTCTACTGTCTGGCCTGGGCCGCCACACACCCGGACAAGACCCTTCTCGTCTACCTCGACAACGGCGTGTGCGACTTCCGAAGCTGGCCGGGCGGCAAGCCGAAGGGGCTCGGGGCGGGCAAAGGCTCGCCCGAGGAGTGGGCCAAGCTCCTGAACGCGTACGAGTTCAAGGACGACCGGGAGGCGATCACGTCCAGGCTCAACCCGGTGGAGCGCCTGGGACCCATCGCCAGGGCGAAGGTCCCGATCCTGCTGGTCTACGGAGATAGCGATCAGGTGGTCCCGCACAGGGAGAACTCCGAGATCGTGTACGACCGCATCAAGGCCCTGAGCGGGCCTGTGGAGCGGATCGTCAAGCCAGGTCAGGACCACCACCCGCACGGACTGAGCGACCCAGGTCCGATCGTTGAATTCTTCGAGAAGGCACGTAAGACCAGTGGCCAGGCCTTTTAGGTTCGAGTGGCGGCGCACCGGCGATTCAGGACGGGATTCCCTCGCCCGGCCGCCGGTGAGCCATAAGCCCACGGCTGGAGGCTTGGGCATACGAGCGGCATGTCCCGCCGCATCTGTCAGCAGCTCAGAACGGAAGGAGCCTTCGGAAGCCGTGCCCGAGGACGACCGGGTAGAGGGCCAGATTTCGCAGCAACGCCGCCGACAGTGAATAGCTCGGGATCGGGGACAATCGTCCCTCCCTGACGTTCGCCAGGCAGCCGGCCAGGCCTCTCAGATGAGTCGGCCCAAACGGCCCGTCGTGGATGAGGGCGATGAGGTCGCCGGGCAGGCCGGACTCACCGTGCAACGGCCCCCAGCCAGCCGCCGAGGATCGCGCCGATCGTGTCCGAGTCCCCTCCGGCGGAAATCGCCTCGGTCAGTGCTCGCAGCGGTTCGTTGCCGTATCGCAGGAAGCAGAAGCTGGCGAACGACCCAGCGTGGACCACGTAGCCCGACGTGCCGCACGCCATCGCCGCCTCCGCCGTGCCCGACCTGGCAAGCGCGAGTTCCCTGGCACGGTCGATGGCCCGACCAAGTTCCGCCTGCATCACAATACCCCGTGCCTCCGCGTGGCAGACCATCGGAGCGGTCCCGGTCGGACTTCTCGCGCAGCAGGCCGCTAACTCGGCCACGAACAGCGCACCCCGGACCGCCCGCCCGTCCCGGTGGGTCACTTCGGCCAGTGCACGACCGAACGCCGCCCGTTCCACGGGCCGATCGTGGAAAAACGCCCCGACGATCGCCGCTCGCATGGCGGCCCCGTCGCCGGCCGAGCGGACACCGCTCGTGTGAAGACCGAAGGCAATGCGGACACAGGAGCGAATCGTCGCCATACCGACGCCCCACGGGAGCCGGCAGAACCAGCCCAGCAGCGAGCGGCGGAAGGCCCGCACGCACAAGTCCACGTCGTCGGGGTGCCGTGCGAGGGCCTGGGCTACCAGCGCCGCCTGCTCGGTGTCGTCGGAGACGAAGCCGGTGCGGCCCAGCAGTCGGAAGCGGTCTACCCTCCCGAAGCGGCGGGCGACGGCCCGTGAAGTCATACCCTCGGCCGGTAGGCCCAGGGCGTCCCCCAGCGCCGTGCCCAGGAGCGTGCCGGCGAGGCGGTCGGTCAGGGTCGACGACTCGGAGGATACCATCACACGGGGGCGCTCAAGAGGTTGGGGAAGAGGACGGCAACTTTCATCATATTACAATTGTCACAGGATTAGGACCACCCATTCGCGGATCGCCGTGGCGACCGGGGACGTGCAATCGCTCCGCATGAGCGACGAGTCGATCCATAGATGAACCGGGGGCTCGTGGCCAACGTCACGCCCTCGAAGTCCGCCAGTCCGGGCGGACGAGGCCTTATCTGGTGAACCTCGGCGGCGCTCGGTGTGTCACAAACTCATCCAGACATCAGGAGTCACGCCCATGATCGACCACGACATCCTCGAAGCCAAGTTCGCCCGAATCGGTGCCCGCCTCAAGGTCTCCGACGGCTTGGGCCGCCGGAATCGAACCGGCGTCCCCATCGCCCTCGACGTGCGGAGCGACCGCAGGGGCGAGTTCTTCGAAGTGATCCGGCGCCCGGACGCCGAGGCCGAGGTGGAAGTGCTGGACGTGCAGCCCGGCGACCGCCACCTGCTGCTGATGGTCCGAGAACGGGGCGAGAAGTCGAAATTCCTCTGCGGCCACGACGAGCGGCACTGGTTCGTGGCCGCCGTCCCCGAGGCCGCCCCAGTGGGCACGGTGCGGGCCGCCAAGGAGGCGCTGAAGCCCTTCGAAGTCCGGGCGGCCCAGGCCCGCAAGGGGCTGCGTGCCAACGCCGGCAACCGGCGCAAGAATGCCGCCTACCGCCGCCAGGGCGAGTGGTTCTTCCTCCCCGCCCCGGACCTGACGGTGGATGAGAAGCTGGTCCTGCGCGACGAGCCGATCACCCGGGGAAATGGCGGCAAGCCGCACTGGATGGACTTCTGCTACCGAACCGGCGGCGAGACCGTCCACGTCTGCCGTCAGCGCCCCAGCGGAATCGACGAGGCAGCCCATCGGAAGCTGCTGGAAACGCAGCCCGAGGCGAAGAACTGGGGCTGGCGCGTCATGCGGCGGAACGCCGAGGTCTACGTCCGGGGCCGGGTCCGGCACGCCGACCACCGCACCATCACCCTGCACGGCTGGCATCGGGTCTTGATGAACACCGAGAATCAGTCCAAAGCGATGCGCAACGTCGCCTTCCTGGATTGATCGCGATCGACTCGACCGGGCCTCCACCCCCGGTCGAGTCTCGATGACCTGGATGAGGAAGTTCGCGGAGACGACGTGGACCGTATTTCCGCTAACCGGATGTGGCCAGCTCGATACCCCAATCGTCCTCCACGAACCCGGGGACGACCCAGAACCTCGCACGGCCGTCGGCCCAGCGGATCACGTCGGGGCGCCTGGCCACCGAAGTGCAGAGACGGGCGGGATGGGGGGTTATGCCGACGCGGCCGAGATCGAGGCCGTCGGCGTCCCAGCACGTCTGAATCGTGAGATCGGGGTGGGTCCGCTCGTGCGTGTGACCGGCGCAGGCGCGGCTGAGCAAGCGGAACTCGTGATCGGACAGGTCGAACGAGTGGCCACGGAGCGATCGTGCGAATTCAGCGGCACGGGGGCCGTGATCGGGATCGCCAGCCTCGCTGACCCTCCGGGAGTCGTGAAGCACGGCGAAGAGTCGGACGACCTCGACGTTGGCACCGGTCTCCTCCGCCAGTCGAAGACCGTTTTCCAGGACCCTTGCCCAGTGGGCGACGCCGTGGTCGCCATGCCAGGGGAGAGGATAGTCTTCAAGGACGGCGCGCAGGATCGCGGAAAGGTTCGATGCCATCGGTTCTCTCCTGGCACCGCCCCCGGGTCGCGATCAAGGTGTCGGATCCGGATGAGCTGGTCCTCCATGGTAACGAAACCGCAGAATGGTGGGACGCGTCCGTCCGTGGTAAACCTCGAAGGCCGGACCACAGACTCGCCGGCCATCCGTTTGTGGATCGCCCAACTGCGTACCCGGGGGAAGCAAGGCCCGTGGACGAGCCCAAGGACATCGTCGATTACAACCGCCACGCCTGGAATCGCCAGGTCGAGAGGGGCAACCCGTGGACTTTACCGGTCGGGCCTGACGAGATCGCGCGAGCCCGGCGCGGCGACTGGTCGATCATCGTGACACCCGCCAGGGCCGTGCCAGCCGATTGGTTCCCGCCCCTGGAGGGACTCGATGTCCTCTGCCTCGCCGGCGGTGGTGGGCAGCAGGGGCCGATCCTCGCCGCGGCCGGCGCCCGGGTCACGGTGTTCGACAACAGCCCCAACCAGCTTGCCCAGGACCGCGTCGTCGCCGAGCGGGAACGTCTGAGCCTGGAAACCGTCCAGGGCGACATGGCCGACCTGTCCGCGTTCCCCTCCGAATCGTTCGACCTGATCGTCCACCCGGTCTCGAACCTCTTCGTCCCGGACGTGAAGCCGGTCTGGAGGGAGGCATTCCGGGTGCTGCGATCGGGGGGTTCGCTCGTGTCAGGGATGATGAACCCGGTCCATTACATCTTCGACTATTTCGCGCTGGAGCGGGACGAGTTCCGGGTCGCTCACAGCATACCGTACTCCGATCTCGCCGACCTCACCGGCGAGGAGCGGGCTCGCCTTGCCGAGAAGGACGAACCGCTGGAGTTCGGGCACACGCTCGACGACCTGATCGGGGGCCAGATCGCCGCCGGGTTCGTCCTCACGGGCTATTACGACGACATCGCCGCGGATTCCGTCGTCGCTGAGCGCATCCCGACGTTCCTCGCCACCAGGGCACGGAAGCCGTGATCGTTCGAGCGATTCAACCGAAGCTCGCCCGATTCTCTCACCGATCGAGAAAATGGCGTAGGGAACCGAGGCCGACCGGGCAATAGATCTTGACGGAGAGCGACCCGAGGTCGAGGGGCGTTGCGATCATGAAGACCGGCGAGACGGCCGCGGCGATCCGGGACCTCCAGATGCTTCTCGACTTCGGGACGATCACCGGGCTCCCGGACGGGCAACTGCTGGAACGGTTCCTCGCCAGCAGGGATGGTGCGGCGTTCGAGGCCCTCGTCGTGCGACACGGGCCGATGGTCTGGGGCGTGTGCCTCCGCGCCCTGGGCAATCACCACGACGCGCAGGACGCGTTCCAGGCGACGTTTCTCGTCCTCGCCCGCCGCGCCGGCGCAGTCGTGCCTCGGGACATGGTGGCCAACTGGCTCTTCGGCGTGGCGTGCCGGACAGCCCTGAAAGCCAAAGGGACGAGAGCCCGGCGGCAAATGCGGGAACGGACCGTGACCGAGATGCCGGACCCCGGAGCGACTCCCCGTCCCCCGGATGATCGGTTGCCGTTGCTGGACCTGGAGTTGGCACGGCTCCCCCAGAAATACCGTATTCCGATCGTGCTGTGCGACCTGGAGGGTGCGACCCAGGAGGACGCCGCACGTCGAGTCGGCTGCCCGGTGGGGACGCTCTCGGGCCGACTCTGGAGGGCCAGGGCGATGCTCGCGGAGCGGCTGACCCGTCGTGGCCTCTCCCTCTCGGTCGGCGCGCTCGCGATACAGCGGGCCGGGGATGCGTCCGGGGCGACGATGCCGGCGGCCCTGGTCCGTTCATCAGCAACGGCGGCAGTTGAGTTCTCGATCAAACGCGCGGCGTCGGGCCTGGTCACGGCCGGTGTCGCCTCCCTCGCGGAAGGAGTGCTGAAGGCCATGCTTCTCTCCAAGTTGAAGGTCGTTGCGCTGGCGGTCCTGGCCGTCGCTTGCCTGTCGGGCGGCCTCTTCGTGTCGAGCCTCCCGGCCCGGGAGCGCGGGTCCGTCAGACACGCCGAGAAATCGCCGGAGATCCAACCAGCGGCGCGGGCCGAGGATGCATTGCGCGGTCGGTGGCAGGCCACCCGCTTCATGATCGACGGCAAGCCCGACCCCGCCGAGGCGGTCGAAAAGACGGAACTTCTGATCGACGACACGTCCTACAGCTTCGCCCAATTGCCCCCCTATGGGCCACGGGGCCTGGGCAGCGGAGTGGGAAGGGTCCGGGTAGACACGTCGAAGGTGCCGCACGAGATCGACCTCACCCCGACTTCCGGGGTCTACAAGGGCCTGACCCAGAGGGGGATCTTCCAGGTGGACGGCGACACCCTCAAGCTCTGCTACGGGATGCCCACCAAGGCCCGGCCCGCCGAGTTCGCCACGAGGCCGAACTCGGGCACCTACCTCGCGGAATTCCGCCGCGTGACCGCCCAGACGAGCCCGCACCGCGATGACCGGTCCGCGAAAAAGGCACAAGGTGATCTGCCGGAGGGCGACCGCGACCCCAAGATCAAACCGCCCGGATTGGGAAGTTCCGGGTTGACACAACGGTGATTGGCAACGACATTCGGGGTGTGGGCTTCCATGCAAGCCATGGCATGGACCAGGTTCTCTCGCCAGAAACCAACCCGGCGTCACCCATGAAATATAGCCCTACCCGCGCCCTGTCGCGCCGCACCTTCCTTCGAGGTACGGGCGTGGCGGTCGCCCTGCCCTTCCTGGACGCGATGGTACCAGTCTTCGGTACGGCTACCGCGCGCGAGACGCAGGCGAAGGTCCCCCGGCGGATGGTGGCGATCGAGACGAACATGGGCATCCTGCCCCAGTTCTTCTTCCCGGAGCAGGCGGGCAAGGATTACGCCCTCAGCCCGTATCTGGAACGACTGGCCGCCCATCGCAAGCACCTCACCGTGTTTTCGGGCGTGAGTCTCCCGGGCGTTACTGGGGCGCACGCGGCGGAAAAGTGTTTCCTGACCGGCACGCCACATCCGGAGCGTGGCGGCTTCCGAAACTGGGTCTCGCTCGACCAGTATGCCGCCGAGCACATCGGGAACGCGACCCGCTATCCCTCGCTCACGCTGGCCATGACCAGCGAAGGCGGGATGACCCTGAGCTTCACACGCAGCGGCGCGCCGATCTCGCCGGAACGCAGCCCGCGAAAGCTCTTTCAGAAATTGTTCGTGCAGGGGAAACCCGAGGAGGTCGATGCCAATGTCGATGCCCTGCGACAGGGTCGGAGCATGCTCGACTTCGTCGGCGACCAGAGCCGGCGGCTGAATCGCTCGCTCTCGAAGGCCGATCAGCAACGCATGGACCAATATTTCACCTCAGTCCGCGACCTGGAGCAGCGTCTGCACAATTCGGAAGCCTGGGAGCACAAGCCGAAACCGAAGGTCGACGCCCGTCCGCCCGAAGATATCGAGGATGCGCGAGAATTCGTCAAGAAGACCCGCCTGATGTTCGATGTGATCAAGCTCGCGCTGGAGACCGACTCGTCGCGGCTCATCAGCCTGTTCATTGATACCACGGTCATTCACAACATCACTCACCACGGCGGGCGACCCGAGGTCATCGCGGAGCTGCGCTCGAAGGAGGAGGGCCAGTTCGATGCGCTCGGGGGCTTCCTCTCGGGCCTCGCCGAAGCCAAGGAGGAGGGCCAGACCCTCCTCGATCGCACGATGGTGCTTTACGGCACATGCATGGGCAGCGCGAACTCCCATTCGAATGTGAACCTTCCCGTGCTCCTCGCCGGCGGCGGTTTCAAGCATGGCCAGCATCTCGCCTTCGACAAGCAGAACAATTATCCGCTGACGAACCTCTACCTCTCCATGCTCCAGCGCCTGGGGATCGAAACCGGCGAGTTCTCCACCTCCAAGGGGACCATGACGGGGCTGGAACTGGCATGAGCAAACTCTCGCCCACGCTCGCCCGGGTCCTCCTCTGGTCACTCTGCGCCCTGGTTCTCTCCGGGTCTTCCCGAACTCGGGCAGACGAAGCGGCCACGCGAGGCTTCTTCGAGGCCCACTGTCTCAAATGCCATGACACTGAGACCCACAAAGGCGGCCTCGACCTGACCGCCCTGAAGCCCGAGTTCGCGAGTCCGGAGAACTTCGCGCGGTGGGTGAAAGTCCATGACAGGATCGCTTCCGGGGAGATGCCGCCCAGGAATCAGCCTCGTCCGCCTGCCGCCGAAATCAAATCCGTCGCCACATGGCTGAATCAAACACTCACGGCGGCCGATCGCGCACGGCTGGATCGTGACGGGCGGACCCTCGTGCGGCGGATGACCCGCGCGGAGTATGAGAACACGGTGCGCGACCTGTTCGACCTGCCCGGCATCGCCCTCCAGGGTGGGCTTCCGGCGGACGGCATGGCGCACGGCTTCGACAAGAACAGCGACGCGCTCGACATCTCGCATGTCAACATGGCCAAGTATGTCGAGGCCGCCGACCACGCCCTTGACCTCGCGATCGCCACCCAGCCGAAGCCGCCGACCCTGCTCAAGCAGCGGATCTCGCTCGCTCGGCATGTCGGGCATATCCTTGGCAACGGCGACGCCGTCCTGCTGAAAGACAAGGGGCTCGATCCGAATTATCCCCCGGCCGGTGACCAGCCCCACATCGGCCAGGGAGCTCACGAACAGATCGGCTCGTTCAACACCGGCAGCAGCGTGGGCGTCTTTCGCCACGAGGATGAATCGTTCAATCCGTACTTCCTGGACTTCGCCACGCTCTATCCCGGCCGTTACCGGATTCGCGCGTCCTTCTGGGGCTTCCAGTGGGATCAAGGCAAGGTCTTGCCTGCCCGCGGTATCGAGGCCGCGCGACTCTCGGCGGTCCAGCTCGGCGAGGACGGCCGGGGAGGCGGACACCCGAGCTATGTACTGGGTTATTACGATGCGCCGTCACTTGAAGCGCAGATGCATGAATTCGTGACCTGGCTGAACTTCAAGGAGACGATCGGGTTCAACACGGCCTCGCTCGCGCCCGCGCTGAACTACAACCGCAAAGGCCGAGCCATGGCTTTCACCGGCCCCGGCATCGCCTGCGATTGGCTCGACATTGAAGGCCCCCTCCATGACGTCTGGCCACCTCGGGGCCACCGCGTTCTCTTCGGCGAACTTCCTCTGATCAAGCTCAAACCGACCGATCAGAAGGGGGTTCGCGCCCCCAGGCGAAAGGTACTCAATCAAGAGATCGTCCACGTGACGAACCGGCCCGACCCCGTCTCGGGCCTCTGGACGGTCCACAGCGAGCAACCCCCGGCCGATGCCGATCGCTTGCTCGCGACGTTCCTGCCCCGGGCGTTTCGCCGGCCGGTCGAGGACAGCGTACGCGCCCAGTATGTGGAGCAGGTGACAGCACGACTGAAGGCCGGCGATTGTTTTGAGACGGCCATGCGGTGGGTGTATCGCGCGGCGCTCTGTTCCCCGGACTTCCTCCATCACCTGGAGCCCTCCGGCACGCTTGACGACCACGCCATGGCCTGCCGTCTGTCGTATTTCCTCTGGAATTCGATGCCCGACGAGACCCTCACGGAGCTGGCCGCCTCCGGCAAGCTGCGCGAGGCCAACGTGCTCCGCGACCAGGTCGAACGATTGCTAAACGATCCCAGATCGCAACGGTTCATCGAGGATTTCCTCGGCCAATGGCTCCGTCTGCGCCAGATCGCCGCCAACGATCCCGATCGCAAGCTGTATCCCGAGTTCAGCCCGTACTTGCAGGACTCGATGGTCGCCGAGACGCGGGCCTACTTCCGGGAGCTGATCGCCAGGGACCTGGATGCGAGCTATCTCGTGAAGTCCGACTTCGCGATGATCAACGAGAAGCTGGCGACCCATTACGGCATTCCCGGCGTCCACGGCTCCGCGATCCGTCGAGTGACCCTGCCGCCCGACTGCCCGCGCGGCGGTTTCCTGACGCAGGCCTCGATCCTGAAGATCACGGCCAACGGGACCACCACATCACCCGTGCCTCGTGGCGCGTTCGTCATGGCACGCCTCCTGGGCAAGCCCCCCGAACCGCCGCCGCCCAATATCGCCGCGGTCGAGCCCGACGTGCAGGGCGCCACGACCATTCGCGAGCAACTGGCCAAGCATCGCTCCGATGCCTCCTGCGCCTCCTGCCATGCCAAGATCGACCCGCCCGGCTTCGCGCTGGAGACGTTTGACGTCATCGGCGGCGAGCGCACCCGCTATCGCTCCATCGGACAGGGCGACCCGGCGCCTCGCGGAAGCATCGATCCGTTCATCGGGATCGGCTTCAAGCTCGGCCCGCCAGTCGATGCTTCCGGCGTCCTGCCGGATCAGAGGAAATTCCGCGACATCCACGAATTTCGGTCCCTGCTCGCCGCCGATTCGACCGTCCTCCTGAAGAACCTCACACAACAGCTCGCGATCTACGGAACGGGCCGGGATCTCGGGTTCAGCGACCGCGAGGAGATCGACGACCTCGTGGAACGGACCCAGAAAAACGGCGGGGGAGTTCGCACATTGATCCATGAACTCATCCAGAGCAAGCTTTTTCATACCAAGTGAGAAGACGCGTCATGAATTCCCGCACCTTCTCTTTGCGCCGCACCCCTTCTCCTCTTGCCGTTTTGATGAGCGTGGCACTGTCTGCCGTCGCAAGCCGCGCGGACGAAAAGCCCGCGCCCGCGAAGCCGTCGGAGATTAAACACACCATCACCGGCCTGTGCTGTCGCGAGCGCGAGGACGATCTTCGCGCGGCTGCGAAGAAGATGATGGGCGTCACGCTGCTCAGCGTCGATTTCGAGAACTCCGAAGCGACCTTCGCCTACGATCCTGCGACGTTGTTCCCCCAGGAGAAGCCCGAACGATTCATCGAGCTCTTCGACAACCTTCTTAAATCGGCCTCCACTCACACATTCGGAGTCAAGGCACCCTCCAGGTTGCCCAGGGATAAGCTGACTCTCATCGAGATCCCCGTCCTTGGCCTCGACTGCAAGGGATGCTGCCTGGGGACGTACCATTCGATCTACCGGATCGAGGGCGTTGAGCGTGCCACGGCCAGTTTCAAGGAATGCCGTGTCACGGCCCTGATCGATCCGGCGAAGACGAATCGTGCCGCCCTGGAAAAGGCCCTGAAGGATGCCGGCGTGATGTTGAAAGAACCCGGCAAGTGATCGCGCTGCGCAGCCGACGGCCCCCGATATACGCGGCCCCCACCACTCTCCAAGAAACCGATCGGAATCGCGATGAGCAAGACTGCGCGGATGATCGCACTGGGTCTGGGCGTGATGCTCTCGTTGATGGGCATCGCACTTTCCTCCGTGCCGGCCGATACGCCCATCGGCTCGAAATGGTGGCCCTCGGAATGGGGGGCTGGCGACCAGAGGGGGGCAGCCAATCGCGTCACGCCCGCACGCGTCCGAGGCGCCGCGGGCCTCATCCGCACCGGCGAGACGTACTCGCTCGGCCGGCCGTACGAGTACGGCATGCCCCTGCCCGGCAAGCGGCACTTTAGCCTGACCATCCCGGGATCGCCCACCGGAGGCCCCGACGGCAAGAACCAGCTCGTCTATCACGACGAGATGTTCAGCGGCGAGATCGGGCAGATCGGCACACAACTCGATGGCCTGGGCCACGTCGGCGTCCGGGTTGGGGATGAAGACCTGTTCTACAATGGATTCAAGCGGTCCGAATTCGGCAAGGCCCACGGTCTGGAGAAGCTCGGTGTGGAGAACGTGGGCGTGTTCTTCACCCGAGGCGTGTTGATCGACGTGGCCAGGGTGCGAAAGGTCGATCGCATGCTCCCCGGCGAGGTGGTGACCGTCGCCGACATGGAAGCCGCGCTCAAGGCCCAGGGGAGCGAGGTTCGCGAGGGCGACGTCGTCCTGATCCGCACCGGGCACGGTCAGCTCTGGATGAAGGATAACAAGACCTTCGGCGATGGCGAGCCCGGCCTGGGGATGGGGGCGGCGCGATGGTTGAGCGACCGCAAGATTGTGATGGTGGGCACCGACACCTGGGCCACCGAGGTCGTGCCGGCCGAGGACAAGGAACGACCGTTCGAGGTCCATCAATGGTTGCTCGTGCGTCACGGCATCTACAACATGGAGAACCTCGACCTGGAAGCCCTCGCCCGCGACAAGGTCTACGAGTTCGCCTTCATCTTCGCCCCCCTGCGACTGAAGGGCGCCACCGGCTCGCCGGGAAACCCGATCGCCGTTCGATAGGCCAGCGAGGCAGCCCGCATGAAGATCGTCGGCTTCGAGACCTTCCTGGCCAACGCCGGATTACGCAATTATCTCTTCATTCGACTCCGCACCGACTCCGGCCTGACCGGTGTCGGTGAGGCGAGCCTGGAATGGCAGGAGAGGACGGTCCAGACCCTCCTGCACGAATGGGTGGAGGGCCGCATCCTGGGCCGCGACCCGTTCGACGTCGAGGCCGTGATTGGCGGCATGATCCGCGACCAGTATCAGGGCGGATCGACGGTGATGACGGCCATCAGCGGCGTCGAGATCGCACTCTGGGACATCATCGGCAAGGCCTGCGGCCAGCCGGTGTATCGTCTCCTCGGCGGTCGCTGCCATCCCCGCATCCCGGCCTACGCGAACGGCTGGTATGGGGGAGCGACCTCGCCGGGCGATTACGCCGAACGCGCCGGCCAGGCCGTGGCACTCGGGTACCGGGCGCTGAAGTTCGACCCGTTCGGGACGGCATGGAAGACGCTCGATCCGGAGCAGACCGACGAGGCCGTCGAACGTGTGGCCGCCGTTCGCCGGACGGTCGGCCCCGCGATTCGGCTCATCATCGAATTTCACGGAAGACTCGCGGCCGGGACGGCCGTCGCGATGATCCGTCGCCTGGAACCGTTCTCTCCCTGGTGGTGCGAGGAGCCGGTCGTCCCCGAAAGCCTCGAACTTCTCTCCGAGGTCAAACGGTCCGTCGCCATCACAATCTCGGCCGGGGAGCGGCTCTATACCCAGGCCGATTTCGCACGGTTAATCGCCCTCCGCGCGGCGGATATCGTGCAAATGGACGTGGCCCATTGCGGAGGGATTCTCGCCAGCAAGAAAATCGCCGCCATGGCCGCCGCCTACGACCTCCACGTCTCACCGCATTGTTCGATCGGCCCTGTCGCCCTGGCGGCTTGCCTTCATTTTGACGTGAGCACGCCCAATTTCTTGATTCAGGAAGCGTTCGCCGAGTTCGACGTCCCCTGGCGCAACGACCTGGTGGCCGGCTGGAATCCGATCCGCCGGGGTGAATTCCGGCTGGCGGATGCCCCGGGGCTGGGTCTCGAACTGGACGAAGCGGCCATCGCGGCCCATCCCTACGTGGCCCATGCCTTCCCCAGCCTGTGGGATGGCGACTGGCTCACCAACTTTACTCAGAACGCTGCGGAGGGCCGCGAGCCTTGAGACCCTTTCGGATCGCCCTGACCGGTGATTTCCTCGACGATCGCGGACAGTCGGCCTACGGATCGCTGGGCCTGCCGCTTCTTGATGCGCGGCCTGACGTCGCCTATCGCTTCCTCCGCGACCAGGCGCCACAGGCGGGAGATCCGTCGTATTGGCGGCGGTTCTATTCCATGCAGTTGAAGCCCGAGCATGTCGAGAACAGCGATGGACTGATCGTCCTCCGCCCGTCCGTGAACCGGGCCACGTTCGCCCGGGGTGCGGCCGACCTGGTCGTGATCGGCCGCTCGGGCGCCGGGTACGACAAGATTGACGTGGACGCCTGCACGGAGAACGACGTCGCTCTGTTCAATGCACCCGATGCGCTCACGCATCCGACGGCCTCGTCCGCCCTGCTCTTCATGCTGGCGCTTGCGAAGAAAATGCGCGGCCAGGAAACGATCACCCGTGAAGGCCGCTGGGACCGTCAGGCCGAGGTGATGGGCCACGAGGTCGCCGGCAGGACGCTCGGCATCATCGGTCTCGGCCATAGCGGGCTCGAGCTCGTGCGACTGGTCGCGCCATTCGGCATGACCGTGATCGCCTACTCGCCGAGCGCCGACCCGGCCGTCGCGGCCGGTCGCGGCGTGCGGCTCACGTCGCTGGACGAGGTCATGCGCACGTCCGATTTCGTGAGCGTTCACGCCCGACTCACGCCCGAGAAACACCGGATGATCCGGGCCGAGCATCTGGCGATGATGAAGCCCACGGCGTACTTCATCAATATCGCTCGCGGCGAGCTCGTCGATCAAGACGCGCTGACGGCCCGGCTTCGGGACCGGAAGATCGCGGGAGCGGGCCTCGACGTTTTCGAGGTTGAACCCCTGCCTCGCGACCATCCGCTCATCGGCCTCGACAACGTGATCCTGACGCCGCACTGGTCGTGCTCGACGGCCGATGTCTGGAACGACACGGGTCTCGCCATGGCCGAGGGCATGCTGCGTGTGGCCCGGGGAGAGCTTCCGGGAAACCTGATCAATCCCGAAGTCGCCGACCGCTCCGGTTTCCGCGAAAAGCTCGCCCGTTTCGCGGAGAACCGCTCATGACCCTTCGGAGACCAGGAACGCGAGCGGGAGGTCCGAGAAAAGATCGCCAATCGGGAAAGTCGCGGCCCCGTCGAGAACCTTCACGTCATGGACGCGGCCGGTGAGCAGGTCTCGCCAACGCTTCGGGACGGGGCCCTCGGGGAGGATCAGCCTCGTGTCACCCCAGATGTCGCGCCCCACCGGCGGCTGCGTCCCATGTTCGCCCATCAGGCCGGCCACCAGCCTTGGTACGACCGTGATCGCGGCATGCCCGTCGATATGGCGGCCGAACGAGACGACGTGTCCTTTGAGCGCGCCATCGGCGAGCAGCGGCCGATAGTGCCCTCCGGCGAAAAGGCCGGGGTGATCGCGACGATATCGGAGAACCGTTGCGATCACGTACTGCTTGATCGCGCCATCCTCGGCGTGTGCGAACAGGTCGCGGGCCAGCTCTGACCGACCGTGTCCCTCGTCCACGGCGCGATCGAATTGAGAGCGAATCTTGCGGCGGGCCTCGTAATCGACCGGCCGGCGATTATCGGGATCGACGAGGCTGAAATCCCAGAGCTCGCAGCCCTGAAAGATGTCGGGGACTCCGGGAGACGTCAGCTTCAAGAGCGTTTGTGCGAGCGAATGGACCACGCCGACGCGCGCGATCCGCCTCTGAAACGGGAGGAAATCGCGGATGAAAATCGCGGAGACGGGCCCGGCGAGAATGTCCTTGACAAAGGTTGCCAGGGATTCGACATAGGCGTTATCGGTAACATGCCAGCTCGTGTTAATTTTTGCCTCGCGAACCGCCTTGGCCAGATAGGCTTGAACTCGCTCGATCAAGCCCGCGGGCGCCGCCTCCTCGGGGCTCTCGAACGGCCACACGCCGATGAGGGTTTGATAAAGGAGGTACTCCTCGCGAGGGTCGGGGACCGCCGCATCGTGGAGGGACGCCTTCATCCGGGCATTGCACCTCGACCAACGCGCGAGGTGGGCTCGCCACTCCTCCGGGATCTCGGACAGGATGTTGATCCGGATTCGCGCGTCTTCGCCGCGCTTGGTGTCGTGGGTGGCGGTTGTCCCGAGCGAACCCGGCCATTGTCCCAGCCGCTCAGCATTCATCGCGTGGAAAACGCCCGGGGAGTGGCCGAATCGCCAGGGATCGGCGCCGACCTCGTTGAGTGAGATGAGCTTCACTCGACGATAGAACGCCGTGTCCTCCAGCCCTTTGGCCTGAATCGGACCGGTCGTCTGCTGGAACCGGCGCACGAACACGTTCCGCAAAGCGCGCGCCTCGGTCGCAATCCCCTCGGGATACTCGTTCAGGAGCACGGATCGGAGGAAGTCGAAGACCGTGGCGTCGAGCGACGGCACGCGCAGCCTGGCCCGATTCACGGCCTTCTGGATGATACCTCGGTCTCGATCCGAAGCCGGCGCGCCGGGTTGCAGATAGGTGCGATACACGGGGAAGCATGCGATCACTTCGCGAATCCCCTGCCGGAGGTCGTTGAGCGAAAAGTCGCGGGTCCTCCGGTCGCTCTCCGAGACGCGATTGAGCTGCCGGGCAAGCGCGTTGATCTCGCTCGCGAGAGACGCCCGAGCGATCAGCCGCTTGGCTCGGTACAGGATCTCGCTGAACGGGTCCCTGTCACCCGTGAAGTCGACATAGATGGAGTCGAGGACGTCGGCGGCCTCGGGATCGATGAACAGCCCGTTCAGGACGTTGAGAAATTCATAGCCGACGGTCCCGTCGATCGGCCAGTCGTCGGGGAGGCTCTCGCCCCGGCTGAGAATCTTCTCGGCCACGATCGGGAACAACCGCGCCAGCGTCGAGGACTCCGCGGCGGCCTTGCGGAACCTCTTCCTCAGGCCGGCGGCCGTCGCCGGCCAGTCCATCGGATCGTTCCCCTCGGCATCGAAACGGATGCGGCAGCGGATCAGGAAGACGGACTCCTGGAGCTGGCGGAAGTATCCCGAGGGGTCCGCCAATCCGTCGGGATGGTCGATCCGAACCCCCGTCACGCCCCCCTCGACGATCCAGTCAAAGATCAGGGAGTGAATCGCTTCGAACACGCGCGGATCTTCCGCCCGAAGCCCGGCAAGATCATTTATATCAAAGAACCTTCTATAATTTATATCTTGAGACGCGACCTTCCAGAATGCCAGGCGATAGACCTGCTCCTCCAGCAATTGATGCAACGCGTCGAAGCTCGCCGGATCTCCGGGTGTCCCGCGAAAGCTCTCGACGGAGCGGTCGATGAGGTTGCGCAACAGCGGACTCTGCTCGCACAGGCGTGCGATCCGGCGAGGCAGGACCTGGCGCTCGCGAAGCAAGTGCTCGATATCCTCCGGACGACCGGAGTTCCGACTCGGCAATTTCTCCGCCGACGACCAGATGCTCATATACTCCAAAACGTCCGGGTCGTCGTACTCGAACCTCTCCGAGAGCTCCTTGCCGACCCGGCCCAGGATCGTCGCGTACGACCCGGGTGAGAGGGGTAGCTTCGCCCCGTGATAGTGCAAGGAAATGACGCCGCCCTCGCGCCTGATCGCGAGCTTGCCGTCCTCCAGTACCTTCCCGTACTGCTCTTCCAGGATCGGCAGCAGAACACGCCCGTCGAGCTCCTGCTTGACCGGGTGCCAGTCAATGTCGAAGAATCCCGCGAACGGAGAGTGCGGGCCCATCTCCAGCACGTCGAGCCAGAACCGATTCGGCCCGTTGATACCCATGTGATTGGGGACGATGTCGAGCACGCACCCCATCCCGCGGGATTTCAGCTCGCCGATCAGACGAGAATACATGGCATCGTCGCCGACTTCGGAATTGATCCGTCCATGGTCGAACACATCGTAGCCATGGGTCGAGCTCGGCCGGGCATCGAGGAACGGCGAGAGGTAAAGATCGGTTATCCCCAGCCCATCGAGGTAAGGCACGATCGCCAGTGCATCCTCCAGGCGGAACCCCTTGTGAAGTTGCAACCGATAGGTCGCACCCGGGCGCCGAGGAGCGGACTCGACGATCGCCCGAGTTTCGGATTCGAACAAGGCATCGATGATGTTCGGCACTCCGCGCTTGGTCATGGATGGACTCGCGACCGACCGGACGGGAACAGACCGGCGTACACCGATCGTGAGCAAAAATCGAGCCCACCCGGGTCGGTTCGTATCAGGTGAACAACCTAATTCGCAATCCTCATCGATCCTGGATGTTCTATGGTTCCCGTTGGCGGGCCGCGCGTGACGGGCGGCCGGCCGGGTTCGAGGACGGCTCAAGGACGCCAGACCGATGCGATTGCCACAACGAATGGACTGCCCCGGGTGCGGACGGAGCCTGGCGTGGGGTCGGGACATCGTCCACTCCGTCGCTTCCACTTGCTCCGTTTGTAGGTGTGTGCACGAAGGAGAATCCGAGCAAAAGGAACCCGACTCGCGCTCGGCCCGAACCCCGCCTTCCCTCGAATTGACCCCGGAGTGCATCGACGATCTCGCGGGCGCGCCGGATTCGTTCACGACCATGCCCGAGGCCGTCGGAAGATTCCGAATCCGAGTCCTCCTGGGAGGCGGCGGGTTCGGCCAGGTCTATCGGGCCTATGATCCACGGCTCGAGCGCGAGGTGGCGCTGAAAGTCCTCCGGGAGTCGCAGCCGGCTGCGCGCGTGATCGAGCGGTTCTTCCGGGAGGCCCGGGCCGCCGCGCAACTCGATCATCCGGGCGTCGTCCCCCTGCACGACGCCGGCCGGGACGCGGGGCGTTGCTGGATCGCCTACCAGTTCGTCGATGGACCTACCCTGAGCCGATTCCGGGAGCAAAATCGACCGAATCTGCGGGCCTCGGTCGCCATCATCCGTGATCTGGCCGAGGCCGTCGATCATGCACACCGGCGAGGTGTCTTCCATCGGGACCTGAAGCCCGCAAATATCCTCGTCGACATCAACGGACGGCCCCGCCTGACCGATTTCGGGCTGGCGCGGCGCGTCGATTTCGACGCCACCATGACGCACGAGGGCGCGATCCTCGGCACACCCGACTACATGAGCCCCGAGGCGGCGGCGGGCCAGGGCCATCACGCCGACGCGCGAAGCGACATCTACAGCCTGGGCATCATCTTCTACGAATTACTCTGCGGCCACCGCCCGGCAGATCACCCCAGCGGCATGCCCGTCTGGCGATCGTTACCCAAAGCGACCCCGAGGCCGCCGCGGTCGCTGAACCGGGATATACCCCGAAGCCTGAATCGTTACTGCCTCAAGACTCTGGAGCTCGATCCCTCCGACCGTTATCCGGATGCCCGTTCCCTGGCCGAGGATCTGAACCGCTGGCTCGACGGCAGCGCGGAGAAACGGCATTTCGTAAGAATCGGCGTACTCGCAGCCACCCTGCTGGGCGCGACCGCCGCCCGCGAGATCCTGGAACTCACGAACCGAGCGTGGAATCCGGCCGCGGAACGAGAGGTCGCAAGTCCCGAAAATCCGACCTCCGTTGTGCCACCGAAGCCCGTGTCCGGGCCTGCTCCGGTCGAGCCGCAACTCATCGCGAACACCTCATCGATGACCATTCACCGCAACGGTTGTCCTTCGCTGGCCCGGATGAGCCCCGAGCATCGACTCGACATCTCGGAGATGGACCGAGCCCTCGGGGGAGGATTCAAGCCATGCAAAGTGTGCATGAAGCCTAATGCCAATTCCAAGCTGAGATTCGGTGGAGGGGATGGGCCGATTCGCACGGCGGTAGCCGTTCACAGGGTGGGAGAGGTGGACCTACGCGGCTTCGATTTCAGTCATAGAGACCGGCAGAAGTGAGGGGGTCGCTTGGCCACGATGGCCTGCGTCAAAACACCTGCTCAAGTAATCCAGC
>JAQGHR010000035.1 GCA_028291545.1 Planctomycetota bacterium | reverse complement strand
CCCCGCCTCTGCGTGAACTCTTCCTCCCCGATTTTGCCCCTCACGGCATGCGAATCAGCCCCACGAAGCCGGTGCCGTGGTGTTCGATCTCCAGGAAGGCCGCGTTCTCGGGCGAGGGCTTGTAGATCGTGAACGCGCGGAGGATGCCGAGCGTGGCGGCGCTTTCGAGGGGGCCGACGAAGCTGGATTCGCGGTCGAGGAAGTCGGCGCGGGCGCCCCAGGAGGCCATCTGGCGGGCGTTGAGGAAGTAGCAGCCGGAGTGCGGGTTCTTGGGCCGATGGAAGGCGAGATCGACGTTGAGGAACTTGCTCCGCAGGGTCGGATCGACCGTGAGATCCGCGAACGGCGCCAGGACGTGGTCGGCGAGATCGCCATCGACGTAGGCCTTGCGTACGATCCCCTTACGCGCCAGTTCGTAGCGGTTCGGCTGGAGCAGGCGGTCGTCGCCGAGATGGCCGTTGAACCAGGCGAGCTTGGCGAACAGGAACGGGTCGCGAACGATCAAATCGTCTTCAAGATAGCAGTAGTAGTCGTACAGCCCGATCCTGTCGCGGAGAACGGCCCGGCAGGTATAGCCGAGGAACGGCGCGGGGTCGTCGGTGATGAGGTGCGTGAACGCAGAGTGGCCGAGGTCGAGGGCGGGGACGAGATGCTTGTCCCCGGTCGTGCAGACGATCACGTCCACCCCCGCGGCGATGGCCGCATTCGCCGGGCGGGTGACCTTGCGGGCGATGTCGATGATCGATTGCGACGGATCGAACTGCTGATGCAGGGCCGCGATGCATGCGGACAGGGCCTCGATCCTGGGCGCAGGGTCCTTGGCGACGGAGCCGTGACGACGGCCGTCGGGGGCCTGCTGCGAGTCCGAGTCGAAGTAGTGGGGGATGACGGCGAGGATTCGCATGGGCTGAGGTCGTCGTCGGCTTCTGGTCCCCTCTCCCACAAGGGAAGAGGGGACCGGACGAGGCTACTCCTATTTCTGGGCGGCGGCCTTCTGGAATTCGGCCAGGAGGGGCTTGAATCGCTCGTCGGTCCTCAACGGGGCGAGGTCGGGGTCGGTGGCGATCTCCTCGGCGCTCTTCCAGCCGCGTTTGAGGGCCATGCCCAGGGCGGCGAAGCCGGAGTCGCGGTATTTCTTCGCGAGAGCCTTGTCGTCGGGCTTGACCCGCTCGGCGGCGGAAGCGCAGAGAGCATAGCCGCAGGCGGCCTGGAAGTAAACGTAAGGGTTGGCGGGGGGGACCTTGAGCAGATCCTCGGCCAACTGGAAGGCTTCGGCGTGCTCATTGCATCGGGCCAGCCCGAGCATCAGGTTGATGTTGGCCGACCGGGTGGTGTCGTTCTTCGCGGAGGGAGAGTCGGCCAGCTCGCGGCGGAAGGGCAGGCTTTCGGCGTAGGCCGCATCGGCAGCGGCAGTGTCGTTCATTTCGAGGCAGGCGGTGCCGAGGAAATAAAGGGCGCGGGCAAGATCTCCCTTGGGGATCGCGCCAGTCTGGTCGACCTTGTACCTTTCGCGGAAGCCATCGACGGCCTTCTGATAGTAGCTGCGGGCCGTCTTGGGCTCTTTTCGCTGGATCAGGTAGTCGTGGCCCATATTCTGGAATGATAGGAAGATGTCGCGTTGCGCCGGGCCGTCCTGGGGATACAGCTTGACGACATCGGAGCGGATTTCGAAGGATCGTTCGTAGAACGTGCGGCCCTTCTCGGCGTCGTTGAGCCGCATATTGAGGTCGCCGAGTTTCTCGTACAGGCCGGCCAACTCGCGCTGGAATTCGGGCTCGCGAGACATCTCGACGCTCACGGACTCGCGGAGCTGGATCTCCTCTTCATAGAGAGGGACCGAGTCCTTGGGCCTTCCGGTGGCTTGATACATACCGGCCAGCGCCCCGAGGGCGTTTGCGATCGCCCGTTTGGCCGTATCGTCCTGCGGCCACTTGGCGAGCCATTTGCGGCGGAATTCGATGGCCTGGAGGAAGTACTTCTCAGCCGTGGCCGTGTCCGACTTGAGTTTGAAGGTGTAATCGCCCAGCGTGAGCCGGCTGGCCGCCATATTCTTGAGCGCTTCGAGGTCGTCGGGATCCTTGGCGAAGTGCTCCTTCGCTAGCTTGTCCATCGCGTCGAACTCGGGCCAGACCAGCGCGGCTTTGCTCGGCATTTCAGAATATATAATGCCACGTTGTTGATGAATTCCGGCGAGGGTACGCAGGGTCATTGCGTCGGCGACGGCAGACCCGGCCCCTTTCTTGCGGAGATCCTCGATTTCCTTGGTAGCTCGGTCCATGCTCATCAAGGCGACCTTGAACATCTCGCGGCGGACCTCGATCGTGCCCGGGATGTCCCTGAGGAGCATGTTCGCCAGGACAGCCGTGTAGCGCTGGGCTTCGAGCATCGTGTTTGTTTGCTCGTTGGCGGACATCGCGATCGCCTTGGCCTCTTTCTCGCGCTGTTCGGCGGCGAGCTTGGCCACGGTCTCCTTGCCCTTCGCGATCTCCAGGTCGGAGTTCTTCCGGATCATCACGGCCGCGACGGCCGAGGAGCCGAAGGCGGCAGCGACGAGGAGGCTGGCAACGGCGCCGTAGGCCACGGCAAGCCTGGGGTTCCGCTTGCACCAGCGGTAGGCACGCTCCGGGGCCGAGACGGGACGCGCCAGGATCGGCTGGCCTTCGACATAGCGGCCCAGGTCCTCGGCCATCTCCTTGCAGGTGGCGTAGCGCTTCTTGGGGTCCTTCTGAAGGGCCTTGAGGGAAATCGTTTCGAGGTCCTTGGGGACCTTGGGCTGGAGCCGGGTGGGGGGGACGGGCTCCTGGTTGCGGACCTGGTCGAGCGTGTCGAGCGGGTTGGCGCCTTGATAGGGAGGGCGGCCGGTGAGCATCTCGTAGAGGATCGCGCCCAGCGCGTGCTGGTCGGCGGCGGGTCCGATCTCGGAGGTGAGCCCCCAGGCCTGTTCGGGGGCCATGTAGGAGGGGGTGCCCATGATCGCGCCGTCGCGAGTCTGCTGGGAGTTGCCTTCGAGCCGCTTGGCCAGGCCGAAGTCGGTGATCTTGGGCTCGCCGGCCTTGGTCATGAGCACGTTGGCGGGCTTCAGGTCGCGATGGATGATGCCCTGCTCGTGCGCGAAGGCCATCGCCTCGGTGAGGATCTTGACGGTCTTCGCCGCGTAGCCGACGGGCTGGGGCTTGCCGCCGATCGTGTCGAGCAGGCAGCCGCCGTCGACGTATTCGAGGCTGAAGAACGGCAGGCCGTCGAGCTCGCCGACGTCGTAAATCTGGACGATGTGGTTGTGCTTGAGGTGGGCGACCGCCTGGGCTTCGATCATGAAGCGTTCGAGCTGGTCGGCGCTGGCGTGCGCGCCGGCGAGGACCATCTTGAGCGCGACGGTCCGGTTGAGCTTGTCCTGGCGGGCCTTGTAGACGACGCCCATGCCGCCCCGGCCCAGCTCGGAAAGGAGCTTATAGCCCGTGACCCTCGGCAGGTCGTTCAGGACAATTTCGGCCGAGCCGTCCATGCTCGACATGGAGAAGGCATTGGTGCGGCGGTCGCCGTCGAGGGTGGCCGCCGTGTCGCCGTCCGACACGGGCCGTCGTCGGCCCGAGAAGGTCGGGGCCATCTCCACGGTTTCGTTGGGCTGGGGACCGGTGTTGATGCGCGGGAACGCGAGGTTCGTGACCTCGATGGTGGCGTCTCCGCCGGGCGGGGCGAGGGATGGACTTTGGACCATCGTGGCCTGGACCGTGGGGTCCGCCGGCGCGGCTGGGACGACGCCGGCCTCGAACATCGCGGTGGCGGCCACGGTATCCGCGGCGGCCCCGGGAGGCGATTTCGGGGGCGCGGGCGGGCCGGCCTGCTTGGGAACCTCGGCGTTTGGCCTGCTCATCGGTGGCCTCCCACTCGCTCGCGGAACGACGGAATCGGGCCTCCTCGCCCAAGCACGAGATCAACATCTCGGCGCATACCGTCCACGCGGCCAGTCACCAGCATATACCGGCCTCGACCGGGATCGTACAGAAAAATCTTCTCCAGTGTCTCGATGGTTCGGGAAAAAAACCACAACCGTCCAACATACCCTTGTAACTCGGGCGCGAACTCCTCAAAGTTATTCTTGGGTTAATCGATCTACACCGGTGACAACTCAGGAAACCGACCGAAAACGGCGTTGCGAGGCTGGCCCGAAGCGGGGCCAGGCTCCGTCTGCCCGACATCGTCCCGGCACCGGGAGGATGTCCTTTGGGCACGACTCTCTCCCTCGCCGGTCCGCGTCCTCTTTTCGAAACGTGTTCGCGAGAATCTTTCTTGACCGATGGCCCGCGAAGACGCACGGCCGTTAAACCCTGATTGGCGGGACCTGCGACGATCGCACGCCCGGCTAACTCTTAGTAAAGCATAAATCGCGGGAATTAACGCCATATATTGCGTGTCTCCCGCGCATTCTGTCGATTCGTCCCCCTCTCCGACGCCGTGGAATGCCCGGGTCGGCTCGATTTCGATCTGATCCTCGCGGACAGCTTAGAACATCATCTGCGGCCGGAGCACCTCTCGATGTCTTCCAAAAGTCGGTTCCGTTTCTGGGATCACGCGAAGCAAAATCTTGAGAGCTCGCGGCGGCGGCGAAGGCAGGAATCGACGCGGAAGATCGATCGGGTGGCGCAGATTGAGCGGCTGATGCCGCTGGAGCCTCGGCTGCTGATGTCGTTGAACGTGGTGAGCAGCCTTGGCGACGACGGGCCTGGTACGTTGCGGCAGGCCATCGTGCTGGCGGAGGCGGGTAACACGGCCCCGATCACGTTCCAGGCGGGCCTGAGCGGGGAGATCGACCTTCAGAGCAGGTTGCTACTCGACAGGAGCATTACGATCGTCGGCCCCGGAGCCTCGGCCGTGACGATTCGGGGTGGTGTGAACATCCGCCCCCTTTACGTCACCGCCCAAGGGGTCGTCGTCTCGGGACTGACGTTCGCCGGCGCGAACTTGCATGACGCGCATGACAATGAGCGCGGAGGGGCGATACTGGTTCAGAGTGGCGGCTCCTTGAGCGTCGCCCAGTGCGTTTTCACCCACAATACCGCCGACGACGGCGGAGCGATCTTCAGCACGGGGAACTTGACGCTCGATAGCGACACGTTCGCCGACAACATGGCGGCCGGAGCGCTCGGCTCGGGTGGGGCGATCATGACCGCGAGCCCGCAATCCGTGAGCACGCTGTCCGTCCGGAACTCGACGTTCTCCGGCAATAGCGCAGTCGACCAAGGCGGAGCCATCTGGTCAGGCGGCACGTTGACCGTGGATTCATCCACGATCGTTGGCAACAGCGCGAATTACGGCGGAGGCATCCGCAACCAGGGCAATCTCCCCTCCCTCGAAAACACCATCGTTGCGCTCAACACCAGCAGTAATGCCTCTTTTCCTGCCCCCGACCTCGCGGGTCAATTCAACGACCTCGGCGGCAACCTGATCGGCAACGCCAGCGGGGCCACAGGGTTCACGACCTCGACGCTCGTCGGGAACTCGTCCTTCCCCATCGACCCCAGGGTCGGTCCGCTGACCGACAACGGCGGGCCGACGCCCACGATCGCTCTGATCTACGGTAGCCCGGCTATCGGCGCGGCGACGACCACTGCCCCGGGTAGCGACCAGCGCGGCCTGACCCGGCCGACCGCAAGCGGTTCGATCGACATCGGCGCGTTCCAGCACGATCACCGCTACCTCCTCGTCAACAACGTCAACGATAGTGGCGACGGATCATTCCGCTATGCGCTCGAGCTGAACGACTCGCTCTCCGGCGGTGCCGGCGACTTCAACGTCATCCAGTTCAGCATCCCCGGCTCGGGCGTGCATACGATCGCGCCCCAGTCGGTGCTGCCGACGGTCGCGAAGCCGGTGGATATCAACGGCTATACCCAGCCCGGTTCGAGCCGGAACACCTCGACGACCGGCCTGAACACGGCCCTCAAGATCTTCCTCAACGGTGCGGGGAACTACTTCAGCGGTTTGACGCTGGGTGCCGACGGCAACACGATCCGCGGCCTGGCGATCGGGGGCTTCCTCGGCAACGGCGGGAACACAGGAGCGGGAATTCTTCTGGATGGTTCATCATCAAATCTGATCGCTGGGAATTTCGTGGGCGTGGACGCGGCGGGTCTGACGGCACATAGAAACGACATCGGTATTTGGGGGACTGCTGGATCATCAAACAACACCATCGGCGGGTCGTTGCCCCGGGATCGGAATCTGATCTCCGGCAACCATTACAACGGGGTGGAACTGCATAGTGGTTCTTCGAACGTGATTGCGGGCAACCTCGTCGGCTTATTGGCTGATGGCGAGACGGTAGCCAGCAACAGCAACGGGATCGCGTTCTTCGGATCGTCGACGAACAACACGATCGGTGGAACGGCTGCGGGCGAGGGGAACGTCGTCTCGGGTAACCTCAGCGACGGCATCGACCTGCTCAACGGGTCGCAGTCGAATCTCGTGGCCGGCAATATCATCGGCCTGAGCGCCTCGGGTTCTACTCGAGTGGGCAATGGCAACGCTGGTGTTTTCATCGAGGATGTAAACAACACGATCGGTGTTGCAGGTGTGTCGCCCAGCAACGTCTTCGGTGCCAATGCGAGCAATGCGATTTACATCGCCTCCGGCGGCCAGGGCACGTTGATCGTCAACAATTTGTTCGGCACGAACGCCCTGTCGGCGACCGGTCTTGGGGACAGCGATACCGCGATCTTCTCGAGAGCCTCGTACGTGACGATCGGCGGTTCGGCGGTTGGCGAGGGCAATGTCCTGGTCTCGAGCGGGAACAGCGGAATCGACCTCAGAGCGGGCGGTTTCAGCGTCGTTGCGGGAAATTTCATCGGGACCGACAAACTTGGCACCTTCGGTCTGGGCAATCTTACCGACGGCATCGTCGTCTACTCGTCGAACAACACGATCGGTGGGGCCACCCTAGTTGCCGGAACGGAACTCGGCAATGTGATCTCCGGCAACGCCTTCTCGGGGATCTACGTGGAGAGTGGATCGTCGAACGTGATCTCGGGCAACATCATCGGCCTGGACCCCTTGGGCCGGGGCGTCATTCCGGGGACCGTCGCCCTCTATCGCGCCGACAATTCGTTCGTCGACGAGATCCACGGACAGAACGGTTCAACTGCCGTGGGCTCGACCGTCGCCTTCGACCCGAATGGGGAAGTCCGGCAGGCGTTCCAGTTCGACGGCTCCACGAACACCGGCATCACCCTGGCAGGTTCGGCGAACGGTGCGCTTGACATCATCGGTTCTGTGCTGACGGTCGAGGCCTGGATCAACCAGACTGATCCGATCCAGGCAAACAACGGAGATAACTGGCAGGTCATTTTCGACAAGTCGTTCTCGACCCAGAACGACGGCTACGGAATCTCCGTGAATGCAGGGGTGCTTACCGCCTATATCTCGACGACGGTCAACCCGCTCCTCTACGTCGCCGCCCCGTCCACGCTTTCTCTCAACGTCTGGACGCATGTCGCGATGACTTACGATGGTGCCAACGTGCGCCTGTTCGTCGACGGCACCCAGGTCGCCTCGGCCCCCCTGACTGGCTCGATCCGTCACAATCCGAACAACGCGGTGATCGGCAACGACTCCGGGGCCAGCCTGGGATCGAGCGTGAACTTCGGCTTCAAGGGAAGCATCGACGAGCTGGCGGTCTACAACCGGGCGCTGAAGCCCTCGGAGATTCGGGGGATCGTCACCGCCGGGGGGCTCGGCAAGGCCGGGGCGCTCGGCAACGGGACTGAGGGGATCTTTCTCCAGAGCGGATCCGGGAACACCATCGGCGGGTCGACGGCCGGCGCGGGCAACGTCATCTCGGGCAACATCCTCTCCTCGGGCAACGTCCATCTCGGGATCTACGACTTTCAGGGATCACAGGACCTGATCCAGGGCAACATCATCGGCCTGGACGCGACGGGCACCACCCAGGTGCAAACCCAGATCGCGGGTATCCAACTGAACTCCACGAGCCTGGTGACGATCGGCGGGCTCACCGCGTCGGCGCGGAACGTGATCTCGGGCGGCTATTACGGTGTCTTCGGATCCGGCAACGACCGTCTCCTGATCGTGGGCAACTACCTCGGCACCGATGTGACCGGGACGTATGCCTTCCCGATTCAGTACCAGGGGATCGATCTCCAGAACGGCACGAATAACACGATCGGCGGAGTCGCGTCGGGCGCGGGCAACGTGATCTCGGGCCAAACCGGTTTTGCCGGCGTACAACTCGATGGCGAGACGAGCGACGTCGTCCAGGGGAACCTGATCGGCACGGACAAGACCGGGTTGGTGGGACTCGGGAACCGGATCGCTGTCTATGTCACGGGCGGCTCCAACAACCAGATTGGCGGGACGGTCGCGGGCGCGGGCAACACCGTCTCGGGCAATTCCGAGGGCGTCCGCTTTGAGAATGGTTCCCACGGTTCCGTCTTGTGGCTCCAGGGTGAGAACAACGCGAACGACACCTACCTCGGCCACGATGGTACGGCCACGCCGACCGTGACCTACGCCGACAGTCACGACTCCGCCTCGGGCAAGGCGTTCCAGTTCAACGGCGTGAATTCCAGTATCACCGTACCGAACAATCCGCTGCTCAACCCCTCGGTCGTCACGCTGGAAGCCTGGGTCCGGCCCGACGTCGCCAACACCTTCGCGACGATCGTGACGAAGGAAGGCGTGGCCGGGTCGGGCGAGATCGGCTACGGCTTCCACCAGAGGAACGACGGCGGCGGCAACAACTTCGCGTTCGTCGTCGGCACCGCGGGCAATGACGACTTCGCCTACTCAACCACGACCATCGTCCCCGGTCACTGGTATCACCTGGTCGGGACCTTCGACGGGACCACACGGAACTTCTACGTCAACGGCCAGCTTGAATCCTCGTCGAGCACCTTCTCGCCGGTGGTCCTCAATTCGACGGCTCCCCTGACCATCGGCCATCTCACCGGCGGGGGCGACTACTTCACGGGCCTGATCGATGACATCGCCGTCTACAACCACGTTCTGACGTACACGGAATTGGCCGCGATCAATACCGACCCGGCCTCCGTCCGTGGCGTGAACCGCGTTCAGGGCAACATCATCGGCCTGGACGCCAACGGCAACGCGCTCGCCAACGGCAACGGCGTCATCGTCCTGAGTTCCTCGAACATCCTCATCGGAGGAAAGACCACGTCGGCCCGCAACGTGATCTCCGGGAGTGGTTTTGGCGTTAATGTCAACGAGTCCTCCAACATCACGATCCAGGGCAATTACATCGGGACCGACGCGACCGGCCTGCTCAACCGCCGCAACCAATACGGCATCTATCTGAACAGCGGGGCCACGAACAACCTGATTGGTGGAATCCTGCCGGGTGAAGGCAACCTGATCTCGGCCAACTACTACGGTGTTCTCATCTCTGGCGACTTCGTTCTCGGAGCGACCAATGACCCCTCCGGAAACCTCGTCGAGGGGAACACCATCGGCCTCGACGCGGCCGGCGCGCCGATGGGCAATTTGTACAATGGCGTGATGATCGTGAGCGGCCGGAACAACACCATCGGCGGCTCGATCCCCGGCTCGGCCAATGTCATCGCCGGCAACGGCGGTAACGGCGTGTACCTTGGCGGTGTGAGCACGGTGAACAACCTCATCGCCGGCAACTATGTCGGCACGGACGCATCGAGCCACACCGGGCTGGGCAACGCCGGGGCGGGGATCGAGGTGCTTAATGGGGCATCCTCGAACACGATCTCGGGCAATGTGGTCGGCTCCAACGTGGGGGATGGCATTTTCCTCGCGGGCGGGAACACCGCGGCCGACCTCGGCCAGCCGCAGTTCTCCGATGGCGATGTCGTCGACGAGGCGACGTTCTACGACGCCCAGGCGAATAACGGCAATCCCATGTTCGCCGCGTCGTTCGGCATCAACTCGACGATCGTACTGGACTTCGGGTTCGTCGACTCGAACCCCACGGGCGTGAAGCTCAGCTTCCTGATCTACAACCTCCAGGCCGGGACGGACAACCGGGCGATCACCGGGTTCACCGTCAACGGCGTGCCCGTCGGATACACCGTCGTCGGCAGTTCCGACCCCAACCGGCCCACCGACGCATTCACCGTCCAGGCCGTCGAGATCCTGCTCGATGCGGCCGCCGTCGCGGTCATCGTCTCCGGCGGCGGCCAGGAGATCATCGGCATCCAGCTCTCAGGCGACCCGGGCGGCCCCGGCGTGGGGATCGACAGCGCCCGGCTGCTCGTCGACAAGAAGCCCACCGACACCGTCATCCTGGGCAATTTCATCGGCGTGGACTCCACGGGCCATTTGCTGCCCAATACCGGCTACGGCATCGACCTCGACTCTGCGGGCAGCTTCACCATCGGCGGCCAGTCCGGGCCGGGCGTTTCGAACGTGATCTCGGCGAACGTGAACGGAGGTCTCCAGATCAGCCGGTTCTTCGGCGGCCACGGCGTCGTTTCGGGCAACTACATCGGCACCCTGTACAACGCCCTGGTCGCGGGACTGGGCAACGGCGGGGACGGCATCCTCTTGGATGGGGCGTCGGTCCTCATCGGTGGCTCCTCCCCGGGCGAGGGCAACGTCATCGTCGGGAACTCCGGCGCGGGAATCCACCTCGTCAATGCCTCAGGTTCGACGATCTCCGGCAACACGATCGGCGGCGGCGGCGCCGGGCTGGGCAACGCGGGTGACGGCATCCTGCTGGACACCAACTCGTTCCTGAACGTGATCGGCGGCCCGGTCGGCCCCGGCGGCGCGGCCAGCGGCGGCGCCAACGTGATCGGCGGCAACGCGGGTAACGGAATCGAGCTGATCAGCTCTACGCTGAACCTGATCGATGGGAACCGGATCGGCACCGACGACGCCGGAACCACGCGGGTGGCCAACAACGGAGACGGAATCCGCCTGCTCTATAGCGCCACCAACACCATCGGCGGCCTGGGCGGACTCGGCAACCTGATCTCCGGGAACACGGCCAACGGCGTGTTTCTCAACGCCTCGGCGGACAATCTGGTCGTCGGCAACTGGATCGGCGTGGATTCGACCGGCGGGACGGCCCTGCCGAACCACGGCGACGGCATCAACGCCAGCGTCTCGTACAGAAACACCATCGGCGGGACGGCTTCCGTCGCGGGGAACATCATCTCGGGCAACGCGGGCGTCGGGGTCAATATTGTCGGTGCCGCGTCGATCCAGAACTTCGTCCAGGGCAATACAATCGGCCTCGCCACCGACGGCACGGGCGGCGTCCACGCGGTCGGAAACGCCATCGGCGTCCAGATCTCTCAGGATGCTTCCAGGAACACGATCGGCGGCGCGGATTCCGGCGCTGGCAACGTAATCGCGGGCAACGCCGGCAGTGGTGTCGAAATCACGGGCGCGGGAAGCAGCGGCAATGTTGTCGCGGGCAATGACATCGGTACGGATGGTTTTGCCAACATCAAGGAGTACGCCGTCCCGACCTCCGGGAGCGCTACCGTGTCCATTACGTCCGGGCCGGACGGCAATCTCTGGTTTACCGAAGAACTCGCAAACCGCGTGGCTCGAATCAGCACGACCGGCGCGATAACCGAGTACGTGATTCCGACCGCGAACAGCCAACCTTTCGGAATCACGACGGGACCGGATGGCAATCTTTGGTTTACCGAATACGCTGCTAGTAAGATCGGCCGAATCACTCCCACAGGCACCTTCACGGAGTTCTCGATTCCCACGGCCAATAGCCAGCCGAGTCAGATTGTGACCGGTCCGGATGGCAATCTCTGGTTCACCGAAAGATCGGGCAATAAGATCGGCCGGATTACTCCCGGCGGCGCAATTACCGAATTCGCGATCGCGAACGCCTTCGCCCAACCTGTAGGCATCACGCTGGGTCCCGACGGTAACCTCTGGTTTGGCGAGGAGTATGGCAACAGCATCGGGAGGATCACGCCGAGCGGCACGATCACCGAGTTTCTCGTACCCACCGCCGGCGCAGCCCCCGGATGGGTTACTGCGGGGCCGGACGGTAATCTCTGGTTTATCGAGATTATCGGGAACAAAGTTGGGCGGATCACGCCGACGGGAACCATAACGGAGTTCTCCATCCCAACCGTGAATAGCATGCCCGAACAAATCACGCCCGGACCCCACGGCAACCTTTGGTTTACGGAATACAGCGGAAACAAGATCGCCGAAATCACTCCAGGCGGAGTGATCACCGAATACCCGATCCCGACGCCAGGCAGCCAAGCCAACGGGATTACCACTGGACCCGACGGGAATATCTGGTTCGCCGGGGCCAATGAGATTGGTCGCCTTTCTTTCACGACGGCGCTGTTGGGGAACTCGGGCGATGGCGTCCGCATCGTGGATGCGGTGGACAACATCATCGGCGGCACGGTTGCTGGCGCTCGCAACGTGATCTCGGGCAACACCGGCAGCGGCGTCAACATTCTGGGCGGCAGCTTCAACGTCGTCGAAGGCAATTACATCGGCACCGACAGCTCGGGCACGACCGCCCTGGCTAACGGGGTCAGCGGCGTCAATGTCGACGGTGGGGCGACGAACAACACCATCGGCGGTGCCTCGGTCGCGGCGAGAAACATCATCAGCGGAAACAACCTCAGAGGCGTTGATCTGGGGGGCGGCGCGACCGGCAATCGTGTCAGCGGCAACTACATCGGCACCAACCTCGCCGGGAACGCTTCGGTCGGGAACGTCAATGCAGGTATCGCCATCGGTGGTGCGTCCAACATCATCGGCACGGATGGGGACGGTGTGAACGACGCCGCCGAGCGCAACGTCATCAGCGGAAATGCCGGGTACGGGGTGGTGATGAATGGCGCCACCAACAACCGAATCGCCGGCAATTACATCGGCACCAACGCCGCCGGCGACACCCTGCTCGCCAACGGGTTCTCCTCCGTCGCGACCTTCTTCTCGACCGGCAACATCATCGGCACGGACGGCTCGAACGACGCCTACAACGCCAACGAGCGGAACGTCATCAGCGGCGGCGTGATCCTGCAAAACGCCAACGTGCTGGCGGGCAACTACATCGGCCTGAACGCCGCGGGAACGGCGGCGCTGTACTCGGGCAATTCGTTCGAGCTGGGCGTCCAGGTTTCGGGCACCACCGGCAGCCGCGTCGGCACCAATGGCGACGGGATCGCGGACGCCGAGGAACGCAACGTGATCAGCGGGATCAACGGCCCCGGAATCCTCGTGAGCCAGTCCGGCGCCCTCATCGCCGGCAACTACATCGGCACCAACGCCGCCGGTACCACGGCCGTCCCCAACGTCGACGGCGTGGTCATCTCCAGCGGCGGCCACAACAATACGATCGGCGGCACGGTCTTCGGCGCTCGCAACGTGATCTCGGGCAACCAGGGCGTGGGCGTGGATCTGGCCGGAGCGACGGGCACGGTGGTGGCGGGCAATACCATCGGCCTGGACCAGACCGGCACGTCGGCCGTGGCGAACCAGGCGGGCGGGATCAGCCTGGAAGACGCGATCGGCACGACCATCGGCGGCACGGTCTTCGGCGCACGCAACGTGATCTCGGGCAATGCCGTCGGCGGCGTGATCGTGACGGGGAGCACCGTCGGCACGCTCATCGCGGGCAACTTTATCGGCACCAACAAGGACGGCACCTCGGGCGTGGGGAACGTCGGGCCGGGCGTGTCGATCCAGATCACATCCCGCTCGGCGCACGACAACACGATCAACGGCAGGAACGTGATCTCGGCCAACAAGGGCGGCGGGATCGCGCTTTCCGGAGCGTCCGAGCCGGTGCATGGCTCGACGCTCTACAACACGACGATCCAGGGCAACCTGATCGGGACCGACGTCTTCGGCACCAGGCAACTCGGCAACACGGGCTTCGGAATCCAGGTCGTCGGCACCGCCGGGACGACCGTGGGCGGGACGGCCGCCGGCCAGGGCAACACGATCGCGTTCAACGTCGCGGGGGCCGGGCCGCTGGAATCGGCGGGTCTGAGGACCCTGTCCAACCCGCTCGGCACCAACATCGTCGGCAACAGCTTCCGCGACAACGCGGGGCTCGGCATCGACCTCGGCGGCGATCGCGTGACGCCCAACGGATTGCAGGTCACCTCGTTGAACAGCGATGGCGTGGGTTCGAGCACCATCGGTGGCACGGTCCACGGGCTGGCGGGGAACGCGACGTATCAGGTGGACCTGTACTCGGTCGCCAGCGCGGATCCGTCGGGTTACGGCGAGGGTTCTCGCTACCTGGGCCGACGGGCCGTAACCACCAACGCCAATGGCGACGGCAGTTACCTCGCCGTCGTGCCGATCGGGCTGTCGGGGCATCAGGTGCTCACGGCGACGCTGACCGACGCGGCGGGGGCGACCACCGAATTCGCGCCCAATTACGGGGGAAACAGCCCGCCGACGGCCGTCGCCGGCGCATCGTTCACGACGGAGGAGGGAACTCAGGTCACGTTCAACGGCTCCGGTTCAACCGACCCGGATCACGATGTGCTGACCTATCTCTGGGACTTCGGCGACAACACGACCGGCACCGGGGAAACGACGAGCCATACCTATCAATCGGTCGGGACGTATCAAGTCAAGCTGACGGTGTTCGACGGCTTCGGCGGGGTGTCGACGGACCAGAACTCGCCGGCAAACTCGCTGACGGTGACGGTGCAAAACACGGCGCCGACGTTCGCGACCACGGGCTTCCTGGCACCCCAGTCGTGGCAGTCGCTGGCGGGCTACGGCTCGGCCGTGGCGGTGATCGGCGAGGTGCTGGCGATCAGCGCACCCGGCCAGGACGCGGTGTATCTGATCAATTCGAAGACCGGCCTGCTGCTGGCGACGCTGAACGACCCCTCGCGCGACTCGGGCTCGGGATTCGGCTCGGTGCTGGCGGCCGTCGGGTACAACCTGGCGATCGGGGCACCTTCGGATCGCACGAACGGGCCGGGGAACGGGGCGGCCTACCTGTTCGACGCCGACCCAACCCACGTTCAGACCATCGGCACGCGGCTGGCGACCTTCGCCAATCCGGCCGTCGCGGGCCAGAGCGGCGTCCATTTCGGCGCCAGCCTGGCCGGGGGCAGGTCGCAGGTGGCCGTTGGCGCGCCGGGCGCGATCGCGTCGGGCCAGCGGACCGGCGGCGTGTTCGTCTTCGACGCCACCGCGACGAACGGTCAACTCGTCCCGGCCGTGCGAACCATCGCCGATCCCGGCCACGCCGACGGGGACCAGTTCGGCGCGGCGGTCGCCTGGCTCGGCCCGAATCTCCTGGTCGGTGCGCCGACGGCCAACGGCGCCGGCCCGCTCGGGGGCGTGGCCTGGGTCATCAGCGGCCCGACCGGCCTGCCGATCGGTTCCGCACTGACCGACCCGGCCCCCTTCGTCGGTCCCCATCGCTTCGGGGCCACCGTCGCCGCCGTCGGCAACACGATCGTGATCGGGGCGCCCGACGCCGCGGCCGATCCCGCCTCCGGGGCAGGCGTGGGTAACGGCGCCGTTTACCTGTTCGACGGCACGTCTCACGCGCCGCTCACGACGCTCCAGAACCCGGAGCCCGGCACCGGCCGATTCGGCTCGGCGCTGGCCGCGACGGCGGACAGCCTGCTCGTCGGCGCGCCCTACGGCTCGCTGGGCGGCGTGGGGGCAGGCGGGGTCTTCGAGTACGACGGCAATCGCTCCAGCGCGACCTTCGGCCAACTGATCGCGGCCGTGCAGGCGCCGATTCCGGCGACCGGCGACAGGTTCGGCGCGGGGCTGGCCTTCCTCCACAACGACATCCTCGTCGGCACCCCGGGCACGGCGGGCGCTCCCGGCCGGGCGTATTACTTCAAGACCGGCGCGGCGTTGACGCTCAGCGCCTCGACGGTGGGGGAGACGCCCGACGGCTACGACACCGTGTTCCTCTCCGGCCAGATCACCGACCCGGGCGTCGGTGAGCTGCACGACGTGGTGATCGACTGGAAAGACGGCACGACGAGCGTGCCCGATCTCGAGACCATTCACCTCGCCGCCGGCGTCCTTCGTTTCACGGCCCGGCACTACTACGGGCAAGACCTCCGCGACACGCTGATGGTCTCGGCGACGGTCAGCGACTTTCTCGGCACGAACCCGCCGACCTTGCTCAGCACGTCCCCGCCGTCCACGGCCACGCTCACGGTTCGTAACGTCGCGCCGACGATCACGGCGTTCTCGACCCAGACCCAGAGCCTGACCGAGGGCGGGTCGATCGTCCTCTCCGGCCAGTTCACCGACCCCGGTGCGCAAGACGCGCACAAAGTGACGGTCCACTGGGGCGATGGCACGCCCGACTACAGTTTCGATCTCGCTCCGGGCAAGTTCAGCTTCGACGGAGGCCTGGATTCGAAGCTGGTTCACATCTTCCAGGACAACCCCTCGGCCGCGCCCTACCAGTACGGCGTGACCCTGACCGTGGCCGACGACGGCGGCGGGATGGTCACCCGGACCGTCCCGGTGACGGTCGTCAACACGCCGCCGGTGCTCGCGGGATTGGTGCTCGACAAGACCGTCATCAACGAGGGCGGTTCGGTCGTCCTCTCGGGGCAGATCACCGACTTCGGCGTGCTGGACACGCACGATCTCGTCATCGACTGGGGTGACGGCATCGCGGGAACCCCCGATATCCAGGTGATCCACCTCGATACGGCGACGCACATCAACCCGGCCAGCCCGTTGACCACGCTGTTCTCGATCCCCCACCTCTACGCCAACAACACCCCCGGCTCGACCGAGAGCCCGTTCACGATCCACGTCACGGCCGTGGACAAGGACAACGCGCCGGCCCAGGCCGCCTTCAACCTGGGGGTCACGGTCAAGAACGTCAGGCCCACCGTCCTGATCTTCGAGGACGCGGCGACGAACAACCCGGACAAGAACATTGGCGCCCTGACCACGATCTACCTCCAGGCCGCCGTGACCGAGCCTGGCCCCGCCGACGTGAACGCCCTCACGTATCACTGGATCTATTACGACGCGGCCGGGAATGTCCTCAAGGACAAGGTGTCGGCGCCCGATCCGACCCGTCCCGAAATCCCGAGGGATACGGCCTTCGACTTCCCCCAGAACAAGCTCAGCACGTCGGCCAACGGGACTCCGTACCACATCACGCTGACGGTGACTGACGACGATGCGCAGTCCGGCATCGCCGACGTCCTGCTCCTCACCGCATCGAACCCCGGCCTGGGCGGTGGCGACACGCTGAAGGTTAAACAGGAAGACCTGGCGGTCCTGGGAGGCCGGACTCAGGTCATCGTCCTGGGCTACGACCGGGTCCGCACGATCGACGCCAGCGACGTGACCGTGCCGGTCCTGCTCGACAGCGGTAATCCGGGGGAAACGACCCCCGGCACCGCTCACACCAACGTCCTGATCGGGGGCTCTGGCTCCGATACGCTGGTCTCCGGCCACGGCGACGACTCGCTGGTGGGCGGCCCCGGCGATAACGTGTTCCTGGTCGTCATCGGCAGCAGCCCGACGCTCAACGCCCCGACCGATCCCACGGCGATCAACACGATCGACCTCTCCCGGACGGGCTGGGGCGTGAGCATCGACCTGGGCATCCAGGGCAAGCAGATGGTCGACGAGGCCATCGGGAAGAGCGACTCGCTGACGCTTCAGGGAACCTTCCGCGGCCTCGTCGGTTCGATCTACGACGACGTGCTGAAGAGCAGCGACGCCAACAGCATGATCCGCGGCGGCGGCGGCAACGACACGCTCTACGGGGGCGCGGGGAACGACACGCTGATCTCCGGCTCCGGCTCCGGCACGAGCTCCGGCACGCCCCAGCGCGCCTCCTTGATGGGCGTCTCCGGCTCGGACCTCCTCTTCGGCGGCGCCGGGAACGATACGCTGGCCGCCGGCTCGTTCAGCCCACAGACCGGCGCGTTCGTGCCGGGGGCCGGCGACAGCACACTCATCAGCGGCTCGGGATCGCAGATCCTCTACGGCGGGCTGGGCAACGACTCGCTGGTGTCGAACTCGGGACCGGTCCCGGGGACGACGACTACCTCCTCGACGACGATCCTCGGCGGCTCCGGCCACCAGATCATTTACGGCGGCCTGGGCAGCGACTCGCTGGTCTCGGGCTCGGCGCCGGGCGGCAAGACGACCATCATCGGCGGTGCCGGACCGCAGATCATCTACGGCGGCCTGGGCAGCGACTCGTTGCTATCTGGCTCGGCGCCGGGCGGCACGACGACGATCATCGGCGGTGCCGGCCCGCAGATCATCTACGGCGGCCTGGGCAGCGACACGCTGGTCTCGGGCTCGGCGCCGGGCGGCAAGACGACGATCATCGGCGGTGCCGGCCCGCAGGTGATCTACGGCGGTTTGGGTAGCTACACGCTGATCTCCGGGTCTGGCACGACCGGCAAGACGACGATCATCGGCGGTGCCGGCCCGCAGGTGATCTACGGCGGCCTGGGCAGCGACACGCTGGTCTCGGGCTCGGCGCCGGGCGGCACGACGACCATCATCGGCGGAGCCGGCCCGCAGGTCATCTACGGCGGCCTGGGCAGCGACACGCTGATCTCAGGGTCGGGCACGACCGCCAAGACGACGAGCATCGGCGGCGCCGGCCCGCAGGTGATCTACGGCGGCCTGGGCAGCGACACGCTGGTCTCGGGCTCGGCCCCGGGCGGCACGACGACGATCATCGGCGGTGCTGGCCCGCAGGTGATCTACGGCGGCCTGGGCAGCGACACGCTGGTCTCGGGCTCGGCGCCGGGCGGCACGACGACCATCATTGGTGGCGCCGGCCCGCAGGTGATCTACGGCGGCTACGGCACGGACTCCCTGGTCTCGGGGTCCAGCCTGGGCGGGGGCACCACGATCATCGGCGGCACCGGCAACAGCACGCTGATGGGCGGGGCGGGCAAGGACCTGGTCTACGGCGGCTACGGCAACGACACGCTGATCTCGACCTCGGCCCCGGGCACACCCGGCAGCACGCTGATCGGCGGCCACGGCAACGGCATTATCTACGGCGGTTTCGGCAACGACACCCTCATCGGCGGCTCGGGCAACAGCACCCTGATCGGTGGGACGGGGCGTCAGTTACTGTTCGGCGGCACGGGCAACGACTCGCTGGTCTCGGGCTCCAAGCCGGGCGGCTCGTCGTCACTCTACGGCGGGTCGGGCCACAACATCATCTTCGCCGGCGAGGGTGACGACACGCTGGAGGCCGGCCCGGGCGGCAGCACCCTGATCGGCGGTCCCGGCAAGGACTTCCTGTTCGGCGGTGCCGGAGACGACTTGATCACCGCGGGCAAGTTCGGGCCCGACGGCTCGTACCTACCCTTCGGGGGCGACAATGTCCTGGCCGGCGGTGGGGGCGCGGACCTGATCTTCGGCGGTGCCGGCAACGATACGATCGGCGCGGGCACCATCAGCCCCACCGGCGTCTTCACGCCGAGCACGGGCAACGCCACGCTGCTCGGCGGCTCCGGCCACGGCCTGATCTACGGCGGGTTGGGCGATGACTCGATCGTCGGTGGCGGCCAATCCAGCTCGATCCTGGGTGCCGCAGGCCGGGACGTGATCTACGCCGGGTCGCCCAATACCACGATCCGCGGCGGGACCGGCAACGACACCCTCCACGGCGGCTACGCCGGCACCGTCATGTTCGGCGACGACGGCGTCAACTGGGCCGTGGAATCCCAGGGCCTGAACTACAAGGTCAGCGACATCGCCATCCTCGGCACCAATGCGAACGGCGCGACCGTCGTCTCGGACACGATCGATCACATCCAGTACGTCGCCGTCTCGGGCGACAGCGGCCCCAACCTGCTCGACGCCTCCGCCTTCTCCGGCGCGGCCTCTCTGGCCGGTTCCGGCGGCGACGACACCCTGATCGGCGGCCCCGGCCACGACACGCTCGACGGCGGGACCGGGAATGACTCGCTGGTCGCCGGTTCCGGGGAGACCACGTTCGCCTTCTCGGGCGTCGGGCTGGGCATCGATACCATCACCCACGGCGCGATCGTGGGCCGCAACCGCCTGGACTTCTCCGGCCTCGGGTCCGGCGTGTCCATCGACCTGGGGCAGGCCGGCTCGCAGAACGTCAGCCCGGGTGCCGGCCTGGCCCTCGCGCTGCCCGACGCCGCGACGATCCGCGACGTGATCGGCTCGGCCTATGACGACTTCATCGTCGGCAACACGCTGGGCGATTACCTGATCGGCGGCGGCGGCAACGACGAGCTCGTCGGCCGAGGCGGCGGCAACACGCTGGTCGGCGGCAACGTCCAGACCGTGTTCCTGGACTTCGACAGCTTCGCCAACGTCCCCGGCCTCCACGTCTACACCACCGACGAACGCCAGAGGATCCAGGACCGCATGGCGGCGATCTACTCGGCGTTCTCCTACGTCTTCACCCAGGTCCGGCCCGCGTCCAGCCCCTACGCCACGCTGCTGTTCGACGACCCCAAGCTCTCCGGCCTGGAGGGCGGCGTCTCCGACGCGATCGACTGGCGCAACCTCGACCACGACGACGTGGCCAGCATCAACGTCAACGGCCTGCTCGGCCACGACGGCCAGCCCGCGGCGACCAGCGACGACTTCGTGGCCCTGACCATCACGGTCGCCGCCCACGAGCTCGGCCACCTCGCCGGGCTGAAGCACGCCGACTCGTTCGGGCCGATCGGCGCGGGCATCTACTTCAAGGTCGATCCCAATTCGTTCATCGACGACGTGACCGGCCCGCTGGACGATCCCATCATCGTCGGCTACCCCGGACCCACGGGCGCCGACGACACCGCGATGCACATCATGGCCTCCGGCGCGTCGGTCCACGCCACACTCTTCGACGCCATCGGCCAGACCTTCTTCGGCGAGCGCGAGGACATCAAGCTCGCCTTCGCCGGCAACGGCACGCCCACGGCCGAGACCGCCGGGTTCCACAACACCCTCGCCACGGCCCAGGCGATCGACATGATGCCCCTGGCCGTGCCCAACACCATCGAACGGGGCGCGGACATCGGCCGCGAGTTCGGCGTCACGGCCGTCGACATCGTCGGCAAGATCGGCATCACCTCGAACAAGGCCGAGAACGATTACTACTCCATCGTCGGCCGCAAGGGCGAGATCCTGAATATCGACCTTTTTTCCTACTCGCTCGATCGAAGTCGCGTCCCGAACTTCATCGACGGCATCGTCCGGGTCTACTATAACGGCGCGCTGGTGCCGTATTATCCCAGTGCGGCGAAGCCGAACAGCGTCGCGGTCAACGACAACGGATTCCAGGGGATCGACCCCTCGATCATCGACCTCGTTCTGCCGTCCGACGGCGTCTACACCATCGAGGTGGACACCTACAACCCGCCCAACGGCCTCGACCAGGACGCGGGGGATTATGAGCTGTTCCTCTACTCCTTCGCGCTCGGGCAGAGCCAGGCGAAGGGCGACACGCTGATCGGCGGCTCGGGCGAGAATACGGTCATCGGCGGCTCGGCGAACCAGATCATCGGGGCCTCGCCGACGAAGGACGTCGTGATCCCCGGCTCGGGCAAGACGACCATCCTCGACAATATCGCCCCCCAGTTCGTCTCCTCGGGCTCCAACCAGACGGTGGACGAAGGGACGCAGATCTTCCTCGCCGGCAAGTATTTCGAGCCCCAGGACGGGGTAACGAACACCTTCCTCTGGCACGTCGTGGCCGACAACGGCGACTCCGTGCCCGACGGCACCCAGCAGGCGTTCAACTTCGCCGCCGCGCGGCCCGGCAAGTACACGGTCACCTTCACCGTGTCCGACGGCACGTCGTCCACCAACTCCTCCACCGTCATCACCGTCAACGACGTGCCGGCCAGCATCACGGCCCCCCAGACGCCCAAGGTGGTCGCGTCCGAAGGGGTCGAGACCGCGATCCCGCTGGGCACGATCTCCGACCCGGGCAGCTTCAACGGCCCGTGGACGGTCACGGTGAATTGGGGCGACGGCCAGCCTGTCGAGTCGTTCCAGGTGACCACGCTCGGCCCGCTCGATCCCCGCAAACACACGTACGCGGACAACAACCCGCTCGGCCCGGATTACACCGTCACCGTCTCGGTCACCCAGGCGAATGCCGCCTCGCCCGGCCCGAACGGGACGACCACGTTCAAGGTCGGGGTCCAGAACTTCACGCCCCTGGTCGACGCGGGCGGCGACGTCACGATCCACGTCCCGGGCGAGCATCTCTCGCGGGTCGGCTCGTTCCTGGACGCGCCGGGCGACCGCGACTGGACCGTCACGGTCAACTACGGCGACGCCACGGGCGACCACATCCTCGCCGCCTCGGCCGTGGATCAGGTTCTCAGAACCTTCACGCTCGATCACATCTATACCTCGCCCGGGACCTTCGCCGTCACGGTGAAGGTCAAGGATAAGGATGGCGCCGAGAGCACGGTGCTCCAGTCGCCGGCCTCGACCTTCCAGGTGACCGCGACGTCCCTGGTCGTGTCGGCTCCCGGAGGGGCGAAGCTGGTCACCTTCGAGGGCGTCGACACGCTGATTCCGATCGGCTCGTTCACGGACGGACTGATAACCGACAAACCGTGGACCGTGGTGGTGAACTGGGGCGACAACGGCCCGACAGACACGATGCAGTACAACACGGCCGGGGACCTCGGCTCGATCCACCACACCTATGCCAACAACCGGAGCGGGGACGCGGACTACACGGTCACGGTCAGCGTCACCGACAAGACGGGCATCCCTTATCCGTCGGGCACGGCCACCTTCCCCGTGCAGGTCAAGAATGCTCCGCCGCTGGTCAACGGCGGCGGCAACGCGCAGGTCGCGCTGCCCGGCGGCACGCTGTCGCGGACCGGCTCGTTCGCCGACGCCGCGGGCGACGGTCCCTGGACCGGCACGGTCGATTACGGCGACGGCTCGGGCGAGCAAAACCTCTCGGCGTCGATCGACCAGGTGCTTCGCACCTTCGCACTCAGCCACGTCTACACCCAGCCCGGCCTTCGCAACGTCACGGTGACGATCACGGACGTGGAGACGGCCCACAGCACGATCCTCCAGTCGCCGGCCTCGCAATTCACCGTGAACGTCTACAGCCCGGTCCAGGTCGGGCAACTGGCCCCGGCGGTGCCGAACTTCACGAAGGCCGCGCAGAACAGCGTGGTCGTCACCTTCACCGGCCCGATCGATCCCAACTCGTTCACCGCGTCGTCGCTCACGCTCAACGGCGTGTCGCTCGTGAGCAAGGGCGTGACGATCACCCCGGTCGGCAACCAGCCCTTGCAGTACACGATCGGCAACCTCGCCGGGCTGAACGGGCCGGAGGGCGCATACGCCCTCTCGCTCGATGCCACCACGGTCAAGGACCCGGCCGGCAACGCGGGCACGGGTGCGTTGTCGGTCACGTGGATCGTGGACCACACGGGGCCGACGAGCAAGGTGCAATCCCTGGTCGCGCGGCAATCGTCCATGACGTTCGCCGTGACGATCGCCGCCAGCGATCCGGCCCCCGCGCCCGGCGTGCCGACCTCGGGCGTGGGCCTGATCGACCTCTACGTCTCCGACAACGGTGCGGCGTATTCGCGCTGGAAGACGGTGCCATCGGCCACCCCGTCGGCGACCTTCACCGCGCAGAGCAACCATAGCTATGCCTTCTACAGTGTGGCGCGCGATAACGCCGGCAACCTTGAAACGAAGACCCCGGCGATCGAGGCCAGCACGTATGTGCCCGACCTCACGCCACCGGTGACCTCGGCCACGCCGGCTGCTGCGTCCGTCGCACCCAGTTCGGTGACCGTCAACGGCACGTTCACGATCAACGCCACGGGGACCGACTCCGGCGGCAGCGGCCTCAGCTTCTTCGAATTCTTCCTCCAGATCGGCAACGGGCTCACTCAGCAGATCGGCAACGACCTCCCGGCGGGAACGGCCGACGGTGCCGGGGTCTACCATGCCCAGATGACGTACCAGGCCGCGACCGATGGCGTCACCCGCGACTACTACTTCTCCAGCAAGGGGATCGACGGAGCCAAGAATCCCGAGCCGACCCACGCCTCCCCCGACGCGACGTTCCTCTCGCGGACCTTCGACCCGATGAGCCTGACCGATACGTCCTTCAGCGTCCAGCATGGGTCCGGCGGGCGCTCGTTCGTGCGGTATCTGAACCTCGGGTTCAACCAGACGGACGGCCCCCTCCAGGCGATCGTCAGCTCGGTGAACAGTGACGCGGCGAACACGAACCCGAGCGGACACAAGATTCACCTGTACCGGTACGACCTCAACGGTACGGCGGGGAGCAAGGTGGAAATCCCCCTCCAGAACAAGCTGAGCGCGATCGACCACGCGATCGAGTTCGACTTCGGAACCGGCGGAGTCGGCAACACCCCGAGCACGACCGCCAGCGACGGCTATTACGAGGTCGACGTCGATCTGGGCAACGGCAAGACCGGCGTTCACCATTTCTACCGCCTGCTCGGCGACGTCAACGGCGATTCCGCCCATACGGTGGATGACGCCGATCTCGCGCTGATCACGGCCGACCTGAACAAGACAGGCACCCTCGCCACCGACGTCAACGGCGACGGAACGGTCAACGGGACCGACAAGACGCTCGCCAGCCGCTCCAAGGGCCGCAAGCTCGGCTCCGGCCTCACCCTGGGCTAAACTCTGACGGGAACGGGTGGGCCGTGGAATGGTGTAAACAATCACGGCCCTAACCCTTGCGAGCGATTCTTGCTATTCTTGCGAGATATGGGGCGGGCGAGCATGGAACCGCGGTGCGGCGGAGCAGGCGCCAGCCTCAGAAAGCACTTCAAATAATCAGGGGAACCCTGCGATGCGGCAAGTTGGTTCGATCGCCTTGATACTCGCAGCATTGCTGGCTCTCGTGGCCTCGCCCGTCCGCGCCGGTTTGATCATCTCGTTCAATAATGACAATCCCGTTGCTGTCGGATCGACAGCCTTCGTGGATGTGTTCATCAGCAGCAACGCGGATGTCCTCTCGCCCGACAAAATCAACAACTTCCAATTCGACTTCCTGATCACCACGTCCGGGCCAACTCGGCTTGAATTCACCGCCATGCCCCCGACAACCTATCTGGACGACCCCTCATACCTCTTTCATCTCGACAGCACGGCCGGTCTTACCTCCAGCCCGGTCGGGACCGCCTCGCAGACGGACGTGCCGAACGACACGTTCATCGGAGCGGATTCGACCTTCTCTTTCAACTCCGTGAACCTTTCTTCAGTCAACAGCCCGAAGTTACTGGCGCGGCTTCAGGTTACCGCCATCACCAGCCTTCCGCCCGCGTTGAATGACACGTTCACCATCAGCCTCGTGGCTAGCTCGGGGAACGGGTCGAGTCTGGGAAATGCTAGTAGCTATTTTGATGTGGTGAACGCTTCCCAGGACGAACTCTCCGCCGTGCCATTTACCAGCACGCCAGGCACCGTGACGATCACTGCGGTCCCCGAGCCTGCGACGCTTCTTCTGGTCCTGGGCGGAGGCGTTCCCCTCCTCGTTTGGCGGCGGTATCGTCGCCCGATGGCGGCTTGATTTGCGACCGAACGGGTCCGCCGGACGGGGATCGAGCCGAAGATGATCGCCGATGGCCGCCGCATCTTGCTGGAAGTCGCCATCGCGTCAGCCGACGATGCCGTCGCCGCGCAACAGGGCGGGGCCGATCGGGTTGAATTGAACGCGGCGCTGTGGCTCGGCGGGCTCACGCCGTCGCTGGGAGCAATGGTCGAGGCGCGGGCTCGAACGACCCTCCCGATCGTGGCCATGGTCCGGCCGCGAGGGGGCGGGTTCGCGTATTCAGAGAGCGAATTCTCGACCATGCGGCGGGACGTGGACTTCCTGCTCGCTCATGGCGCCGAGGGGATCGCGTTCGGCATCCTGAACGATCGGGGCGAGATCGATGAGCCTCGCTGCCGACAGATTGTTTCACAGGTCGGACCGCATCATCAGGCCGTCTTCCACCGCGCCTTCGACGTGGTGCCGGACCCCTTCCTCGCGTTGGAAACTCTGATTGGCCTGGGCATGCGCCGGGTGATGACCAGCGGCCAGGAGGAGAACGCCTATAACGGCGCGGAGCGGATCGCTGCCCTGATCGCCGGGGCCGCCGGCCGGATCGAGATCCTGCCGGCGGGCGGGATCAATCGATTCACTCTCGCCGACGTGCTCTCTCGGACCGGTTGCGATCAGGTCCACGCCTCTTTGAAAGGGACGAGGCCCGACCGCTCGACGGCGACCCGTCCCAGGATCGCCTTCGGCGGCGTGCTACGACCGCCCGAGGACCGCTACGACGCGACCGACCCCTCGGCGGTGGCCGAGGTTCGGGAGCGCCTGTCGGGTCGGTGACGGCGACATCGTGTCCAAGAGACTGTCGCTTCTCCTGGAGGGCGGGCCCAGGCCCGCCCTACGGCGCTAGAGACTCAGACGCCGACGGCCACGGCGCGGCGCTCGCGAGGGCCGATCAGGCGCTCGGCTCCACGAGGGGCGAGGGCGACGACCGGGCCGTCAAAGCGGTCCGGCTCGCGCACCAGGATGAGGCCGGCGGCATCCAGGGCCGCGAGCAGATCGGTCGTCTCATCCAAATCGCCGCCCAGTCGGGTGGCCAGTTCCGCCGGGGTCGTCCACACGGACGGGCCGGACTCCATCGCCTCGAGCACGGTGTGCCAGCTCTGGGAGACGTCGGACATTGCGAGACCTTTTCGCCGGGTGAAGGAAGAATCGTGAATCGAGGACATTTTGTCTTGCGAATCGCGGGCCGATTGCCGCGTACCGGGTTCCGAAATCATTATGCGCAGTCGTCCAGAGTGTGACCCGAGGGTTCGGGAAGGGGTTCGGTGCTTCCGATCCCCGAGATTCGAGGATCGGAGGTCGGCCTCCTGTATCCGACGCCGAGGGGGACAATCGGGGCCAGCTCACATCCCGGCCAGAAGGATCTCTCCGATCTTCGACATAAGAGACTTCGCAAGATCGCACGAAATTTGCAATAAAAAATTGCCGAGAGAGAATTATTTAGGAGTTGCCACGTCGCCGCGAGCGCGACGACGGCGGATTGCCTCCCTGAGCATGAGGGTTATGCCGTCTGAGGAATTTTCGGGGACGGGCCACGGAATGAGCCTCGTCCCCCGGGAATTCCGCACGGTCGTCGCGATCGAGACCATCCTCATGCGATGAGCGCGACCTCCCTGTCCCGGCGTTCCTCCTCGGTCAGGCCACGACGCTCGAGCGTGAGCCCGATTGGCTCGTCGGGAGCGGCGATGGGCCTGGCCTGAAGGCGCTCCAGGCGCTCGACCTCGGCGATCGACGGGGCCTCCAGCCCGGGGAATCGGGCGTCGGCCTCAGCCAGGGCCACGGCGTACTCGGCCCGGCCCCGGGCCGCCTCGGCGTCGTCGGCGCGGGCGTCGGCCTCCCAGGCGCGGAGGACGTTCAGGGCGGCTTCGGGGAACTCGCCCAGCCCGTCGAGCACGGCGCGGACCCAGCGGGCCGAGCCGCCCTCGGGCGCCTCGCGAGCCAGCAGGAACGCGGCGGCGCAGGCGTTGGCGTCGTGACCCGCAATCGCTTCGGCGACGAACGCTTCGAGCGACTCGGCCGGACCGCCCCGGAGGGCCTCGACGTAACGGCCGACGATCCGCGTGTTGAGCCGGTCGGGACGATCGCAGGCGGTGTCGATCCGCGCAGTGTCCTCCGGCGTGAAGATGCGACTGCGCATCCCTTCGAGCTGTCGTCGCGACCACTCCATCGCCGTCTCGTCACCAGCCTGTGCCGCGGTTTCATGGAACCGAAGCAGGCTGTCAAGTGTCGGCGCGGGATGACCCCCCGACATCGGCCGCACGAACGCCTGGCCCTCGAACTCGATGGAACGGCTGCCAAGCTGCTGCTCGATCAGGGTTTGCCGGAGCAATCGATTGGTCTCGCGCTGGAGCGATTCCAGGCTGCCCCTCTCCTTCGCCGCCTTGCGTGATTCGGTGGCCTGAACCAGGCGGTCGAGGAAGGCGCGCGGCACGGGGCTGAATCCTTCGGCGCGTGGCAGGAGCAATTCGCGCAATCTCTCCGCGGCTTCCGCGGCGCGTTCTCGCGCGACCTTGACGGTCAGCTCCCCGCGACGGACCCGTCGCTCCAGGTCCTGCCGCACCGCCTGAAAGCCCGCGAGGCCGGCGTCCGCCTCGGCCTGAAACGCCGATTCCTGATGAGACGCGGCCAGCGCGAATTTGCCGAGACCGTCTCGCAGAGGATTCAAACTCATGAAGGGAGACCTGTCCATTGTGAAGAGGAATGGAAGCGGGACCGAACGCAAAGGCTGTCCTGGAAGCAGGATTCGAGATTGTCCCCAAAGCCTCTCACCCCACCGAGTCCGTCTCGCGGGCGAGCCGCTCCAACACCTCGGCGGCGTGTCGGATGGCCCGGCAGCGGTTCGGGCCGGGGCGTTCGATGGTCTCGGGCCAGACCCGGCACGAGACGCGGGCCAGCCAGCCTCGGCCCGTGCCGTCGGGGTGGGCGGCGTCGATCCGGTGCCAGCTCACGAGGACGCCGCACAGGCCGAGCTGATCGCGAAGCGCGCGGGCCCGGCGGTCGTCGCGGCGGTCGAAGAAGGTGCGGAGGCGGGTTCGCATGCGGTGCGGGACCTCGGCCCGGTGCCGGTCCAGGGGATGGGCCGGGTGGCGGTTGGGTTCGTCGCTCACGACTGACTATCGCGACGGCGGCGGGTCCCGATCACCCAATCCGCGATAGGCATCGGATGTGCATCCGGGTACACTAGAGGTTGACTCGCTCCTCTTGACGAACCCGCAGCCGAGCGGATGTGTCGGCCCCAGGCCGAGACACGCCGCCGCCAGCCCGGATCCACTTTCGATGACCGAAACCTCCCACGAACCAGTGACCGACCCCTCCGCATCGGTCCCCGAGAGCGCCGAGCCGAACCCCAACGGCCTGCCAAAGAGGCTCGACGGCCGCCACGAGGTTCAGGATGCCGTCCCGACGAACGCCGTCGCCCGCACCTTCCCCGGCCGGATGGAGGTCGCGCTCGATCACGCCAGGATCTGCGCCCGCATCGCCGAGGACAACCGGGCGAAGGACATCCTCGTCCTGGACCTCCGCGGCGCCACGCCCTTGATTGATTTCTTCGTGATCGCCTCCGCCTCCTCCCGCCGCCAGGCCTCGTCCCTCGCCTTCGAGATCGACGCCGAGATGAAGAAGCTCGGCGAGCACAAGCTGGGCATCGAAGGCGCCGAGGAAGGCCGATGGACGCTGATCGACTACGGCGACTTCATCGTCCACCTCTTCTCCGACGAGGCCCGCACCTATTACGGCCTCGAAGATATCTGGGGCGATGCGCCGAAGATCGAGTGGCAAGATCCGGCGCGGATGAAGGGGGGATCGTGACGCCCTCTCCCCTCGTTCCCACGCCGAGCGTGGTACGTGCTGAGCCCCGAAGGGGCGGCATTGTGTAGCCCCGCGCGTTAGCCCGGGGATCGGTGCGCTGGCGGGAAGCGCCAGCCCCGTAGGGGCGACACTCGTAGAACTGACGCCTCCTGCCTCCCGGAGTGTCTCCGCTGCGGGGCTGCATAGGTTTCCTCCGGTCCCGGACCCCGGGCTGACGCTCGGGGCTATACAATGCCCACTTCGGGGCTCAACATGCACGGACCGTGGGAACGAGTGTGGCCGACTGCCACGACGCAACGGCCCTGATGCCCGCCTCGCCCTCCTCCGTCGCCCGAGCTTTTCCATGAACGTCCTCGCCCGTCTCCGCTCCGCCTTCGCCGCCGCCACGCCCGAGGGCGCCGACCCCGTCGCGTTCGCCTCGGCCGTGCGGGCGAGCACCGACCCGAAGTTCGGCGACTATCAGGCCAACGGCTGCATGGCCGCCGCCAAGGCCGCGAAGATCAATCCGCGCGAACTCGCCGCGAAGGTCGCGGAACTCGTCGACCTCGCTCCCCTGGCCGATCGACCCGAGGTCGCCGGTCCGGGCTTCCTCAACGTGAAGCTGCACGACGAATTCGTCTCGGAATCGCTATCGACTCTGCTCAACGACGATCGCCTCGGACTGACCCCTCCGGTGCATCCCAAGACGGTTGTCATCGACCTGTCCTCGCCCAACGTCGCGAAGCCGATGCACGTCGGGCACGTGCGTTCGACGGTGATCGGCGAGAGCCTGGCGCGGATCTTCTCGGCGCTGGGCCACACGGTCATCCGCGACAACCACCTGGGCGACTGGGGCTCGCAGTTCGGCATGATCCTCTGGGGCTGGAAGCATGAGCGGGACGAGGCCGCGTATGAGGCCAACCCCGTCGCGGAACTGGCGCGGCTCTACCGCTCCGTCCAGGCGCACATCCGCGCGGCCGGGTCCCTGATCGAGAAGCACGGCAAGGTCCTCGCGCTGGAGACGCAAGACAAAAAGGCCGACGCCGAGGCCCTCTTCAACAACACCTACGACGGCACCGGCCTGTCGCTGGCCGACGTCCATCGTGTCGTCGGCAAAGGCCGCGAGGTCGCCGAGGAGGCCCGTCAGGAGACGGCCAGGCTCCACGCGGGAGACCTCGAGAATCGCGCCCTCTGGGAGCGATTCATGCCGAACTGCCTCGCCGCCCTCCAGACCGTTTACGATCGCCTGGGCGTGAAATTCGACGTCCAGCTCGGCGAGAGCTTCTACGATTCCATGCTCGCCGACGTCGTGAAAGACCTTGAAAACAAGGGACTGGCCGTGCCGAGCGAAGGGGCCACGGTCGTCTTCATCGAGGGGTCGAAGGCCCCGTTCCTCGTCCGCAAGAGCGACGGCGCGTACAACTACGCCACGACCGACCTGGCCACCATCAAGTACCGCGTCGATCGCTGGAACCCCGACCTGGTCCTCTACGTCGTCGATCACCGCCAGGGCGACCACTTCAAGGCCCTGTTCGACGTCGCCCGGCGCTGGGGTTACGACAAGATCGACCTCGAACACGTCGCCTTCGGAACAATTCTTGGCCAGGATCGCCGCCCCTACAAGACCCGCGACGGCGACGTGATCGGCCTGGAATCCCTGCTCGACGAGGCCGTTTCCGAGGCCCTCAAGGTCGTGACCGAGAATAGCCCCGAACTCGACGCCGCCGAGCAAGCCCGCGTCGCCGAGATCGTCGGCCTCGGCGCGATCAAATATGCCGACCTGTCGCAAAATCGCCTGAGCGACTATGTCTTCGACTGGAAGAAGATGATGGCGATGAACGGCAACACCGGCGCCTACCTCCAGTATGCCTACGCCCGCATCCGCAGCATCTTCCGCAAGGGCGAGACCACGCCCGAGGCCATCCGCGCGGCCCGCCCGGCCATCCTCCTCTCGAACCCTCTGGAACGCGCCCTCGGCGTCCAGGTCCTTCGCTTTCCCGAGACACTGGAACTCGCCGCGAGCGAGCTGAAGCCCAACATCCTGACCGATTACCTGTTCGATCTCGCGAATAAGTACAGCTCCTTCTACGACGGCTGCCCTGTCCTAAAGGCCGAATCCCCAGAGCGCCGCGATAGCCGTCTCGCCCTTTGCGACCTGACGGCCCGGACGCTGCGATTCGGGTTGAATTTGCTGGGGATTGAGGTCGTGGAACGGATGTGACGGCATCCTACCAGACGTTTTCGTAGGGTGGGTCAGACCGCCGGAGGCGATCCCACCGCTTCGCCGGATTTCGTGCTCAAACTCCGTCCTCGTCGCGATGGTTCTCCTGGAGGCGGCACTCGCCCCGCGCGAGGGTCGGCCCAAAACACGGAGGAAGGAATTTCGATCCCTGTCGGGGGATTTTTATTCGCGGGGGCCGATGATGGGGCCGCCTGGACCCGCGTCGACTCGCCAACCAGGCCCGGCCATCGGCCAAGGTCTTGACGCTTCTCTCTCTGTCGGACACCATGAATCCGGCCAACCGCACCGTCCCGCCCACTCGGCCCGCCCGTGACGAGTCCCCCGAAGGAGCCCGACCCGCCATGCGGATGATTCCCAGCAAGGCGTCTCGCCTCATGACCGGCCTTGCCCTGTCGGCCGTGCTTGCCCTGTTTGCACTCGCTCGACCGAATCCGAGCGGCGCGGGCGACCCGCCGACCGAGAAAAATCCGTCACCGATCGCGCTGGCGCTCGCGGCGGATGGCTCTCGCTTGCTCGTGGCGAACCAGGGGACGGGCACGGTGGCGCTGGTTGATCCGGCGGCCGGAAAGGTGGTGGCCGAGGTGGCCACGGGAGACCGTCCCGCGGGCGTGGCGATCGACAACAGCGGCAAGCGGGCGGTGGTCACGCACTGGTTCGGGTATGACGTGGCGATCCTGGAGATTGCGAACGACGCGATCAAGGTCGTCGGTCGGGTCGAGGTCGGGCCGGAGCCGAGGGGCGTGGCGATCTCGCCGGACGGCACGACGGCGTTCGTCGCCGTGGGGGCGAGCAACGAGGTCGTGAGGCTGGATCTGGACGCGCGGAAGGTCTCGGGGCGGCTCACCGTCGGCCGCGAGCCGCGCGGCGTGGCAATCACGCCGGATGGCGCGCGGCTCGTTGTCGGCAATGCTCGGGGCAAGAGCGTGTCGGTCGTCTCGGTCGGCTCATGGGCCGTGGAACGCGAGGTCCCCATCGAGGGCGACAACCTAAGGCAGGTGGCCGTTTCGGCCGACGGCAAGACCGGTTACGTGGTCAACATGAGGAACCGTGGGTTCGCCACGACACGAAATAATATCGATATCGGATGGGTGCTGGGCCAGCGTCTCACGAAGGTCTCTCTGGACGGCAGCGCGGGCTACGCCACGTTGTCGCTGGACCCCGAGGGCAAGGCGGCGGGCGACGTTCATGGCATCGCGATTTCCCAGGACGGCAAGACGCTGGCCGTTTCGAGCGGGGGCACGCATGAGGTCCTCCTGTTCCGCGAGGACGCGACTCCCCTGCCCTGGCGGGCGAACGGGTCGCGCGACCTGATCGCGCCGGAGCTTCTCCGCAACGACGGCCGGTTCCGCCGCGTGCCCCTGGGCGGCCGGCCGACCGAGCTGGCGTATGCCCCCGACGGCAAGACGCTCTACATCGCCAACTACCTGGGCGACTCGGTGCAGGTTGTGGATACCGAGAGCGCAACCCTGACGAAAACGATCGCGCTGGGCGGACCGAGCGAGCCGTCTCTGGCCCGCAAGGGCGAGGCGCTGTTCCACGACGCGACCAGGTCGTTCAACCAGTGGTATAGCTGCAACACCTGCCACAGCGACGGCCACACCAACGGCCTGGACTTCGACACGATGAACGACGGCTGGCAGGACTTCAGCCTCACGCACAAGAGGAGCCGCAAGAAGGTCCCCACCCTCCGCGGCGTGGCGAAGACCGGCCCCTGGACCTGGCACGGCTGGCAGACCAGCCTGAGCGACGCCGTGGTCGAATCGTTCACCAAGAGCATGCAAGGCCCTCGACCGACGTCCGAGGACGTGACGGCCGTGGTCGCGTTTTTGGAAACGCTCGAATTCCCCCGCAATCCCCATCGCGAGCGGGACGGCAGTCTCTCCGCATCAGCCCGCCGCGGCGAGGCGGTCTTCCGCTCTCCCAAGGCCGCGTGCAGCTCTTGCCACGGCGGCGCGGAGTTCACCGACGGCAAGATTCACCAGGTCGGCCTGGAAGACCGCGGCGACGTTTACTCCGGCTACAATCCCCCGTCCCTGAAAGGCATTTACGACAAGGACCCCTACCTCCACGACGGCCGTGCCCGCACCCTCCGCGACGCCCTCACCAAGGGTCACGTCCCCGAGGAAGTGACCGGGCTGGGGTCGCTGTCGGATGGGGAGCTGGATGACCTGATCGCGTACTTGAAGAGCCTGTGAGGGCGAGTGCAAATTTCCTTACCCCGAAGGGGCTGGTTTCTAGAGCCAGGGGCGCCGCCCCTGGACAAGGGAAACGCGGACGATTCCGGCGTTTTCAGTCTTTCCTATTCGCCGAACGGGCCTTCTTCCGCTTGGAAAAATCAAACAAATAATACCATATTGTCATGATTATCGCGGCCAAGCCGAACAAGAGTACCCGAAAAGCCATCGTCTCCTTGTGGGGTACGCCACCCGCGATCGGCCTGCCCTGATAAAGAAAGCAAGCGGTAGCAAACGCCGCGGTGGCCAGGACGACCAGGATCGTTCGCAGGATTGCCATGACCATGATTGTATCCTCGGAGTTTCCCGATGATGCGTGGCATGCTTACGTACCCGTAAGCATGTCTTCAGGACCGGCCGGAAGTTTAGGAATTAAGAACATGCTTACGGGTACGTAAGCATGCCACCCAGGCGTATCGCTCAACGGGTTGGCGATCGGGCGTAAACCACCTCGCCGTCCACGATCGTCTCGGTCACCTTGGCCTTCAAGATGTCCGCCGCGGGAACGGTGAAGAGGTCTCGATCCACGATCGTGAGATCGGCGCGCATCCCGACCTTCAAGACGCCCAACCGCCCTTCATCGAAGCCGGCGAACGCCGACCCGGCCGTGAAGCCGCGAAGGGTGTCTTCCAGGGACAATTTCTGATCGGGATGCCAGCCGCCGGGCGGCTTGCCGTCGCGATCCTGGCGGGTCACGCCGGCGTAGAGGCCCCAGAGGGGGTCGGCGACCTCGACGGGGAAGTCGCTGCCGAAGGCCAGGGGCACACCCGCATCCAAAAACCAGCGCCAGGCGTAGGCGCCCTGGACGCGGTCGGGGCCGAGCCGGGCGTCGGCCCAGCGCATGTCGGTGCTGGAGTGGGAGGGCTGCATCGAGGCGATCACGCCGAGGGCCTTGAATCGGGCCACATCGGCCTTGCGGACGACCTGGGCGTGCTCGACCCGCAGGCGGGGGTCGCGCGCCTCGGGAACGGCCTTCCTCGCGGCGGCGTAGGCATCCAGAACCTGGGCGTTCCCCCTGTCGCCGATGGCGTGGGTGCAGATCTGCCAGCCGTGCTTGAGCGCGGCCGTCGTGAGCGCCTCCAGATGCTTCGGGTCGGTCAGTTGCAGGCCGACGTTCTTGGGGTCGTCGGCATAGGGCTCGAACAGCAGGGCGCCGCGAGACCCCATCGCGCCGTCGATGAAGACCTTGATGGCGCGGACCTCGAACCGGCGATCGGGCCGGCGAGGGATCGGAGGCACGCTCGCGAACTTGATCTCGGTGCCGTCGGGCGGCTGGGCCATGCCGTAGATGCGGAGCTTAAGGAGCCCTTTCTTGTCGAGGGAGCGATAAATTTCGATATCTTCGTTCGAGAGGCTCGCGTCGTGGATGCCGGTCAGGCCGTCCTCGAAGCAAATGGCCTGCGCCTTCAAGATCCGCCGCGAAAGCGTCTCCCTGTCGGGCACGGGCAGGACGTTGCCGACGGCATCCATCGCGCCATCGACGAAGAAGCCGGTGGGCGTCCCGTCCTTGTCGCGGACGATCAGGCCATCGCTTTTCGACTTCGATTCGCGCGTGATCCCGGCGCGTCGCATCGCCTCGGAATTGGCCCATCCGGCGTGACCATCCACGCGAGTGAGCCAGACCGGCCGGTCGGGGGCGACCTTGTCCAGGACGGCGGCCGAGGAGAACTCCCCGCCGGGCCAGAGGCTCTGGTCCCAGCTCCGGCCGAGGATCCAGCCGTCGCCGGGCTGGGCCTTGATGCGATCGGCGACCATTGCCGCGACCTTCTCGGGCGAATCGGTGCCGCGCAGGTCGAGCTGTTCCGTCAGCTTGCCCAGCGAGAGCAGATGCGCGTGGGCGTCGATCAGGCCCGGGATCGCGAGGCCCCCGGGGCGATCGATCGTGCGGGTTTTCGGACCCTGATAGGCCGACGCGTCCTGCCTGGAACCGACGAACACGATCTCGCCGTTTCGAGAGGCCACGGCCTCCGCCTTGGGGTTCGCCGGGTCGCCCGTCCAGAGATGACCGGCCGAGACGATGAGGTCGGCGGGGCCGTCGGTCCGGGGCCGCAAGATCCGGCCGGCGAGCTTCTCGCGGAACTTCCCCTTTTCGATCGCGGCCACGCCGTTGACGAAGACGTACGCCAGGCCGGTCGCATGGCGCGTCGGGTCGTCGAACGTGGCGGCGTCGCGGAAGGTCGCCGGATCGAAAACCAGGAGATCCGCATGCGAACCGACGCGAATCGTGCCGCGATCGGGCATGCCCAGGATCGCGGCCGGGAGGCCGGAACAGGAGCGGATCGCGGCTTCGAGGGGGATCACCTTCTCGTCGAGCGCATAGCGAATCTTGCGAGGAAACGTCCCGTAAGCGCGAGGGTGAATGTGATCGCCCGTGCCGGGAAGATGCGTCGAGCCGTCCGACGCGGTGGCGACGAAGTCACGCTTCATGGCGAGGCGGACGTCGTCCTCGTTCATGCCGAAGCTGATGGCCTGGGCGCCTCCGTGGCGCTCGACGTCCAGGACGATCTCCAGAGGCGTGGTGTTCTCGTTCTTCGCGATCGTCACCAGGTCGCGGCCCACGCGGTTCGGCATGGTGGGATAGCGCGCGATGCGGAGCGAGGCGCCTCCGCGGCGCTCGTCCAGCTCGTGCTGGATCTCCTCGCGGAGACGAGGCCCCTGGGCCGGGTCGGCGGCGATCCGGATGAACTCGGCGGTCGTCCCCTGTCTCGCCCAGTGCGGCACGACCATCGCCCCGAGCTGCGTGCTGGAGGCGACGTACGGGTACTGGTCGGCCGTGACTTTCAGGCCCTGCGCGCGGGCCGCCGCGATCCGGTCGCACGCGGCGGCGATCGAGCCCCACTGGGCCTCGCCGTTGGCCTTCAGGTGGGAGATATGAACGGGCAGCCCGGCGCCCTTGCCGATGGCGATGGCCTCGTCGATGGAGGCGAGCAGCCCGGCCTCCTCGTTGCGGATGTGGCTGGCGTAGATCCCCCCGTGAGAGGCCACGACCTTCGAGAGCTCGACCAGCTCGCCGAGGTCCGCGTAGCGACCCGGCAGGTAGATCAAACCGGTGGACATCCCCCAGGCCCCGGCCTCCATCTCGCGGGCGATCAGGGCCTTCATCTTCGCCATCTCGGGCGGGGTCGGAACCTTCTCGCCATTTCCTATGACGCTGCGGCGCACCGATCCATGAGGGATCAAACTGATGACGTTCGACCCGGCGCCCCCGCCGCTCTCGATCGCGTGGAAGTACGCCTTCGTATCGATCGGTCCCCCGCCGCAGTTGCCGGTGACGACCGTGGTCACGCCCTGGGTCACGTAATTCTTGTTGAGCCGCAGCCTGGGCTTGGCGATCCCCTCGTCGGAATGCGTGTGCAGGTCGATGAACCCCGGCGCCACGATCAGGCCCGAGGCGTCGATGACCCTGGACTTCGGATCAGCCTCGAACGTGCCGAGGGCGACGATCCTGTCCCCCTTGACCGCGACGTCCGCCTTTCGCCCGGGCGCGGCTGTGCCATCAACGACGATCCCGCCGCGAATCACGAAGTCCGCCGGAATCGGTCCGTCGGCCAGGCTCATTCGGCCCAGGCTCAGGACGAGGAACAGGGATGAGAGCGGTCGAACGAGTTGCATGCGAGAACTCCTCCGTGTGGCCGGTGGATTCGGCGTCCAGGAGAAGAGATTAACCGCCAAGGCGCGAAGAGGGCCAAGGAAAGAGGAGAAAAGGAAGAGAGGGAAGAATTTTTGTTCCCCCGACCCTCTTCCTTTTCTCCTCTTTCCTTGGCCCTCTTCGCGCCTTGGCGGTTGATTGGTCGTGTTCGATTCGCTTTACGAGCGATCGCTCGCAACGTCCTTGGCCGTGGCCGGACGCGTGCCGCGCGTGGAGTTGGCGTAGACCGAGGTCAGCACGCCCAGCAGGGCGGAACGGCGTCCCGATCGGGACGATCCGCCGCCGCGACGAACGCGGGCGACGACGCCCGCCCACTCAAAACCACCGTGCAGAGGGGCATTCTTCTTCGAGTTCGCAAGGCTCATCGGACGGAAACTCCCAAAGGTCTGGCGTGCTCGCGATCGTTCGCAAGCCCCGCCCCCTCCTTCCGTGGCGACGAGGGATGTCCGTGTGCCTGACCGAGCCCCACACGTCGTCGCGTCGGGAGATTCGACCAGGCCGCGATGTCCACCATCGCGGGACGTTCCACTCGCGTCATTGGGGGAGACGGGCGACAAGACGGTCGGCCGAGCGTTCCCCCGTCGGTTTGATCCGCAACCCCTATCCTCCAGACCGATCCGCCGGCACGACGACCGCCTCTCCATTTCCAATCCCGCAGGTTGGGGAGACCCGCGGGCGAGAGCGTCGTGCCGATCCTGTCTGTCGAACGGGGGTAGAGAAATGTAACGGCAGAATCGGGGTTCGCCAAGAGGAAAATTCGCGAAACCGAACTTTATTTGGACGAAGTGTGTCCGCGCCGATCCTTCACACCACCTTCACCTTCCGTCACGTCCGAATCGTCACGTCCCCGATGAGGTTAGTGGGGATTTGCCCCCGTCGAGGTGCGGCCCGGGCCTGCACGTCTTATTTCGGCAGGCCCGCGGACGCCGCCAGCATCATCGCCACCGTGCTCAGGCCATTGAACGTGGCATGCATCGTGATCGGTGCGACGAGGCTCCCGGTGCGTCGATACGCCTCGCCCAGGCCGAGGGATAGGAGGAACAACGGGATGGGCGCGGGCCACTGGGCGTAATGCAGGCCGGCGAAGATCACCGAGGCGATCACGTTGGCGAGCCAGTCCATCCGCCAGTTCCCGGCGAACGGGTCGGGCTTGGGAGCGGCCGTTGGCGATTCGGGGTTGTCGACGAACGGATCAACGTCCGAATCGAGGAGCAGCAAATCCTCACCGGCCCGAGATCGACGTCCCAGGCCAACTTTCCACAACCAGCCCAGCAAGACACCACGGAACAGGACTTCCTCGGTCAGGGGGGCGGCCACCACGGCGGAGAACGAGGTCAGGAGCAGCGTGGCGGGGCTGCGGTCGGCGCGGATCGCCAGTTCGATCGGGTGCTTCTTCGGCGGCCAGACGCGACTGGCGAGGAGCATCGTCGTGTAGATGACGGGCAAGAGCAGGACGCACAGGACGGCCCCGCGCGCAATGTTCTTGCCCAGATCCCGCGTCGTGAGTCCCAGGTCCGACAGCCGCGCGCCGGACGTCACTCGAAGCAGCACGGGGACCAGTTGCACGGTCAAGATATTCGAGATCCCGACCACCACGAGCAGATCGCGGAGAGGAATCTGCGGGTTCCGCTTCGCCTGCATGCCGGCCGAGAGCCACTTCACCATCCCGTAGATTATCCCCGTGCCGAATTGCACGCCCAGGTACAACAGCAAGACGGCCAGGACCGAGATCAGGCCCCAGGGGACGACTCGCCGGGGAGCGTGCGGGAGCAACGGCCTGCCGAGGGCGATCGTGACGAGCATCCACGACCATGCGGCCAGGATCGAGGTGCCCACGATCAGGACGAGCAGGAGGATTGACGAGGCGACGATGGGGTCCAGGTCGGGAGGCGGGGGCATGGTTTCGCTCCAACCGGCGTTCTCATCGTTCACGAATTGCCTCATCGTACCCGCCGGCCGCTCGCCCGGCCACCTTGCCCCGCCGCGGCGGTCTGCCCTAGAATCGCCAATCACCCATGCTCTCGATTCCCCGCGATGAATGAGGCCCCGCGTCCGATGTCCAGCGCAGCCGATCAATGGGAAACGCTTCGACGGGGGATCGATGCCGTCGTCCCCGAGGACGAATTCCGCAAGAAGCTCGAACGCTCGATTGCCAGGGGCGTGCCCTTGCGCGTGAAGTACGGCATCGACCCCACGGGGATCGACGTCCACCTCGGCCACACGGTCCCCTTGCGCAAACTCCGACAATTCCAGGATCTCGGGCACACGGCCGTCCTCATCATCGGCAACTATACGGCCCTGGTCGGCGATCCCTCCGGCCGCGATGAGACCCGCGCCTCGTTGACCGAAGCGCAGGTGGAGATCAACGCCAAGGACTACTTGAAACAGGTTGGCCGGATCATCGACCTCGACCGCGCCGAGGTCCACCACAACGGCGACTGGTTCTCCAAGTGGTCATTCCTGGACGTGCTCCGCCTGATGCGTTCCACCACGATCGGCCAGATCTCCGCTCGCGAGGATTTCGCCAAGCGCCTGCGGGAGGCGAAGCCCGTCCACCTGAGCGAGTGCCTCTATCCCCTCATGCAGGGCTGGGACTCCGTCGAGATCAAGGCCGACGTCGAGCTGGGCGGGACCGAGCAACTCTTCAACCTGCTCGTTGCCCGCGACCTTCAGCAAGAGCAAGGCCAGGAACCCCAGGTCGCGATGACCATGCCGATCCTCGTCGGCACCGACGGTACCCGCCGCATGGGCAAGAGCCTGGGCAACTACATCGGCGTCGCCGAATCGGCCGAGGCCCAGTTCGGCAAGGTCATGAGCCTCCCCGACGAGCCGATGCGCCCGTATTTCACGTTGTTGACGGATATCCCGCTCGCAGAGGTCGATCGCCTGCTCGGGCCGGGCGTGAATCCTCGGGACGCCAAAGAAGTGCTCGGCAAGGCGATCGTGGCCCAGTACCACGGAGACGGCGCGGCCGAGGCGGCGGCGGCAGCGTTCCGGCGGCGAAGCGAGGGGCTCGATCCGGAAGACATCCCGGTTGTCGAGATCACGCGTGATTTGCTTGATGGGGAAGGCCGCGTCTCGGCCCCGCGATTGATCGTGGCGCTGGGGTTCGAGTCCAGCACGTCAAACGCGCGGCGGACGATCGAGGGAGGCGGATTCAACATCGGAACGGATCGAAGGGTAATCACCGACACCAAGACGATGATCGACGTGACGGATGGCTTGCTCGTGCGCGTCGGCAAGAGGAAGATCGCACGGATCAAACTCGTCTCATAAGCATTGCGCAACACAGACAGACAAGGATTCTTTGACGCCGTCGGGCGACGATCACTCACTCGGAGGTGGAGTGGCCGCCCCCGGAATGCGGTGGCCATCCTCGGCGGAGACGGGGGGCTCGCGGAAGTCGTACAGGTGCGCGTAGTAACCCGGGGCCTTGATCGTCTCCCGTCTTGACCCGAGCTGGTCCAGCGTCAGGGTGAGCAGCATGTCCTCGTGGCCGCCGGGGTCGCCCATGTGGGCGGTGAACACGATCCAGACGCGAGGGTGGCCTTTCAGGCGACGGACCTCGGCCGCGAGCGATTTCGGGTCGCGCAACTCCGAGTCGACCAGGGTCGGCGTCAAGGGGGCGAGTCCCTCCAACCTGGCGTAGGTCTGATAGAACCGGAAGGGTGGCTCGGACGCTCGGTCGACGACCACCACGTCGCCAGGTTGCCAGCGGCTTGCAAGCTCGACCAGCACGGGGCGCGCCCCGTACGGCCGGGGACGCTCCAGCAGAGACGAACCCGCCTGGAGGCTCGGTAAGAGCGCCAATCCCGCAAGAGTTGCCGCGCCCAGGGCCCGGGCGGTTCGGTCGCGCGATCGCAGGGCGGCCGACACGCCCGCGGTCATGAGCAGGAGGTTCGGGCCGGCGGCGAACAGGGTCATGCGGACACGCAAGGGGTACTTGTGGAGGATCGACGCGACCACCGCGAACCCCAGAGGCAAGGTCAGCAGGGCGAGCAGGCCCCGTTCGCCTCGGCGATAGAGCACAATCGCGCCGGCCAACCAGGCAATGGCCGCCGCCACGCCCATCCGGCCCTCGATTCCCGAGGCCGTCTGGTAATTCTGATACATCGCCTCGAACATACCGAGGAAAATGGCCACGGCCTGGCGGACGTCACTCGCCGATCGGGGCGGGAAGCTGAGGAAACCCTCTCCCCAGAATGTGTTCAGGTACGAACTCCCCTGGAGATCCTTCAGGGAGAGGACGTAGCTCGCGACGAAGCTCGCGGCCCAGAGGAACGACACGCCCAGGGCGATCGCCGTGGAACCGGCCCTCCGCCGCAGCGCTTCATGCACGATCAGGGTCGTCCCGGCCCCGGCAAGTATGAACACGGATGGATGCGACACCCAGACGACCACCATCCCGACGACCGCCAACACGAAGGCCCGGGCCGGCGAGAGCCCGCGACGGAGCGCATCCGCGGCGAGAGTCGGCATCAGTAAGCCGACGGCGATATCCAGGGCGTATTGCTTGCCCTCGGCGGAGTAATAGATCATCGCCGGCATGACGGCCGCCAGCGCCAGGCCGATCGTCATCGCGGGCGACCCAAGATTCTTGCGACAGAAGACCGCCACCAGGACGAGCGATACCAGGCCCGCCAGGAACGGCACCAACCGCAACGCGAACTCCGAAGGTCCGAAGGCGAGCACGGCCGATCTGGCGAGGAACAGGAAGCCGACCGGAGCACCCTGCTGGTCGTCAAGCGGCTCGATCAGGCCGGAAAAGGTCCGGCCGCAGATGTTGCAGGCGAGCATCGCCTCGTCCAGCCAGAGCGACCGGTCGGCACGCAGGGCCCGCAACCGCGCGGCGATGCCGAAGACCGCGAAACCGAGGAGCAGCGGGACTGTCCACCGGGCTCCCCGTACCTCCCGGCTCGGGCGATCGACATCGTCGCCGATGTCATCGCCTGAACTCGTCGCCCCGTCTCTCAAGTTGGTTGCTCCGCGCTGCCAGACTCTCGGGCACTTCGCCGCCAGGGATCTCGAAACGGCCACTCTAGCAAGTCGCAACCATCGCTTCCATACGGCAAGGTCGATCGGGTGCCCCATCCGATTTTGGCATCCTCTCCCGGCCACCCCGATGCCAAGACCGAGTGGGGCGCTTGGCTGGGGTACTCCGGCGCAAGAAATTATGCGAAAATCGACTCCCTGATTTCCGTGGCGACCCATTGGTCATGTTGAATCGAAGGCGACCCGGAGTGTCGAGGACGACATTCCCACGCCTTGCATCGGAACGAGGGAAAAGGGCCATCGACCGTATGAAAACTCATGGCTTCGGAATCATCGGCTGCGGCATGATCGCCGAGTATCACACCCGGGCCATCGAGGAAATCGAAGGCGCGAAGGTCGTCGCCGCGTTCAGCCGATCGGCGGCCAACGGCGCGAAGATCGCTGAGCTTTCCGGCGGTTGCGCGGTCTACGACGATCTCGACGCCATGCTCGCGCACCCCGGCCTGGACGTGGTCTGCGTCTGCACGCCCAGCGGGGCGCACCTCGATCCGGCCGTGAAGGCGGCGAAGGCGGGCAAGCATGTCGTCGTCGAGAAGCCGCTGGAGATCACGCTCGCCCGATGCGACGCCATCATCTCCGCGTGCGATTCCGCGGGCGTCCGCCTCTGCACGATCTTTCCCTCGCGGTTCTCGCCCGCCAATCTGAGCCTCAAGACGGCGATCGACACCGGCCGGTTCGGACGACTCACCCTGGGCGATACCTACGTCAAGTGGTGGCGGACCCAGCAGTATTACGACTCCGGCGGCTGGCGGGGCACCTGGGAGCTCGACGGCGGCGGGGCGCTCATGAATCAAGCCATCCACAACGTGGATTTATTGCAATGGCTCATGGGCGATGTGGAGACGGTGACCGCCCTCACCGCCACGCTGGCCCACGATCGCATCGAGGTCGAAGACACCGCCGTCGCCGCCCTCCGGTTCAAGAACGGCGCCCTCGGCGTGATCGAGGCCGCCACGTCCGCCTATCCCGGCCTGCTCAAACGCACCGAGATCCACGGCTCGCGAGGCTCCGCCCGCGTGGAGCAGGACGACATCACGCTCTGGGAATTCGACCTGAAAATCCACAGCGATTCCGACATCTTCGCCGCCATGAGCGCCCCCGCCGGTTCCAAGGCCGGCGCGAGCGATCCTCGCGGCATCTCGCACGCCGGGCACCGGGACCAGCTCGCCGACTTCTTGGAGGCGATCGACGAGGGGCGACCTGCTTCCGTGGATGGGCGTGAGGGTCGTAAATCGGTCGAGATCATCCGGGCGATTTATCGATCGGCGCAGGAGCAGAGGGCGGTTCGGCTGCCCCTGGAGGATGCGTAGGGATAAGAGTCTGTGGTCCCCAGGTCAAGGAACCGACCATGAAGCGACGACGCCCCGCAGTCGATTACCTCGTCTATCTCGCCGTCCGCCTCCTCGTTGCCGTCTGCCAGGCGCTCAGCGTCGAGCAGTCGTATCGCGTCGCGGACTTCCTGGCGGCCGTCCTCTACAGGGTGGACAAGAGGCACCGCATGGTGGGGCTGGAAAACCTGCGGATGGCGTTCGGAGATCAGTACACGGAGGCCCAACGAGATCAGATCATCCGGGGTGTCTATCGCCATTTCCTGAGGATGGTGATGGAGATGTTGCACATCCCGAGGAAGCTGCATTCGACGACCTGGCGCGATCGGATCGCGCTGGTGAGGTACACGCCGTTGCTCGATCGGTTGCTCAAGGGCGGCCCGCTGATCATGCTCACGGGGCACTTCGGAAACTGGGAGATGGCGGGCTACCTGTTCGGCCTGTACGGGTTCCCGCCCAACTCGGTGGCGAGGACGCTCGACAACCCGTATCTCGACCGGTTCGTCCGTTCGTTCCGCGAGCGGACCGGTCAGAGGATGATCTCGAAGAAGGGGGGCTCGGACGAGATCCTCGATGTCCTCAACCGGGGCGGCGTCATGTCGTTCCTGGCCGATCAGGACGCGGGACAGAACGGGATGTACGTCGACTTCTTCGGAAAGCCTGCCTCAACGCACAAGTCGATCGCGATCCTGGCGCTCCAGCATAACGCACCGGTGGTCGTCGGTTTCGCGAGGCGGACGGGCCCCGGCTTCCGGTACGAGGTCGGTTGCGAGTTGATCATCGAGCCCGGGGAATTCCAGGGTTCGGGCGATGACGTGAAACTGTTGACGCAACGGTACACGACGGCGCTGGAAAGGATCGTTCGCCGCGATCCCGAGCAGTACCTCTGGCTCCATCGTCGCTGGAAGCACCAGCCCAAGCCGCGGGGACGTGCGAAGGCGCAGCCGCTCGCGGGAGAGGGAAGCGTCGCGATCGACGGAATTGCCGCTCCTGCCGGCGGCTGAGCCTGTTGTTGCCAGTGGGGCGGGCTTCTTATTTCGCGTCGAACGTCCTCGGCTCGCCGTCCTCGCCGATCTGGACGGTGTATCGCTTCCCGCCCGGGGCTACCGAAACCTTGACGAACTGCCCGCCGCTCGGGTCGCGGTTGGCGATCAGGTCGGCGGCCGTGTTGTCCGAATCGGGCGTCGCGGCGTTCTTGTGAAGCTGGTAGAGCGCCCGGACCGACGACGTCTCCTTGAGCCGCTTGACGGTCGCCGCGGCGCCGCCCTTGCGGGGGCCGTTGTCCATGATGGCCACGGTCGGCGCGATCGTCTTGATGAGCGTCGGGTGGTTGGAGTTGTCCTGTCCATGATGGGTCACCTGGAACAGGTCGATCGGGCCAATCAGGTCGGCGGGGCAGACCAGGTTCTTCTCGACGTTCCAGGTCAGGTCGCCGCAGTCCAGGAACTGGAACTTGCCGAACGAGAACAGGATCGACAGGCTGCGCGCGTTGTCGCTGCCGTCGACCGTAAGGTCGGGAGGCGCGGCCTCGCAGAGGGGGTTGGCGGGCAAGTCGCGGACGGCGCGGCCGGGATAACGGGCCGCGAAGTCGATCACCTTGCCGCCCGAGGTCAGCACGAGCGACTCCAGCCCCGCGACCGGCAGCTTATCGCCCACCTTCAGGGCCGTCCTCTTGCCCGCGCTCGCCTTGCGATAGGCGATCCCGATCGCGTCATCGAGCTTGGGACCGTCGGGGAAATCGAGCCCGGCGGACTTGTCCTCGGGCAGACCCCGGTCCCAGAAATGGCCGATCTCGATGAGCCGGGAAAGCCCCTCCACGCCGCCGAAATGGTCCGTGTGCCAGTGGGTCGTGACCAGGTGGTCGAGCTTCTCGCACTTGGCCACGTCCTTGAGGACATGAACGATTCGCTTCGGGTCGCGATCGTCCTTGCCGGGCCAGCCGGAGTCGATGAGGACCGTCTTGCCCTCGGGCGTGACGAGCAAGGTGGCCGCGCCGCCGTCCACGTCGATGAAGTAGATCTCCAGCCCGCGCTCGGCGGATTTTGCGGCCTCCGCGCCGAGCAGGAAAAGGGCCGTCACCACGAATGCGCGAGCCGTCGCTTTCCGTCTCATCAAGAGCCTCGGTTTCCGCCCGGGATCACTCCAGCGATCGACCGATCGCGAGGCACTCCTCGGCATCGATCCGCTTGTCGTTCGCCGTGAACAATTCCTGGAGCGCCTTCTTGTGAATCTTCATCTTCGTCCCGCCCACGCCCAGGGCACCCCAGGTGAGCACGCCGCCACGGTCCTTGCCGCGGTCGGTCGGGTCAACGCCCTCGATCCCCACCGGGGGGACGGCGTTCAGATCCACCAGGACTTTCGGCCGGAAGCTTTCCCGGACGAATGCGGGCAAGAGCATCACACCGGCCGCGCCGGCGGCGATCACGACATCGGCACCGGCGATCCCGCGCTTCAAGTCCTCGACATTCGCCGTGGCGAACGGGACCGGCTCCTTGCCGGTCGTCTGCTTCAAGAGAGCCGCCGTGGCCTGGGCCTTATCCAGTCGTCGAGATCCGACGCGAACGGAGACGGAGCCTTCCAGACCCAGCAGCAGCCGGGCGACCCGCTGGCCGACCGGCCCGGTCGCCGCGAGCACGGCGACGGTCGCGCCGTCGATGGAGCCGAGCGCCCTGGTCGCCCCCTCGATGGCCGCGAGCACGGCGGCGGCGGCCGTGGTGTTGCAGCCGTTGGCGTCGAACAGGACGGAGACGCGGAACGGGCCGAAAAAGGTCTCGGTCACGGCCTTCAGCAGCGATTCCCCCGCGCGTACGTCCGACCCGCCGACGAAGACGGCCGTGGACTTCAGGTCGGCCGGGCCTCGCGTGAAGAGGGCGCCGTGGACCAGGTCGCGAACCGCCTCGGGCTTCACCCCTCCGTGCCGGAAGATGTGCGCCACGCCCGAATCGACGGCGACCACACCATCGAAGACGCTGGGCTGAGGATCGGTATCAAGCTGAAGCAGGATCGTTGGTTTCATGGACGCAGTTCGCAGTTCGCAGTTCGCAGTTGACGGTCCGCATGTTTGCCGTTCGCGGTTCGCGGAAAGCCTTCCACGCGAACCGCGAACCGCGAACTGTCAAGCAAACGGGTGCTTGGCGGTATCCTTCTGCTTCACGACCTCGGCGACCGAGGGGGAACTGGACATGGCGTTCTTGATCGCCAGGACGGTGGCGTCGTGGTTGAATTTGAGGATCTTGGCGTTATCCTCGGCGGCGGGGTGGATGAACACGCCGCAGACGACGACGAGGTCTTCGGCCTTGTCCTGGGGGATCGTGCCGTCGGCCACGCAGTCGGCCACGGCCTTGGCCACGGCGTACTGGGCGGGGCCGAACATCTGGACGGCCTGCTTCATGCCCTTGATCGTGACCTTGGTGATCAGCACCGTCGCGGGCTTGACCAGCAGGTTCGGGGTCAGCACGGCCAGAAGGTTCGAGTGCCCGCTGGACTGGTTGGCCAGGGCGTTGGCGAACGCCGCGCCGACGGGGCCGGTCTTGGTGCCGATCATGAGATCGATGTGAGCGATCTCGTTACCCTCGCCCACGAGGGCCTCGCCGATAAGCATCGTGTGGTCGGCCATGGTCGCGCGCATCTCCGAGAGAGAAGGAAAAATGTCCGTGCGAAGTGCGTCGCCCGCCGTGAGCCGGCCGGCGCTTCGGCCTCGCATCATAACAGCCGACCGGTCATCCGCAACCCCCGAGAGCGACGACCCCGGCGGCCCGCCGCGTCCGGCTCGCGGGATCCAGGCCCGGACCGATTTGGAAAAACAAAGGTTGTACGTTGCCGACCGACCTGATTCAATGTGGCCAAGAGGCAGGGTCGTTCCTCCGCGTGTAAAGCCGCCAACCTCCCGTGGTTCGGGCCTTTCCCGCCCAGGACTTTGCCTCGATCGGTTGGCCCTCTTCTTTCTACAGGAGAAAAGACGATGCGGAAAATTCTGCCCATGCTCGCGGTTTGCGGCCTGTTCCTGGGCGCCAGCCTGTCGGTCCTCGCCGCCGACGAGAAGACGATCACCGGCTCCGCCACCTGCGCCAAGTGCGCCCTGAAGGAGGCGAAGGCCTGTCAGAACGTCGTGATCGTCAAGGACGGCGACAAGGAAGTTAAGTACTACATGAGCATGAAGAACAAGGTCGCCAGCGACAATCACGCCAAGGCCGGCTTCTGCAAGAGCGAGAAGAAGGTCAAGGTCACCGGCGAAGTGAGCGAGAAGGACGGCAAGAAGTTCATCGACCCCAAGAAGATTGAAGTCGTCGAGGAATGAGCCACCGTCCCTCGGACTCCGGTCTGATGGCAAGACCCGCCTCTCCGCGACCTCGCGGGGAGCCGGGTTTTTTCGTGGAGTCGCCCAGGAGTTCCCGGTTCCCTCCGGGTCGCCATGCCCCTTCTCATCCTCGGCGCCAGCGCACGGGCCGCCGCCCAGTCCGCGGTGAGGGCGGGGCTCGCCCCGATCACGATCGACCTGTTCGCGGACCGGGACCTCGCCGCGATCGCGACCACGCACCGGATCGACCCCGGCTCCTATCCGAACGGCCTGGAAGAGATCGTCGCGCGCATCCCCGGCGATGATCCCTGGATCTACACCGGGGCCCTGGAAAACGCGCCCGATCTGATCGACCGCGTGGCCGCCCTCCGGCCGCTCTGGGGGATCTCCGGTGCCTCGCTCCGCGCCGTTCGCGATCCCCTGGCCGTCGCGGAAGCCCTGGCGAGCCGCGGCCTGCCCGCCCCTCGATCGCGAGTCTCGGACGACGGCTTGCCGCGAGACGGTTCATGGCTGGTGAAGCCCCTCGCCTCGGCCGGAGGGCGAGGCATCCGGCCCCTTCTCGGCGAGAACTTCCGCTCCGGGCGGTCGGTGTATTTTCAGTCGCGAATTGAAGGCACGAGCCTCGCCGCTTTGTTTGTGGGGAGCGACGGCGGTTCCACGCTGCTGGGCGTGACACGTCAGCTCCTCGGTCGTGAGGGCGAGCCGTTCGCGTACCTTGGCAGTCTCGGCCCCTGGCCGCTTCCGCGCCCTGTTCGTGAGTCGATCGCGGCCATCGGCCAGGCGCTGGTCGAGGCGTTCCGGCTTCGCGGCGTTTTCGGGGTCGATCTGATCCTGGACGCGCAGGGCCGCCCGTTGCCGGTCGAGGTCAATCCGCGCTACACCGCGTCGACCGAGGTGCTCGAACTGGCCTCGGGCCGCCCTTTATTGCTCGAACATCGGCGGGCCTTCGACTCGGGCGTCTCGGGGCCGACCCGATCGCGAATCCGCCCGCCCGCCTTCGTGGGCAAGGCCGTCGTGTATGCCGACCGGCGCTGCATCCTTCCGGCGATCGATGCTCATCGCCTTCGCCCCGATGCCGCTCGTTCGTTCGCGGTCCCGCCCATTTGCGACCTTCCCGCCGAGGGGACCGTCTTCGAGCCCGGCGATCCGGTCCTGACCGTCCTGTCCCGTGGCACCACCCTGGAATCCTGCTCTCGCCGCCTGCACTGTCGCCTCGCCCGATGGCGGACCAGGCTGAGCGATGCCGATGGATAAGGTCCGCATATCGAGCCAATGCTGCGACCCGGCGTAGGACCGAAGAGTTTCACGCAGAGACGGGGAGGAAGCGCAGAGGTCGCAGAGTGAGGGGAAAATGGGTTTGGAGAGGGAATCAGAAGTTGGGGTTGCCCAGGGCCGGCCTACTCTTTCTCACTGTCTCCATCTCTCTTTTTCTACCCCTGCGACCTCGCGCTTCCTCCCCGTCTCTGCGTGAAACTCTTCGATTCGGCCCGGCAAAACACGTCCGCCCCTCGCCCGCTCGGATGGCAACCGCTAGAATGCCGGAACCGAGGGCCGAACCGCGACGGCGAGGCGCTTTGGTACGAGATCACCCCACGTCCGAGATCCGCGTCATGCCCCAAGACGAGCGAAACTACTACGCAGAGCCCGACGATTCGCCCGACCAGGTCAAGTATCGGCGGATGCCGCCTCCTCCGGCGAGCGGGATCTCGATCGCCAGCCTGGTCTGCGGCGTCTGTTTCTGCGTGCCGCTGGTCACGAGCTTGCTTGCCGTGATCTTCGGGTTCATCGGCATTCGCAAGACGCGCGACCCCGAGGTCGGCGGCCGGGGACTCGCGATCGCAGGGCTGGTCATGGGCGTGATCGGGCTCAGTCTGTGGCTCGTGGTCATCTCGTTCTTTTACATCTTGCAGCAAACGATCTCCGTCCAGATCACGGAAGCCCAGTCGGTGGCGCACCAGTTCGTCCAGGACCTCTCCGAGGGCAAGGTCGACGCCGCGGTCGCCCACGCGGTGCCCGAACTCGACCGGAAGGAACTGGTGAAGGCGAGCACCTCGATGAAGGCGTGGGGACCGTTCAACGAGATCGTCCTGGAGCAACAGCCCACGCCGTTGATGGAAAATAACATGAAGAGCATGTTCGACTGGGAGCTCCGGGGCCGCGCCATCTTCAATCGAGCCGAGAAGCCGGTCCGAATCCGCCTGCTCAAGGACGGGTCGACGTATCGAATCGAGAAGTTCGAGATCAAGTAGGGCGGGTCCCGCCGTCGCGGTACATTCTTCCCATCGGCTCGGCGCGCCGGTCGGACCTGAGATTGATCACTCCCGTCTCACGAGGAACCGCATGCGACCGCGACACGCCATGACCCGGCTCGCCGTCCTGGCTACCGCCCTGCTCCTCATCCCCTCGGCCCGTGGCCAGTCCCCTCCCAAGCCCGCCGATCCGCACCGCACGTCGGACGCCGACGCGGCGCCGGCCGTCTCGCATCACGAGATCAGCGTCGGCGGCAAGACGCTCAAGTACACGGCGACGGCCGGGCTGACGCCGATCAAGAACGAGAAGGGCGAGGTCGAGGCCCGCATCTTCTCGATCGCCTATACGCTCGATGATCAGGGGGACAAGTCCAAACGTCCGCTCATGTTCAGCTTCAATGGCGGGCCGGGCTCCTCCTCGGTCTGGCTGCACATGGGCGCGCTCGGGCCGAAACGGGTGGAGATGCCCGACGACGCGGAGTTCGCGAAGCCGCCGTTCAAGCTCGTCGATAACGAGGCGACCTGGCTCGACAGGACCGACCTGGTCTTCATCGACCCGGTGGGGACCGGCTACAGCCGCGCCGCCAAGCCGGAGCTGAACGCGAAATTTCACGGGCTGAGGGGCGATATCGACAGCGTCGGCGAGTTCATCCGCCTCTATCTTTCTCGCGAGGATCGGTGGATCTCGCCGCTGTACCTCGTCGGCGAGAGCTACGGGACGACCCGGGCCGCGGGCCTGTCGGACAGCCTCGTCGAGAAGGGGATCGCGCTCAACGGGATCGTCCTCGTCTCCTCGGTGCTGAATTTCCAGACCCTCCAGTTCGCCACCGGCAACGACCTGCCCTACGTGCTGTTCCTGCCGACGTACGCCGCGACGGCCTGGTATCACAAGAAGCTGCCGGACGACCTGCAAAAGGACCTGAAAGCGACCCTGGCCGACGCGACCAGGTGGGCGGCGGGCGATTATGCCCTGGCACTGGAAAAGGGCGATCGGCTCACGACCGAGGAGCGCCGGGAGATCATCGCGAAGCTGTCTCGCTACACCGGGCTGGACGCCTCGTACATCGACTCCGCCAACCTTCGCGTCGACATCCAGCACTTCTGCAAGCAGCTTCTTCGCAAGGAGAAAATGACGGTCGGCCGTCTCGACAGTCGATTCAAGGGCGTGGACGCCTCCAACGTCTCCGACACGCCCGAGAACGACCCCAGCATGTCGGCCATCCGCCCGCCCTACACGGCGACCTTCAACGCCTACGTCCGCTCCGATCTCGCCTACCGGACCGACGTCCCCTACCACATCCTCGGCGAGGGCGTCGGCCGCTGGGACTTCGGCGTCGCCGGTCGCGGCGGCTTCGCCGACACGAGCTCCTCCCTGCGCGACGCGATGTCCAAGAACCCCTCCATGAAGGTCTTCGTCGGCTCCGGCTACTACGACCTCGCCACCCCGTTCTTCGCGACCGAGTACACGCTTGCCCATATGAACCTGGACGAAAAGCAGCGTTCCAATGTCCGCCTCGAATACTACGAGGCCGGGCACATGATGTACCTGCACGGGCCGTCGTTGAAGAAGCTGAAGGCGGATGTGGCGGGGTTTCTTGGGGATGCCGTGAGCAAGTAAGAGACGATCGGGATTGTGGTTTCGCCCCGAAGGGGGCTGGGGTTCATAGCCAGGGGCGGCACGCCCCTGGATCGCGGCGTGTCTCACCCCATCGAAATCGCTCCCCGCTTCGGGGAACGTAGGGCACGCTATTGCGTGCCGAATCCTCAGGCACGCAATAGCGTGCCCTACGTTCGCTCTTGCAAGCGTCTAATTTGCAATTCTCGCCCGGAACGGGCGGCGGAACCCGATGGTCGAACGACGGTCCCCGCGCCCGTTCCGGCCTGGCGTGGCCCGCGAGTCGGAGTCCTCGAATTCCCCATTTTCGTCAGGGGTTGGGCTTCTTGGTCGCGGCCTTCCACGCATGATAGCCCGCCGCGACGCCTTCCAGAGCCTTACGCTTCGCATCGGGCGCCTCGATCTTCAAGGCCGTCGCCAGCGCTCCCGAGAGATCGCCGATCGAGGCTCGGGCGCCGGCGACCTGTTTTTGAGCATGGGCGAGATTGGATTGGAGATAGGGGGCTTTGGTGAGCCTTGCGATCGAAGCGATTGTCTGTTCAGCCGCGTCGAAATCGCCGTCCAGGGCCTGGACGCGGGCAACATCGGCGAGAGCGAATGCCCGCCGTTGAGAGTCGGCGGCCTCGGGTTCCACGATCTGGCCAGGCTGCGGTTGTGGGTCCAACAGAGCCTTGGGCTTGCTGGAAACCGCAATGGCCGCGTCCGCCTTGGCTTCCTCCGTCGTCGTTTTGGCGGCGGCGAAGGCACCTGCGGTCTTCTGGTGTTGCGCAATGGCGAGCAGTACCTTGTGCTTCAACCCAGGCTCCATCATGGCGACGACTTCACGTGCGCCTTCGACGTCTCCGAGAGCCGCCTGGTAACCTCCGACTTGCTCAAGTCGGCCCTGCACGCCTCGCATATTGGGGTTCTCGCGGATCGATTGCAGGGCCAACCGCATCGTCTGCCGTGCACCGGGACGATCGCCTTTGCCTTCCTGAATGACCGCAACGCAAAGGAGGATGTAGGGCTGCGTGTCGCTTACCAGGTCGAAGCTTCCATCGGCATTTCGACCGATGCTCAAAGCGGTGCGACGGGCCGCCTCGATCTGCCCAAGGCGCGCTTGGGCCTGGGCCAGGTCCCCGTAGGAAAAGACCTGCTCGTTGGGCTTGGGAGCCAGCTTTTCCAGTTCGTCCGCCACGCGGCGGACGATCTCCTTCGCGGTCGCGTCGTCGCTGAATTGAGCGCCTTCGGCGATCTTCCCGAGCGATCCAGGGAGGTTCCACCGGGTAGTCGCATCATTCCGCATGAACTCGATCATGAAGAACGCATCGTCGACTTCGCCCGCGGCAGCCAGCGCCCCAACGAATGTTGGATGGCTAAAAGGGTCCACTTTGGGGTCGATCTTTCCCTGGATGATCCGCATGGCTGCGACCGTCGCGGCCGTTCCGTCCTTGTCGCCGATACGTCGTTGTTCCTGGATGATGACGGCGAGCACCTCGATGGCACGATCCTTGGGCTCCGGACCAAGCGCTTTGGCGATGTCGGCGGCCTTCGCAAGCGTCGCCTTGGCATCGGCCGCCTCACCGGCCAAGACCTGAAAATGGCCGATTCTCCAGAGCCACCAGGCGTTTGGCTTGTCCTTTGCCATCGCGTCGGCGACCGCCTGCCGGAAGGTCGCCCTGGCCCCATCGCGATCGCCCGCTTCGGCCTGCGCACTGGCGATTTGGGTCAGGCTCCAGCTTCCATTCGGTTCCTTGCCGAGCGCCATCGCTCCCTCAGCCGCCTTGCGCAAGATCAAGCGAGCGTCGGCGTCGCTCGGCGTCGTGAATGCCACCTTGGCGACATGGACTGGCCTGGCTCGTAGTTCCTTCTTGGGGTCGTCCGGTCGCGCCAGAGCCCACATCCCGGCTCCGCAGAGGATTCCCACACCCAAGAGTCCTGCGGTGACCGTCTTCCACGAAGTAAGCATCATGACTCGGGAGACTCCTTGAGCGAGAGATAGTACACGAGGTGAGACGACACCGCACCGGGCAAGGGCCGCCTTGGCGGCTTGCGGAAGAGGCAGCACACTGGCTGGAATGGGAGCGAGTGCGAGGCCTCGCCGAGTTAGCCGGTCTCGAAGTCGGTCCCGGCCGCGATAGAGACGCTTGCGGACGGTGCGAACCGGCCAGGAGAGGCGCCGGGCGGCGTCTTCGTGGCTCACGCCTTCGAGGTCGCAAACGATGATTGCGGCGCGTTCCAACGCAGGAAGGCGGTCGATCTCCTCGTGCAGATCGGCCCAGGATTCGGGAGGATCGGCAAGGAGAGGTGTCATCGCGGCGAGTTTGATGGCGAGATCCTGGCGGCGTCGAGACTCGTTCCGGGCGCGAAGCGAGACGCGGCGCGCGACACCGAAAAGCCAGGGGCCGACCGACATGGTTCGGCGGATCGAGCCGGCGCGGCGGAACAGGATCAAGAACGTCGCCTGCCACGCATCCTGCGCGTCGTGGACGTCGCTCAGCACCGCAAGACAGGCGCTCCAGACCATCGCGCCGTGGCGATCGACCAGGAGGGAGAACGCGGCCTCGTCTCGACTGGCAACGAAGCGTTCGAGTAATTGTGCATCGGTTGCGAGTCCTAATGCGCCGGAGTCCCAGAGCACCCGGAGCGAGTCCGCAATACCGGCCGACGTGCCGTTTATCCTCATGGTTCGATCTCTCCCGATCTCGTGCGATCCTGACTATAGTCGCCCGAGTCGAGGGGAATTACCCCGGGAATCTCGGCGTTCGAGCGGATTCTCCGAGAAAGTCGGTCCATTCACCCGGCTTGACTCTGTTCCCCCCGCCATTCCGGCCGGTTAAGATGACGCACAATTCCCTGTTCAGACGGGCCGGGCGCAGCGGCGTCGGCGCCCTTCGGCGGCGGTGGGACGCGTTCCACGCCGGCCGTGCGTCTCTGTCTTTTCCTCTCCTCTCTCTCGGGGGACGGTCCTGTGAATCGGCTTGGATTCCGATGGTGGTTGCTGCGTGGCATGGCGGCCGGGTTGGCCGTGATCGTCGCCGGATGCGGAGGTTCGGAAAAGGCAGGGGCTCCCAAGACGGGGGATGCCGCGAGCGGGAGCAAGGGAGATGTGGCCCCGAAGGGCGACGGCAAAGGCGCGGTCAAGCTCCTGTTCGTGACCAATAGCAACGCCGACTGGTGGAACGCCGTCGAGAAGGGGATGCAGGACGGCGGTAAGGAGTTCGGCGTCGAGGTCTCGATGAGGCGGAACGAGGGTTCCACGCAAGGCCAGATCGACCGTCTCCAGGAGGCGCTCAGCCTGGACGTTCAAGGCGTGGCCGTGTCGGTGATCGAGGCCGACGCCCCCGGCGTGGCCGACGCGATGCGGGCCCTGCAGAAGGCGGGGAAGGTCGTGATCGCCATCGATTCCGACATCGAGCCGAAGTCGGCCGATGTGCGATCGGCCTACATCGGCACCAACAACGTGAAGGCGGGCGAGGCCGCGGGCAAGGCGGCGGCGGCCGTCCGCCCCAAGGGCGGCAAGGTTGCGGTGTTCGTCGGCACCTCGGGCGCGGCCAATGCTCGCGAGAGGAAGCAGGGTTTCTTCCAGGGAGCCGGTCCCGCCTTCAAGGAGGTGGAGACGCTCGACGACAACGGCGATCACGCCCGCGCCCGGGACAACGTCCAGACCGCTCTCTCAAAATACACCGACCTCGACCTGCTGCTCGGCCTGTGGTCGTACAATGCCCCGGCGATCGCCGAGGAAGTCGCCAAGAATCCCGACGTCCGCAAGCGCACCACGGTCGTCACGTTCGACCTCGACGAGGCGGCCGTCGGAGAGCTGGAGAAGGGCCACATCGACGCATCCGTCTGCCAGAATCCCTACGAGATGGGATTCCAGGGCGTGAAGCTGCTCAAGGCCCTGATCAACAAGGACGCCAAGACGGTCAAGGACGTCCTTCCCGACGGCAAGACCCGCGACACGGGCGTGCGGGTGATCGTTCCGAAGGGCGACTCGCCGGTGAAGGCCGAGAACGTGATCACGATCGAAGAGATGAAGTCGTGGCTCCAGAGCAAGGGGCTGAAGTCCTCATGAGCGAAGCGACACGACGCGGAGGGCGTACGCTGGCCGTGGCCCTCCGCGCCCCGGAATGGAGCCTGCTGCTGGCGATTCTGGCCGTGCTCGCCGGCATCTACGTGAAGCAGGGGCCGCCGCACTCGTTCTTCGATTGGCCGAACCTGAACAACGTCTCGCACACGATCGCGCTCCTGGGCGTGCTTGCCGTCGGGGCGGCGGTCATCATCATTTCGGGCGGAATCGACCTCTCGGTCGGCTCGGTCGTCGCGCTCTCGGCCGTCGTCGCCGCCAAGCTCATGACGGAGTGGCTCCCCGGCGCCCAGCGGTCCGGCAGCCCGATCTCCCCGACCGTCATCGCCGCCGCGATCGCGATCACCCTCCTCCTCGGCGTCGTCATCGGCCTGCTCCACGCGCTCTTCATCACGGCGTTTCGGCTCCCTCCGTTCATCGCCACCCTCGCGACGATGGCGGGATTGCGGAGCCTGGCCATCGTGGTGAGCAAGAATCAATCGGTGAACGTGAACTTCCCCGCGTTCCGCATGTTCGGCTCGGACAACGTGTACACGATCCCGATCTTCCTCGTCGTGGCCGTGGTCGCGACCGTGATGATGGGAGCGACCGTACTGGGCCGACACCTGTATGCGCTCGGCGGCAACGAAGCCGCGGCGAGGCTCAGCGGCCTGCCGACCGCCCGACTCAAGATGATCGCCTACGGCCTCTCCGGGATGCTCTCCGCCCTCGGCGGCCTGCTCTACGCCGGCAACGCCGGACAGGGCAAGGGCACGATGGGAATGTCCTACGAACTGTTCGCGATCACGGCCGCCGTGGTGGGCGGATGCAGCCTCTCCGGCGGCGTCGGCTCGATTCGCGGGACCGTGCTTGGGCTCGTCTTGATCCAGATCGTCATCAAGGGAACCGGACTGGTCGTCACCTGGATCGACCCGACCCAGATCGAAGGCCTTGTCCTCGGTACCATTATTGTCCTCGCCGTTGCCCTCAACCAGCGATTCCGGGGGAGGGGATGAGACGGAGACGACGCCAAGCCCTACCAGGAAAAACGAGTCGGAGATTCGATTCGTGAGATGGGAGGCGACCCGTGACGGGATTCTACAGCATGCTGATCCAATCGTCGGACGCCGACCACGCCTTCCTCGTCACCTTCCCCGAACTGGCCGGCGAGACGCCCGAGACGCCCGGGGATCGCTACGGGGAAGCGGCAAGAAACGGTCAGGACGCGCTGGAGGGATTGCTGGCGACGTTCCAGGCACGCAAACTCCCGCTCCCTCCGCCGTCTTTGAACGTCGACTCGGAGGCCTCTGGATGGGTCGGAAGGACCTCCCCCACTGCATGACACTGTGCTGGTCCGTCAGCGAGGACCATCGGTTGACGGGGTCCGCGACCGAGATGTATCAACACGTCGGTGAATTCTTGCCCCAATGCCCGATCCATCGTCCTTGCCAAATCCGGAGCTTCGAGATTCGCGCACACGCGCGGTCCGGCACATTCGCCGGGGGTTGATGAGCCTGGCGGCGGTGGTGTGCCTGGGGGCGGCCGGTTACGTGGCGATGGGGTGGAGCGTGGCCGACGCGTTCTACATGGTCGTGATCACGGTTTCGAGCGTCGGATTCGGTGAAGTGCGGCCGGTCGACTCGACGTATCTCCGCATTCACACCATGATGGTGATCGCGCTCGGCATGGTGGCGGCAGGCGATACGATCGCGGGCATCCTCCGGTTCGTGACCGAGGAAGAACTGAGCAAGCTGACGGGGCAATATCGCGTGCGACGCATGATCGACGCCCTCTCCGATCACACGATCGTCGCCGGACTGGGCCGGATGGGCTCGCTGGTCTGCGAAGAGCTGGCCGCGGCGGGCGAGCCGTTCGTCGTGATCGACCAGGCGCCCGAGAAGATGGCCGCCTATGGGGGCCGGAACTGGCTTTTCGTCGCGGGAGACGCCACCGAGGAATCCGTGCTCCTCGACGCCGGGTTGGAGCGCGCGAAGGCGCTCGTCACGGCCATCCCCAACGACGCCTCCAGCGTCTTCATCACGCTCACGGCCCGCCAGTTGAACGCGAAGGTCCAGATCGTCGCCAGGGCCGAGCGCGCCACCACCCAGAAGAAGCTCCGCCAGGCCGGCGCCAACCACGTCGTCCTGCCCGCCGCAATCGGGGCGCACCGGGTCGTCTCGATCCTCACGAACCCCTCGGCCGTCGAGTTCGCCGAGCTGGTCACGCACCGCTCGAGCCTGGCGATCGAGATGGACGAGGTGGCCGTGAAGTCGCCAGGCCCCCTCGTCGGCAAGACCCTGCGCGACCTGGACATCGGCCGCAAGACCGGCGTGATCGTCGTCGCCATCAAGCGCGTCGACGGGCGGGTGGAGTTCCCCCCGAACGGCGACGAACCCCTGGCCGCGGCCGATTCGATTGTGCTCCTGGGCCGCCGCTCCAACCTCGTCCATTTCCGCGAGGAATTCCGCGGATGAGCCGCCCCAAACGGAAATCGCCCGTCGGCTCCGCGACAAACGACCTGGTGTTCTCCGCCCACCAGGCCACCAACGACGCAGTGTTTCCTCATGTGCTGGCGCTTTATGTGCCCCCCGGAAGCCTCGTCGCCGATGTCACGTTCGGACGCGGCGTCTTCTGGAAGCGAGTCCCCGACGGGACCTATCGCCTGCTCAAGAGCGACCTCTCCACGGGCGTCGACGCTCGCGCCTTGCCCTATGAACCCGGCGCGCTCGACTGCCTCGTCTTCGACCCCCCCTACATGCACACGCCCGGCGGCTCGGCCCACGTCGGCCATCAGAATTACGAGGGCTACTACCGCAACAATGGCGCGGGCCACGGCACCGTCACGAAGTACCACGAGGCCGTGCTCGACCTCTATTTCTCCTCCGCGCGCGAGGCCCACCGCGTGCTTCGCGACGAGGGAATTTACATCGTCAAGTGCGCCGACGAGGTCTGCGCCAACCGCCAGCGCCTCACCCACGTCGAGATCATCAACGAGCTCGCCACCCTCGGCTTCATCGTCGAGGATCTCTTCGTCGTCCTCCGCGTCAACAAGCCCGGTGTCAGCCGCGTGGTCCGGCAGGCCCACGCGAGGAAGAATCACTCGTATTTTTTGGTGTTTCGGAAGGGGGACGGGAAGAAGAGGTGGAAGGGGACGCCGGCCAGTCAGATGTAATCGACCAGGCCGCGTATCTCGTCCCGGGTGTCGCAGGCTCTCCGGAAATCGGCCTCTCAGTCCCTTCGGGGCTCAAGCCATCGAGCCAATCCGGGCTTGGAAATACCCTTCCGGATAACCTTTCCGACGCATACCATTCATTACGGCGTCGGCGACGTGCTCGTCAAGATGGAAGCGAATCGGGGTCAAGGCCCTTCTCCAGCATCCGCTGTCACAGTAGGGATGGTGGGGCCTTGGCCTTCATCTCCTCGACGAACCGCTCCCCCGCTTCCCACTGGCGATCGAGCGTCTCGCGGTTATCCCAGTAATAGGCGAGGGCCGCGTGAACATCGGCCATCGTCAACTGCGGGAAACTCGCAACGAAGTTCTCGGGGGACTGGCCCTGAAGGATATGCCAGACGTCGATGTCCTCGACCCGTATCCGCGAACCGGCGATGCACGCCTTGGTGCCGTGGAGGGCGCTGGGACGAAGCTCGATGTGCTCTCTGATGACATTGGTCTGCATGTCATCCATCCTAACTAATGCATCGACCGGATATCGAGGGAGAGGATCAAAGCCAGGGCGGACCGACGGAGCCGTGTTGATCGATCTCCGCCCCGGCCGCCCGGGGAGAGCCTGGAAGTTGGCCATCAACAAGAATATCGTGACGGGCCGAGCCGTTGATCGGGGAATCGGCCCGGACGTCGAGCGTGGCGCATCAGATCCTGACCATGAACAGGAAGGGAAATGCCAGGACGGCCACGAGGAAGAGGACGCAGATCCCGGCGAGGACGAGGTAGCAACTGCCCAGCAGGCAGAGGGACAGGAACGGGGCGAGGCTCGCCAGGCCGGTTCGTGATCGGGCCTCGGTGGCGCGGCGACGGAGGGATCGGAAGATGTCGTCCGAGAAGCCCAGGATCACGAGAGCGCCGAGAACCGCGACCATTCCTATCCCAGTCACGATCGCCCCCGGCCCCATGACCCGGACGAAGGCCATGACGAAGGCCGAGACCACGATCCCGAGGAGCAGGTGCCAGAGTCGCATGGGTGGCGTCCCCAAAGAAAAAGCCAGCCGGGCCGGGCATTCCAGGGGGAATACGCGGTCGGGCTGGCTTCGAGGAATCGGTGCGGTACGGTCGGGCCGGGACAGACCAGGCTCAGCGCTTGCTGAACTGGAAGCTCTTGCGGGCCTTCTTGTGGCCGTACTTCTTGCGCTCGACCATTCGGGGGTCGCGGGTGAGGAACTCGCCCTGGCGGAGGATGGGTTCCAGGTCGGGGCGGAACTCCAGCAGGGCGCGGGCGAGGCCCATCACGACGGCGCCGGACTGGCTGGACTTGCCGCTGCCATTGACGTTGACGAACACATCCACGCGACCGCCCATCTCGGTGGCGACCAGGCAGGAACGGGCGGCAATCCGCTCGGTCTCGACGGTGAAATAGGCGTCGGCTTCCAGGCCGTTGACCAGGAACTGGCCCGTGCCCTCGCGGATCCGGACGCGGGCGACGGCGGTCTTGCGACGGCCGGTTCCCCAGCTATATGTCTTCTCGGCCGTGGCCATGGCGATGTCTCGATCCTCAAGAGAAAGTCGCAAGTCGTCTCAACGAACGAATATCAGACCTGTTCGGGCGTGGGCTCGGCGGCTTCGGTCGTTGCCGGGGCCGGAAGCTGCGGCTCACTGACAGTTCCCGGAGCCGGGAGTTGGTGTTCGGCCTCGACCTCATGAACGGCCGGGACCGCCGCGGTCGCGGGCTTGGAGGCCTTGACCTTCTTCTTGGGCGGGTTCACGACCTTCGGGGCGGCGACCAGGATGCCGGTCGCGGACGGCCGGCCCACCATCGCTTCCAGGGGGACGGGGTTCTGGGCCTGGTGGTCGTGCTTCGCGCCGACGACCAGCTTCAGCTTGCCCATCATGTGGCGACCGATGATGTTCTTCGGCATCATGCGCTGGATCGCGAGCTCCAGGACGCGAGCCGGGCGGCGCTGGAACAGCTTCCAGGCCTGCTCGTCCTTCTGGCCGCCGGGGTGACCCGAATAGCGCTGATAGAACTTCTGGGTCCACTTGTTGCCGGTGAACACCACCTTATCGACGTTGGTGACGATCACATAATCGCCGGTGTCGATATGGGGTGTATAGGTCGGGCGGTGCTTGCCCATGAGGATGGGCGCGATCTGGGCGGCGAGCCGGCCCACGACCATGTCGGTCGCATCGATCACGTACCACTGAGGGGCCAGTTGACCCGCTTTCGCCTGAAAACAGTTCATCGCCAGGGACACCTACTAAAGAAATCCTGCTTCCGTGCGCGCCGCGATCCAGGTCGCCGCCGCTCGGGTCGAAACGCCTATCGTAACGATCACTGCCGTCGCGTCAAGGCCGAATCCCGCGATCCCGCGATCCGCCGGCCCTTCCGCCGTTCGGAATCCGCGGTTTTCCGCGAGCTGGGCGAGATCCAGGGACCAAGAAATCTCGCGGGAATCCGTGCCGAGATCGGCTCCGTATTGATTTCAATCGCCTCTGAGCCTTGCGTCGGTCGTCTTCACGAACCAGTCGAGGAGGCTCCCCATCGCCCGATGTCCGAAACCGTTAAGGGTGTCGCGGACATCGTTAGCAGGCCGGGCGCGGGGAGCGATTAAGGGAGGAATCCGCCGGATATTAGTAGGTGGTCTTGGCGGTGGGCAATCCGCCGGGCTGGGGTTCGCCGGCATTGAGAGCCTTCCCGCGATCCGTCGGTTTCTCCGCCGTCGGGTTGGCTGTCGCGGTCGGGGCTGCGGGCGAACCATTGCTGCCGGTGGTGGAAGGAACGACCGGGCCGGTGGCTGTGTCGCAGCCGGCGACGACGACAAGCAGGAGCGCGGCCAGAGCTAATCGGCGATAGATCATGGAGAATTCCTCCGAGATGTGTGATGGAAAATCACCCCGACGCGGAAGTCGGGGTGAGGGTTGTGGAAGCAACGGCGACCGTGCGTGAGTTGGATTCGAGATTCGAGATCGGAGATTCGAGAGTGTAGTACGGAGGTCGTCTCTTGAGATCGGCGAATCGGTCATCGCGAATCTGCCCTCTCGAATCGAACCCCACATTCCGGCGAGCCTCTTAGTTGAAGACGTCGCCGGGGATGACCTCGCCACCACTGATGGTGCTCAGGGCCCAGTAATGGTGCAGGTTGATGGATTCCTTGATGAACTTCACCGAGCCGTCACCCATCAGGAAGTTCAGTCCGCCCGGGTGGAGGCTGCGGAATCCGAACTGGCCGTACGACTGGGCGGGAACGTAGAGGTACCAGTTGAACGGCCCCATGTTATCGATATAGGGGTACACGATATCCGTGTGGGCCGGGGCGTTGGGTTTGACGGCCGAGTAGGCGAAGGAGGCGGTGCGAACGCCGTTGCCGATGCCGTCGAAGAACCAGTCCCCGGCGGTCCAGAAGTTGAGGAACGAGGAACCTTCGTTGCGGAAGCGTGAGGTCTCGCCGACGAACGTGGTGTTGCTCAGCCCGTCGGTGACGTCGGCGATCCTCCTGGCCCGGTTGATGATGAACATGCCGTTACCGACGATCTTGTTGCAAATGTCGTCGTTCGTCCCCGCGCCATAGCCATATCGCCAGATCTCGGTCGTGCCCGCCATTCCCGCGTACGACCCCTGCGAGTAGCCCGAGGCCAGCGAGGCGAGCTGGTCCGACGGGCAAACGAAGGTGTTCACCTTGGTGCTGTACGCGGTGGCGTTGGTGATGCTGTACGCTGTCAGCGAGAAGTTGATGGAGTTGTACAGGTTGGTCTGCTCCATCGTGCTGAGCGCGAACGCGAACATGGTGTGCCGGTACGAGTTGGCGCAGCCTCCGGTGGCGGCCGGTGAGTTCAGGAGCGTCCCGAACGGGAAGACGCCGAGGGATCCTTCATAGTTGTGCAGCGCCAGCCCCAACTGCTTGAGGTTGTTGACGCACTGCGCCCGCCTGGCGGCTTCTCTCGCGGCCTGGACGGCCGGCAAGAGCAGGGCGATGAGGACGCCGATGATGGCGATCACCACCAGCAGCTCGATCAGCGTGAAACCGCGCCGCATTCGTCTCGAATCGGACATTTCGGACTCCTCGGAAGATGGGGATGACGTGAAAGGATGGACGGGATCGCGGATTCCGTGATGGAACCGCGCAGGGAGGACCGCCACGCGCCGGAGCCGTCCGGCATCGCGTCGGGAGAGGAAGGATGGAATTCTGGCGGCAGACGCATTCGATCCGCTCATGCGCAAGACGCACCAGCGCGTCGCGCACGTATCGATTACTGGGATCGAGAGAGACGACGTTTCGTGCCAATCCTGGATCGAAGCGTCTCTCTCTAAGTCACCGGCCGCCCGGCGATCGCGCCGTGATTTTTTCGGAATCGCCGCGCGGTTCCGCCCCGGTTTTCGTGAATCGACAGGACTCGGCGGGTCGATTCAATGGGACTCTCGAAGGGGGGACGTCGAAATACGGGCGCGCGGCGAAGTCGCCGAAGTCCTCCATTCGGGAGACCTCACCCAGGGACCCGGGTGAATCGCGCCAATGGGACCTGCATTCACGGAGGATGTCGGATGATCTCTCGGATTGTGGGTCCCGCGACTCTTCTTGCCCTGCTCATCGGTGCCACGGGTCCGGCGGCTGCCCGAGGTGATCGCGGCGGGCCGACGGTCGGGTCCGGGTCCGTGCCGACCTATGCGGGGGAGGTCGCCGCGATCCTCCAGCAGCGCTGCCAGGGATGCCATCGAAGCGGCCAGGTTGGCCCGTTCGAGATATCCAGTTACGCACAGGCGCGCAAGCGAGCCGCAGACATCGCTTCGGTCGTCGAGTCGCGGCAGATGCCCCCGTGGAAGGCGGCCCCCGGTGTCGGCCCTAAGTTCAAGAACGATATGAGTCTCTCCGACAAGGAAATCGCGACCCTGGTCGCCTGGGCCAAGGCCGGCGCCCCGGAAGGCGATCCGTCGCTCGCGCCCAAGCCCCGGATCTTTCCCGAGGAGGGTTGGCAGCTCGGCCCGCCCGACCTGATCCTGGAGATCCCCGAGTTCGCCGTCCCTGCCGACGGACCCGACATCTACCGCTGCTTCGTCCTGCCGACCGGCCTGAGCGACTCCCGCTACGTCACGGCCGTCGAGTTCCGGCCCGGCAATCGCAAGGTCGTCCACCACCTCATGTGCTATGTCGACTCCAACGGCGAGGCCCGCAAGAAGGACGCCGCCGACCCCGGCCCCGGCTACTCGTGCCTGTCCGGCCCCGGCGTCCCGATCAGCGGCGACCTCGGCATCTGG
>JAQGHR010000024.1 GCA_028291545.1 Planctomycetota bacterium | reverse complement strand
ATTGGTTGCGTTTGGGGCGGCGTCTTGGGTCAGGAGCTAACAGCGGGTGTCAGCTCGGGGGGCTAGAACGCTACCCTCAGAAACGAGCAAAGCCCCGCCGGAGCGAGGCTTTACGTCGTTGGTTGTCGCCGCCAGTCAGGAGCTGGCAGCTGGGGTTAAGAGTGGAGGCGGCGGGAATTGCACCCGCGTCCCGAGATCCATCGACGAAGGCATCTACGTGTGTAGCCGAAATTTTAGTTGTCGGCGTGGACGCCCCGTTCGGCAGGGTCGTCGTCGGCGTAGCCCATCATGAATTTCGCGAGAGCCTCAACAGGCGGGTTTGGCAAGCGCTAGCCCGAATTGGCGTCACCGGGCGGCCCTAACGGGCGAAGGGACGCCGCGATGCCGTGTGCTGTTTTTTAGGCAGCGAGACGGTAGGAGGGGGTTCCCTCTGCAGATAATGTGTGGTCCGCTTTTTACGAGGCCTGCTGACCAACCTCGACACGCAGCCAGACGCTTCAGTAATCCGGTCGATCCTGGTTCGCCCCCGATTTTCAAAGAATCGGAGACCCTTGCGAGCACCCGACGCCTTCATTATTCGTTTTACGCGGGAAAGGTCAAGCAGGCTCGGCCGGATCTTGCAAGCGGGCACACGAACCACGATCAAGGTCGAGTGTGTGGAGATCAGAAGAAACCATCTCGGGCCGAGGCGGCCGGCGCCATAATTGGGTCGCAGGGTTGGGGCACGCCCTTGCACTGGAGGCCCTGCGGTTCCAGAATCGGTGGCATCGTCCGAAAGGGTGACAGGGACACGAAACACTCTCCGGGGCAATCGAGCATGATCGCAATCCGACGCCGAGTCTTCGAGATGAGCCTGGCTCTGGCCCCGATCCTGTTTCTCGGCGGGGTCGTGACGCCGGATCGCGACGCCTCGGGAGGGGAGCCTGCGCGCGAGGGCGGATGGGTCAGCCTCTTCAACGGCAAGGATCTTGAGGGTTGGACGCCCAAGATCAAGGGGTATGCCGCGGGGGAGAACTATGGGGATACGTTCCGGGTCGAGAATGGTCGGCTCAAGGTGGCGTATGACAAGTATCCCAAGTTTGATGGCCATTTCGGCCACCTGTTCTTCAAGGATAAGTTCAGGAACTATCGCTTGCGCGTGGAGTATCGCTTCGTGGGCGATCAGTGCCCCGAAGGGCCCGGATGGGCGATTCGCAATAGCGGGGTGATGATCCATTGTCAGTCGCCGCAGAGTATGGGCAAGGACCAGGAATTCCCGGTCTCCGTCGAGGTCCAGTACCTGGGGGGCGACGGCAAGAAGACGCGGCCGACGGGCAATGTCTGCACGCCGGGGACTCATATCGAGATGGGTGGGAAGCTGATCACCCAGCACTGCATCGATTCCAAGTCCAAGACCTACCACGGCGACCAGTGGGTGACCGTTGAGGTCGAGGTCCACGGCAACGGCAAGATCAAGCACCTTGTGAACGGCGAGGTCGTGCTGGAGTACGAAAAGCCGCAGTACGACGACGGGGATAAGGACGCGAAGGCGCTCATCCAAGGTGGCGATCGGATGATCCACGAGGGCTATATCGCCCTTCAGGCGGAGAGTCATCCCATCGAGTTCCGAAAGGTCGAGATCCTCGTTCTCGACAAGTGACGTCGCGGTCCGGGATTGACGGGCACGGGATCCAGGAGTCGGATCATGAATGGAAGAGTCCTGGGATGCCTTGGAGCCGCCCTCATCTTCGCAGTCCCGGCGCGCGGGGACGAGGCCGGCGTGATCGCCAGCATGGACATGCTTCGGTTCGGTTCGCCAAAAGAAAAGGGACGGGCGGAACTCGTCGACGGCAAGGTTGGAAAGGCGATACGCTTCCAGACCGAGAAGGGAGCCGCGAGCACGTTCTTTACCAGCAACATCCACGGCACACCCGAGTGGGATCGCGTGGCGGGATTCTCGTTCTGGGTCAAGGGCGAGGGAACGGACGGATTCGGCGGTCTTCAGTTCATTTACGACGACGACTATGCCGTTCGTTACGACCTCGCGTTTCCCGTGAAGGGTACGGAGTGGACGAGGGTCGTCGTGGCCTGGGAGGATCTCATTCCGGTACTGCCTGGTCCAAGGGCCAGGCCGCTGGGTTCGCCCGGCGGCAACTCGCCTTCGAAGCTCTCCGGCCTCTGGTTCGGCAAGTGGTGGTACTGGGGCGATTACCCGGCGATGAGCTTCGCCATTGACGAGATCCGGCTGGAACCGACGATCGTCAAGGCGACTCCCCAAGATCCTCCGGCCGGCCCGCCCCTGGCCCGCACGCTCGCGAAGCTCAAGGGCGGCCAGCCGATCACGGTCGTGACCATGGGGGACTCGCTCACGGACATCCGGCACTGGGCCAACCGTGAGATCGCCTGGCCATCGCTCCTGAAAGACCATCTGGAGACCGCGTACGACTCGAAGGTGACCATCGTCAACCCAGCGATCGGCGGGACGCAGCTCAGGCAGAACCTGGTCTTGATTCCCAGGTGGCTGGACGTGGCGCCGCAGCCGGATCTGGTGATGATCTTCTTCGGTGGCAATGATTGGGATGCCGGGATGCGGGGTGAGGAGTTCGAGCGGACGTGTCGCGACGCCGTGGATCGTATCCGACAGGCGACCCTCGGCAAGGCGGACATACTCTTGTTGACGACGAATCCCTCGGCCGCACGATGGGATACGACCGCGGAGCTGGCGACCGCCTGCCGCAAAGCGGCCGGCGCACGAAATGCCGGACTGGCCGATACGGAAAAGGCGTTCCAGGCCGCCGGGAAGGCAGACCGGGAACGCCTTTTCGTCCGGGATCGAGTCCATCTCAGTCGCGCCGGCCATGAGGCCGTCGCCGACACGATCATCAAGGCGATCAAGAAGGGCTGAATCTGAGTTTCACGCACGGCTCGGGGCCGGATTCCCTACGTCCGTCCAGGAACGGCTACCGAGCCACAGGATAGTAGAAGTACGACCCGGTGGCGGGGTTGTAGTACAGGGGATAGCGGTAGCCGTCGCCGGGCTCGTAGGTTTGCGTGGTCAGGTACGGTGCCGCGGCCGTGGTCGTCGGGGCAGAGGAGTAACCGCTGGAATAGGTCGTGTCGGGGTACGATCCCGCGTAATTATTGTAATACGACGAGCCGTATCCGTACCCACCGCCGTATCCCCCATACCCGCCATACCCCCCATAGCCCAGGCCTCCATAGGTGAGGAACGGCAGGTACCCGAGTCCGCCATAACCGAGGCCTCCGTAACCCCGATTGTAGCCGCCACCGTAGTAGCCGCCGCGATACCCCCCGCCGTATCCACCGCGATATCCCCCGCCGTATCCACCGTGATACCCCCCACCTCCGACATGTCCGCCTCCGCCATGCCCACCACCGCCGTGTCCTCCGCCGCCGCCATGCCCCCCACCACCGCCGTGCCCCGCCGCGAATGTCGAGGTTGCCGAGGCGAGCAGGAGCGCCACAGCCAGGGCCGCTGCCTTTGGAGCTGTTCCACTGAAGAGGTTCATCGTTGCACTCCTTGAATTGTTAGGGACGCTTGTTGGAAGCCTGAAGCCAACCCTCGCGTCGTGTCCCAACAATGTTGGTACGACCGTGGAGCGCGGGGGGTTCGCGTGACGTTCCAAGCGTATCCGCAACTTCGATTCTTCCCGGGCCTTGAGCCAGGCGCCGCGAACGCTGAAGGGTGATTCGGCCCTTCACGTGAGAGCTATGCGGGAAGTTACGGCGCCTCGGGTGTCTCGCATCAACATGCCGGGAGAATCTTCTATGCGAATGCCGCGCCGCTGCGAGCCCCGTCGCGAACAAAAAGCACGAGGCACACCGCCACAGGTGTCCAGAACAGGTGGACATCATTCGATCGTTGGCGGAGGGATCGAATCGCCACGAAGGGCGACGCTCACTCCAACTGGGCGATAACCGAGAACGGGAGCGCACGCACCTCGACGGTCACGTCTTTTTCCTTGCCGTCGCGGCGGACGCGGACGGAAAGCTTACCGCCCGGTTTGGCCCGTCTCACGCTCGTGATGGTGGAGCGGAGGTCCGTGGCGTCCTCCTCCGCGATCTTCAGGACCACGTCACCCTTCTGAAGCCCCGCCTTCTTCGCAGGGCTGTTGCCGAGGACGTCGTTAACGGTCACCATCCCCGTGTCTTCGTCCAACTGGAGGGCCAGGCCGACGAATCCGGGGAGGCCGTCGGTCGCGTTCCCCTCATCTAAACCGATTCGCTCGAAAACCAGGACTCGCCAGTTCGGCTTCCCTTTCGAGTCGAAGCGGTGGGGGCGTTCCTTGGCGCCGTCGGTCTGGGTGTTGAGGCAGACTTTGAGGGTCTGATTCTCGATCGAGTATATCCCCTCATAGGCCCGCTTCGGGGAGGAAACCTTTAGATCGATGGTCTTCGGCATGGCGGTGGCGTTCGAGCTGAGCGACGCGAACTCCTCGCCGCCATAACGCACTTTGTCGCCCTTGACGACCCAGCACGCCTGCATGTCGGCAACATCGTTGGCCCGCCCGTCGGCCTCCACGGTGACGAGCCTCCAGGCTCCGTCCAGCCCGGCGCCTCGGCCTTCGGTTGGCAGCAGGACCGGGAGACCGACCAGGATCAGGAGAGGTAAGAGGGCTCGCGCACTCATGAACGATCTCCTCCGGTCAAGGACCAATCCGGGATGGACGCCAATCCCACCCTGAGGCTGAAATCTGGAAATGTCCGCGGCAGAGGCCAGTTTCCTCGCGCAGGTATCTCGCCGATTGCCGGGGGCGCACCAGAAACCAGTTACGATAGGTTGGGCAAAATTCCTGCGCCGCAATAATTTGGGTTTCCGAATCGCTCGATCGTGTGCCCCATGCCGTGGGCCAGCGCCAGCAATAATCGGTTGTGCGGGAGCTTGGGATATTTCAGAGAGCGGCCCATGCGGAAATCCAGGCCGTTGCCGACGAGGACGAACGGGATATCGTCGAGCGTGTGGGAATTCCCCTTGCCAAGCTCGTTGGTCCACACGATCAGCGTGTTATCAAGCAAGCTCCCCCCGCCGCCAGGCTCGGGGGTCTCGGCCAGACGTTTCGCGAGGTAGGCCATCTGCTCGCAATACCAGGCGTTGATCTTCGTCAGCTTCTCCTGGGACTTCTCGTCGCTGTCCGGGTTGTGCGACAACTCGTGATGCCCCTCGGTCACCCCGATCCACCGCATCCGCGCGCCGCCGACCGAGTTGGTGATTTGCAGGGTCGCGACCCGGGCGAAATCGGCGGCGAAGCCGTTGACCATCAGGTCGATCTGCATCTTGGTGATCTTCGGAATGTTGTCATTGTCCTCCTTCACCCCCGGCTCAATCTCCGGCACAGCGTGGCCCGCGGAGGCGCTCTCCTTCAGTTCCTGCTCCATTTCACGGACGAACGTCGCATGCTCTTGAAGGAGCTGGCGGTCCTCGGCGCTGACCTTGGAGCCGACCTTGGCGAGATCGTCCTTGAGGTCGTCGAGGATGCTCTTGAGGCTCTCCTTGTCCTTCACGTTGCCGTAGAGTTTGCCGAACATCTGATAGGGGTCGTCGATCGGCGCCAGCGGCTTGTTCGCGCCGGCATAAACCATGCGGGTCCACGTGTCGGCCCGATCCGGCACCATCACGCCGAATTCCAGAGAGCCGAACCTCGTCCGGGTCTCGGGCTGGCCCTGGAGGTGGTTCTTGATCTCCTGGTCGATCGAGAGTCCCTTGGCCCAGCCGGCCGGGGTGTCGGAGCCGCCCTGAATATTGCCCGGGAAAAGCTCGATTCCGGTCAACAGGCAGCCCATGCCGCGCATGTGGTTGTCGCCGTCGCCGCGTACCTTGTCGCAGACGCCGTGCAGGACGAGCGTGCGATCCCGGAACGGTTCGAGGGGCTTGAGACTCTCCTTGAAGGTGAACGCCTCTCCCTCCTGGTCGGGCCAGAAGGTCTTGGGAACGATGCCGTTGGGGCTGAACATCACCACGAGGCGCTTCTTCCGCTGCGTCTGGTTCGCGAATCCCAGGCTCGGCAGGTTCAAGAGGAACGGCAGCGCCGCGGCGCCGACTCCCAGGTCTCGGATGAATTCGCGCCGGTTGCGGATTGGAGCCACGGGGATTCTCCGGGATAGGAGGGGCGAAAGCATTCTTCGGGCCGAGGGCAACACCTGAGCGTCACGTGCCGGGGCTTACGGCTTCCATTCTCGCGCGGGAAGCGCGGTGGATGCAATCATCTCGACGATTAGCTTGCGAATATTGAACCCGTTTGCGGCGAACGAGCGTCGCAGGTCGGATAATGCGCGAGGTCCGAAGGCGCGGATCGGTTGCTTGACGACCGTATGGAACAATTCCTCGACAAAGGCCGTATGAGTCTCCTCGCTCGCGGCCAGTAACCCGGCGAGTTCCCGGGCGCCGGAGAACGGGACCGAACCGCCCGAGAGCGTCTCGTAAATGCCCGTGGAGTCGATCGGCTTGCCCTTCTCGTCCTCGCGGAACCGCCCGACGGCGTCGAAGTGCTCCAGGCCGAACCCAAGCGGATTGAGCCGGCCGTGACACGTCATGCAGGCGGCGGGGCTGGTCTGGAGCGTCACGCGATCCCGCGTCGAAAGCCCGGCGTGGAGGTCGGGCGCGAGTGGTGCGACGGCCTCCGGCGGCGGCCTCAGCGAGCGGCCGAGGACACTTCGCGAGATGAAGACCCCGCGATGGATCGGAGAGGTCGTCGAGGTATACGCGAACGCCGCCATGAGATACGGATGGGTCAGCACACCGGCCCGTTCGCCTGGATAGAGCGTCACCCTCTGAAACGGGGCGTCGGGCAGCAACTCGACATCGTAGTATTTCGCCAGACGGCCGTTGAGGAACAGGAAATCCGAGAGGAGCAGTTTGCGGAAATCCGACGCTTCACTCCAGACCACGTCTTCGAGGAACAGGTCGAGCGACGTGCGGAGGTCGGAGGCGATCGTCTCATCAAACCCGGGAAACCGTTCGGCGTCCTTGGATAGGTCGGGCACCTGTTCGACCCGGAGCCAGTGGAGGAAGAACGCGCGGACCTTGGCGTGGGTTCGAAGGTCGGTGACCATCCGCTCCGCCTGCCGGACGACCTGCTCTCGCGTCGCGAGCTGGCCGGACGCCGCGGCGTTGAGCAAGGCCTGATCGGGGAGCGAATCCCAGAGGCCGAATGAGATACGCGCGGCCACGTCGTAGGCGTCCGCGTTGCCGTCCACCTCGCGATAGAGGAAGCGAGGGGATTTCAGCGCGAGCAGGACGACCCGCTTGACGGCGATTTCGAGGTCCTTGGAATCCGAAAACTGGCGATCGATGTAGCGCTGTTTCTGGTCGTCGGAGAGCGGCCGGCGGAAGGCACGCTCCACAAATCGTAAGCAGAACTCCCGAAGCTTCTTCTCGCGATCGGAATCCTTCTCCTGAGCGTTCGCGAGTTGCCTGAGATGGGAGGTCACGTAGCCCGCGACCTCGATCGCCGCGCTCGTCGTGGCCTGATCCCAGGCCTTCGAGACCGACGTCCCACGTTCATAGCCGACGCTGCGGTCATCCGGAGGGAACGCCGTGGTCACGACGAACGACTCCGGTACCATTCTGGGCGACAGGCAATGACCCGGGATGGTCTCCGCCGGTCGATGCGGCAGCTTCCACTCCAGCGCGATCGAGGCCTTGACCTCGGGAGGCTTGCCCTTGCGATTCTTCGAGTCATCCACGCCCTGCTTGGCCTTGGTGAATTCGAGTCGGAGTGGGTAAGCACGACCTCCGAGCAGGACGATCGACGCGCGATATTCCGTGTCGGTCCCCGACTTCACCAGGGCATCAATCAACGGCTTCCTGTTGTCATTGATCCAGAGACTGGCCGCATTCTCGGTGCGGACGATGAATTCGTACTCGCCGGTCTCCGGGGCGAGGACGGAGCCTTCCCACCGGATCGAGAACTCGTTGGGCTGGAACTTCTCGGGGTCGGGACCGGTGACTCCGAAGTCGAACCGGACCTCGGGATCGACCCGGTCAAATACGCGGTCGCCGTCGCGATACTGGCGTGCCTTGTAGTACTGCCCGCGCACGCCCCGGCGCTCGTCCCACCCGCCCGACTCCTGGAAGCCGCCGATGAGGTCGGCGACGGCGTTGCGATATTGCCGCACCGTCAATCGCGAGAGCTCGATCCGAGGAGGCTTATTCCGGGCCCGCGCGGCACTCGAATAGAAGGACTCGTAGATATAAGCCGCGACCTTATTCGCATCGTCGCCCACGCACGAGCCAGGATCGTCCTCGGGCATCGTCTTGGCGATGAGGCCCGAGAGTTGAGCCACCGAGCGGTCGCCGGCCAAGGCCCGAGGATAATCCACGGTGCCCTCGCCAGTGCCGCCGTGGCAGGAGGCGCATTGCTGCTTGTAAATCTGTTCCCCGGTCCGATCGGCCGCAAAGGCCTCCATGGGCGGCGCCAGAGCTACCACCAATCCCCAGAAGGCTCCGAAGATGAGCGGGCGAACGCAATCGAATCGGAACCGTGGGTGGTGAGAAGAACGGCGCATGATGATGATTCGTTACCCGAGGGCGCGGGGGAAGGCGGGAATCGGTCGGGCAGGGGGACTGGCGGGATTTCCACGACAAATCTAGCCGATTTCCTCGATCCGGACAAGCCCCAGGATGGCTCTCGGGGTCAATCCCGGAACGCTGCCGGCTCGGAGGTCCGGGGCATTGTCGATCATTTCACAGCGCTGTATGCTCTCGGACGCCCTGCCTACGTCTCTCCCTCGCCGGAAACCATCCCATGATCCGCATCGGCCTCGTCGATTTCGACACCAGTCACGCCGTCGAGTTCACCAAGCGGATCAATCATGTGGATATCGCCGAAGACCAATGGGTTGAAGGGGCCAAGGTGGTCGCGGGCGTGCCGGGAAAGTCGTTGATCTCGCCCGAAGTCATCCCCAAGTATGCGGAGAGCCTCAAGAAGTACGGCGTCCCGTTTTTCGACGACCCGGCCGACCTGTTCGGCAAGATCGATGCCGTGATGATCGAGGCGCAGGACGGCTCCGTCCACCTTGAGCGCGCCATGCCGTTTCTCGAACGCGGCATCCCGACCTACGTGGACAAGCCGTTCGCATGCTCGCTGGCGGACGCCCGGGCCATGGCCGATCTCGCAGCCAGGAACCATGTGCCGCTGATGTCGAGTTCGAGCCTCCGCTATGCGCCGGAAGTCGTGGAGGCCAGAGGGGGGCGCGGCGCGACGGGCACGCTCCAGGGCGTCTCGACCTACGGGCCAGCCCCGCTCGATCCCAAGGGCCGAAATCCGGGCCTCTTCCATTACGGCATTCACCCCGCCGAGATGTTATTTACCCTGATGGGGCCGGGCTGCGAGCGCGTGAGTTGCTTCAGCCGCCCCGAGGGTGAGCTGGCCACTGGCGTCTGGTCGGGGGGCCGGATCGGGACGATTCGCGGCTTGCGAAAGGGGAGCAGTCCGTACGGCTTCACCCTGTTCGGCGAGAAGAGCGTGGCGACCCGCGACGTGAGCACCCAGTTCATCTACCGCGAGCTTCTCAAGCAAATCGTTCGCATGTTCACGACGAAGGAAATGCCCATCGACCTCCGCGAGACCCTGGAGATCGTGGCTTTCATTGAGGCCGCCAAGACTAGCGGCGATGGCGGAGGCGTGCCGGTGGAGATCAAGTTTTGATGCATTTGATTACTTCTTCAATTCCACCGCTTTCAAATCCATCAGCGCGCCCCGAATCGCACCCGTCGATCGAACTTCAATGCGATAAGCACCGGCGGTCAAGTCGATGACGCCGATTATGGTCTTTTCGTACCTGGCCCAGTCCGCTCCCGTTGCCAAGACCTTGCCCTCCAGGGACCGGTCCCCGACTCGCACGACGAAGGAATTCCCCGCGGAGCCGTCGGCACACGCCGAGATGAGCGAGACGGCATAACGACCACGTTGATCGACTTGAAAGGTCCACGAGGCCAGGTCATTCGACGATTGCCAGTAGCCGAGGTTCGAGAACTCTGGTTCCAGGGTCAGGGTATCGCCAAAGATCTCGGCGGCAGAGGCGTCGAGCCGAATCGTATTGTTGTCGGATGGAAGCACGGTATGAGGCGTGTTTCCGGCGATTATCTTGGGTCGCCGCATGCCGTGCGCAAGGAATGCGATCACATCGGCGCAATCGGCCGGGGAGAGGTCGCGCTCGACGCCCTCGGGCATGAGCGATTGGCCCGAGCTTTTTAGTTCGTCGAGATCGGACCGGAGGATCACGTCCTGCTGCCCACCCTGACGCTTCAGCGTGATGGCGTTGGCGGTCTCGGCCGCGATCAGGCCGGACAGGACGCGGCCGTCCTTGAGCGCGGCGACGTAGCCGACGTAGCGGGCATCGACCTCGCGATTGGGATCGAGGATCGCGGTCAAGAGGGCCTCGGGCGACCGATCGGTGAGCGCGGCAAGGTCGGGTCCGACCTCGTTCCCCTGGTCTCCCAGACGATGACACGCGGCGCAAACCCGACCAACGACGGCTGCGCCTCGCTTGGAGTCGCCGCCCCGGATGGTGGCCTCGCGATAGGCCCTCAGAACATCGACTCGACCAGGAGCCGCCCAGAGGGCCGCCGCGCGTTTGCGGAGCGACTCGTCCTCGTGATTGAGCAGCCGTTGACGATGTGCCGCGTCGATCTCCCCGCGAGGCAAGTCCCCCTTTTCGGCCGCGACAAGCAGGGCCGTCGCGCCGGTTCGTCGCGAGAGCAGCGTGTCGAGAACCACGAGTCGGAGGCCGGGACCAAGCCCCTTCCATCGCTCGATCAAGCGTGCTGGTGCATTGTCGTCGTTGATCCTTCCAAGCGAGGCGACCGCCGCACGCTGAACGTCGATCGGCGAACGAGCGTCGATCAGGTCCGCGAGCTTGGCGAGGTCTTCGGTCCGTTTTTCACGATCGCGACCCAGCAGACGCGTCGCCGTCGCGCGATCGGCCGGTGAGGCCGCCTCGTCGCGGGTCAAGCGACGTGCCGCATCGAGCGCCTGGGGGAGCGTGCTTGCCAGGTCGCCACGACCACGACGATCGGCCGCATCGAGGAGGTCCGCGATCGCGGCAAGGCGCCAGGGCGTTGGCTCGAATTTCGATCCCGCGAGGGTCTTCACGATCGCGTCCAGATCGCCGGTCGCGGCGGCCGTCGTGACGAGAGGGCCGACCACGGAGGAAGCAAAGGCCGGATCGAGCTTCGACGCCAGCACTTCGGCCAGAATCTCGCCGGTTCGCTTCATCGCGGAACTATGGACGGCGGCCACGATCCACCGGTCGCTCGCATTTTCGACCGCCAGGCGCCCCAGGGCGCGACCAGCGCGGGGATCGTCCCATTCGCCCAGGCTCAGGGCGATCTGGAACCGCAGCTTGGGAATTTCCATTTTGATCAGTGAGGCGATCGCCGGTCCGAGGGCTGGATTATCGCGCAAACGGGTCTCCGCGAGGCGAATCGCCACGATCCGTTCGTTGGTGCTTCCGTCGCCGAGCACGACATGCAACAGCTCAGGCTTCAGCGAGCCAAGTCCGTCAAGCGTCGCCAGGGCCTCCGCGCGGGAGGGCCCTACGGCGCTCTTGCTCGCGATGCGTTCGAGTTCGGGAACCGCCGCGAGATCCTGGCGATGGACAAGCAGCCTGCGAACATTATCGCGGAGGGTCCCATTCACGTGGACTTCGTCGAGTTTCCTCGCGAGAGCGGATGTCGTCAACTGATCGAGCGTGGGGACCCTTCCCGGCGGACAAACGTCAAGAAATACGCGATAGATCCGCCCCTTATCGTCACCCGCACGAACGTCGAGCGTCTTCAGCACGTCGGGACTGATCCAGCGAGGATGCTCGATCACAAACCGGTACATGTCCACGATGTAGAGCGCGCTGTCGGGTCCCGTGCGAGCCTGAACCGGCCGGAACCAGGGATCGGTTGACGCGAGAAACTCCGAGGCGATCTCCTCGTCCGCGCGGTGGCCGGCGAATGTGATACCGTCCGCGGAGAGGATCTCGCGATGGACAAGGTTGTGGACGGGTTCACAAATGAACGCGTTGTCATGCCAGGCCCTGTTTTCTCGAAAGATGCACGGCCCACATGCCGAGGTCACCCGATTCGCACTCTGCGGCTCGTTGAATCGCTTGAGCGTGACGCTGGCCGGGAAGAGTCGGGCGCTGTCGGGATCGCGAGGCACATAAACCGCCGGCGCAGGCGTGGCGACGTGGGGATTTCTGCGGGCGTAGTGGTCGGGGAACGGGTAATGCTGAAGGAGGACGCTATTGTTGCCGCCGAATTGATTGCCCCAGTCATCGTGGACGCGGCCCTGCTGAGTCAGCCCCGAGGCAGGCTCCATCTCGCCGGTATCCGGCTTGAATCGGAAGTCGCGACCTCCGATATCGATCGTCTTGCCGGAGGCTTCGCCCCGGATCCTGCCGCCGATCAGGCCATTCGCGCCGTAAACCCAGTTGTCCAGGCCGTAGGAAAGGCCGTTGACCCGAGCCTGGTAGTTCTCGGTTGCGAAGCCACGAAAAAGAACCTTGCGGATATCGGCCTTGCCGTCGCCATCAGTGTCCTCGGCATAGAGGATCTCGGGCGCGGCGCAAATGAGCACGCCCTTGCGCCAGGCCATGACGCCGGTGGGGAAAGGGAGATCCTCGATGAGGATCGTGGCCTTGTCGTACTTGCCGTCTCCGTCGGTGTCTCGCAGCGCCTTGATGCGTCCGCCGGGCTTGTACTTGCCGTCCAGACCCATCGGGTAGTCGTGCATCTCGCAGACCCAGAGCGTGCCGTCGGTGCCCCAATCGATCGCGACGGGATCGACGATCAACGGCTCGCACGCGACCAGCTCGACCTTGACGTTCGGACCGACACGGATCGAGCGCAAGGCGCCTTCCGGCGCTTTCGGGGGAGGTCGATCGGTGGATTGGGCCAGGACCATCCCGGAGAGGGTGGCCAACATTGCAATCATGAAGATAATTTGTCGCATTCCCACTCCGTTCAAGTCTCATCGGCCCTTGAAGAGTCCCAACAGCCGCGCGGCCGTCCCTCCGAAGATCTTGGCGTGATCCTCGGTGGACAGGCTGGCCAGATATGGCCTCACACGCTCGCGAGCGGCCCGGTAGGAATCCCCGGTCGACTCCGGCCCAAAGTCTCCGCCGAAGATCAGGCGGTCGGGGCCGAAACGGTCGAGGAGCTGGCGGACGAACGGCGCGGGATCCCGGTGCGGATACTGCTCGCGATCGGGGATGGCGGAGAGCTTGACGACGACGTTGGGGAGCGAGCCCCAGCCCAGGACAACGGCGTATTCCTTCAGTCCCCCCTGCATGGGGCGGCCGAGGTGATCGACGATGACGGTCGTCTCGGGGAATTCACGGATCATCGGTTCGAAGCCGGGCGCGTAGCGAGGCTCGATATGAATCTGAATGGCCAGCCCGAGGTCGCCCGCGTGTTTCCAGAATGCCCGAAGCTCGGGCGATCCGAACGGCGGCAAACGCTCGGGGGCATACGCGTGAATCCGGGCGGCGACGATCTTGCCCGGGTGAAGCTTCACCAGCTCGGACATGCGTTCGAGCGAGCCCGGGTGATCGGCGAAGAACAGGCAGGTCGCGAGCAGACGGCCTTCGCCGACGTTCAGGCAATAATCGAGATAGCGGTGATCGTCCTGGTAGGGTTCCGGATGCGCGATCACGGCGAGATCGACGTCCGCCTCGTCCATGCAAACGAGCAGATGTTCGGGCGTTGCTGGTCGCTCGGGTCGATAAGGGGCGTCGGGATGGTAAGGAAATCGGGGATCGACACGCCCGGCGAAGCAGTGAACGTGGGCATCGACGATCGGATAGGAGCGGGTGGCCATGCGGATTTCTCCAAGGAATCGCCTCGCCGCGACTATTTACGATCCTGGATCGCCCGACGCAGGAGGTTGTGGGTGATTTTCTGGATGCGTTCGTCGGGACCGTGAGGCCGCGTCCAGTGGGTCCAGGGTAGGGTGTGGCCGGGCGGGGAGCTGAGGCCCTGGGACCAGAAGATCGTCGAGGCGTTGAACACGAAATTCCCCTTGGGGCCGGGGTAAATCGTGGCGGTCCAGTGCTGAGGGATCGTGCCGCCAACGTGCGCCGTGCCTTCGCCGACGATCTCCAGTCCGGGGATGTCGCTCGGCGGCTCGCCGTGGTATTCCCAGCCGATCAGGCCGGGGACGCGATCTCCCTTTTTCATGCCGGTCCCCTCGAAGATCCAGTGATCCGGCCTGGTGCAGACCCAGTCCCCTCCGCCGTTGACGGGCTCGACGTTGCGGGCGCCCATCAGGTACCCCTCGTCGGGGCCGCGATGTGGGAACGGGCCGTGTTCCTTCTCGCGTTGCTCGACATATTTGTATTTTCCACCGTAAGGACCGCCACGGAACATGATTCGGTCGGGCCGGCCGTCACCGGAGGGCGTCAGGGGAGTCACCCAGCAGACCGCGTTCCCCGAGAGGAAAAGCAGGTTCACGCCGGCGTCGCGCATCTTGACGACGCTCTCGTACTGGCGTATGTCCCAGTATTCATCGTGGCCGACGCTGATGAATGACTTCACCTTCAGGCCGCGATCCGGACGGATCATGTCGCTGTTCGAGCAATAGCTGACGTCGTAGCCATGCTGCTCCAGGAAGTAGCAGAGCGGGAACTCGAAGGGCAGAAACTCGCCGGAGCCGACGGTGAGCGGATCGTTCACGACGGCCTGAAACTGGGCCTCCCGGCCGTAGGGGCGGTCGAAGCTGACGGCGGCCCACGGTCCCTGTCCGTCCTTGGGATGGGTGTAGAGCGAGTAATGCGTCGGCCAGCGATTATACGCCTGCCAGGTGTTGTCCGAGCACTGGAGCAGGATGTCCGCCGGGCGGTCGTCCCGCACGATGAAGACCACGTAACTCTGCCAGGGCACGGAATTCTCATCCGGGGGCAGCAGCGTCAGGCGTCCGAGATAGACCCCGCTGGGCCAATCCTCGGGGATCTTCAAGCTCGTCGTCGCGTCCCAGCGGCACTCGTGAAGGTCCTTCGATCCCGGCTTGGGAGTCGGCTGGGGTTTGCCTTCGAACGGCCCGAGCTTGGTCATGAGCCGGGCGCCCCGGCCGCCGTAGTAGCCCATGCGAAAGATCTCAATGCCGAATCGTCCCGCCGGATTCGTTGAAATCATCATATCCAGGGATTCGCCGGCTTTCACGCTCTGCTTCGAGCAATAACCCTCGATCCACGGGCAGCGAAATCCGTCGATCGCGTCCAGGCGAACTCGCGTCAATTGCCAGTCGGTCGCGCCCGGCTTGGCGTTCTCGCGGGTGATCAGGGTCGGGTTTCGAGGTGGATCGGCGGCGTCAGCCCGGCTCGCGATGACCAGGACCAGGACGGCAACGGCTGAATACGCCGGTACATTCTCACCGAGCCGTCGCGTGAACTGGCCGGCGTGAGGACCGGCCTCGTGGCCGGAGACTGGCGGTGTGCGACTCATGATCCTCTCCTCAAATCCCGGCGTGATGCCCGACCCGATGGATCGCTCATCGTAGGCGGGAGGGGGAGAGGAAGAAACCACCTACCGGACGAATCCCGGCCACATACCGTTCCAAAGTCCGATCAGCATACGGAATCCGGCGCACTTGCGCGGACCGAGAGACCCCCGCGAAGCTTTCCGTGATAGGAATGCCGGGATGCCTCGATAATCTCCTTGAGAAGCAGAAGCGCGGATCGCCCTCGCGCCCGCTCAGTGGGAACGAGGGAAAAGGCATTATGATCCCTCTCGGGGGATTTTTATTCGGCTCGCGACTGGGTCGTGCCACCGGGCCGAGTGTCAGCGATTGACCAGTGGCCTCGGCCATGCCCTGTCGAGATCCCGTGGCCCCTGCATCGGCGGGTCCGCGATCGATTTTTCCAGGTCGGTCATCCCGCACGACGCGCTTTCACGCGACGTCATGAGGTCGCAAGGCGCCGGGAGGGTGGTCCTCCACGAGAGGGCGGGGCGGCCCGGCGCGGGCGCGGAACACCCGGGACCGGAGGATGATGGGGATAGGAAGCCGCCCCGACTCTCTCAATGGCAGGAATGATACGGTCCGGTGGGAATCACCGGCAAAGGCTCGGGCAAGGCCTCGGCCTTCGGCGGAACGGAGAAGAAACCGATCAAGACGTAGACGAATGAGGCAGCCAGTAGCGCGACGATGGAACCGAAAAGAGCGAGGCGTCGGCGCCGGGCTCTGGAGGAATACACGTCGGCCCACGTCAGGGCGTTCGCGAAGGTAAACGGGGAGTCTCGGGCCAGGGTCGCCAGCTCGATGGTCCGTCGCACCAGGTCGGCCGGGAGGCGGTCGGCGGACGCTCGCGGAAGTCGGTAGGCAAGGCGGCTCGACGGGCCAGAGTACGAGGCAGAACCTGAGGTCGTTGCGAGAGCGGGACGTCGCACCATGAGGAACGCAACCAGTGCGAGACCGAGGCGCGCCAGGCGACTTCGAAGGATCTCCCGGGCCCGCGACAGCCGCCATTTGAGCGTCCCGGTCGGGCACTGAAGCCGGTGAGCCGCCTGCTCGCTCGTCAAACCTTGCCAGTAGCAGAGCTCGATCGGGCGGCGGTACTTCTCCGGCAGGCGATCGACCTCGGCCTGAAGGAGGGGCCGGAGGTCGCCGAGATCGGACTCAGCGGTTGCAGGGACCTCGTGGATGTCCACCCCGGCGCCCTCCCGACTTCGCCTGCGACCGGCCCTCAGCTTCGCCCGGCCCGCGACCCGACGGGCCACGCCACACAGCCAGGCGTCGAGACTCTCCGCATCACGAATCGTCCCCGCCCGGTTCACCAGGACCACGAATGTCGCCTGAAACGCATCCTCGGCATCCTGTCCGTGCCCGAGCCAGCGCCGGCAGATTCCCAGAACCCTCGGTCCGTGGCGCAACACCAGCGTTTCAAAGGCGGCCTCATCCCGCTCGCGCACGAAGCGATCCAGAAGGGCGCTGTCGGCCTCCTCCGGGATCTCCATTTCGCGGCAGACCACCTCGGCCTGCGAAAATGTCGTCGATCGGGACATTAAGAGACCTCTCGCTCACGATGTTACATCAAGTGAAGTGCAGCCGGATTCCGATCGGTTGGAAGAATTCCGGGATTCGCGCGATTTTCGTCTGAAAGGTGCGGGCCTCCGTTGTCTGTCGCGGAAGAGATGCGCGATCCGATCGCGGTCGCGAGATTCCAAGACAATTCCAGCGATCATGTCCGCAGCGGGGGAGGCTCGACGAGAAACGCCTGAAACGTCTCCTCCGCCAGGGAAAACGCGGAGCCCTTCGGCATCCAGTAGCCCCGCAAGCGGCCTCGCAAGACGACGCCGCGTTCCAGGTCGTAACCGAAAAGTCCGTAACGCGTCGTCATGAACGGAAGCCGGCCCTCGTGAATTCGCCGAGCCGCATCCTCCGGCCGCACCATCTCCACATAGCTCCATCCCTCACGGCCCGTTCGCGAGGCGAGCCAAGGCCCGAGCGCATCACCCGGCGGGCCGGTGACGAGATGAGACAGGTCAGTCTCGCGTCCATCATACGATAACACGGCGGACTCTCGGTCGCGGGGCTCAACAGAGCGGAGCGAACCAGCTTCCGGCGGAGAACTCAGGGAGCTGAGGATCATGATTTCCACGCGTTGAAGCTCCTCGACCGATCGGGCGCTCAGCTCGATCTCGAGGCCAATCCCGTCGTGCTCGACGGGGAACCAGGCGGCCCGGACGGTCATCTCGCCCCAGCCCTGAGGCTGATAAGTCGCCTCCACCCGGCCGAATCGCACTTCATGCGCGACCAGGGAGGCCCCGTTGAGGGCGTCACGTGAGCAGCGGCCGGTCCCGGCCACGCCCTCCAGAGAGAGCAGCGGGCCGAGCCGCGCCGAGCGAAGGCCGGGGTTGATATCATCCACCCGCAAGGTCCAGGTTTGCTCTCCCCAGGGGATTTCGTAGTTGGCCCCGGCAGCGGTCCATGTTCGCGACATCGAAAAAGACTCCGACCGGGCCTGAGAATCCACGAAAAAAACCCCGCCGGCCCGTCCGAAGACGAACCGACGGGGCCGGAACAGAGAAGAGGCCGTATAGATCGAAGCGGACGCTTCGGGCGATTCGGGGCCAGGGACGCGATCGCGTCCACATGGCCGCTCGAGACAGCCAAAGGTAAAAATACGAGAAATCCTAGAAAAATCAAGAGTCTTTTTAGGCGGTACAGGATTTTCTTAGAAGACCCGATCGTCTTACTACCTCGCGATCCGCGGAATCGCGAACCGATGAGGGCCGGGGACCAAGGTTCCGGGAAGCCGATCGTAGCGAGCCACCTTCGACTCTGGGTCGATGCGAAAGCCGGCTTCCTCACGAACAAACAGCCGGGCACCACCCTCGGCGAGGTTTTCGGCGGAGACGAGCGTCCAGCCTCGGCTCGATCCGTCCCCATGTCGGATCAACAGGGTTCGCCCGGCGACTTGCTCCGGCTTCGAGAGCGATTCCGAGACGCGGAACTGTCCCCGCGCCGGGCCACGCTCGACGCGGCCGGAGGCGACGACCGTACCGGTGATGCGGGCCTGGATAAGTCGGCTGTCGCCCACCTGGACGAAGGTTCCGCCGGCGAGGGTTGGTCCGGCCTTCGTGATACGAACCGCGAGTCCGTCGGTCTTCACGACGCGGCCATCGGGCAGGTCGGTTTCGCAGGCTTCGCCCGGACTGCCGTTGAGGACGAGATACTCGACGCCTTCGCTGGCCTCGATCGCGATCGCGACGACCCCCGCCGACGTGGCGATGCGTCCCACGCGCCGCAGCGGAGGGGAGACGCCCAGGGGCTCGATCACCGTGACAAACGTGGTCGAAAGGTTCCGACCTTCCTCGGAGCGGCGACGGACGATCAGGGCGGGTCGCCCGTCCGCCGAGCCGCCCGCCGATCGGCCGACGATGGCCGAGGTCTTGACTTCGTTCAGGAGATGGAGCCGCACTCCGGTTGTTCCCGGAGTGCCGAGCACGGCCTGCGCGGGCCGATCCAGCCGAGCCTGGAACAGATCCTCGAATGCACCCATCGACTGGACGAACCAGCGGCCACCCTCGGGTCTCGTCGTGGCAACGAACGGCATGCCGGGCGGGAGAAGGGATTCCGGCCCGCGATCGGTGGCAACGGACAACCGCCATGGCGCACCTCCGACGGCGGAACCACCGTGGAAGACCTGATCGTGCTGCAGGCCTCCCTCGACCTCGAAGACGGAGACCGCGTACCGCGTCTTGGGACCGGCCGAGGCGAGGACCGTATGTCGGTACCGCTTGGTCGATCGCGGGTAGGCGAAGCGGTCGCCCAGTTGTACGACCTGAAAGTCGGGTTCGGCGGCGAAGAAGAGGATGTCCGAGCCTGGCGCGGGGTCATTGAGTGCGTCGATCGTCTCGCGCTGATTGAGGCCATCGACCATCACCAGTCCGTTACGACTCGCCGTCGCGCGCTCGAATCCCCAGGCGGTCGAAGCGTTTCCGTCGAGGTCGCCGAGGACCGGGCGACCGGCAACCGCCACTCGCAACGCGAGGCGCCCCGACGGCATTCCGCCGAGGTCCCCCAGGCCGCGAAGTTCCAGGTCGAGCGCGTCGTCGCCCTGGCCGATTCCGAGGCGGGCGATCCCGGCTCCTCCCAGCAGAGCTGGGCGTCTGGCTCCGGTCTTCGGGGCCGGCGCGGGCCACGAGGCGAGCTGAAAGTCGGGCGTCGAACTCCGAGGATCGAACCACGACGCGTCCGACGCCGAGCGCGCGAGCTCCACCATGGGCAGTTGCGAGGCCCCGACATGTTTCTCGAAGCGCCGCGACCCGTCGGGAGGTATATATCGTGGCGGGTCCGAATAACCGGTCAAGAGGCGATCGATCCAGCCGTCGATCTGCCCCACCACGCGCCGATGTGCCGTGGCGTCCCCCAGACGCCAGAGACCGTCGTGATAAAAGCCTCGCGCCAGGAAGCCATCCAGCCGCGCCTGCGCCTCATGCACCAGGCCGGGATCGTCGATTAACCGCCCCACGGCCAGCATGCCGCGGTAGGCATAGAGTGAGGTCTCGGCGAATTCCTCGGGCTGACCCCTCACGAATTCGGCCGAGGCACGGAACAGGTCGTGCTCGATGGTGCGGTTCGGATGCCCGTCGCCCAGAGCCTTGCCGGCCTCGAGCATCGCGGGATCATCGCGCATCAAGGCATACGCAATCACCAGATTCAACGGCACATCCAGGCAACCCGACGAGTCCCATTTCGCCGTTCCGTAACCGCGCCGATAGGGCGGGGATAGGTCCGCACGATCGAAGTACTTCGGCCCTCCGATCGGGTCGAAGTGTGTCGCGTAAAGCGGGTAAACCTGGGCGAACCGCACCAGGATCACACAGGCAATCCTGGCCAGATTCGAATTCGTCTGGTCGCTCGCTCGCTCGCGGTATCGGACCGCCGCATAGAGGGCCGCCTTGGCGAGGAACTCTCTCACCTCGTAATCGCGCTTCGCTCCCAGGTAGATCCGCTCGTCCGGATAGCGTTGCGTTTCCGCCTCCACCCGATGATACGGGTAGCGGTGGAACACGCGAGGGCGGACCTCGACGACTTCTTCTGGAACCTTGCCGTCGGTCTTCGCGGGGATATGGTCGTCGGGAAGAGTCGCACCGCACTTGCGGCAATGTAAACTCTCGGGCTTCACATTCGACCACGAGAGCGGGTCATCCGCTTCGTTCGCAGCGCACTTCGGACACCGCGCATGCTTCAGCCCCGCCTGGACCGGGACTAACGCGGCGAGCGCTTTGGTATCGAGCTTCAATAAGCCCTCGACCCCCGGGTCCGCCCAAAAACGGGCCTCCCATGGATCTGGAAGATCAAACCGCGCGAACGGACTGACGTCCGCATCTGCGCGTGACCCGATGCCGATTGACACAACCAGCGAGAACAGCGCGATCCGAGTCTGGTTCATGATCCGGGGTCCATCCCGTTCTCGACGGCCACTGCCGCCCTCGATCCTTCCGCGCGACGAACTCATTCAAGCCGCGTGAGGCCCGCATCCCGGACGCCCGGGGCCATCTGATAGAGTCCGACCGGCCCCACCGTCTCACCCTCGGAGAGACGCGTACTTTCGGCCTGGACTTTGGCTCGATTGAAGAGCGACTCGCGGTGCAAGTCACAGCAAAGTCCGTAGTTCTTCAACTCGCGAATATTCCCGTACGTCCAAGGTGCTGCCACCTTGAAGAGACCGGGTCTCTCGCAACCAGTCACGGAACACTTGGGCTGATAGTGGAACGGAGCCTGGTCCATGCGTATTTCCCCGAGCGGGTCGTGCTCGTTCCAATGTAGATGCGTTCCGAAGCCGGCTCAAGCCTTTCCAATATCATACTCCATTCCCTCTGTTCGATCCAAGGCCTCGCATCCGCTTCGTGCCCCAGCCTATGCGTGCCCCCAGATCGAGATCGCTCATCGAACGACCTTGCAACCAATTGCTCCGCCCGTTAAGATTGCCTGGCCTTCTCATCTCTTGGGGATTGGTGTAACGGTAGCACGACTGCCTCTGGAGCAGTTAGTCTAGGTTCGAATCCTAGATCCCCAATTTTTCAAGGCTTGACATTCAACTGTTTACTGCGGAAGGGTTTGCGTCGAATCGACGCAAGCCTTTTTTCGTGTCCCATACTTGAGCGTGAAACGCTTCTGAAACGGTGTCGCCTTGGCGTGGCAATAGGATGGGACGACGATAGCCTGTCCCTCACGAGAACCCACGATGGCCTCGCACGACTACACCGGAAGACCGGAAAGGCTCGCCTGTTCCTGCGATATGCACGACGGCAATACAACCGGACCATCAACGTCGGCTCCGAGCGCGAGGCGGAGCGGGCCTGTGCCCTCATCGAGGAGACGATCCAGGACTTGCAGCGTGGCAAGCTCGCGATGCCGCCCGGTGCCGACCCCGTGGACTTTCTCCTCTCGGGCGGCAGAGTCACGGTGCGTCCCGAACGTGACCCGGACCCGTCCGCCGAGGCCAAGGGGCCCCGACGTTGAAGCAGATGTTCGACACCTACACGGAGGCGCTCACGCCCGGGTCGAAGGAGGGCAACTCGCTCTGCACCGAGGCCGTCCATCGCAAGCATTTCATGCGGGTGCTGGGCGAGGGCTTGGCGCTCGACTCGCTCGGCCTCGAAACGATCCAACTCTACGTCGACACCAGGGCCCGCGATGGGATCGGCCGAGAGACGATCCACAAGGAACTATCGACGCTGCGGGTCATCTGGAACTGGGCCTACAAGCGTCATCACGTCGGGGCCCCGCTCGGCTGGAAGATGACCGACTTGACGTTCCCGAAGACCAGGGAGAGGACACCGTTCCAGACCTGGGCACAGATCGCGCGGAAGTCCGAACGCGGCGGGCGCACGAAGGCTCAACAGGCCGAGCTGTGGGAATGCTTATGGCTGGACCAGGAGCAGACGATGGAGTGCCTGACCTGGGTCAAGGAGAACGCCAAGCATCCGTTTTTCCACCCGATGATCGCCTTCGCGGCCTTCACCGGGGCGAGACGTAGCGAGATGCTGAGGTCCGAGCGGGACGATTGGGATTTTGAGGCCGGGATCGTGTCCATTCGCCAGAAGAAGGCGGATAAGTCCAGGACCTTTACCCGGCGGACGATCCAGATTCATCCGACCCTTGCAGGGGTCATGGAAGGGTGGTTTGGCGATCAACCGGGAAGCATCTGGACCTTGTGTGCTGCTGACGGTACGCCAATCAGTCCGGGCCGGTCCACGAAATTATTCCGGTCCACGCTTGAGGGCGGGAAATGGTCGGTCCTGCACGGCTGGCACACGTTCCGTCATTCGCTGGCGAGCATCATGGCCTCGGATGGTGCCGATCAGCGGGTCATCAACGAGATCCTCGGGCACCACACCGAGGAGATGGAGAGGCGCTACCGCCATCTCCTGCCTCACAAGCAGGCTCACGCCCTGAACCGTCTGTTCCGGTCCGTCGAGTGAGAGCCAGTCGGTCGGGGGCGGTCGACTCACGTCCGCCCCCCGACCTTTCTCTCCCGTTCATCAACCGGTGTTGCGGAAGCGATCGGGTGCCAGGAGGCCTTCGTTCCTGATGCGGGCGACTTCTGCGGTCGAGATGTTCCACAGTTCCGCGCCGCCGCGCCGCTCCTGGCGCTTCGTGGCGTTGATACGCCCCTCGCGGCACCACTCCCGCACGGTGTAAGGAGTCCTGGACAACGTGGTCGCCACCTCCTCCACGGTGTAGCACTCGCGATTCTCCTTCGGGCTGGCGAGCATGCCGTAAATCTGATCCAGCTTCGTGTGCATCACCGTGAGTTGGGCGAGAAGGCTGGGAGATATCTCGGTTGTCATCGATCTGCCTCCGATAAATTGTTCTTGGGAATGTCGCAGCACGTCGTATGGTCCGTGGCATGCTGAGTTGATCGAGGTTGCGAGCGGCCACGCTTCGTCGGGCCGCCTCAACCGGCGGTGGGGCCGGGTGATATGTTTCTCGTTCCATGTCATGAGAACGGCTTGGTCGAAGGCCCTGGGCGCGACCAGCGGAACTCGGGGACCCCGGGGTGAAAGCAGCTCGGTGGAGGCCGGCACGCAACCCGGGATCGACGTTGTCGACCCATGCCACCTCGGGGCCGCTCGGAATCGCGGGACGGGCCGTCGCCTCGTCGAAGCGGACTAGGCGGAGTTCCGACCCGGAGACTCGGTCGTGCGACCAGGCCGGTCGAGCCAGCCGAACCTCGGCGGAGAGAGGCGATCCATCCTTCGCTCCGCTTCCATGCGTGCCCGACTTCGCGGAGACCGTCCGGACTCGTCGAGCGGGTGCTGTGGCGAGGGATCGAGAACTCACCTGTTTTCAACTCGGGGCCGAAAGGCAGAGCAGGCTCGTCCTCGATCGCCCGGACGCCGACTTGAGAGGGCGCTCGGGGTTCGAGCCGCACCGGGACTTTGATCGTCGACGCGATGGGTTTAGAAAGGGATTTCATCGCTGTCCTCCGTCCGGTCCAAGCCCGGGTCATCGGTCGCGGAATCGCCGAAATCGCCGGTTTGATCCGGCCTCTGACGCGTCATGTGGCCCGGCATGTGATTCTGGCAATTCTGCGACTCGTGGAGGTGAGGGTTGACGAGGTAGACCCGGGACTTCGACCGGCCCCTGGCTTTCTTCGCGTTCGGCTCGGATGCCGCCTGAGCCCGGATGCAATCGCGATTGGAGAGCCAATCGAGGGCCTCGGTCAGGGCATGCGCCCGCTTGCCGAACGTCCGCGTGAGGTCACGGGTCAGGTCGCGGAGCGAGAACGCCTCCTTGCGGTGCCGCAGAATCCACTTCAGGATCGACTGGACATCCTCGCTTCCCTCCTCGCCGCGAGCCCCGGCCTTCATAGCCTCGTGGATGCGCCGGGTGTGGCTCTTGAGATAAACAAGGAGTCGCCGGGCATCCCCGACGGTCTCGGCCGTCACGTCCGGGATGATCGACTGGCCCACGCCCGAGCCCGAGGCGTGACGCAGCAAGTGAAGGATGAGCGTGAGCCGGCCGGCATACTGCTCCAACTTCGACCAGGGACCCACGAGCGATTGGGGGAAATCGACGGATTGCTGCTCCGCGTGCGAGGCATCGATCATCGCACACCAGGCCGTCTTGCCCGCCGGGGTGAAGTTGATGATGTGCGGCAGAGTCCGCAGGTTCTCGACCGTCAACGGGCGGGCATGGAGCCGTCTGACGAGCTCGGACCACTCGGCCGAGACCGTCTCGGGCACGCCCTCCTCCTGCCAGCCGGTCTTGGGGACCGGGTCCGGGTAGGTGAAGAGGATGCGGTCGATGAAGCCTTCATGCCGGCCCTTCGCGTCGCACAACGAGCCGATCATGTCGGGGACCATGCCGCCGACGACACAAAGGAACTGGTTCGGAATATGGATCGGGGCGTTATCGGCGTTCCCCTTTCGGTCCACGATCCGGGCCTCACCGGACCAGGCGGACATGTACCACTGGCGGTCCGACCCCTTGCCGCCCCGGTATTGATTCATCGAGGACGTCAGCGTCGAGGCCTCGTCCAGGACCTGCAGTAGGCCACGGGGGTTCTGCGCCATGATCGCGTCCATCGCCTCGATGGTGATGTCGGTGACGACGCTGCGGAGCAGGATCGGAGGGATGGGCCTCGAAGGAGCCGGGGGCTCCGTCGCATCGACGGCATCTCCCTATCGTCGGATTCGTCGAGGTCGTCGTCCCTCCCGCGCTTCGGGAGGGCGCGCCGGGACGACTTGGTGACCGCTCCGAATGCGGTCTCCTCCGACTCGTATGCCCTCCTGGCCTCAAGCCAACTGGTGAAGTTCTCCTCGTCGATCCGAATCATCGGCTTGACGACCATGGCGACAGCCGGGCTCTTCCCGTCGCCGGGCTTGCCCACGCAAACGACGTAGAAGCTGGGGTGAGCGAGATAGCCGGGCTTCAACAGGAGGCTGGCTGATCGGCCGATCGCCGCCCCCGCGACCGCGAGGATGGCCAGGGCCGGGATGTCCGCCGGGCAGCCGATCGAATTGGCCCCGCAGCGGACCAATCGCCTGACCGCATCGGGGTAGATGTCGAGGGGGAAGGGCTCGACGGCCGGCAGGGCGAACGAGAGTGGCGGCCCCATCCCTCATCGGACGGCGGATCGTCGGGGCTGATGGAGGCAACCACCTCTCTCGCGGCGTTCGCCTCGACTTCGGGAAGCGGGGTGAGTTGATCTTCCCAACCGTTGACGCCGTCCCCAGCGTCAACCCGGGTCCTCGGCGAGTCCAGGGGGTGGTTGGGCTCCGAGACCCGGTGTTCGTCGTCCTTGAAGGTGAGGCTGGCACGATCACGGGCGAAGTGCCAGGCCGCATAGGAGGGGATCGGGCGTTGTGGCTCGATTTCGGAGGGACATGGCTGATCGTGAAGGGGAGGCATCATGCCCCCCTTCACACTGTCGGCGGCAGGGTGGGCGACTGCAGCGCCTGGCTGCGCAAGTGGCCCGTGCCCGGCAGGAACATTTTCGTTGTTGTCGTCCAGAGTCCTCGCCACCCACTGGGAAATCCCGGGCAGTTGTGAGCCTGCGACTACTTCTCGAATCGGCCGTTCTCGTTCGCAAAGCATTGTCGACCCTCCTTCTTGGACGACGACGTGTCGTCCTGCAGGATGGGCCGAGGTAGCCTTGAGGTAGCCGAAAAATTAGTGGGCGCCCACGGTCCGTCGACGAAAAAAAGCCAAGGTAGTCGAAAAGGTAATAAGCTACTCAGTGACCCAAGCTTCGAGATCACCTGTCTTGGAGTCTTTCCGCCCTCGGAGGTGCTGATCCCGATCGGATCGAATCAACCGTCTCGCAGCGCAAAACGTCTTGAACCCAGAGAGGGTTTTCGGATGGCAGGGGACTTCTTGGGCGAGACGAATGTTTATCCATTCCGGGTGATCGAGCAAAATAGCGATGGCACGGCGCTCCATATCGCCTTTCTGCCGCACTGCTTTGGACCTCGGCGAGATGGCGTTGGCGGACGAGGTCAGCTGCGCCTGATGTGGAGTGGGTTCGACTTCGACAGCAGG
>JAQGHR010000005.1 GCA_028291545.1 Planctomycetota bacterium | reverse complement strand
CCGCGACACACGGTGATGCTCGTCGAGCATTGCGGCGATCGCCCGATCGACGATCTCGAATATCCTTCGCTGCTCTACGCCGACGAGGTCGACCTCATCGGATCGCGTGCCGCCGGCCGGCCCTGGTACGACTACGACGCGGAACAACTGCTGATCGAGGTCGACCCGGCGTCCCTCCTCTCGCACGTCAGCAAGCTGCAATTCACGTGTTTCCCACTCGTCCGTTACGGCCTCGGTCAGCGTCTGCCGACGGCAGACGCCCCGAAGAGGGAAGCCTCATAATGGTCCGGTTTCATCGTCATGAGGGCGGGTCGGTGAGCCTCCTCGGGACGCGCGAGCGCGACCTCGACCGGATGAGGCGTTTCTTCGCGCTGCTCCACCGGGTGTCCGGCCACTACCGCGCCGTCATGGACCGCTCGGGGCTGTCCCCGGAGGACTCACCCGTCGAGATCCTCGGCCGTATCCCGCCCACGAGCCGGGAGGACTACCGCGACATCCTTCAGCCCGAGGCGCTCACGAGGCTCGGCGGCGACCGGTTCGTCTGCGACTACAGCTCCGGGTCGACCGGCCGGTGCGTCCTGCGTCTGGCGACCCCGGCCGACGAGCTTGCCGAGCAGGCGATCACCGAGCGGGTCTTCCGCCGTGCCGGCATGCGGGGCGGGGACACGTTCGTCTGCGCCGACGTCGGCTTCCCCGAGATCTACGAGTTCTACGCCCGGGCCGCGCGGGCGCTGGGGGGCACGCGGGCGACCTACCTCCACCTCAACCGCGATTTCGGGCGGTCGCTGGAGCCGATCCGACGCCTCGCGCCGGACGTCTTCCTCACCCTGCCGAGTCTCCTGGCCCGGTGCTGGCCCCACCTGCGCTCGGCCTGGCCCCGCGGCCGGTCGCCCATTCGTTCCCTCATCTTCATGGGCGAACCGATGCACCCCGGGCTACGGCACGAGGTCGCCGAGACGCTCGGCTGTCGCGTCTATTCCTTCTACGGGACTACCGAGACCGGCGGGATGGCCGGCGAGTGCGACCTCGGCGTCGGGTGCCACTTCGATCCCGCCCAGATCGGCGCGACGATCGCGCGGCCCGAGTTCGTCGACGAGGTGACCGTGCAGGGGGAGCTCTCCGTGACGAGCTGGCACCTCCGCGACCATCCCGTCGTGAAATACAGCGTCGGCGATGTCGTTCAAATCACGACCCGGCCTTGCGGGTGCGGGGAGGCGACACCCCGTCTGACCGTCGTCGAGCGCACGCACGAGGGCTTCGTGCTCGCCGGCCTGAAGCTCCGCTATCAGACCGTCCTCGACGCCCTGAAGCAGGTCGCCGGAGACCTCGACCTGCTCGCGATCACCCTCAGCGACCTTCCCGAGTCGGACGGGCATACGCTCATGCGGCTCGACCTCCCCGACCGGTTCGCGCCGCTCGAACGCGAACTCCTGGACGTCCTGAAGCACAGGATCTTCGAGCTCGACGACCTCTATCAGTTTGGGCTCGTGCGCTTCGAGCTAGGCTTCCACGCCGAAGGGACGCTCGACCGGCGCAAGGTTCGCCGCGTGACCGACCGGCGTCGCTACCTGGGCGATGCCCCGCGGGAGGACGCCGCAGGACTGGCGCCGGACCGGACACCCGGCAGCCCGTGATCTCGATGGCGCCGAAAGCCGACGACCCCTTGCCATGGTCGCACACGGCCACTAGGGTAGGACGATCGGGACTCGCGTGGATTCCGCGACGGGCCCGGCCGGCGCGTCCGCCGGTGCGGGCACCGACGTCACCGGGTCTGCCCTGAGCCGGGAGGACAATCATGGGTGCCTACGCCAAGACCGCGCCCGGCGAGAGGTTGACGTACCGTCCGGCCGACCTGAGCCGGTACGACGGGGAGAGGTTCTGCCTCCGCATCACGCCGGAGGACATCGATCTGGAGCGTTGCTTCTTCGTCTATCTCGACGAGACGTTCGAGGAGGATTCGCTCCGCCGATTGTTCCAGACCTACTTCGTCGCCCCCAAGCCCGACGCCGTGGACGAGATGCAATCCTGGCTGGAGCCGTGGCTGCGCATCGACCCGATGCTGCCGAAGAAATACGCGCTCCTGCGCCAGATGATCGCCCGGGTCAACGCGAGCTCGGGCAAGATCCAGTTCCACATCAACCACGGCCCCGGCCCCGTCAATTCCGAGGACACCGTCCGCAGTCATCTCGGGACCAGCGTGTTCGCCGACGGCAGCTTCGACGACAAGATCCTGGACCTCGTCCTCGAGTTCCACGCCGAGGACGAGACCCTTCCCGAGCTGGATCAGTGGGCACGGTTCAGCCAGATCAGCACCTCGGGCGCGACCGGGCCGACCTCGCGCGTCAAGCGGAGGCGCTTCGTCTCCCAGTTGGTCATGGGCCTGGTCGCCGTGCTCACGTTGCCGCTCATGCTGTTCAGTTGCAGAGGAAACAACAATGGCAACGGCGGGGGCGGCTTCGGGGGCGGGATGCTCTGAGCCGCCCGGCCGGTTCGAATGCACCCTCGTCGATCCCATCCGGAACGCGACGCTGACGATCGCCGTACAGCCGGAGGCCGGTCGGGTCCTGACCCTCGGGGACGCGCTCTCGTCCTATCGCTCGGCCGATCCCGGTGCGGACCTCGAACGCGGACGGTTCGCGGATGGCCTGTTCCTGCTGACGGATGAAGGGGCCCTGGGCGAGCTCATCCCCGGCCTCCGGTTCCGGATCGGCGGCCGGGCGTGCGATCTGGATCATCGGCTCGGCGGCGAGCGCGCCGCCGGGCCGGTCCGGATCGAGATCGACCGATCGCACACCGGCTATACGCGCAACTGGCCGGCCTACTTGTCGCGCCGCTGGAAGCTCCGGGCCGACGTCTATTCGCGATTCGTCGAATCCCTCGTCGAGGAGGCCTGCGGCCGGGAGGCCGGGTCGGTCCTGCGGCTCGATGCGCCAGAACGGGTCCGCCGCTTCCTCGCCGCGGTCGCGGGACGGATCTTTGCCTCGCCCTACGAGACCTATTCCCGCTACCTCGGGCACGGCACGCCGTTCAGGAGTTGCGATCAGACCCTCGATCGGATCCTCGAAGGCGACGGGGGCAACTGCGCCGAGAAGGCCATGGCGCTGTACTTCCTCGCGCACGCCTACGGGATCCGGGCCGAGGTGGTCCTCGGCGGCGAGGAGGCCGCGGGGAAGTTCCCCCATCGCGCCCTCCGCTCGATCCTCGACCAGCGGACGTTCGACGCCGAGGCCACCCGGGACGCCCAGCGTCACTGGCAGCACTACGCCATCCTCTGCCGGCCGTCCGGAAACGCCGAGGATGACGTGTTCTGCGACGTCGCGGGCTCGAACATTCCGTTCCTCTTCCTGGGCGCCGAGGAGGCCTCGACCTACCTGGACCCGGACCGCAGGACGCCGCTCCGGGTCGTCATCACCCTCGAACCGATCCAGCTCTACTACCACAGGCTGGCGGCCCGCCAGGATCTCCCCCTGGATCTCTACTACGCCATGGAGAACTTCATCGAGTCGATCGACGTGGTCCACACGGTCGACAACGAGCTCGGCCTCCTGCACACCGGGGACTACTGGGTCGGTGCGGTCGCCTGCCGCGGACGACGTGAACTCCGCCGGATTGTGGGCGAGTACGAACGGTTCGTGTGCCGGGCCGGCCTGGACCCGCGAGCCGACCTGTGCTTCGCCCGGGAGCTGGTCCCGGCCCGACACCCGCTCCTGGATCGGTTCCTCGACGCTTACCCATGCGGGGCCGGCCGGATCATCGCGGCCGATGCTCGGCTCCGACAGCGTATCAATTCCGTGAACCCCGGCTCACAGATCTATTACATCATCATCAATCTACAGAAGGCCGGGATCGCCGTCATGTCCCGCGGAATGGGGCGGCCGTCGCGAGGTTGAGGCCTCCCGGCCGGCCCTGGCCGGGTCCGAATGATTCCCGAGGTCGACTCCGCGGCAACAAATGTTTTTGGCTCAAGACGGGTTGCGGGGTGGCAGCGACGCAGGGCCTCGGATGAGGATCGATAGATCCGACTTCAGTCGGTCCTGCCCCAATCGAATCCCCGGACAGGACCGACTTATGAGCGTTTCCGATTTATTCCGGACAGGAGTTCTTGCCAGTAGGTCCGACTTCAGCCGGTCCTTCCACTCGGACATGCAAGAGGGTGGAAGGACCGACTGAAGTCGGACCTACCGGGGGAGCGCGAGGGCCGATCCGACACCAGCCCATAACCCGTCTTGAATTGAAGTTTTTATGCACATAAATCGCCTGCCTGCCTTTCGCTGTCAGGCCATGCCGGTCCACGCCAGGATCGATCGCGCTCTCGGCCGAGGCACGAAATCTCGGTCGGACTGCCATTGACAGCACTATGTACGTATGGATAGCATCCGCGGCGCGTCCCTTCGATTCCGTTACTGGGAGACGCGCCATGCCGAAGCATTTGTCGCCCTTGCCCGATGGAGTGCGAGAGACCGTCGAGGAACTTCGCGGACGGCTCGGTCTTTTTTCGTTCCGGAACCACGCGGAGACGGCAGGGGCGGCCGTGCTCGAGGCCGAGTCGCCTGAGCTGGGCATTCGAGCGGGCGGGATCGTGGAGTGGTTGGTGGCGAAACCGGGCGCGGGAGCCGTCACCTGCGCATTGCAAACGATGTCGCGGTCCGCGTCCGGAGATGGGGTCTGGGCGTTTGTGGACTGGGCCTGGCAGTGCTATCCGCCGGCGTTGTCGGGCTGGGGGATCAGTCCGAGCCAAACACTCCTGATTCGTCCCGCCTCGCGATTGGAAGTGAGCTGGGCCGTCGAGCAATGCCTGCGGTGTCCCGGCGTCGCGGTCACATGGGCCTGGATCGATCAACGGATTCCGGCGCGAGTTCACCGTCGCTGGCAATTGGCGGCGGAAACGGGCGGAGGTACCGGCGTGTTTTTCCGGCCGGAATCGGCGCGACGAGAACCGGTATGGGCCGACTTACGCTTGCTGATCACTCCACGGTCGGGAGGCCAGAGTGAGGCCAGACAAGTAGAGATCGACGTCCTCTATCGCCAGGGTGGACTCGGAGGCACCACCCAGGTCTGGGAGATCGACCATGCTGCGGGTGTTGTGCGTCTGGTTCCCGAATTGGTCGATCCAGCGATTGCGGAGTGAACGGCCCGAGCTTAAGCGGTCGGAACTCGTGCTGTTCAACGGCCAAAGCCAGCGGCTATTGATCACAGCGTTTGGTTTGAAAGCCCGGCGCATGGGCATTCGCATGGGCCAAACGCTGGCGGAGGCCAAGGCACTCCTGCCGAGAGCCGTCTTTGTCCCCGACGATATCGAAGCGGATCGCAATGCGCTTCGTCAATTAGCACTCGATAGCCAGCGCTTCTCGCCTCTGGTCGGTCTGGAAGAAGGGCCAAGCCCCGAATCGTTGCTCAGCGACGTCACTGGCTGCACGCATCTTTGGGGCGACGAAGAGCAATTTCTCCACGCCGTACGCGACTATTGGATCGGGCGAGGCTATGACAGCAGGCTTGCCTTGGCCGGCAGTCTGGGAGCGGCGTGGGCGCTGGCTCGCGCCATCAACGCCGTGGTGGTTCCCGAAGGAGATGAAACGGCGGCCTTGTCGAGCCTTCCGGTCGCGTTATTGCGGCTTCCGACGAACACTTTGCAAAGGCTCGAAGCCTTGGGCCTGCGAACGATTCTCGATGTGCTGCGACTTCCACGAGAAACCTTGGCCAGCCGATTTGGCGCGATCTTGCCGCAAAGGCTCGACCAGGCCCTGGGTAAGTGCCCCGAAATCTTCGAGTTTGAGCGCCTGCGCGAGCCATTATCAGTTGTTCGCGAGTGGGAAGTGCCGGTGGATGATCGTCTCGCCCTGGCGTTTCTCTGCCGAGAAATGATCGGAACGCTCCTGTCCATCGCCGATCATCCGGGTACCGGCCTCCAGGAATTGGAGGGCGAACTTCGCACGGAAAGCGCCCCTGTCATTCTGGCGATTCGGCTCGTCGAGCCTACGAGAAACGGGGCGCATCTTGCACAGCTCGTCGAGCTGCAACTGGAAAGACAGAAGTGGTCGGGCGGCATCATTGCCATGCGCTGGACCGTAGTGCGTTTGGGGCGGCTGCCGCAAGTTCAGCACAATTGGTTCGGCGATCATGTCGAAACAGAGACGTCTCAGCACATCGTCGCCCTGATCGATCGGCTCAGCAGTCGCCTGGGTGCAAAGGCCGTGCTGAGAGTGGAGTCTCTTCCCGACGCGCAGCCCGAGCACATGGTTCAGCTTCGGTCCTGGACCGATGCGGAATCCGCGGAGAGAGATCGATTTGCGATGTCGCCGGAACTGTCGCGCGGGCGGCCCTTCCGGCTCCTGGACATTCCTCAGCCGATCGTGGTGGTCTCGGTTGTCCCCGACGGCCCGCCAATCTGTATGGTGTGGCAAAGGCAGGACTATCGTGTGTCCCGCTTTTGGGGACCGGAGCGGATCGCAACAGGCTGGTGGCGGACGTCCGATGTTCAACGCGATTATTACCGCGTCGAGTGGGAGGATGGATCGCACGTATGGATTTTCCGCGATCGACGGGGCGGTGGCTGGTTTCTCCATGGCTTCTTCGAGTGACGAATCATGCCGGAGCGTCAGCATGCCAAACTTTATACTCCAGCGCCGGTCTCGGACTTGCCGTATCGGGTGCCGCCTCCGGTCCGCTATGTCGAGCTTCATTGCAAGACGAACTTCTCCTTTCTGGAAGGAGCGTCGCACCCCGACGAATTGGTCGTCCAGGCGACAAAGCTCGGTTATGAAGGGCTGGCCATTACCGACCGCAACAGCGTGGCGGGCGTGGTCCGTGCCCATACCGCCGCCAAGAAAACGGGTCTCAAACTGCTGATCGGAGCCGAGATCACGCTCGTCGATGCGAACCCCGTTCTGCTTTGGGTGACGAACCGTGAAGGCTACGGCTGGCTCTGCAAGCTCATCACTCGTGGACGCCGCAATGCTCCCAAGGGAGAATGTCATCTTACCTTCGCCGATGTCGCCGAACATGCGAAAGGCCTACTTCTCGGCGCGATACTGCCCCGAGCCCACGACCTTACGAGGGAGTTACTCCGTTGGCGGGAGATCTTTCATGATCGAGCTTACGCCGTGGCCGAACTCCACCGCGGCCCCTGCGATGCACGGCGATTGGGCCAGTGGCGACATGCGGCTCGAACAGCAGGGATGCCTCTGGTCGCGGCGGGCGACGTTCATTATCACGACGCTGACCGGCGGTATCTCCAGGATGTGCTGACGGCCATTCGTCTCAAAACCACAGTCGCCGAGTTGGGCGCGACTCGCTTTCCAAACGGCGAACGACGACTGCGGTCATTGGAAGAGCTGATCCCGCTCTTCGCCACGTGTCCGGCTGTCATTTCTCGTACTGCCGAAGTGGCCGGCCGCTGCACATTCTCGCTCGACGAATTGCGGTACGACTACCCCGAGGAGTTGTATCCCGATGGCGAGACGCCCTCGTCCTATCTCGCGCGGCTGACCTTGGCCGGGGCGCGGGCTCGTTATCCCGAAGGGATTCCAGCGAAGGTGAGCCAGCTCATCGAGCGCGAGCTGGCGATCATTGAAGACCTCAATTACGCGGCCTATTTCCTGACCGTTTGGGACCTGGTTCGTTTTGCCCGCTCCAAAGACATCCTCTGCCAGGGACGCGGTTCGGCGGCCAACTCGGCCGTCTGCTATTGCCTGGGAGTAACTTCTGTCGACCCGGATGTGATCGACGTTCTGTTCGAGCGATTCATCTCGAAAGAGCGAGACGAAGCCCCCGACATCGATATTGACTTCGAGCATCAGCGCCGGGAGGAAGTCATTCAATACGTCTACGAGAAATATGGTCGTGACCGTGCGGGAATGACGGCCGAATTGATCACGTACCGGCCACGATCCGGCGTGCGGGATGTTGGCAAGGCGCTCGGCTTGTCGTTGGATCGCGTCGATGCCCTGGCCAAGGCGATCGGCCTCGCCGAGACCGGGGGTGAGTTAATCATCCGCTTCCGAGAGGCGGGTGTCGACCCTGCGTGCCGCCTCAGCAAGCAGTTGCAGTATCTTGTCGGGCAAATCCTCGGCTTTCCCCGCCATCTCTCACAACACGTTGGCGGCATGGTTTTGTCCAACCTGCCGCTTTGTGAATTAGTTCCTATCGAAAATGCGAGCATGCCGAACCGCACCGTGATCCAGTGGGACAAGGACGATCTGGATGCGCTGGGCATACTCAAGGTCGATTGTCTCGCGCTCGGCATGTTGTCGGCCATTCGGCGTGCGTTGAACCTGCTGAGGGAGCACTCCGGTTTGTCGTTGACCCTGGCCGACATCCCCGCCGATGACCCCGCCACCTACACGATGATTCAGCGGGCCGACACGGTCGGGGCCTTTCAGATCGAATCCCGGGCACAAATGAGCATGTTACCGCGTTTGAAACCGGAGAAGTTCTACGATCTGGTCATTCAGGTTGCGATCGTTCGGCCCGGTCCGATTCAGGGGAAAATGGTTCACCCCTATTTGCGGCGACGCAACAACCAGGAGCAGGTGGAATATCCCAGCGAAGCCGTGCGCGATGTGCTGACAAGGACACTCGGCGTGCCGTTGTTTCAAGAGCAGGCGATGAAACTCGTGGTCGTGGCGGCGGGCTTCACTCCCGCCGAAGCGGACCAATTGCGACGCGCGATGGGTGCGTGGAAGCGTACCGGCATCATCGATCAATTCGAACGTCGCCTGATCCGTGGCATGCTCTCAAACGGCTACTCCGAGGAATTCGCCCATAACGTCTTTCACCAAATTGAAGGCTTCGGATCGTACGGATTCCCGGAGTCGCATGCGGTGTCGTTCGCATTGTTGGCCTATGTCTCAGCATGGATCAAATGCCATCATCCGGCGGTATTCCTGGCCTCACTTCTCAATAGCCAGCCAATGGGTTTCTACGCTCCCTCGCAACTGGTATCCGATGCTCGCGCGCATGGTGTCGAAGTGCGGCCCGTTGACGTCAATGACAGCAAATGGGACAGCACGCTGGAACGTCGGGAGGATGGAATGCTCGCTGTTCGATTGGGCTGGTCCATGATCAAAGGGTTATCGCAAAGCGCGGCCGAGACGCTCGTGGATGTGCGTCAAGCCAGACGGTTTACGTCTTACAACGACTTCGTTCAACGCACCAAGTTCACCGCGGCGATCTTGTCGCGGCTGGCATCTGCCGATGCGTTCCGCTCGCTGGATCTGACCCGCCGGCCGGCGCTCTGGCAAGCCTTCACTCAGACCGTATCCGAGCCGTTGTTCGCCAATCTTCTCGACGAAGCACCGCCCGAATTGCCGCTGCTTTCGCCCGCGCAGGAAGTCATCAATGACTACCATGCGCATGGACTGTCGTTACGCGGCCACCCTTTCGCACCTCTGCGAGAATCGTTGACGGCAAGGCGCGTTGTCACTGCTGCCGCACTCCAAACCTTGCCCGCCGATCACCGTTATCGCGTGGCCGGTCTGGTGCTCTTGCGACAGAGGCCCGGAACCGCCAAGGGCGTTACCTTCATGACTCTTGAGGATGAAACCGGTACGACAAACCTGATCGTCTGGCGACAGGTGTGGGAGAAATTTCGCCGCGTGGCACGCCAGGCCAGGGCGTTACTTGTCTCGGGCAAGTCGCAGCGGCAGGACGGAGTTCTCCATTTCATCGTTGACCGAATGACGGACCTGACAGCAGAGGTCGACGAGGTCGGGCAAGTCTCACGGGACTTTCGCTGATCGACAGGTACGGCGACGGAATCAGTCTCGTGACTGGCTCTCCATCACGCCGCGTTATTTCTCCGCCGCGAGCTCGATCCATGTGGGGGCATGGTCGCTGGTCTTCTCAAGTGCGCGAACGTCCCGGTCCACGCCCGCGGCTTTCAGGCGGGGCGCGAGCTCCGGGCTCAGGAGCAGGTGGTCAATGCGAATGCCTGCGTTGCGGGAGAAGGCGCCCCGCATATAATCCCAGAATGTGTAGATCGTTTCCTCCGGGTGCAGATGCCGCAGCGCGTCCGTCCAACCCTGGGCGATGAGCTGTCGGTAGGCTTCGCGGGATTCGGGGAGGAAGAGCGCGTCGTCGACCCATCGTTCGGGCTTGTAGGCGTCCTGCTCGGTGGGGATGACGTTGTAGTCGCCCGCGAGGACGACCGGGCCGCCCTTTTCTAGCAGGGTCCCGGCGTAGTCGTTGAAGCGCTGGAACCATTTGAGCTTGTAATCGAATTTCGGGCCCGGGGCGGGGTTGCCATTGGGCAGGTACAGGCAGCCGATGGTGACGCCGCCCACGACGGCCTCGATGTAGCGGCTATGGGTGTCGTCCGGGTCGCCGGGCAGGCCGCGGCGGGTCTCCTGCGGCGTCTCGCCCCGGGCGAGGATGGCGACGCCGTTATAGGCCTTCTGGCCGTGCCAGACGGCCTCGTAGCCCGCCTCGCGGAGGGCGTCGACGGGGAACTTCTCGTCCGGCGCCTTGAGCTCCTGCAGGCAGGCGACGTCCGGCTTGCTTTCGGCGAGCCAGTGGAGAAGTACGGGCAGGCGCCCGTTCACGCCGTTGACGTTATAGGTGGCGATCTTCATGGGGGCGTCCTGATGACTCTCTGTGGGCGGCCCGGCTGTGCCGTTGTGCACTTCCGTATTCTGCGCGCTCGACGGCACCGCCGACGGTCATGAACCCGCGGCGGCCCAGAGCGCGTCGAGATACCCCTGCGTCTTCAGGGTGGCTTCGGCGTAGGCGGCCCGCAGGACGGCGTCGCCGGAAGCCGTCAGCTCGGCGAAGTCCTCGATCATCGCCGACTCCTGTGCGGTTCTCGGGGGCGTCGGGACGAACGTCGCGTCCTTCCGCGTCCCCATACCGGTCCGGTAAGCGTACCCGGCCTTGTCCCCCGAATCCTTGAATGCGGAGCTGCTCTCCCAGTCCAGGACGAAGTCGTCCATGCCGATGACGCCGTTCGCCCCCAGGAGCTGCAAATCCATCAGGACCGTGCCCGCGGTATAGCCGACGTCGAAGGTCGAGACCTGGCCGCCGTCGAATGCGATCAGCCCCGAGGCGCGAACGATCGCGTTGGTCTTGGGGTCGCGCTCGGGTGCGACGACGGCCTTCGTGATCCGCCCCTCTGGCCGGAGATACTCGACCACCGCCCGCATCGAATACCACGCCATGTCCCCCAGCGCGGTCATCGGCTCCTGCGTCGGGTCGAAGCGGATGTTCTCGCGATCGGAGAACGGGAAGTAGAAGGCCGTGTGGAGGGAACGAGGCGGGCCGATCTTCTCCGCGATCGCCGCCTGGATGGCCGCATTGCGGGGATGGTGGACGAAATGCGTGGCGTCCATGAACACCAGGCCCTTGGCGGCCGCGGCCCGGGTCATGCGCAGGACGGAGGCCTGGTCGATGAACGGCTTGTCGACGAGGACATGCTTGCCCGCCGCGATCGCCTGCAGCGCGATCTCTTCCTTCGCAACCGTGGGCGTGGCGACGTAGACCGCCTGGACGTCGGCTCGGGCCAGCAGGCTATCGACCCCCTGAACCGCCTCGACCCCGGGGCGATTTGCCGTGAATTTCCGAGCGTTCTCGATCCGACGGCTCGATACCGCCGACAGCCTGGCATTGGACGCTCTTGTGATCGCATCGGCGATGACGCCGGCGATGAAGCCCGTTCCGACGATCCCGAATCCGAGTTGCGGCATTCTCGCTAACCCTCTCCAGCCAGGCGGCTCGCCTCGATCGAGTCGTCGATTCTACCGAAGACGGGTCGGATGCGGCACGAATTTTGCCTGGAGAGAAATTTTGCTTTCGTGACGATTCGTTTAATCGTCAAAACTTGGGGTGTCTCCCCGCACGCTCGAGCTGACCAGATCGACCGCCGGGAGGATCGGACCGTGTCCGCGAAACTGAAGAAGCTGGCCGACCAGGTGATTGTGATCACCGGTGCGTCGTCTGGTATCGGGCTGGCGACGGCCGAGACCGCCGCGAAGAAGGGCGCCAAGGTCGTGCTGGCGGCCCGCAGCGGCGATGCCCTCGAGCAGGTCGCCGGGCGGATCAACGCCGCCGGCGGCGAGGCCTTCGCCGTTACCTGCGACGTGTCGGACCGCGCCCAGGTCGATCGGCTGGCCGAGGCGGCGGTCGCCCGGTTCGGCCGGATCGACACCTGGGTCAACGACGCCGGCCTGGGCATGTGGGGGCGCCTCGACCAGTCGAAGGAGGAGGACGCCCGACGCCTCTTCGACGTCAACTTCTGGGGCGTGGTCCATGGCTCGATGGCGGCGCTGCCCCACCTGAAGAAGAATGGCGGGGCGCTGATCAATCTCGGCAGCGAGGTCTCGGACGCCTACCCGCCGATCCAGGGAATGTACGCGGCGACCAAGCATGCGGTGAAGGGCTACACCGACGCCCTCCGGGTCGAGATCGAGGAGGTGGACAACGCCCCGGTGTCAATCACCCTCATCCAGCCGACGGCCGTCGACACGCCGTTCCCGGAGCACGCCCGCAACTTCACCGACAAGGAGCCGAAGCTCCCCTCGCCGACGATCGAGCCGCAGCAGGTGGCCGACGTGATCCTCCACGCGGCCGAGCACCCGACCCGCGACAAGACCGTCGGCGCCATGTCCTTCGTCAACGTCATGATGTCGAAGCTGGTCCCTGGCATGGCCGACAAGATGGCCGCCAAGCAGGCGAACCGCCAGTACTACGACGAGCCAGCGCGCAATCCGGAAGGAGCCCTGTACCGGCCCAGCGAGGAGACCCAGGTGGTTGGGCAGGTCCATGGGACAGGTGGCGTGGAGCCCAAATGAGGCTGGTGCCGGCGCATGGGCCCTCCCTGCCGGGGCGAGTCGACGGCCGGACGGACTTCGGGTCACGCTCAGGTCGGTCCATGGCCCGGGTGAAGTCGCAGATTCCTCGGAATGGCGGAGGTGACCGCGGCCACCGCGCCGACGATCCAGAGTGAGCGTGGCCGGCTCGCAGACCGCCCCGGTGCGGGGATCCCGGCCCTGATGCGGCGGTGCGTGTCGGGCTTCGGGCGGCCCATCCGCCGCCCTAAGGGACGATTCCGGCCGAAGCGGGCTGTGCCTGCGCGCTGGGTTGCAGTCCGCGGAGCCCGGCCGCGATCTCGTACGAGCGGAGTCGCGCCGCATGATCGAAGATCTGCGAGGCGAGGATGAGCTCGTCCGCGCGGGTCGTCCGGACAATCTCCTGCAAGCCAAGGCGCACGGTCTCCGCCGAGCCTACAGCGGAATAGCGCGTCATCCGGTCCACCTGGGACTGCTCCGCCGGCGTCCACAGCCGGTCCATCGAATCGACGGGCGGCGGGATCTCACGCGGCAAGCCGCGGACGAGGTTCAGGAACGTCTGCTGCAGCGAGGTGAAGAGCCGCCGGGCCTCCTCGTCGGTGTCGGCCGCGAACACATTCACGCCGACCATGGCGTAAGGTTTATCGAGCACGTCGGACGGCTCGAACTCCCGGCGGTAGATATCCAGGGCCCCGAGCAGGAAGTCGGGCGCGAAGTGCGAGGCGAACGCGAAGGGGAGCCCGAGTCGGGCCGCGAGCCGGGCGCTGAAGTCGCTGGAGCCGAGCAGCCAGACGGGGACGGACAGCCCTTCGCCCGGGACGGCATGCACGCCGTTGCCCGGCCCGCCGGGGCGGAAGTAGGCCATCAGCTCAATGAGGTCGTCCGGGAACGTATCGCCGCTGCTCCCGAGGTGCCTGCGGAGCGCCCAGGTCGTCCGCCTGTCACCGCCCGGGGCGCGGCCGACGCCGAGGTCGATCCGCCCGGGGAAGAGGGACTCCAGGGTCCCGAACTGCTCGGCGATCACCAGCGGCGCGTGGTTGGGCAGCATGATCCCGCCCGAGCCTACCCGGATGCGCGAAGTGCCGCCGGCCACGTGTGCGATCAGCACGGCCGTCGCGGCGCTGGCCACACCCGGGATGCTGTGGTGCTCCGCCAGCCAGAAGCGACGGTAGCCCCACCGCTCGGCATGGCGGGCGAGGTCCAGGGTGTTGCGGAACGACTCGGCGGCCGTGCCCCCGCGGCGGATGGGGGCCAGGTCAAGGACCGAGAAGGGGATGTTCAAGGCGTTCTCCACGGCGTCCACTCCCTACGCGTCGCGCCCGCCGGGCCGCCCGGGCGGGGCGCGGGGCCGCCCGGCGACGCCCCGCCTATACAGGACGTGCAGGCGAGCGGCGTGCCGCCGGTGGCGCCGGGTCGGGTTAGCTGCCAGAATGTGAGGCTCCACCCGACGGCCTGTGGGGTGTCCTGCGGGATCGGCCCGTCAACGGCGTCGCATACCACTCGGGGGCGTCTCACCGCCGTTCGGTGGTGCAACCTCACCCACCCCCTTGGGCGTCGATGGCCCACCGCCGGCATGATTTCTGCATTTGCGAAAAACTGTGCCTCCGGCCGGCCGGGGGACCACTCGTTGATGACGGGCCTTATTCTCGAGACACGCGGCTCTCGCCATGAAGATCCACTCGTCCAAGAACCAGTACGAGATGCAGGACCCGACGAAGCAATATCCGGGCCCGGAATTCCCCGTCCAGACCCAGCCGAAGCCCGGGCTGGCGCGGGAGATGGATCCCAAGCCCGATCACGGCGAGGAGAGCTACCGGGGCTTCGGCCGCCTCGCGGGTCGGAAGGCGCTGGTCACCGGGGCGGATTCGGGGATCGGGCGGGCGGCGGCAATCGCGTTCGCCCGCGAGGGGGCCGACGTCGCCCTGTGCTACCTGCCGAGCGAGGAGCCCGATGCGAAGGAGGTCGTCGCCCTGATCGAGCAGGCCGGCCGGAAGGCCGTGCCCTTGCCCGGCGACATCCGGGACGAGGCGTTCTGCGCCGGGCTCGTCGCCGACACGCGGGGGGCGCTGGGAGGGCTCGACATCCTGGCGAACGTCGCCGGCTACCAGCAGGCCCGCGAGAGCATCGCCGAGGTCACCACCGAGCAGTTCGACGAGACGTTCAAGACCAACGTCTACGCCCTGTTCTGGATCTGCAAGGCGGCCCTGCCGCACCTGCCGCCCGGCGCCACGATCATCAACACCGCCTCGATCCAGGCGTACAAGCCCTCGCCGATGCTCCTGGATTACGCCTCGACCAAGGCGGCCATCGTGGCCTTCACCAAGTCCCTGGCGAAGCAGGTCGCCTCGAAGGGCATCCGGGTCAACGCCGTAGCGCCCGGCCCGGTGTGGACGCCGCTCCAGGTCTGCGGCGGCCAGCCGCCGGAGAAGATCCCCCATTTCGGCGGGCAGGTCCCCCTCGGCCGCCCCGGCCAGCCGGCGGAGCTGGCCCCGATTTACGTCCTGCTCGCCTCCCAGGAGTCAAGCTACGTCACGGGCGAGGTCTACGGCGTGACCGGCGGAAACCCCCTGTGCTGAGGCCGTATGGAACCGATCGAACCCGTACGGACGGCTACCTCCCGATCGAGCAGTACGCCGCGATCGGCGACGGCCGGTCGGTAGCCCTGGCGGGCGGCCGGGCAAGGCTGACGGAATTGCTCAACAGCGGCAGCCGCCCGCCCCGCGAGGCTCGCGCGTCGGCGAACCGGCCCTCGACTGGCCCTCGCGGGCAGCCCGCGGATCTCGACGGCCCCGTCGGCCGGGGCCAGCTCGGCATCGGTCTGCGACGGCCTCTTGACGACTCGACGGTGCACGACCGGCGCGGCGATTGCTGGTCTCTATGAGACCGGGACAGGGCAGAGGAGAAGTCATGGACGAATCAATTACCTCCGGAGGGCGCGCGATCGCGATATCGCGCGAGTCCACCGAGCGACTGTTTCAGCCCATCCGGCTGGGGCGCTACGAACTGCCCCACCGGATCGTCATGGCGCCGCTGACCCGCTCGCGCTCCCGACAGCCGGGCAACGTGCCCACGGCCCTCAACGCGTGGTACTACGCGCAACGGGCCTCCGCCGCCCTGATCATCAGCGAGGCCACCCAGGTCTCGATGCAGGGACAGGGCTACGCCTGGACCCCGGGCATCCACAGCCGCGAACAGGTCGAGGGCTGGCGACTTGTTACCGAGGCCGTGCATGCGGCCGGCGGCCGGATCTTCCTCCAGCTCTGGCACGTCGGCCGCATCTCCCACCCTTCCCTGCAACCGGATGGGATGCTTCCGATCGCGCCCTCGGCCATCAAGCCGGCCGGCGAGGCGTTCATCGAGAACGACAAGGGCGAGGGGGCGTTCGTCCCGTTCGTCACGCCGCGGGCGCTCCAGATCGAGGAGATGCCCTACCTCGTCCGGCAGTACACCCGCGCGGCCAGGAACGCGCTGGCCGCGGGCTTTGAAGGCGTTGAGATCCACGCCGCCAACGGCTACCTGCTCGACCAGTTCCTCGAATCGAGCACGAACCATCGTGCCGACGCGTACGGCGGATCGGTCGAGAACCGGGCGCGGCTGCTCCTGGAGGTGGTGGAGGCCGTCAGCGAGGTCTGGAACCCGGACCGCGTCGGCGTCCGGCTGTCCCCCCTGGGCACGATGAACGACATCAGCGACGACGACCCGGAGGAGACCTTCGGGACCGCCGCCGCGATGCTCAGCGACCGCCGGCTCGCCTACCTTCACGTCGTCAACCCGGCGCTCGCCACGGTCAATCGCGGGACCCAGCCCGATCCTCGCGCCCTCCGGATGGTCGACCTGATGCGCGAGCGATACCGCGGCACGCTCATCATGGCCGGCGGCTTCGACCGGGACTCGGCCGAGGCGTGGCTACGGCAGGGCAAGGCGGACCTGATCGCGTTCGGGCGCGAGTTCCTGGCCAACCCCGACCTGCCGGAGCGCTTCCGGCTGGGCGCCCCGCTCAATGCCGACGACCGGTCCACCTACTACGGCGGCGGCGCCAGGGGGTATACCGACTACCCCAGCCTCGCCCAGCAGCGGGGCGAGGAGCCGAGGCCCTGCCTGGACGACCGGTGGCGCTAATCTCTGGAAACGAGTCTGACCATGAGCAGCAACGAGCAGGCATCCCAGGCCAGGGGAGGTCCGCTGTCGCACGGCACCCAGGCACCCGACGTCACCCGGCACGAGTCACCCGAGCCGCCCGTGTCCCGGGGAGAGCTGCGGCACCGGCTTGTCCTGCTCTTGCTCGACCCGACCGGCCGGAGCACCGACTGCCCGGCGAGCCCGCACTCTCCAACGAGCCACTCACGGAGTTCCTGCGGCCTGGCGCCGCCCTGCCGGGGAACTCGATGGACAACGCCTGGCGCTACATCGTCCACGCCACCAGCGGGAGCTTCCGCTTCGGCTGCTGGCGGACTACGAGCCCGAGGGTGCCGTCGCGAGGGCGGACGGCGTATACCGCCGGCACGACGGGATCTTTGGGAGACGGTACGAGATCGACGAACCGATTGAGGGACTAGCGATGGCAACGGATACGATGATGAAGACCGATGAGCTCGAGGCTCGACAGCGTGCGCCCCTGGCCACTCCCACCGACCTGGCGCCCGAGGCGACCCGGGACATCGCCGGCTGCATGAACGCGATCCTCGCGGACGCGTTCGCGCTCTACGTGAAGACCAAGAACTTCCACTGGCACCTCAGCGGCCCGCACTTCCGCGACTATCACCTGCTGTTCGACGAGCAGGCGGCCCAGATCTTCGCGATGACCGACCCCATCGCCGAGCGGGTGCGCAAGGTCGGCGGGAATACACTCACGTCCATCGGCCACATCGCCCGGCTGAAGCGCGTCGCCGACAACGACGCGGTCTACGTCGAGCCCGAGGACATGCTGGCCGAACTGTGCGAGGACAACAAGCGGCTGGCGGCGCGGCTGCGCGCGGCCCATGACGTCTGCGACGAGCACCACGACCTCGCCACCGCGAGCCTGATCGAGACGTGGATCGATGAGACCGAGCGCCGGACGTGGTTCCTGTTCGAGGCCAGCCGGGGCGAGATGACGGGCGGGCATTGACCGACCGGGGGGCCGCCTGGGGATCATCGGTGACGGCACCGCACACGCGAGCCGCGTCGCGGGTTCGGACTCCCCGCGCCCCTCGACGACGGGAGCCCGGGGGCATTCAGCACGCCCAGGTGCTTAGGAGCCGTGTCGGGATAAGTTGACGATGTTTGCGCGGTCTGTCCTAACGCAGTGATGCAAGACAGTACTGTCACCCAAGGGATCGAAGTGAGGTACACAGCATTAGCCCGGATTATTCAGACCGAACCCAACAACGAGGCCTCCGGCTGCGTCTAACGTGTTGATACACGGCACGTTATCCGCCGACTCGGAGGCCCCCTATGAGTCGACACTCCGTCTCGCTCTTGTCGATCGATTCTTTCCCCGTCGCGACCCGTCGAGTTCGAGGTCTCGCCCGCACCGTTGACCGGCGACGCCGGGCTCCTGCCGGTGCGGCAGCTCGACGACCGGATCCGACTCACCGAACAATTCGCCGACGCCCTCCACGACCACCGCGATCCGTCGCTCACTCGCCAGCCCGTGTTGAGCATGGTCCGGCAGCGGATCTATGGCATCCTCGCCGATGACGAGGACCAGGACGACCACGACACGCTGCGATCCGACCCCGTCTTCAAGCTCATCGCCGGCCGACTTCCCGACGACCCCGACCTCGCCAGCCAGCCCACCCTGTCGCGATTCGAGAACGCCGTCTCGATCGCCGACCTCTGGCAGTTGCGCGACGCCTTGGTCAACCCCTTCCTCCAATCCTTCGACGCGCCGCCCCGGCACACGACGCTCGACATCGACGCCTTCGACGACCCGGCGCGCGGCCAGCAGCAACTGATCATGTTCCACGGTTATTATGAGCAATATCAGTATCCGCCGATCGTCATCACTTGCGCCGAGAACGACATGGTCCTGCTCGTCGGGCTGCGGCACGGCACCTGCCATGCGTCGCTCGGTGCCGATAGCGACCTGCGGTATCTGATGGGACGTTTGCGGGCCGCCTGGCCCGACGTGCAGGTCCACGTGCGGGGGGCAGCGGCCTGGGCGTGCCCAATCGGAACTGCCTGATCAACTCGCCGGCATGACGATCTCGACGGCCAGCCCGGGGTCGGCATTGTGGGCCTCGATCCGCCCGCGATGGAGGCCGACCGCACGCCGTGCGATCGCGAGCCCCAGGCCGACTCCGCCGCTCTCGCGGCTGCGATGTCCCTCGACCCGGAAGAACGGCTCGAAGATCGACGAGAGCAGTTCCGGCGGGACCCCCGGGCCGCGTTGTCGGCGCGACCTGTCACCGCGAAATTGGCGGGGTGCTGCGGTCGATGACTCATCTCGGAGCCCCCTTCGGCCCATGGACGGCCTCAGGCCTCGAGCGGCTCGAAGTCGTCTCCAGGTCCAGGATGCGCCACGCCAGGCTGCGGACCAGCCTGAGGACGGCATCGCGTGCGCCGGCGTAGAGGCGGGCGGCAAGCGGACCGGGGTAGGCCGCGGCACGGGGCATGAGTTCGATCGCGATCGGCCCGTGAATCGATGCCATGGCAACGGCTCCTGCTTGAGTGGGGCGAGTCGTCGATGCCGAGCCGAGGAGTTCGGCCTTTGCCCTGCCTCACGACGACCACATGGCTAGAGGCGATGTCCCGCCCCGCGTCGGCGGGCCTATCTGAGGGCCTTGACAATTCTTGACCTTCCATCCGCTCGGCTCCGGCTAACATGGGTGACGGCTTCGTGCAGATCCCGGGTAGGTTTGGCCCCGACCGGGCCGGCCCCCGCGAGGTGGCGGCCGATCGACGCGCTCCTGGCCCGCGTCCGGGCCGGCCCGGTTGAACGCGAGGCCCAATCCTTCCCGGATCCCTCCCTCCGATGGATTTCGCCCCGATGCCTGACTGGTTGAGCACATCGCTGTCGAGCAACATCGAGGTCGCCCCCTGGATCCTGGCCTGGCGGATCGGCGCCGCGTTGGTGATGGGCGGGCTCGTGGCGATGCTGTACCGCTGGTCGCGTCGCGGCGAGGCGTCGCCGGCGACCTTCCCGACCACGCTCGTGCTGCTGGCCGGGCTGATCGCCATGGTCACGCAGGTCATCGGCGACAACGTGGCGCGGGCCTTCAGCCTGGTCGGGGCGCTGTCGGTCGTGCGGTTCCGCACGGTCGTGAAGGACACCCAGGACACCGCCTTCGTCATCCTGGCGGTCGTCGTCGGCATGGCCTCCGGCGCCAGCCACCTGGCCGTCGCCCTGGTGGGCCTCGGGCTGCTGACGACCGCGGCGCCGCTGCTGTGGCCCCCCGGCCGATCGGCCCGGGGCGGCTGGGACCGGGACGACGCGAGCTTGCGGCTCAAGGTCGAGCAAAATGATGTCACTCGCGCGGCGGTGGACTCGGTGTTCCGGGCGGCCCTCGGTCGGCATCGCCTCCTCTCGGCTTCGACGGCGAAGAACGGCGTTGCGCTCGATCTCACCCATTCCGTCCGCCTTCGCGCCGACGCCTCGCCCGAGGACCTGATCGGCCGGCTCAACGGCATCGCGGGGGTGTCGGGGTGGAGTTGTCACGTGAAGGTTGAACGGCCCCGGCAAGCGCGGACGCCGTCCCGGAAATCGATATCGTCGCCGTCGCCCGGTCGCGACGGCACTCTCTCATCATCACGTTCAGCGGTTCGCCTCGATCGGTCGTCGAGGACGGGTCCAAGGGGGATGAATGCAGTCCATCACGATCGTCGCGTTCCTGTTGGCGTTGACGCCGCCCCCCACCGATGCGGGCGGGGTTGTGATCAACGAGATCTTCTACCACGCGCCGGATGACCTCGACGAAGTCCAGTGGGTCGAGCTGTTCAACCCCGGAGAGCGCCCCGCCGACGTCGGCGGGGGTCGCTCGACAAGGGCAAGGTCTTCACATTCCCGCCGGGCTCCCGGATCGAGCCGAAGGGATTCCTCGTCGTCTCGCTGAATCCCGAGCAATTCACGAACGCCTATCGGTTGACGTCGATTGGCCCCCTCAAACGTCCGCTCAAGCGCGCTGGCGAGCGGATCGAGCTCCGCGACGACCGGGGCAACGTGGTGGACGCGGCTCGTTACAAGGACGAGTCGCCCTGGCCGGTCAGCGCGGACGGTGCGTCGGCCTCCCTGGAGCGCATCTGCCCGGGTTCCTCGGGCGAGGTCCCCGAAAACTGGGCCGGCTCCCCGCTCCCCGCGACGCCGAAGCCGTCGGGCAGGCCCGGCAGGCCGAATGCGAACTTCTCGGCGACCCTCCCGCCGGTTGTGTCGCCCCTGGAGGCCCCGGCCGTCGCCGCGCCCGGCCGACCGCTCCGCGTGTCGGCGGAGGTGAAAGGGGACGTGATGGCCCCGGGTGTCGCACTGCTCTACCGCTCGCTGACGGCCGAGGCGGAAGGGGCGGAGGTCTCAATTCCGATGGTGAGAGGTCCCGACGGCCGCTTCGTCGCGAGCATCCCGGGCCATCCGGCAGGGACGCTCCTGCGATATCGCGTGCAGGCAACCGGTCCGGGCGGCGCGCAGCGGCTCTACCCGGCCGAGCATGACCTGAGACCGACCCTCTCGACTTACATCCAGGATCGCTGGGACAAGGCCCCGATCTCCCTGGCCGTGCTGCTCCTCGGCGGCCCCGACCGCAAGGCGGCGGTGGACCAGGCGCGCCGCGGAGGGCCGGGCTTCGGCCCCCCGCCCGGGTTCGGCCCCCCGCCGGGCGAACGACGTGATCGAGAACCCCCCCCGGGGGGACCGCCAGGCCCACAGCCCGACGAACGACCCGGCCCACCTCCCCCCGGATTCGGCCCGCCTGGTCGATTCGGGCCGGGGAACGAGGAGACGCCGCACCCTCCGCGAGGATCGTCGGCTTTCATCCACGTGGACCAGAAGACCGGGAAGGTCGCGCTGTTCGACCACATCAACGCCGTCCCGCGAGGACGGCATCCCGGGTTCGTGTTGCATTTCCACAAGGACCGGCGGTTCCAGGGGCAGTCCGCCGTCAGCGTCTTCTTCGAGGGCAACGAGCGATGGATGCTGGCCGAGGCGCTCGCCTACGAGGTCTATCGTCGCGCCGGCAGCGCGGCTCCGCTGACCAAGTTCGTGCGGCTCTGGGTCGACGGCAAGATGGTCGGCTACAACCTGATGGTCGAACGCCCGAACAAGTCGTTCCTGAGGCGCAACAAGGTCGACGATGGAGAAGACTCGGACGGGCGACCAATCCTTGACCAGGCGCGGCTTCTACACGAACCTCGGGCACGGCGGCAATCGTGCCGGGCTTGAATTTGAGAATTCCCCCGTCCTGGGGCACTTGTTGCTGGGCATCCAGTGGGCGCTCGGGGACCTGAAGAATGTCGATGCCACACCGAAAGGGGCACGAACCGCGAGTGAAGCCACTTCCAAGAATGAAGCTGCATCCGGCAGAGGTGCCGTGAAATAGCTTCCGGAACTGGCCAGGGCAGCCCGATCGATTCGGGGCGTAGAGCAGATCGAGATGTCCCTGCGGGTTTCTCGGAACACGTACAATCCGAAGCCCGAGGACGCTTATTGCCGCGAGACGGTCGCCCAGAGGGCCGGGATCTTGGCCAGGATCGATTGCGTGTCATCGGCCTTCATCGTCCGCCGCGCCGGAACGGAACAGGTATCCGACCCCGCGGACCGTGCCGATCAGCTTGCCATGCCGACCCAGCTTTTTCCGTAGGTTGCTGATATGAACGTCGATCGCGCGGTCGTATGGCATGACTCGTCGGCGGTAGAGGGCCATCGTCAGCTCGTCCCGGTTCACGACCCGGCCCGCGGCCCGGACCAGCAATTCGAGGATGTCATACTCGGCGGTGGTCAAGTCGAGGGCGGCCCCCTCGCACCGGGCGACGCGTGCGGACGGGGTAAGGTGGATCCCCGCGGCCTCCACGACGGCCGGCCTCCGGGGGACGCGGCCTGCCCGGCGGAGCACGGCGTGGATGCGGGCCAGCAACTCCTCCGGGCCGAACGGCTTGGAGAGGTAGTCGTCGGCGCCGGCGTCGAGCCCGGCGACCCGCTCGGCCTGCGCCGAGCGGGCCGTCAGCATGATCACCGGCACCTGGCTCTGGCGCCGCACGCGTTGAAGGAGTTTAAAACCATCCAGACCGGTCATCATGACCTCCAGAAGGAGTAGGTCGTAGCCGCCACTCAGCGCCCGCGATAGCGCTCGGCGGCCGTCGTGGGTGAATTCGAGGCGGATGTCATGATGGGCGAAGAACTCCTGCAGCAGTTCGCAGAGTTCGACGTCGTCGTCCACCAGCAGGACCGCGATCCCGGTCGGCAACGTCTCTCCAGTCGTTCTCGCCTCGTTCGCCATCGTCTGGACTCATCCGGCCGTACCCGGCGTCCGGCGGCCGCTCTGGGGCACGCCTCTCCGCCGCCTCATTCTCCGCGATTCTCGCGGTCATCCGGCGAGACGGCCCTGCGGGCCGCGGGTTCGCCAGCGACGGGGAAGGGATGGATCTGGCCGGGCGCATCGTTGGCAAAGTGAAAATAGAGCCACCGAGAGTCGGCGGAGAACGCCGGCGGGACGGGGGCACATCGCTCGGCAACAACCTTGACGGTATCAGGATCGACATGAGGAAGCCCGGAGCCATCCAAAACGATCGGAGCAAGGCAAAGATCCCAGCTCGACGTCTCCCGGTCGCGAGAAAGAAAGGCGAGATGGCATCGCCCATCCGCCATCCGGACAGGGCGCGGAAATCGGCCTTTGTCTTTCCCATCAAACGTTGCAGGATTTTGCATGAGTGGGCCGGCGGCCTCGATGGCCGACCCCTCGCGATCGAGTCGGAGCCACCAGATCCGGTACGCGGTCCATCCCAGCTGGTCACCTTCGTAGGTCTGCATACTCAGGGCGACGAACAGGAGGCCGCCGAATGCCCGATCCTCGGGCCAGACCGGGTCGGCGATGTGTACCGAGCGCTCGGCCTCGCCCGGGGGCGCGACCTTCCACGGAATCGGCTGCGGTCGCGTATCGCAACCGTCCGGAGTCGCATCCGCGGAACGCGAGCCCTCAAAAGCAAACCGATAGAGACCACCGTCGCTGGCCGTGAAGAGGATCTTCGCGGTCGTCCCCGGATACCAGCACGGGGTGCCCCTGGGCGTGATCTCGAGCGGTATCCGGTTCAGGGCCTCGCCGTCCGGGAACGAGAACCGTGCCAGGCCGAACTCGTTGACGAGTTCCGCGGCGCCGTCACCCGATCGACTCTCCCATCGGCCGACGAACTGGCGCCGACCTTGCGCGTCGTGCCACGGCGAGCAGCTCGCCCACTCGACAGTCTCGCCCGGGGGCAGATCCACGGGGATCGACCTGCCCGACTCGGTATCCAGGAAGCTCAATCGTTCGTCGGGCTTCGCGTGGGTGATGATCGGCATGTGGATCAGGCGGGTTTTCTCCATACTCCGCAGCGACGGCGCCGGGGCGCACATCCTTCCGATGGCGATCGCGACGAGGCAGCTTCCGGCCGCGAAACATCCCGTGAATCGGACGGCAAACCAGGTGGAATTCCTCATCGGTATCCTCAATGGAAGCCTTGCCCGCGACCCTTGGCCTTCGGCTCCGAAACGATTGCATCATTCGAGAGAGTCGGATCGGAGTCATACGCGACCCGTGCTGCCCGGCGAGGCAGATCACGGGCCGGGTATGACCGGCAACACTCGAAAACAACGTCGCCTGTGTCCCAATGTTATGACGCGTCGATCAATTGAAGACGTCGCCCGGGAGGACTTCGCCGCCGTCGATCGTGCCGAGGGCCTGCCAGGTGCGGAAGGCGATGCTGTTCTTGGCGAACTTCACCGAGCCGTCCATCAGCAGCAGGTTCACGCCGCCGGGGTGGTACGAGCTGGGCCCGATCACCGTGTCCGGACCGGCCGCGTTGCACGCCTTGCGATTCGGCGTCTGGATGTGCTGGTACTGGCCGCCGCGGCCGCCGTCCTGCTGGGTCCAGACCTCGCCCTTGAAGTCCCACGAGAAGGACGTCGAGGACTGGCAGAGCTGGGCGACCTTGAAGTTCGCGTCCAGGTCCGTCTGCGGGTACTGCGCGATGTTCGGGCCGTTGTAGGTCATGTGCAGGCCGTCGTTGGCCATGGTGGCCTTGCCGCGGCAGTACTCGGAGAACGCCGCCGTGTTGGACAGGCCGTCGGTGATCGACGCGAAGGTGCGCGTCTTGTTCAGGCCGCCGTCATGGCCGGAGAAATAGCTGATGCCCTGCGAGCGCCAGCTGCTGACGGCCCGGTTCACGCCGCCGTTCTCGTGATAGCTCACGAAGTTGGACGAGGGGTCGCCGCCGTTGCCCGGGTCGTTGGTGTCCGACGGGCAGGAGAAGCTGTTGATCTTGGTCAGGCGGATCGTCTGGTTGATGGAGAAGCCATCGATCGGCGAGGCCGTGCCGGGAGAGCTGTTCCAGATGGCCGAGACCGCGAAGTTGATGGTGTTGTACGCGTTCTGCTGCTCCATGAACGGCAGGATGCGCAGCTTGAAGCAGTGGTTCTGCGGGCCGACGGTGCCGATCCCGAAGACGGGGTTGTCATTGGACCCGTACTCGCCCGAGGGCGGCAGGGAGCCGTTGGCGCCCTCGTAGTTGTGGATCGCCAACCCGAGCTGCTTCAGGTTGTTGACGCACTGCGAGCGGCGGGCCGCCTCGCGGGCGGCCTGGACGGCGGGGAGCAGCAGGGCGATCAGGACGCCGATGATGGCGATGACCACGAGCAGCTCGATCAGGGTGAAACCGCGACGACGCATGGAATGCATGAACGCCCCTCCAGGTGGGAGCTGGAAAATGGGAAAGCCGGACGTGGGAGAGGGGGAAATTGGAGAGGACGAAACCGACCCGGTCTCGGTCAGGCAAGCGGGAGAGTTGTGCCCGACCCGCCGGTGCGGGATGTGAGTTTCGCGAAGTATCAGCGACCAGCGCCCTCCTGATATTCTGCGCTGGTGTCCATGAAGTTCTCGCCCCGGTTCTCTCAGGAACCCAGGGGCACACGTCGCTCAGCGTTCAAGAGAACGAGTCAGTCACCAAGGGCCTCAAAGTCCATGAAGGTGCCCCGGCGGCACCAAGCGGCCCCGCGAATTCGTTTATGTAAGCAATACGCCATTCGTAGTCAGGCCACCATCATCGTAGCCTGCAGGATCATGAGCACCGAATTTAAGATTCGATCGTAAACACCTCGGGACGGTCCGCGTCAGGTCATGGCCAGGGGGTTTTATGAGCCCCGAGCCCGCAAGACAGCAATCATCGCGGCGTGTAGCTGCCATAGGAACAAAGCGACAACGAGGCCCGGTGCGTCTCGATAATAATCCTCGATTACCAATAATCCAGTCTTTTTCTTAAAAATAATCTACACCTGCGCTAACAATGCCCAGGCTCCGCCCCCGTTTCTTGCCGGGGGTTCCATTCATGGTGGCGGGGCGAGCCGAGACGCCCCCCGTTGCCGGGGGACGAGACAGGCCGGGGTTCCGCCGCCGTACGAGCAAGCTCAGGGGACCGGCCCGCCGAGGGTCGCCTCAGTATTAGCATGATGACGACATCGTGACGCGGATTGGGATCGAGAAGTTCCAGGCCACCGATCTGCGTGTCGAAATACGAGCCATCGGGGCGCCGGAGGGTGATCCGGTCGCCGACGTGGAACCGTCCTTCACCCTCGGGGACGATGCCGGGGGCCATTACCAGGCCGCGGCCACGGATCACGAAGGTATCTTCGACGGTGAAGAGAAGACGCGCCATCAGCCGCGCCGCCGCCTGGGGTGATCGAGATTGTGGCGAATCGCGATGGTAATCACGTCGGAGGTGATGGGCGCGCCATGTCAGGCGGGAAGTGATGATCGAGAGAAAAGCCCGATTCCTCCCGGGGAATCGGGTTTTCGGCGGGGATCGGGGAGGACCGGCGTCAGTCGTCGCTCAGCACGCGCGTTTTCGTGGCGTTCTGGCGACGGTCGCCAACGTGGCGGATGATGTCGCCTTCCTTGAGATAGATCACGGCTTCGGCGATGTTGGTGGCGTGGTCGGCGACGCGCTCGATGTTGCGGGCGGTGTTGATGAGGCGGAGCCAGGTGTTGACGCGGTCGGGCTCGCTGCGGATGCAGTCCTTCAGTTCTTTCAGGACGGCGCGGCGGAGGCGGTCGACGCCTCGGTCGGCGGCGATCACGGCGCGGGCGAGGCTGACGTCGGCCTTGGCCAGGGCATCCAGGCTATCGTGGACCTGATTCAGGGCCTCGCGGGCCATGGCTTCAAGCTGGGCGGGGATGGGGGTGGGCGGGACCTTGGTCGCGAGCTTGCGGGCGCGGCTGGCGATGTGGTCGGCCAGGTCGGCCACGCGTTCGAGGTCGCCGTTGATCTTGAGGATCGCGGCCACCCGCCGCAGATCCGACGCCACCGGCTGATGCAGGGCCAGGACCTTCAGGCAGTCGCGCTCGATGCGGACTTCCCAGTCGTTGATGGCGTTCTCGCCGCCCTTGACCTCGGCCGCCAGGTCGGCCCGGCCGTCGCAGAGGGCCTGGATGCTGGTGGACAGGGCCGTCTCGACCACGGCGGCCAGCTTCAGCATGTTCTCCCACAGACCTTCCATGTCCCGCAGGAAGTGGCGACCCAGGGTCACCCGCCCTGCGTCCCAATCCGCCCCCGCGCCCTCGGTTGATGCCATCAAATGCCTCCCTTCGGCGATCTCGGCGGCCTCTTCGCGGAATCGGAACTGTCCCGTTGCCCGTCATCGGCACCGCCTTGACCGATCGCTATGTTCAACTCTACGGCGCGACGCCTTCGGGAACAAGAGAACCCGCGCAACGATGCGTGATTCTTCACGATTCCCACACCTCGGGCACACGCGGACCGCCGGGGTTCCCCGTCTTGCCAGGAGTTTGCGGCCCGGAAAAAAGAATCGGCTCATGCTGGGTTGCGTTCTGGCAGCGACGCAGGGCCTCGGATGGGGAGTAGGTCCGACTTCAGTCGGTCTGCCCCATCCTCCGACAGGATAGGTGGACAGGATCGACTGAAGTCGGACCTACCGCAGGGGGGCGAGATATCCATCACGTGCCGAAAATAAGCACAACGCATCTCTGGATGCGTTGTGCTTGATCGATCCGAATTCGCGCCCGTCCGTCAGGCGGCGTGGGCGTGGGCGTTGGAGACGATCGCGTCGACGTCGGCCTGGGTGATGGCGGTCGACGGCTTGTCCAGCTTCACGCTCAGCCAGCTCATGACCCAGGGGGTGTGGGGCAGGGGGCGGCCGGAGATCACCGTGAGCATCCGGGCGTCGCGGCGGGCTCGCTCCTTCACCTTGCGAGGGCGGTTGCGTTTGCGGACCTTGGCCCGCTGAGTCTTGCGCTGAGTGCTACCGATCCGGCGTAATCCCACGGCTCTGACTCCTCAGATCAACGATCCTGATTCCATCAAGGCAAGGCAAGGCGTCTCGCCACGGAGGATAGTGTACCGATCCCGGCCTCCGGGGTCCAACGGGAGTTCGGAACGGGTCGTGGGTCGGTCCTGTTGCGGATCCTCCTCGGGTCCCCTCTCCCTCCGTATGTGTTTCGCGCCGCGGGGAGAGGGGACCGGATGCGAGGCCCGTGAGTCAACCGATCCAATCCTCATCGCACGATGGCGTGAGTATGCGTGGTTCTGGCCCCCAGGACCGCGTTCATGGGGGAGGACAGGCTGATCTGAACGGTGGTCGTACCCTTGAGCAGGCGGTGGTTGACGATTTTCAGCAGGTTGGCCCGGCTGGTCTTCCCGGCGGGGATGGTGAGCGCCCCCGCGGCGGGCTGCGAGCACGTCACGGTGAACGTGGCGGGCTCGAAGATCGGCAGGGCCGCGACGCGGCTGGTCGGCGGGGTCGTGTCGGGAGGCGAGCCCACGACTTCGAGGATCGTACCGGAGACGTCGGCCCCTTCGGCGGTGCCCTTGAGGCCGGGGAGGCCCAGCGCGCCGGAGGCCCCCATCGGACCCGCCATGCCCTCGGTGCCCGCCTTCCCGGCCGCCCCAGCATCCCCGGCGGCCACACCGGCGACGCCATCCCCCCGGGTAGACCGAGGCTGAAGCCACCATTGCTACCGGCACCGCCCCCGCCGCCGCTCCCACCCGCGCTGCCAATGCCGCCATGGGCCCCGTAATCGCCCTGTCCGCCCGGCCCACCTGAACCGCCACGGGCGAGTTGGTCAGGGTGGTCTGGCCGCGGGCCTGGTAAAGCCCGCCGCCGAGCCCCTCTCCACCCTTACCGCCGGAGCCGCCGCCATCGCCACCGGGCCATCCCAGGCGGCCGTCTCCCCGTGTTTGGGGATCAGGCTGGTGTTGAGAAACCCCTGGCCGCCGCCCCCGCCGTCAGCCTCGTTGAATTGCAGGGTGGTGTTGCTGATCGTGACGAGGCCGGCGGCGAGGTTAATGACCGCCACCCCGGGCGTTGCCGCCGTCTCCCCCGTCACCGGCGTCGCCGAGCGGGGGGCCGGATCGCTTGTCGTCGGTCGCGTCGGTGCCATCCGCGCCGTTGGTGCCGTCGCCGCCGTTGCCGCCGCCAGCGGGCAACAGCCCGTTCACGCCGGCCGTGCCTCCAGGGCCGCTCTGCCCTCGCACACCGGCGTCACCCGGCTTGGTGCCCGCGTCGCTGGCGGAGAAGCCGTGGACGCCCGGACTCGCCCGGGCCCGATTGGACGTGACCTGGGAATCGAGGACCGTCAGGCGGCCGGGGGTCCGGCCACCCCGGCGCCCGGAGCGACGTCGAGATGGCTGCAAATCAGGCGAAGCAGGTACCCGCCGCGGGCGGCGCAACCCACCCGACAAGACAACCGCGTCCACGTCCTGCGCACGGCCGCCCGACCGTGACGTGGAAGGCCCGATCTCGGGTGCGTGTTATTGCGGTTCCGCGAAGGTGTCGGCGTCCAGCTTGTCCAGGACCTTGAATTCGGTGATGTCCTGTTCGAGGAACTTCGCGCCGTCACGCTTGATGGAGACCTTCGCGGCGCGCTTGATGCCGTCGAATTCCTTGTAGTTCGAGTAGACGGATTCCTGGTCGACCTCTTCGCCCATGAAGCCGCGCGTCTTGGTGGTCATCTTGACCGGCAGGCCGCTCTCCTTGTCGAAGAACAGGGTGAAGGGCTTGCCGTCGGGGCCGGTCACCTTGACGACGGCCGCGGCCTTGTCGTCGACCTTCTCGTCGGCGGCCTTCTCCAGCTTGAAGTCCTTGCCCTTGAGCGGCAGGAGGGTGGACGTGGCGGCCTGGACGTAGACGGTGCGCTTCTCCGTGGCGAGGCCCTCGTCGTCGAGTTCCATGGTGTTGTCGCCCACCCGGCGCCAGGCCTTGTCGCCGTTCAGGACCGAGACGACCTTGATCGGGTTGCCGTCGATGGTCCCCTCAAACTCCGAGCGATAATGATCGAGCCCCTGCATGGTCCCCTTGACGGTGAACTCGATCTCCATGTTGTTGATGCTGACCGTGCCCTTGGATTTCAAGGTGTACTTGTCCGCCTTGGCCAGCTTCTCCTCGCCGCCCAGCGCCTTGATGGCCTTGTCCAGGACGGCCTTCGCCTCCGCGTCGTCGGCCCGGACCGAGGCGCCCATCCCCGGGAGCAAGACCGTCACGCACATCGCCAGCAGGAACCGCTTCATGAAATTGCCTCGGCTGGTGAGAAGGGTCTGATGAACGCAGAGGTCCGCGTCCCCGGCGGATAAGCTACAGGCCGCGGCCGGGGAAGGGTAGAGAGAATCGTCGAGGGGGGTGAGAAAAGACGTCAATCGTCCCAGCCCGATGTCCCCTTCTGATCGGGCTCGACACATCCCCGCAGCCAGGCTCCGAACTGATCCGTCAGGGCATCCCGACCCGTGCGCCCTGCCTCGCCGATGGACTCAATCCAGCGGGCTAACGCCAGCGACTCCCCTCGGTAGGAAAGGCCGTTGACGAGGAGGAAAACATCGAGTGCCGCGAACGCGGCTCGCTTGTTCCCATCAAGGAACGCTTGCGATTGGGAGATCCCGACCGCGAGCAGGACCGCCTGACGGACGAGATCGGCCCCTTCGTACCAGGCAGCATGCCTTGGCCGATTCAGGGCTGAGTCGAGCTTGTCGGGAGCGACCAGTGGCGAGGCAAGACCGCCACTTCGTGCAACCACTTCGCCGTGCAATGCGATCAGGTCGTCTGATGTCAGATATCGGATCTCGGGCACGGCCCATTACCGTCCGAGGTAACGATAGGCCGATTCGTGGCGCGCCCAACTCTTCTCAAGGGCATCCCGAAGCTCGGGTGCCAGAATCGGCGTGCCGGCAGCCGGCGGGCGTTTTTCAGGGTCCTCTTGCGGATTTTCGACATCCGCCTCCGGCTGTGTTGCCTGGACGATCGGGCGATCGGACTCTGTTGGCTTGACGATCGGCATCGCGTCCTCCCCGTTCCGCTCTATCTTAGAACCCGGCGAAGACCAGGGGAAGTCCCTTGCGATTCACGGCCTGACGCCTGGCACGACTTCGGCCGTTCTCACTCATAAAATTTACCCGCGTGCAGAATATGAGCGGCACGGCGCCATGGATTGGCCGGTTTTTCATAAAGCTCAAGCCCGTTCAAAGAGTCGTGTCCCCATCTCGCGGCGGCATCAAGAAAGGCCCCGATCGAACCGTTTTCTCATCCGAGAGCGCCAGGGGCATACGGTGAAGAGGGCTTGCTCGCTTCGATCTCGCATTCTTCATCCCGGTCGGCTGCGAGCGCTTCCATGAAACGGAGGAAGCTCTCTTCATCATTGACCTCATCCGCGAGGTCGTAAAGATTGACTGCCATTTGCCACCGCACCAAGAGAAACAGTAGAGGCCCGTAGCGACGTGGAATCTGTCGCATCAACAGTCTTGTCGGGCCGGCTCCCACCGGCCGCTTCGGGTCAAGCCCATGTCGGTCGGTGGGAACCGGCCCGACCCGGAATCGGTCGTCGCACCCATCGCGACCGAGCGCAAGATAGGCTGTGGTGTCAGAGATCTGCCCTCCGGTCGGCCATTCCTTCGGCGTGCAAATCAGCGGTGATTCATAGCCCATGCACCGGCAGACCAACTAGTGCGATGCGATCACAGCTTTCGGATGTTTGGACTTGAACAGTTCGTCGGCGAGCTTGCGGGCCTCTTGAGTCATCGCTCGCCATACGGGATGATCGAGCGAGTACGGGTCGGTCAACCGCGGGTCGCATTCGATGAGAACGGAGACGATGGCATGGGTCTCATCGCCGACCGATTCCGACTCCCAGCGTGCCGTCGCATAGGAGACCGCCCCCAGAGCTTTCCCGCTCCCCATCCGTTCCTCTCGCCTTGACTTCACCGTCCATGTATTCGCATCCTTCTTTCGGATGTACCTGAAGTCGAATGCCTGACGAGGCCAGTTTTGCGTGGAGAACCCTTTCTCCCGTGCGACCTCGGCGGGAAGGATCTCCGGAGCGGGCTCGAGATCCGCTTCGGGAATCTCAGAGGTCGTCGGCTCGTCTTGAGCCGGATCGATCAGCACACGGTAGAGACGGCGTCCGCGGACGCCGAGTTGTCCCCGGTCCTCGATGACCTGTGCCAAGACCCGGCGGGAGACGGAGGGGAACGACACCCAGTCGCCGATATGGAATCGCGGGGCGGTCTTCGTCGCGGAACTCATGGGGTTGCTCCGGTCACCAGGGAGATGCGCCGGTCAGGGTGTGCAAGTGATGACGAATAATGTCATCGAAGGCCGAGGCGAGACGATCGCATGCGGTGCGGAATTGTCGTACTTGAGAGAGCCGAAGAATGCTCGTGCCTCCCAGCTTGGTGGGATCGAAGTTCTGATGAGCGATCGCGTTCCGCCACACGTTCAGGTCATCGAGTAGCGATTGTCTCGCCTTGTTGCGTTGATCGTGGCCACGTACCTCTGTCCAGAAATCGATGCGAAGTCGACCGAAGTCCGCCCCGATGGTGCCGGATTGAGCATTCCCTCGATCCAATTGGCGATTCCGATTCAATTCGTCCCGCATGATCTCCTTCACCGAAGTGGGATTGACCATCGCCACCAGGTGATCGATGCATTCCGAATGAAGGTCGCGGCAGAAGCCTTGGAACTGCGACGCCAGTAACATCGAATAGGCCCGATTGATCTGTTGCGTTGCATAACGCCTGCCCCGCTTCGTTCCACCGACGGCGACGTGTGCTTGTTCGATCTCGTCCAAGCTCACTCTTCGGGATGTCGTCCATCGTTCATGGGAGGTCGAGGGCATCGTCGAAGTTCCTACCCGATGAACGACCCTGTTCGCGCATTGTAGCACGGAGATCTATCGCCGCCAAATTGCGACGAAAGGGCAGCCGAATTCCGGATTGATTCTATCAACGCATTCATCCTTTTTAGAGAATCCGCCCGGCCTACACTGCACTTGCCCTTGCCCGTTCCGCCTCCCTCGGGTCTAATGTGACGGGAAAGGCACCCTGGACCCGAACGCAACCCATCTGTGGGTTCGGAGCTTTTCCCATGCAAGATCGCATCGCCTATCAGGGAATGACCTTCGACGACGTTTTGCTGGAGCCGGCGCTCTCGGAGCTGCTCCCGAAACAGGTCGAGGTCAGGTCGCAACTCACCGCGAAGATCCCGCTCAATATCCCGATCCTCTCGGCGCCGATGGATAGCGTGACCGAGGCGGAGCTCGCCATTGCGCTCGCGCAAGAGGGCGGGCTGGGGGTGATCCATAAGAATCTGCCGATCGAGCAGCAGGCCCGAGAGGTGGACAAGGTCAAGAGGTCCGAGAACGGGATCATCGTCGATCCCGTCACGCTCCCGCCCGACGCCATGGTCGGCAAGGCGCGGGAGATCATGGAGGGGCACAACATCTCGGGCGTGCCCATCACCGTCGACGGCAAGCTCAAGGGGATCTTGACCCGCCGCGACCTCCGGTTCCTGGAGTCGGACGACCTCCGCGTGGAGGAGGTCATGACCAGGGTGAACCTCATCACCGCGCCGGCCAACACCAGCCTGGAAGAAGCTGATCGGATTTTGACGAAAAATAAGGTTGAGAAGCTTCTGCTGGTTGACGATGAATATCGACTGAAGGGCCTGATCACGATCAAGGACATCGACAAGCTCCACCGCTACCCCAACGCATGCAAGGATGCGAGGGGCCGATTGCGGGTCGGGGCGGCCGTCGGGGTCCATGATTACGAGCGGATCGCGGCGCTTCTGGAGGCGGACGTGGATGTGCTGGTCGTCGATTCGGCGCACGGGCACTCGAAGAACGTGCTGGACACGGTGCGGAAGATCAAGAAGGATTTCGGGATCGAGGTCATCGCCGGCAATGTCGCGACGGCCGAAGGCACGCGGGATCTGATCGACGCGGGGGCCGACGCGGTGAAGGTGGGGATCGGGCCGGGCTCGATCTGCACCACGCGGGTGGTCTCGGGCGTGGGCGTCCCCCAGATCACGGCGGTTTACCATTGTGCCAAGGCGGCGGCCGGGCGGGTCCCGATCATCGCGGACGGGGGGATTCGGTACTCGGGCGATATCACGAAGGCCCTGGCGGCGGGCGCTCATAGCGTCATGATCGGCGGACTGTTCGCGGGGTTGGCCGAGAGCCCGGGAGACACGATCATTTATCGCGGCCGGAGCTTCAAATCCTATCGAGGCATGGGTTCGCTGGGGGCGATGGCCAAGGGCTCGTCCGAGCGCTACCGGCAGGACGCCAAGACGGCCGACGGCAAGGCGGTCTCGTCCCAGAAGCTGGTGCCCGAAGGGGTGGAAGGCCGCGTCCCATACAAGGGCCCCCTGGCCGATTACGTATTCCAGCTCGTGGGCGGACTGAAGGCCGGCATGGGCTATTGCGGGACCAAGACCATCGAAGACCTGCGGACCAAGGCCCGGTTCATTCAAGTGACCGGCGCGAGCGTACAGGAAGGCCACCCTCACGACATCGTGATCACGCAGGAAGCCCCGAATTATTCGAGCTTCAGCGGCGAAAGCGATAGCGGGCGGGGGGCGGTTTGATTTGACCGGATACAAACCGGGCCGATGGCCGATAACCGAAGATGGACGGATATCTCGTCCTTCGGTCCTCGGGCCTCGGGGGATTCCATGACAGCGAAGCGACCTTCCGGGAAGATGGCTCTCTTCGCTGTCTCAGTTGACCGTCGGTTGTCGGACGGATTGGATCGGAAAACGTCAGCAAGGAGGCGTGACGTGCGTGGCCCCAGAACGGCCTTGATCGCGCTGGTCGTCGTGACCGGCGCGACGGTGACGATTCTTCGAGCCCAGCAGATGCTCGGCGGATCGGCCAATGTCTCGCCCCCCTCGACCGGCGGGGCTGAGCCCGACCCGTCGCTGGCGACGCGATCGGCCCGGCAGCTCTTGCGCAATGGGCTGGATTATCTCGACAATTACCACGATTACGACCGGGCCCTGGTCTTCCTCCGCGAGGCCGAGGCCCGTCCCGTCAACGATTTGGACGCGAAGGAAACCAAGCAGCTCAAGCGGGGCATCGAGCGCGCCCGGAACGGCCTTCGTGACGTCGTCTCGGCCGACACCGGCTCGGCGACCAAGGGCCGTCGGGCCGGCCGCCCCGGCGCCTTGGCCCTGGCCCCGTCGAACGTCCCCGCGGTCGATACGGTCCAGAGGGCCTCGGCCGAGACCGACGCGCCGGCCGAGCCGCCTGCGCTGGATCTTCCCGAGCTTCCCGTCCCTCCGCCATCGAGCGCGGCCCCGGCCCCGGCCAACCTCAAGGCCGAAGCACCCATGCCGACGGACCCGAAGTCCACGACGGACCCGGTCGCCAGCCCGGCCCCGTCCGACCCGATCTTCCTGACCGGCTCGTCCCCCGACGAACCGGCCGCAGCACCGGCTCCGGCTCCGGCCAAACCCTCCGAGCCACCGACTGCGGAGACGCCGAGGCCCTCGCCCATGCCGGCTACGGCCCCGGCTCCCATGCCGGCGGTGTCGCCCGTGCCGGCGGTGGAACCTTCGGACCCTCCGGGACCGCCACCGTTGGGCGAGCTTCCGGTGCCGACGCCCGTACCGGTCGAGGTTCCGACCCCCGCCCAGGTTCCGGCCCCGGCCCCGGCTCCGGTCGGGGACCCGACGGACCTGCCGGCGCTGCCGTCTGCTCCTTCGCCGGCGCCGGTCGCCAGGCCCGCCGAGGCTCCCGTGCCGACGCTCCCCGAGGCACCTGCCGCCGAGGCACCCGCGCCGATCACTGACGCACCCGCACCGATCGCCGAGCCGCCGCCGGCTGTGGTTCCCGCCCCGGTCCAGGAGGCCCCGGTGTCTCCGCCGTCCGGGACGCCTCGCCCGAGGCAGTTGCCCCTCCCCCGGGCCGAACCGGCTCCGCGACAGTTTCACGTCGAGCCGCGGGAAATCCCGGCTCCGCCCGCCGAGGAGGCCGATGAACTGCCGGTTCTGCCGGCCCCGATCTCCCGGCCGGCCCCGGTGCCCATCGCGCCTCCGACCTCCGACTCGGCCCTGGCCGTTCCCCCGGCCGGATCGGTGGCGGTCGCCCCGGTCAGCGCGTCGTCGTTGTCGGCCCTCAGTCCCGAGTCGCTCCGCGAGGTCGAGGTCATCGTCCGTCGCCAGGACGAGGAACTCCGCCGCAATCCTCGGCCGATGCTCGGCACGCAGGTCCCGCCCGGCGGCCCGGCCAATGGCGGTTCCGAGACCGCCAGCACCAGCCGTCTGGAGCTTCCTCGCGCCCCCAGCCCGACCGAGCCCCGGCCCATCCGCGTGATCCCGGTGCCCGAGGAGTTCGTGCCCCTGCCGGCCCGCGAGTGGGGACCGAACCGAAAGTACTGGGCGGCTGCGGCGACCTGCCACATGCCGCTGTACTTCCAGGACGCCGTCCTCGAACGCTACGGCCAGGGCGTCGAGCAGTCGCTCGGGACCCGCGGTCGCTACTTCTCCTACCCGCTGGACGACCCTCGCCAATCCAACCAGCGGAACCAGCTCTTGCAGCCGATGTATTCCGCCGGCCTGTTCATCAGCCAGATCGCGTTGCTGCCCTATAACATGATCATGGACCCGCCCTGGGAAGCCGAGTACGACCTCGGCTACTACCGCCCCGGCGACCGGGTCCCCGCCGACACCTACTATCTCCCGCGCGCCGGCGTCGGCGCGATCTTTCAAGGCGTCCGTCACTGAGCCGAGCCCAGCCTCGGCCCCCACTTCCAAACACAACGACGCCCCCGGGTCCCAGGCCCGGGGGCGTTTTCCATTTTCCGGAGCGGCGGGCGTCCCTGCCCAATGGCACTTACTTTCACCGCACCTATGGGCCTATGTTCGCTTAATCCGGGATAGCTGGGGCGTTGGAAGCTCTCGAATGACGACCCAGAATCCCGAGCTTAAGCGCACAATTTTTCACGGGCGCATCGAAAGTAAGTGCCATTGGGCGTCCCTGCCCGCCTACAAATGCCTTGAAGACTTGGCAGGCGGGCAGGGACGCCCGCCCCACTGAAAATCCTGGCTCAACCCCGGTCTCGTTGGCGAGGCTGCCGTCAATAGACGACCAGTGCCAACCAATGGGACCCGAGGGACTTGAACCCTCACCTGCCCGGGTAAGAACCGGGAATGCTGCCGCTGACACCTGAGTCCCGCGAGATCACCGAGTCGGCCCGGGAGGAGTCGAACCGCCACCTCCCGGTTATCAGCCGGGGGCTCTTCCGTTAAGCTACGGGCCGGGGACGATGGATGGGGCCGGAGGGATTCGAACCCTCACCTCCCGGCTTAAAAGGCCGATATGCCGCCGTTACACCACGGCCCCAATCGGGCAATCGCGGCGCTTGGTTTCAAACGTGCCTTCATCGATCCTCCAGATATTATAATATAATGCAGATGCTCTGACTTATCGCAGGAGATCTGGCCCGTGAGGGAGTCGAACCCTCTTCGCCGCCTTGAAAGAGCGGAATCCTTCCGGTAGACGAACGGGCCGATTCTGCTCGGCAGTGGGCCGGGTGGCGCTCGAATCCACGTCTGCGGGTTTTCAGCCCGCCGCTAAACCGTCTCAGCTACCAGCCCATGAAATGACGAGGCCCGATGTCAAACACCGGGCCCGGACGAGCTAACCGGATGTGGCCGCCGTCGGGCATCAGAACCGTTTCACGAAGAGGAACGGGCGGGTCGCCGGAAAACCGGGGCGACCACCCGAAATACCTCGTTCCTGGATCGGGCTGGGCCACGAAAAACGCATTGCGACCTCGAACATTCGGGGCAGATCAGGCCAGGCGACCGCGGTTTGTTCGGCATCTCTCCGAGTCGTCTGCCATCCCAGACGCTCACGGCGTTCCGGATGTTCGCGCAATTTCGCCGTATTCTTTGAGGATCGATCCCTGCCTCTTGCGACGACGGATTAACCGCCGGCCCACGACGGGTCTCGAGTCTTTCGATAGCACGCGGAGACCGCTCGTGACGCAAGGCTGCCGGCGAGCGAGATGAGATCGACCACTTCCGGATGGACTAACGCGTGATGAAAGAGACGGCATAGACGAATGCGGCCGTCGAACCGATGGTGCCAGGCGGTCTGGCACGCGGTCTGAACGGAGCGATCCGCTCCGGCGGTGGAGACCAACGCCGATTCGACGGCTCTTGCGAGTTGCTCAGCTCCCAGGAGAGCCATCGTCATCCCTTGGCCGCCCAGAGGATCGATGGTTCCCTGACAGTCTCCCGCGTAGAGGATGCCGTCGATGCCGGGTCGCGATACCTCCACGCGAATGTTGGAGACGGTCTTCCATTCGCCCGCCGGCGTAGAGGCCTCCAGGAGTGCGGCCAGAGACGGGTTGCGACCCAACGTCTCACGAGCGACCCGATCGAGATCGCCCCGAAGGTGGCGGACATCGGATTCTGGGAGCAGAGCACAAAGATTCGTGACCCCCGCTCCCACAGAACAGGTGCCTCCATATCCTCCGGGTACAATATTTAAACCAACCGTTCCAAACGGCTCAGTGGCCCCGGAATTCCCAAGATTGAGGTGGCGTTTCATTCCGAAGAGTCGCGGGCGGAACGGGCTTCGTCCTCGGGTTCGTCCGGTTTGGCGCACGAGTGCCGAATGACGGCCATCCGCCGCGATTGTTACCTTCGCCTTGACCTCGAATGGCCCGTGCAGTTGGTGTCGAGCATGCAATCCCACGACACGGCCATGGCGCAAGAGCGGACCTCCGACTCGGGATCTTTCCAGGACCATCGCCCCGGCCTCCCGAGCCCGACGCACGATCAGGTCATCGAGAAAGGAGCGGCTCAAACCGATCCCCGGACGCTCGTCGAGCGTCGCAATTTCGGATTCGATGACTCGCCCGCGCGGAGTGGTGATCCGAATGCGTCGGATAGGATGATAGGCAGAGTTCGATACATCGCCCGCAACTCCCATGCGTTCGAGGACCCCCCAGCATTCCGGGCTGAGGTACTCGCCGCAGAGTTTATCTCGTGGGAATTCGCCCGAATCTAACAGAGCCACTCTGGCTCCGTCGCGTGAGAGCCAGAGGGCAAGAGACGCCCCGGCGAGTCCAGCGCCCGCGATGGCGACGTCAAAGTCGGGGAACGGGTCGATGGGCATGAGGAATGCCTAGCATGACAACCGCGATCGTCGATTCGGTACGTTGAGAAGCGAGCTCACCGAGTAAGGAGACGATGCTCTCAACCGAACAGCGTAGCCTCAACCGCCAGGCCCGGTCCGAAGGCGAGGGCCACACAGGGTAGGGGGGCGTTGCGGCGCCGGAGTCGATCGAGGATGAAAACGATCGTCGGTGACGACATGTTCCCAAACGACTCCAGGACCGCGTGCGACTCCTCGGTCGCGGCTCGATCCAGGCCCAGCGCCTCCTCGACGGCATCCAGGATGCGCGGCCCGCCAGGGTGGATGGCCCAGGAACCGATGTGCGCGATGGTGAGTCGGCTCTTCGCAAGCCACGCCTCAAGCCAGGGTCGTAGGTACTCGCAGATCAAGCCGGAAACGCGAGACGAGAGGGTCATTTCGAATCCGTGGTCCCCGATCTGCCAGGTCATCGCGTCTTCCGAGTTTGGAACGAGGAAGGATCCACTCGCCGCGACTCGATAGTAACATGAGGACCCTCCACCTTCGAATGCACCGATCAAGGCGGCGGCACCGTCGGCGAACAGGGCGTTGGACACGGCAATCTGGGAATCGCATCCGTACTGGAAATGCAAGCTACATAGCTCGGCTATACACATGAGAATCCGGGCAGAGCGATTGGCCTCGGAGAACGCTCGGGCCACTCGAAGGCCGTTCAGCGCGCCATGACAGCCCATGAATCCAATATGCGTTCGCTCGACCGTGGGGGAGAGACCAAGCTCGCGGATCAGGCCGAGATCAAATCCCGGCGCCGCGAAGCCCGTACACGAGACAGTCAGGAGATGCGTGATCTCCTCCGGAGAAATTCCCGAGGCCACGATCGCCTCGGATGCGGCGTTTCGGGCCAGAGGCCGAATCTGCTCATCGTACTCCCGCAATCGCCAGCGAGTCGTTGGCCCGCGCGGCCCATGAGCTGAGGGCGGGAGCCCCGAGCGATCAAGCAGGACGACATGACGCTTCCGGATGCGGGTTCGTCGATACAGAATAGCAAGCCGTCGGGCCTCGTCTTCGCTATGATTCGAGACCTCGCTCGCCAGCTCCGCGGCTCGGTCCTGCATGATGAAGGTCTCGGGGATCGCCGTCCCCATTCCCCATATCGAAAAGCTCATGGAGCCACCATCGCCGCTCGTGTCATGCCATCAGGATCCACGCAGGGCATTGTAGGCAACCGGCGAGCAACCGGCCTCGATTTCCGCAGGTTTGAGGGCCGTCAGAATTCCGTACTGCATACTACCCGTCCTGTAAGCCATCCAGATCCGAAAAACTGTAAGTGCGAAGATGCGATCGGGGCTCTTCTCCACGAACAAGAATCGCCGATAGGCAGGTTCTCGGATCAATCCTTTGATCATCCTCCATGCGCAGAGCGGCCAGGTTCGCTTGACTTGACGGCTCAGATCGTCGAATCCGGTCGGGTTCAATCCCGCGTCTCGGGCGAATTGATGATACTCCTCCGCAGTTCCCATGCCCGGCAGGCGCCCTTCGCGGCAGATCGGTTCCAGCAGGTGGTCGATTTCCCAGGCGCGAGCACCTGATCGGGCGAGCCAGGCGCAAACGACGAACCGACCTCCGGGTCGAAGCACGCGGCTCACTTCCGCGAAGAATGCCGCCTTGTCGGGCATGTGTTCCGAGCTTTCGATCGAAATGACGACATCGAACGATGCCGGCGGCAACTGATTCTCGCACCAGTCTCGCAGCAGGTAGACGGGATTGGACTGGTCCGGCTCCTTCTCCGAGGCATACTTGTGCTGGGCCGGAGAGATGGTCAACGCCGTCACTTCCGCCCCATACTCGTGCGCCAGGATTCGCGAGGTCCCACCATAGCCACATCCCACATCACAGACACGATCGCCTTGGGCCACGGCTGCACGTTGGGCAACGTGAACGACCAATTGCTCCACGGCCTGCTGTGGATTTTCCCGCCCCGTCAACCAGAGGCCGTGATGGACGTGCTCGCCCCAGATGTCTCGATAGAATTGATCGAGGTCGTCGTAATGTGACGCGACGGTATTCTGTTGCAGCGCCTTGCGCGGGACGATCATGGAGCTGGGCTCCGCGGTCCTGTCGTTTGTTCCGCGAGACGGCCATCGGCGCGGATCAGAGTTGGCGGCCTCCGGTGGCATGAACTCGGCCGGTGTCTTCGAGCATCGATCGGAGAGCCAATGCCAAGCACGGAGGGAGTCACCCTGACGAAGCGGGCCGCCGCGTCGAATCGACGACGCGGCGGCCCGGGTTGTCAATAACGTGGATCGCGCGGGCTTACCGGATCGAGAAGCCCTTGCGGTAGTCACGACGGATGTACTGGTCGGCGTCGGGGTTGTTCTTCGCCTTCATCGCGATCGGGTCCCACTCGATCTTGCTGCCGGCCTTCAGCGCCACGACACCGAGAACGACGGTCTCGGTCAAGCGACCGGCGTAATCGAAGTTGGAAAGTGCCTTCTTCGGGTCGTTCGCCTTGATCGCTTCCACCCACTCCTTGAAGTGGCCGGGCGACTTCGGCAGCGTGGATTCCGGCTCTTTCACGTCCTTGAATTTGTCCCTGGGCAGAAGGGTGTGCTGGGCGCCGTAGTCGTTCTGGGAATAGAACGAGCCCTTCTCGCCGACCAGGAGCAGTCCGCTTCCGGACGGCTTCTGCCCGTCGAGCAGGTCCTTGAACGCGCGCTTGTCCTCGGGCAGCTTCTCTCCGCCGTCGTACCAGTTCAATGTGATTGGCGGGCGTTCGCCACGCTGGCCAAACTGGAAGCGGATGATCGACCAGGCCGGGTAGGTCTCACGATCGACGATCCCGGAGCTATCGACAACCTCGACCGACTGCGGATCGAACAATTCGAGTGCCATCGCGGCCACGTTGATCGTATGGCAGGCCATGTCGCCCAGAGCGCCGGTGCCGAAGTCGAGCCAGCCCCGCCACGCGAAAGGGTGGTAGCCTGGCGCATAAGGCCGTTCCGGGGCGGCGCCGAGGAATTCGTTCCAGTGAATGTGCTTCGGGGCTTCCGACGATTCCTTGGGACGGCCGATGCCCTGCGGCCAGATCGGCCGGTTGTTCAAGAAGTGGATTTCCTTGATCGAGCCGTTGAGCCCCGATCGGATCGTCGCTACGCCCTGACGTAAGCCGTTCTAGGCCGTGCCCTGATTGCCCATCTGGGT
>JAQGHR010000144.1 GCA_028291545.1 Planctomycetota bacterium | reverse complement strand
TCTCTTCGACGGGAACATCCCGACGAGTCGCCTCGCCGGGCGTCGCCAATGACCGGATCACGGCCTCTCGGGCCAGGCTAACCTGCGGGCAGGGAGCACCAAGGAGAGTACGGCCACCGACCCACGCCACGGTCCAGGCTACGCCGCGCCGATCCGCCGGGCAAGACTCGTCCGATCCTCGTTCACGCCGCCTCGGGAGCGGACGAAGGCCGCAGGATGGTTAACTCGCGCTGCAGCGGACCCGGCCCGCCGCCGGGGTTTCTGGTATCATCAAGCTCAACCTCGGCGGGCCGGCCCGCTGAGCTTGGTCGTTAGCCCCCATGCAGCAAGCTGCTCCTGAGCGGATGAAAAGGGCGGCGGACGAGGGTAAGCTGGAGAAGCCATCGTTCGGGAACAAGTGGACCCGACCCGCGTGACCCGTCGTTTGGCGGAATACGTGGCACAGCTAAGACTTAGGGGTATGATCGGGCATCCAGCCGTCGCGTAAGGGTGGGGGTGTTTTCGCAACAGGTGGGCAGGGACGCTCGCCGCTACGGCTACGGGGAACCTCGCCTCGATCGGATCTCCGATGGCCTTGTCCGGAAAGCCCTGGAGCGACGGGAGGGCCGATCCATGCCCCGACCCGGCCAGCGTGATTACTCCGCCGCGCGATTGACCCGGCATGCGGTGGAACGGTTCGTCGAGCGGTTGGGCGTCGCGCCCGAGGAGGCCGAGACCGCATTGCGTGCGGCCCTGAAACGCACCCGTCGACTCGGCCGCAACCCCGAGAACGGTGCCGTCGCCGTCTTGGCGGTGGATCGAGGCAAGATCCTGGTGGCGATCTTCCAGGACGAGTCCCTGCTCACCGTGCTGACCTGGCCCCAGTTCGAGCCCAGCCTGCCGGAGTTCGGCCGCGCGCACCTGCCACGCAAGCGCGGTCGGATGATTCGCCGTCTCACCGACGATCCGAGCGAGCAAGATCCCTCCCCCTCCGATCCGCCCTACCCGGCATGACCGGTCACAACCGTCATCATCGCCTCAACGCTCGCAATGGTACGATCAAGTCCGAAAATCGGGCGATCGTCCGAGCCCTCGGCGACGATGATGTCTCCATGGTGATGCGACAGGTCGTACGCGTCCGGAAGGGCCCGGTCCAGGCCCGAATCAATTTTGCCTTAAAAAGAAAATTCTGTTGTGCCGCGGCGTTCACCCGTCGTATAAACTCTTGCATTGCTTGCGGGAACGGCGAGGTTCCCCGGACACGGATGTGCCGGGTCGTGAGGGACAACGGCCATGCGCGATCGACACGTTCGCTGGTTTTTCGTCGTGCTTATCCTGGCGTTACCGATGGCGATCGACGCCGTTTCCGGCCCGATCGAACGCCCCCCCGATACCCATCCGGCAGCGACCTCTGCCCGAGCGTCCTTCGACACCGCCTCGTCCTGGCGTGTCCAGGGGATTCAGTGCGTGCTCCTCGTCGGTCTGACGGTCGCCGGGCGGGAGCGCAAGCGGCTGGAGGCGAGGCTTAGCCACGCTGAGGGGTGACCCTGTGCGGTCGCGCCGTCGTGAGAATACGGAGCGGTTTCCGCTTGCTCCCAACGGGAAAGCAAGCGGAAACCGCTCTCGAATCGGGGTATGTATTTAGCCCCGAAGGGGCGGAATCGTGCAGCCCCGGGCGTTTGCCAGCGGCGAGCCGCGAAGGGGCGACATCCGACGAGCCGGCCCCCCCTGGAGTGTCGCCCCTTCGGGGCTGCGTGCGTTGCTCTCGGTCCGCGTCCCCGGGCTGACGCCCGGGACTACGCAATTCCGCCCCTTCGGGGCTAAAAACGCAGGAATCAGGCGTGGATCAGCAACCCGACTTGCTCGGGCAACTGCTCGGCGACGGCTTGGATGATGTCGCCCTTCATGACCTTCCACAGGGTGCCGCGGCGGGTGACGCCCATCAGCAGCAGGTCGGCGCCGTGGGTCACGGCCATGTCGAGGATGGCGTCGGGGATGTCGGAGGCGACGCCGTAGAGGAGCCGTAGCGGCACGCCGGCCGCCTTGGCCTGCTGGCGGACGCGGTCGAACAGGGCCAGGGCCTCGGGGTCTTCGGCCAGGGTCGGGAACGCCGTCGGCCCCATCGGCGTGACGGCCAAGAGGCGGATGTAGAGGAGTTGCAGCTCGGCCTGGTGGATCTTGCATTCCTGCATGGCGAAGTCGATCAGCCTCTGGCTCCCCTGGGTCGGGACCATGATCCGGTACTTGGGCGTATAGGCGCCCGGCAAGAGCATCTTGGGCCGGGCCGGCGCGGCGGCCAGCGCGGCGGCCTGGGCGGCGGCCTCGGCGTCGAGGATTGCCTGGCGATACGGCTGGGTCTTCACGCTCGCCGCGCCGATCAGGCCCGCCAGTCCCACCGAGAGCAGGAACGACACGTCCCGGCCGGCGAGCACGCGGCGGCCGAGGCCAGGCAGGTCGATCGTCGCGAGTGGGTAGTCGCTGTCGCCGAAGTACGACACGACGAACGAGAGTAAGACCGACGCGATCGCCAGGGCGAGGTAGGCCCGCCTCGTCTCGGCCGGCACCCGGGCCGTCTTGTTGGACATGATCGTCGCCAGCCGGCCGGCCAGCCCGACGGTCAGGACCAATAGCGCGAAGCTGCGCGCGTGGGGCTTGACGATGCAGATCGTGATCCCGACGACGACCATGATGATCGTCAGGCCGAACATGAACCCGCGCTCCCACGGCTTCAGCGCGAGCGCCTTGTTCGTCGAGGTCGTCCCCAGGTTGATCGAGATCGCGCCCACCACGCCGATGGCGTAGAGGCCCGAGAGCTTCTCCACGTCCGAGAAGATCAGCACCACCACCGCCGGAATGATCGATCCGACGATCAGCGGCAGCACCGGCATGCCGAACCGGTTCAGCCCGCTGAAGGCCGCCGGCAGCTCCTTGTCGCGCGACAGCATGAACTGGATCGACACCAGGTCCGCCAGCGCCGTGTTCACCGCCGAGAGCAACAGCGCCGCGAAGATCACGGCACTGACGGCCGAGAACATCGGGATGATAGGGTCGACGAAGTAGGACGCGATCACCTTGAGCATGTCGCCGGTATGCTCCAGCTCGCCCGTGACGGGCGACCGGGCGTTGAGGATCGAGTCGGGCAGGGCGTTCATCGCCGCGCCCAGGATCAGGTTGAGGATCACGATCTCGATCAGCACCGGGAGGATCGCCTTGCGCGCCGTCTTCTCCACCGGCTCGACCATGATCCCGGTCATGTTCGCGATCGCCTCGACGCCCGAGAGCGCCAGGATCATCTCGGTGAACCCGACCCACGATTTCCAGACCCCCCCGCGAGGAACCTCGATCCGGGGCGGGTGCGTGCCCGACTTCGTCAGGTAGACGATGCCGATGATCAGCGTGGCGATCACGGTGGCGATGGCCACGACCATGGCGACGGTGCCCGCCTTCTTCGGGCCGGCGAAATTCAAGGCCCCGATGGCGAGGATCGTGATCGCCGCGGCGACCGCGTCGATCGGGATCGCCAGCGCCGACCAGGTCACGCCGTGCAGGCCGACGCCCTGGATCAGGTCCAGCAGAGTGCGGTCCTTCAGGCCCAGGTAGTGGAAGGCGTCCAGGCAGGAAAGGGACGCCGTCACCACGTAGTCCGCACAGAGCAACAGGCCGCCGACGACCGCCAGCAACTGCGAGCGATGCCGGGCCGACGAGTAGACGCCGCCGCCGTCGGGGAAGAGGCGGCAGATGATCTCGTAACTCCAGCCCACGCCGACCATCAGCACGCACATGGCGGCGATGAACCAGAATGAGGCATGCCCCGTGAAGGCGAAGGCCAGGCCAAGCACGTAGAGCCGGCTCGTCCCCCAGTCGCCGAAAAGCATCGGTCCGGCGTGATACCAATGAAGCTCGCGCGGACGGTCCCCGGTTGCCAACATGGCGCGGAATTTCCCACTCATCGCGTGGATGATTCGCTGTGGGGGGTCGGCCACACAGATGGCCGACATGGCGGGCCTGGATCCAGGCCGGTCAAAAATATCCCCTTCGGACGCCTACGAGGTTAGCTGACGGGCTCGGAACCGAAGTGTATCCCGTCGCGCCCGAAGGCGCGATTCGCCCCAAATGAGTGGGTCCCCCGTTCCCCCGTTTCCGGCGGACTCGGCGATCGCGGCAACAGCGTCGCAGCAACGCGCCCCCTATTGGACGTCGCCGGGCTCTCCATCGTCAAGAGGGGCCGTAGGCCACGACCGGCCCCCACTAGGATTTGCATGCGTTTCCTACTATGGTCTATACCGTGCCCGTCTCGACGGGCGACCTGGTTCGGCTCTCAGGAGAGAATGACGTGCGCGAGGGCAACGCGAGCGAGACCGGCCATTCCCATGCGCATGGGGGCGGGCTCTTCACCCGCATGCGCGAGGCGACGGGCACGGTGTACGGGGACATCGGGACGTCGGTCCTCTATACCGTGATGGAGATCACCCGCGAGACGATCCGGCTGAAGCATCACGTCAACAGCGAGGAGCAGGTGACGGTGCTGCTCGAAGAGGGCGGCCGGCTCGTCACGGCGGCGGAGGCCCTGGGAGGCCTGAGTCTGGTGTTCTGGGCACTGATCTTCCTGACGATCAAGTACGACCTGCTGATCATGAGGGCCGACAACCGGGGCGAGGGCGGCACCTTCGCTCTCTGGGCGCTTCTGAAGGGGTACACGGGGAAGATTTTCGGGATCTCGGTGATCGGCTACCTGGTCGTCGCGGCGGCCGGGCTGCTCGCGGCCGATGGAGTGATCACCCCGCCGATCAGCATGCTGGGGGCGTACGAACCGCTCGGTGAGCCGTGGGCCGTCATCGCGACCCTGGTCAGCCTGTTCGTGCTCTTCAAGGCGCAATGGCGAGGCACGAGCAAGGTCGGCGGACTCTTCGGTTGGTTCATGCTGCTGATCTGGTTCCCGTGGATCGCGATCAAGGGCCTCCCCTGGGTCATCCGGCATCCGGAGGTGTTCCGGGCGCTGGACCCGACCTACGCGTTCGCGTTCCTGACCGAGTTTCCCCGCCTTGGCGCCTTCGTGATCCTCGGCGTGGTGGTCCTGGCCATCACCGGCGGCGAGGCGAAGTACGCCGACATCGGCCACTTCGCGAGGAAGGGGGACGAGGAGGTCGGCGATGGGCAGAGCCTCGATCCCCGCGATTCGGGCCGACGCCCCGTGATGTTCTCGTGGTTCGCCCTGGTCCTGCCCTGCCTGCTCTGCAACTACGCCGGCCAGGTCGCCTACCTCCTGGAGAAGGGCGTCCCGCCCCGGGCCAACACGTTCTACGCCCTGACCCCGAAGACCGGCTACCCGACCGTGGACAGCATCATCCTGGGCACCGACCTGGTGATCTCGGCCATCGCGGCGTTCATCGCCTCGCAGGCGCTGATCACGGGCATGTTCTCGATCGTCAAGCAGGCCATCGCGCTGGGCTTCTGCCCGCGCTTCGAGGTCAAATTCACCAGCCGCGAGGCCGAGGGACAGGTCTACATCCCGGCCGTGAACTGGGCCATGTTCCTGGGTTGCGTGACGATCACGCTGGTCTTCCGCACGTCCGGCAACCTCGCGGCGGCCTACGGCATCGCGGTCACCGGCACGATGGGCATCACCACGCTGGCCTTCGGCTACGTCGCCCATTATCGCTGGGGCTGGAGCGTGGTCAAGGCCGTGGCCGTCTGCGCGCCGCTGCTGGCGGTGGACCTGCTGTTCTTCCTGAGCAACCTCCTGAAATTCACCCACGGCGGCTACTTCCCCGTGGCCATCGCGGCGGTGCTGGTGACGATCATGCTCACCTGGCAGTGGGGCCGGACCGAGCTGGCCAAGGCGTTCTACGCCTTCGGCATCCAGGGCGGCAAGCGGGTCTACTGGCTGGTCGCGCTCCGCGACAAGCTCGACGAGATCCGCGTGGCCGTCGAAGAGAACTTGCCCCAGGCCAAGGCCCTGGTGCAGGGCCGGCGCAGGCTGGGGGAGACGGATCGTGCCTTCGTCTTCCTGTGCTCGCGGCCGATCCGCAGCCTGGACGAATACCTGCCGGTGTCGCTGCGGATCTTCCTCAAGAAGTACGGGGTCCTGCCCGCGCACGTCACGCTCTTCCACGTCAACCAGGTGGCGGTGGCCGAGGCCCACGGCGGGACGAACTTCGAGGTCGTCAACCTCGGCCGCAATATCGTCTCGGTCTCCGGGACCTACGGCTACATGGAGCGGCCCGATATCCGCGGTGCCCTGCTCGAACTCCAGCGCCGGGGCAAGGTCGATATCCCGTCCGAGCGCTGGATCATCGTCATCGGCGAGGAGGACATCATCATCGGCGACGACGTGCCGGTCCTGCGCCGACTGCGCCTGCTGCTCTTCCGGCTCAGCCTCCGCCTGTCCACGCCCGCCCACCGGTTCTTCGGCCTTCATTACGACGCCGGAGTCTCGAAGGAATTGATCCCCGTCGAGTTCAGCCGGGAAGGCGTGCGGGTGACCCTGCCCGAACTCGAGATCGTCGAGCCCCCTCTGATCCCGGTCATGGCCCCCGCCGATTTCCGCCCGCCCAGCGCCGAGTTCATCGGCTCCTGAGGCCCGCCCTACGAGAACTCGCGTCAACTCGGCCACGCCTGCATCGCCATCGAGGCCACCGTGGTCAGGTCGTCGCGGGTCGCGCCGCCGGCGGCCTGGACTGCCATCCCGTGGGAGAGGGTCATGACGTAGCGGGCGAGATCGGTGGTGTTGGACTCCGCGGGCAGATCGCCGTCGGCGATGGCGCGTTCGAATCGCTCACGCAACGCCGCCTCGCCCAGGGCTCGCCGTTTGATCAGCTCCCGGCGAAGGCAATCGGCCGTGTCCCCGCACGCCAGGGCGCTCTGCACCATGAAGCATCCGCGCGGGTTCTCGGGATCGGTGATCAGTTCGATACTCCCGCGCAGCAGCCGATCGACGACGGCCCGCGCGGTCGGTTCCGACAAGGCGTCCTGGACGTGGCAGGCCGGGCCTTCCAGGTAGCGCTCGATCGCCTTGCGGAACAGGGCTTCCTTGTTGCCGAACGCGGCATAGAGGCTCGGGCGGTTGATCCCCATCGCCCTGGTCAGATCCGGCAGCGTGGCCCCCTCATAGCCCTTCCGCCAGAACACCTCCAGCGCGCGGTCGAGTGCCACGTCAATGTCAAAAGCTCGGGGGCGTCCGATCGGCATGGCGAACCTCTTTCTTACCAAATGGTACACTATGCGGCTTGACTCTCCAAGGGGGGTTGAATATTCTGTATCGAGCGATACAAAACGGATCCTGCCCCAGCCAGAGGAGTCGAGTCATGTCTCGGAAGCTTGAGGGAAAAGTCGCGGTCGTCACCGGCGCATCCAAGGGCATCGGCGCGTCGATCGCACTGCACCTGGCCGCCGAAGGTGCGAGCGTCGTGGTCAATTACTCGTCAAGCAAAGAGGGGGCCGATCGCGTCGTGGCCGAGATCGTCGGCCAGGGCGGCAAGGCGATTGCGGTCCAGGCCAACGTCTCCAGGCAGGACGAGATTCAACGCCTGTTCGCGGAGACGAAGAAGGCGTTCGGCCGGCTCGACGTGCTGGTCAACAATGCGGGGGTTTATGAGTTCGCCCCGATCGAGAACGTGACGGCCGAGCTGTTCCACAAGATGTTCGACCTCAACGTGCTGGGCCTTCTGCTCACGACCCAGGAGGCGGTCAAGCATTTCGGCGAAGCTGGCGGGAGCATCGTGAATATCAGCTCGGTGGCCGCCACGCTCGCCCCGCCCACCACGTCGGTCTACAGCGCGACCAAGGCCGCCGTCGACGCCGTGACCCGCTCGCTCTCCAAGGAGCTGGGCGCACGCAAGATCCGCGTCAATTCGATCAATCCCGGCATGGTGGAGACCGAGGGCGTTCACACCGCCGGCATCGCCGAGAGCGATTTCCGCAAGGCGACGGAGGCGCAAACCCCGCTCGGCCGGATCGGCCAGCCCCAGGACATCGCGCCGGCCGCCGTGTTCCTCGCGTCGTCCGATTCGTCCTGGATTACCGGCGAGACCTTCTACATCTCGGGCGGACTTCGGTAATCCGGAGCGGACACGGACCGGAAGGTTTGTTGCGGACGACGTCGGAAACGGTCTCAGCCGCCGAGCGCCTCGCGAATCCGCAGGCACGTCCGCAGCAAGCCTTCCAGGTCCTCAAGCCGCAGCGCGTTCGGCCCGTCCGAGAGCGCCTCTTCGGGCCTGGGATGGACCTCCAGGAAGAGGGCGTCGCAGCCGGCGGCGACGGCGGCCTTGGAGAGGTACGGAACCATCTCGCGCTCGCCGGAGGAGACGCCCGCGCCGGCCGAGGGGAGCTGGACGGAGTGGGTGGCGTCGAACACCACCGGGGCACCGGTGGCCTGCATCTGGGGGATCGCGCGCATGTCGTTGACCAGGCGGCCGTAGCCGAACGTCGTGCCGCGCTCGGTCAGCACCACGCCGCCGGCGCCGGCCTCGGTGACCTTGGCGACGACGTACGCCATGTCCCACGGGGCCATGAACTGGCCCTTCTTCACGTTCAACGGCCGCCCGGTCTGCGCGGCGGCTTCCAGAAGATCGGTCTGGCGCGCCAGGAACGCCGGGATCTGGAGCAGATCCACGACCTCGGCGATCGGCGCGGCCTGGTGGGTCTCATGCACGTCCGTGGTGACGGGCAGGCCGGTCGCGGTCTTGACGCGCTCGAAGATGCGCAGCCCGCCCTCGATGCCGGGTCCGCGAAAGCTCGATTTCGACGTGCGATTGGCCTTGTCGAACGACGCCTTGAAGATCAGCGGGACGCCTAGCCTGCCGCAGATCTCCACCAGGCGATCGGCGATCGTGAGCGTCAGGTCGTTCGGCTCCATCACGCACGGGCCGGCGATCAAGGCGAGCTTCTCGCCCCGGCCCAGGCGCACCGGGCCGACGACGACGGGGTTCGGGATGGGCACGACCTGCCTCCTTGCGACGGGGATTCCAACCGGGATGGCTCGCCCCGAACTCTACCAATTTCCCCGCCGGACGAAAACGCGAACGCGCCGTTGGCGATCCTGACCGAACGTCACGGTTTCGCCCGATCAGGCGATCGCGGCGGCCGACTCGTAGGATTTCGGCACCATGACCGCGATGGCCGAGGGGAGGACATCCACGGTCCAGGGGACCGCCAGACGATCGGCTTCGACCACACCGCCGGGGTCGCCATCGAGTTGAACCGGAACGCTCTCGGTCGCCGACACGCTCACGCGCGAGACCCGCCGATGGTAGACGCCGTCGCGGCGGAGGTGGAGGCCGCGGAAGACCATCCAGAGGTAATGGAGCGCCCGAAACGGCCCGGCGTCCCGGAACACGATGAGGTCGAGCAGCCCGTCATCGCCCCGCGCGGTCGGCGCGAACGGGAGGCCGAGCGCGTATCTCGGCAGATTGAAGATGAAGGCCGTCGTGCCGACGAGTTCTTCCCGATCGTCCACCACCATTCGCAGCGCCGGGAATTTGTATCCGAAGCTGGCGCGGAGCACCGGTTCGACATACGCCGAACGGCTCGTCGGCCGCATCAGTCCGGCCTTCCCCATGCGCGACGCATGGTGACGGCAGACGACCTCGGCGTCGAACCCGATCCCCGCCATCAGCACGAACCGCCGCTCGCCCGTCTGGCCCAGGTCGATCGCCTCGACTCGCCCCAGGGCGATGGTCTCGGCCACCTCCTCGGGCGATTGCTTCATGTGGAAGTGGCGGGCGAACAGGTTCTCCGTCCCGGCCCGCAACACGGTGATCGGCCTGGACGGCTGTTCGTTGATGAGCGAGGCGACCGTCCCATCTCCCCCGGCCGCCACCAGGCACCGGCACGAGGGATCGTCAGCGGACTCGGCGACCATGGCCCGCCTCTCCTCGGGCGACCACGCCACCGTCGTCCCCAGGCCCCTTCGTTCCAGGCACCGCGCCAGCCGCTCCACCCGCTGCCGACCCCGGCCTCGCCCCGAGTTCGCATTCGCCGCGATGCCCACCCACGCTCTGGTCATCCGGCCGACTCCCGCTCTTCACGACGTCTTCATACCAGACACCGATCGTAGTGGTTCCGGTCGCGCAGGGTCAATGGAGCGGGATGGAGGGTGGTGGGCCACTCTGAAACTCAGGCATGCGCGTTTCCGGCATGCCGTTCGAACGGGCTCGCTACTCTGGCTGGGGCGAGTCGGGCGGGACGGGGAGCCAGGGGCGACGGCCGTAATAGTCGTACTTTCGTCGCATCGCCTCATGCCATCGCGCCTTCTCGGACTTCATGCCGACGTAGGCCGGGCCATCCTCGGTGATGACGAGGGTACCCTCCATCGCGGCATCACCGACGTGTTCCAGGGATCTCGCCAGGAAGCGTTCGCTCCGCCCGAGCAGTTCCAGCCCAGCCCAGATCAGACCCGCCACGATCGCCACGGCGATCATCATCCGCCGCACGGTGAATCGGAATCGTGGCAGGCGCATGGCCGGAGCCTTGTAGGCGAGGTGGGCGGAGCATCAAGACGAGGATACCCCATCGATCAAACTGATACACGGCCGGAACGACGGTCGAGGGGTAGTTTGTCGAAATCGGTGAAGCATTTCACGCAGAGGCGCAGAGCAAACACGTCGTTAGCCGATTCTCTCCTCCCCGCCTCCCCGCCTCTGCGTGAACCCTGTGTCTCCCTCATCTCAACAATCTCGGCGTCCCCACCGCCATTATCCCGGACTTGCGGGGGACGACGCGAACAAGGCGGATGCGGGAGGTCTCCCAGTGGGGGAGCTTCTCCAGGGGAACGGCCCAATCCGTGGCCTCGGCCGAAGCGGAGGTCGAAGGCCACCAGCGCACGCTGCGGGATTCGGACCATTTGCCGTTCTCGTCGGCCCACCACAACTCCACCGGACCGGCGACGGGCAGGGACAGGACGCGGGCGTCGGGGGATCGGGCGGAGAGGTCGAACTCCAGGTACGACGCCCAGCCGGTCGCGGTCCAGTGGTTCGGAGATCCCGTCTCGCGCACCTCGAACGTTCGCACCAGGCGTCCCACGGCCACCGGGTCGCCGGACGAGAACGCGGCGGGGGGCTTCAGGTGGCGGGCGAGATTCATGCCTCCGCAAAGGGCCTCACGCTCGGCGAGGCTGAGGGCGCCGAACACGATCGGCGCGACCTCGACATCCGGCCGGCGATGCAGAGGGACGTGGGCCGGGAGCAGCATCAGGGCGTTGAGGTCGTGGTCGAACCATCGCGTGCGGATCGGCTCCACGGCGGCGAGGCACTGATCGCGAGCGATGCCCTCACGCACGCAGATCTCCGCGAGATGCTCGATCGCGGCCAGGGTTTTCGCCTGCTCGGGCCATCGGAAGAACTGCGCGTGCTGTCGGATCGGGCCGAGTTGCACGAGGAGCAGGGCCACGGCCCCGATGACGGCCGCCTGGAGGCTGCGGCCCGGCGTCGTGTCGAACCGGGCCAGCCCGCTTCGCATCGCGAGGCAGAGCAGCAGCACCAGGCCGAGTTGCGGGAAGAGTTGATAGCGCTGGATCGTCAGCACCACCGGCGATCCGGGAAACGACCTCATCCCGAACGTGAGCGCATAGCCCCCGCCGATCAGCCCGAGCCCGATCAGGATCAGAGGCCGTCGTACTGCGTCTTTCTTCGCCCAGATCAGGACGGCGAGAAGACCAAGGACCGAGACGGCGATCGCGATCACATCGGGCAAGATCGGCTCGATGCTCGGCCGCCCGAACAGCCCCGGCAAGAGCACGTCGGCCGGGACGCACGCGACATTCCGCATCGCCGCGTAGAGGTCCACGTTCTTGACCAGGCTGTCCGCCAGCACGTCGCGAAACCGGAACAGGCTACAAACCGCGACGTAGAGACCGGTTCCGACCATCGGCACGACCCCGGCGAGCCGCATCGCCAGGGATGCCCCCGGCGCGGCCGCGATCAATCGGAGCGCCGCCATCGGACCGGCCAGCAACCCGATGCCCGAGCCCGCCGGGGCCAGAAGCGCGGCCATCAAGCTCGCCGTCAACCAGCCCGCCCGCCTCGCTCCGGTTGTCGCCGTCGTCGCCCGTCCCGCCGTATCCACGGCCGCGATCGTCCCGAGCATCGCCCAGGTGAAGCTGCTGGCCGAGTACCAGTTGAACGTCTCGGAGATCACCCCCGAGAGCCCGAACGCCGCCACGCCCAGGAGCGCCGTGGTGGTCGATTTCAATTCCCGGCGGAGGAACACGCCCAGCATGACCAGGTTCAACACGTGCGGCACGAACGAGGCCAACGTGAAAGCCATCGGCGCCCCGACGAGCCGATGCCCGGCGCACTCCCACGCGACCCACGACACCACCTGAAACACCGGCGCCATGTGCTCGTTGAACGGGACGAACAGGATCGCCCGTAGCGACGGGGCCATCCGCAGTTGCTCGATTCTCGTCACGTCGTCCGAGTACAGGCTGGGATTCACCGCCCTGAGCGCCAGCGGCGTGAGGCAGATCGCCGCGAAGACGACGGCCAGGACCATCGTGCGCCGCCGTGGCCTCGTGTGGGGCTGATCCATTCCTCTGGCTCCGTCCTTGGCGCCGCCGATCTTGCGGATCTCCCGCGTGAATCGACCGAAGTTTCGGCGATTCCCCGGTTTTTGGCCAGAGGAGTTGCACGGCGGGCCAGGGCCACCCGATTCGCGGGTCTGCGTCGGCCCGGATGCAAGAACCGAACCGCCCGCAAGACGGGCCTCAGCCAGGACGGTTGCGGCTCGGAACACGGAGATTCCTCTTGCGAGCTTGCCTCAGGCGTGTGATTCTCGAATCCCGATCGTACCGTTGTGATGATCGCCGGCGCCCGATCCGAGGTCTTCGAGGAACAACCCATGAGCAAGGCCGTGGTTCTTGTGATGGCCCTGGCGACCATCGGACTCGGCGCGTATCGCGGCTCGGCGCAGGCCCCTGCGCCGCCGCCCGCAAATCCCGAGATCGGCCGCTATCAAATGGTTGCGGCGAACCAGCAGGTCTTCCTCATCGACACGGTGACCGGGCAGTGCTGGAGCCGTCGCGGCCAAGGCCAGTGGGACGACGAGGGGAACCCGACTCGGCCGCAGGCCGAACCCGGCGTCAAGAAGGCGGCCATTCCCCCGCCGCCGCAGGCGGTGCCGGTCGAGAAATTCAACGACGTCCAGGTGAAGGTCGGCTCGCCCCAGTTCACCCTGGTCTGGGATAGCAGGGCCGATCTCGACCTGCACGTCATCGAGCCGGGCGGGGCCGAGATTTTCTGGGAGAAGCGCAAGGGCAGCAAGGGTGGCGAGCTCGACGTGGACGACGTGGACGGATTCGGTCCCGAGAACGTCTTCTGGAACGGCGGACCGGACGGCAGCTACAGGTGGTTCGTCCACTACTACGGCGGCCTCGGAGGCCTCGCGGTGCCGACGCGCTGGAAGCTGCGGATCAAGCAGGACGGGAAGGTCCACGTCGTCGAGGGAAACTTCGACAAGGTCGGCGAAAAAAGCGCGGTTGGAACGGTGCGAGTTGAGCCCAAGGCGCCCGCCGCCAAGGCGGATTAGGCCCCTTTCCCGTCCCGATCCACCGCGGAGCCACGCCATGCCACGTCCCGATCCCGCCGAGCATGCATCCTATTACGGCAAGTACGTCGCCCTCGTGCCCGAAGGGGACATCCTGGCGGCCATGAGGTCGGAGCTGGAGCAGACCCTGGCTCTCCTGCGCGATGTTCCGGACGATGAGGCGCTGCGCCGCCACGCGCCGTATACCTGGAGCCTCAAGGAAGTCGTCGGCCACATGATCGACGGGGAGCGGATCTTCGGCTACCGCGCCCTGCGGTTCGCCCGCGGTGACGCGACCCCACTGCCGGGCTTCGATGAGAACGCCTACGCGCAGGTCGGACAGTTCGACCGGCTCCCCCTGGGCGACCTCCTTGCGGAGTTCGCCTCGGTCCGGCGGTCGAACCTGTCGCTTTTCGGCAACCTGGCCGAGGACGCGTGGACCCGCACCGGGACCGCCAACGGCAGCGCCGCCAGCGTCCGCGCCCTGGCCTACATCCTCGTGGGCCACGAACGGCACCACACGAGCATCATGCGACGCAGGCTGGCAGGGCCGGCCGGAGGTGTACAAAGGGCTTGACCATGATCCGGGGACCTACGGGATGGCCGGTATCAGACTTGCTGGGTTAAACCCAGCACCCCGAGATCCCCAACCCAGAGAGACTCCCATGGCCGAGAAGCCCGCCGCCGTCACCCGAGAAGCGCTGATCGATCTGCTCAACGACGACCTCTCCCGCGAGTATCAGGCGATTATCGCCTATGTCGTGTACTCGCAAGTGTTAAAGGGCGCGGCCTACATGAACATCGCGGAGGAGTTGGTCGTCCACGCCGGTGAGGAACTCCAGCACGCGCTGACGATCGCCAAGCAGATCGACTACCTCGGCGGCATGCCCACGGTGGTGGCGAAGCCGGTCAAGGTCTCGGAGAAGGCCGAGGACATGCTCCGGTTTGACCTGGACAACGAGAACGAGACGATCCGCAACTATCGCGAGCGAGTCCGCCAGTGCGACGCGCTGGGCGAATATGCCCTGGCCGAGCAGATCCGCGAGATCCTCGTGCAGGAGCAGGAACACCAGATCGACCTGGCCACCGCGCTCGGGATCGACGTGCCGGACGTCTCCAGGCCCTCGTGAGCGAGGCGGCGGCGGTCGCCGATTTGATGCTCGATCGGCCCGCTCGCCGCGATGATATCCCCGAGAGCCTCGCCGTCTCGCGCGATTCTGCCGGGGGAGGAGTTTCGATTCCCCTCGCGGGATTTTTATTGCGGGGACGCCGGGGCTCGAGAGCGCGACGCGCCCTTATACGACCGATCGAGGGCCGGGCATTCGGAGGGAATTGGGAGTTGACGCGATTGGGCTCGGATTGAACAATGGTGGAGAGACATCCACCTTAACTGCGGATCACGGTGATTCTCGGCCGCGCGGGGACTTCGCGGGACCGGGGATCGCGCACCACCGGACTGGAGCCTCGCCGCTCATGGAAACGCAGTTCGGGCCGCTGGGCTGTGTCCGATGGCAGCCGGTCTTTGAGCGCTTGCTCCGGACCGTTGACGGCACGGGCTCCCACGGTCAATTGATCGACGTTCGCGAGGCCCTGCGTCGCACGATCGCGCCCGACAGGCCGCTGGTCATGCTCTGTCCTCACGCCGACGACGGGGCGATCACGGCGGCCTGCCTGATCCAGGAATACGCCGTCAAGCGTGGCCTGCCGGTCATCGAGGTCCTGGTCTTCACGGGCGAGCGCAATGTGGACGCCCCGTGGCTTAACCAGAAGAAGAAAGTCTCGGTGCGAGAGAGCGAATTCCGCCTGGAATGCGAGGTCCTGGGCGCCGAGGCCGTCTGCTGGGACCTGGAAGCGTACCGGTCGCCCGGTTATCAGCCCACGTCGAAAGATATTGATAAGATTGTCGAGTGGTTCATCGACAAGAGGCCCGGCGCGGTGATCGTGCCGCCGAATACGGACGCCCACCTCGCCCACCGCATGACCCGGGCGATCGCGGCGATCGGCCTGATCGGCTCGCGGCTGAGCGATACGCTGGTCCTGACCGGCTGGACCCCGTGGGGCGCGCTGCCGAGGCCCAACGCCTACTTCGCCTACGATGCCGAGGCCGAACGCACCAAGGAGTGGGCCATCCACTGCCACGCCTCGCAGTTGATGATCACCGATTACTTCGAGTTCTGCTCCCACCTCGGCCGCGCCTATGCCGCCCTGGCCCGCGAATGGACCGAGGGCCACAACGTCGGCCGCGCCCACAAGGGCGAGGACCACTTCGTCGGCATCGAGCTCTTCCAGATCGAATCCTACGAGCCCGACCCGACGTCGTGCGGCCCGATCGACCCGATCCAGATGGCGCTGGGCGTCCTCAGCGGCAAGCTCGACCCCGCGGTGCTCCCCCTGGTCGGGATGGCGTGATTTCGCGCGTCCGCTCGCCGCGTCGGGTGCCACTGGCAGCTTGCCTGCCAGTGTCTTCCGATTCGAATGGACGGCACTGGCAGGCAAGCTGCCAGTGGCACCCGGCGACTCCCTGAACTCACGCCCGAATTTCGCTCTTGAAGATCGTGGACGACGAGCCCCAGCCCATGCCTGATCCCTACCGCACGCTCGACACCAAGGCCGGGACGGCCCTGATCTTCGCCGAGGGCGACATCGAGACGGCGGCACGCACCGCCGCGGACCTGATCCGCGCCGCGGTGGACGCCGCAGGGGCGAAACGGGGCAGGGCGGTCCTCGGCCTGGCCACCGGGTCGACGCCGATCCCGGTCTACGCGCATCTGGTGGCGAGGCATCGCGACGGCGACCTGAAATTCAATGGGGTGATGACGTATAACCTCGATGAATACTATCCCATCAGCCCGCGCGACCCGAACAGCTACCGGACCTTCATGCATCGGCACCTGTTCTCGCAGGTGGAGATCGCGGCCAATCAATCGCACGTCTTCGACGGCACCGTGCCCGAATCGGCCGTCGGCGAGCACGCCGCGCAGTTCGAGAAGTGGATCGCGGCCGATGGCGGGCTCGACCTGCAACTGCTGGGCATCGGCCGCAACGGGCACATCGGGTTCAACGAGCCCAGCGAGTTGAGCGTCGCCGACGCGCTGGCGCTGCCCTCGCGGGTCGTGTCGTTGCATCCCGTCACCACGGCCGACGCCGCCCGCGACTTCGGCGGCGAACCGGACCGTGTGCCGGAGCGGGCCTTGACCATGGGCGTGGCGACGATCCTCTCGGCCCGCGAGATCCTGATCCTCGCCTTCGGCGCCGCCAAGGCCGACGCCGTGGCCCGGTCGCTCCTCGGCCCGATCACCGCGCAGGTGCCCGGCTCCCTCCTCCAGACGGTGGCTCCCAAGGTGACCTGGATCCTGGATGAGGCGGCGGCCAGCGGCCTGAGGGGTCGGCGCCCACCGCCTACGTTCGCTTCTTGATCATCGTGATCTCGTTGCCCGCGTCGTTGTGGACGACCTCGTCCATGAAGGTGCGGATCAGCAGCAGGCCGCGACCGCCGACGCGCAGCAGGCTCTCGGGATCGAACGGGGCATCGAGCGTCGAGGTGTCGAAGCCGGAGCCCTCGTCGCGGACGCGGTAGGTCGCGGCCTCGCGGTTGAGATCGGCCGAGACGTGGACGCGGCGATGGCGATAGGGCGACGCGCGACGGCGCGACTCGGCCTGGGCATAGAACAGGTGCTCGTCGTCCTGGCGCAGGTCGGTGGAGACTTCCAGGTTGCCATGGAACAACGCGTTTGCGATCGCCTCCTGGAGCGCGACACCGACCCGGGTACGCTGGTTGGCGTCGCAGACGCCCATCTCGGCGAGATCCTCTTGCAGCATCGCGATCAACGGCGCGATCAGTTCGGGGTCGTTCTCCAGCGAGTAGCTCGATCGGCTGGATTGGACGGATCGCAAGAGCTTCTGCCGCCGCTGGTCCACGGCGGCCCGGGCGAGCACGGCGTCGATGGTATCGACCAGGTCTCGGGCCAGGGCTTTCTTCGAGAGGTAAGTGGCGGCCCCGACCTGCCGGGCGTGCATGGCGGCCTCCTCGCTCGCGAACGCCGTCATCACGATGACCGGGACGCCGGGATAGAGTCGACGGATCGCGCCGACGAGCTCCAGCCCATTCACGCCCGGCATCTGAAGGCCGATGACCACGACGGCCGGCGCGTCGCGAGCCATGCGCTCCAGGGCCTCGCGGCCGTCGCTTGCCGTGATCGCTCGTAGCCCCTTGCGATGGCCGACGATCGCGGAGGCCAGGCGGCGATCGGCCGGGGAATCGTCCACGATCAGCACGCCGGTCAGGGGTGACCGCGCGTCGATCGGGCCGAGGCTGGAGTCATCCAGGCCCAGGCGTTTCATCGTTGAGTCGAGTGTTGGCATCGTTGGGGGTCCCAGCGGAGGTGACGGCATCGTCGTGCCAGGGGCGAAGCCGCCCAGGGCGTGGAACCACGCGGGCGACCCTCTCGATCGTAGGACGCGATTCGCCCGTTGGGTTGGGAGACGGCGCGGATCTGTGACGAGGGAGACGGCCCCGAGGTCAGCGATAATGCCCCTTGACCGTCTCCACCGCATGCCGCCATCGCCCGAGCATGGAGGCGCGCCAGGAGTCGTCGCGGCGGGGCGAGAAGACCTCGCCGCCTTCGCCAAGAAGGGTCAGCGCCGAGGCCACATCGGGCCACAGGCCGACGCCCAGGCCCGCCAGGAGGGCCGCACCCAGGGCCGTGGACTCGCTCTGGGGGCTGCGGACGACCGGGCGGCCGAGCAGGTCGGCCTGGAACTGGAGGAACGGATCGGAGCGGGCCATCCCGCCGTCCACCCGGAATTCCCCCAGGGGTTCGGGCAGGTCGACCTCGATGGATTCCACCAGGTCGGCCACCTGGAAGGCCACGCCTTCGAGCGTCGCGCGGGCCAGGTCGGCCACCGAGGTGGCGCGGGTCAGGCCGAAGATCGTGCCGCGCGCCTCGGGCTGCCAGTGGGGAGCCCCCAGACCGGTCAGCGCGGGGACGAACAGAACGCCCGATTCCGGGTCGCCCTGATCGTACAGGCGGCTGATCTCCGGGGCTGCGCCCACCGCCTTCAGGCCGTCCCGGAACCACTGCACGGCGGCCCCGGCGACGAACACGCTGCCCTCCAGCGCGTACTGCGGGGGCTCGCCGCTGGTGGTCGCGGCGCAGGTCGTGATCAGGCCCCGCGTCGAGGGCACGCGCGTCGATCCCGTGTGAGCCAGCAGGAAGGCCCCGGTGCCATACGTACATTTGGCCTGGCCCGCCTTGAGGCAACCCTGGCCGATCAACGAGGCCTGCTGATCCCCGGCGATCCCGGCGATGGGAAGACCGTCGGGCAAGTAGCCGAGGCCGAGCGTCTGGCCCAAAGCGCCGGAGCTTGGGATGATTTCGGGCAATATTCCGATCGGAACGCCGAACAAGTCGCAGAGGGCCTCGTCCCATCGCGGCAATTTCAGGTCCATCAGCATCGTGCGCGAGGCGTTGGTGATGTCGGTGACATGGCGGACGCCCCCGGTCAGGTACCAGAGCAGAAAACTGTCCACCGTCCCCGCGCACAGCTCGCCCCGACTCGCACGGTCGCGAGCCCCGGGTATGTGATCGAGGAGCCAGGCGATCTTCGTGGCCGAGAAATACGGGTCGAGCACCAGCCCGGTCCGCTCAGCGATCCACTCCCGGCGATCCCTCAAGCGGTCGCAGATGTCGGCCGTGCGGCGGTCCTGCCAGACGATCGCCGGGCCGATGGCCTCGCCGCTGGCGCGGTCCCAGACGACGGTCGTTTCTCGCTGATTGGTGATCCCGATGGCCGCGATCTGCTCGCCCGAGATCCCCGCGTCCACCATGGCCAGGCCGACCACCGGCCCGACCGATTGAATCAACGCCTTCGGATCATGCTCGACCCAGCCCGGCTTCGGATACGTCGGAGGGACTTCTGTCTGACCCTGGCCCACCGGCCGCAACCGCCGATCGTACACGACGGCGCGAGTGCTGGTGGTCCCCTGGTCGATCGCCAGCAGGGTGTCGCGGGCCATGGCCAGGGCTCCGGTTGCAAGGGTGGAGACGCACGAGGGGACGGGCCGCCATCCTACCGCGCTGAATTCCGGTGACAACCGACCGCCGTTTCGATCAAAATAGACTCCGAAAACCGATTCTCCTGCCGAGGACGAGCCATGAACGTCGATCTCATCATCCCCCTTGCCGGAATTGCCCTGCCGGCGGTTCTCGTGCCGACGATCCTGTCGTTCCGCTATTACGGCAAGCAGCGCGAATTCGAGCACCTGGAGCGGATGAAGGCCCTGGAGACCGGCCAGCCCGTTCCCGGAGACGCCTGGCCCGGCGCCTTCGTTTGTGCCGCCGTCGGTGCCGGCGTGCCCGTCGGGTCGTTCCTGTTCACGTTCCTCACCTCGGTCAATACGCGGAGCGTGCCCGGAGAAATCTGGTTGGCCCCGGCTGGCGTCAGCGTTATCGCCTTATGGACTTGCTTCCGCCTCGCCTCGACCGTCTTCCGCCCCTCCGTCCCCGCCCCGACCTCCCACCTCAACGGCAAGCCCGCGTTCGATCCGGTGGCCTACGATATGGCGGGACATCAGGGTTGATTCGACCGGCCATGTAGGGCGGGTCGAGGCCCGCCCTACAAAACTCTGGCGGCTTCGTGGCACTCGGTCGGGCGTATTTTTATCGCAGGCGGCCGTCTGCGTCAGATGTCTACCTTTATCGCCGCCAATATCATGAGAAACGACTCGCCGGAATCAGAAGCGTTTGAATCGCCTTGGCCGAAGGACGACGACCGCCTCTTTCTGGAGTCTGCTTGGGCGTATGACGCGCATGTCGTTATTGACCCTGGTGAGCGTTTCTACCGCATGCCCAAGGGTTACAAGCGCGCAGCTGACATTCTTATAGAACAAGCAGCCAGTAACCTAGCCGATCGATCCAACGTGATCTACGCCGCGCTCTTTTGCTATAGACAATCCATCGAGCTCTACCTAAAAAAAATAATCGACATGTTTGGTGATGGCAAAGTGTACTCGCCCAAAAACACACATAAACTCAGCATTTTATGGGAGCGGTTCGGCTGCATAGTGAACGAGCGAGGGGGAAGTGAATCGATTGGACTGAACGCCGCGCAAAAGCTCGTCGCAGAGATGCATGAAGCCGACCAACAGTCAGACGGATTTCGCTTTCCGACTACACGCGATAATGAACCGTTCGCCTTTGGAGATCGGGGCATTGATCTTGAAAACCTGCGCAGAGTTATGCAAGGCCTGGATAATTTTTTCGAGTGCGCCTACGAGTACTTTTCAATTCAAGATGACTTTGCCTCTGAAGCAAGGTGAGGCCAAGGTCAAAGTCAGTCCGGCGGGCCGATAGGGCAACTTATCCGCGAATCCGGCGGGCCAAGGCGCCCGACCGCACTCGCCGCCCACAATCCCATCAACGGCTCGATCGGCACATGGAACCGGGCGGAGACGATCGTCATCGCGTGGAACAGGGCGATCAGCCCGGCGGTAAGAAGGGTCGGACCCATGCGGCGCCGCAAAGAGGGCGTGGTCAGGATCAGACCGATCACGGCGGCGATCGTCAGACCGATGTGAGCGACGCGATAAATCAGGCTCCGCGTCTTCGGGTTGGTCTCATCGAACAGGATGAAGTAGCGAAGCCGTCTCAGGCAGAGCGTCGGGTATCGCCACGGGTCGGCGCGGAGGTCGTCGAGCGCCCGGCGGAACAGCAGGCGGGATCGGGCCGGCTCGGAGAGTCGCGATAACTCGTGATAATCGGCCTTCGTCAACGCGATATCATCAAGATAGCCGGCCTCGTGACGGGCCTCCCACAAGGCCCGATTCGCCGCTTGAAGCCCCGAGCCGCGAGGCGTCAGTTTTTTCTCGACGGACGCCCGGACCACCTTGTCCGTCCCCTCGCTCAGGGCGCAATTGCCTTGCCAGAACGCATAGCCGAACGAACTCTTGATGAAGACGAATTCGCCGTGAATCGTCGCGTTGCGGACGATCCAGGGAGTCACGCAGAAAAACGCGGTCAGGGCCGCGATCGCCGCCGGACGGATTGCCTTCCGCCCGCCTTGACCCATCGCCACGGCCCAGACGGCACCCGGTGTGACCAGGCCGAGGATCGGGTCCGTGAGGACGAGCAGCCCCAACGCCAATCCCGCCGCGACCGCGTCCCCCGCGCGACCCGTCCGCCCGACGCGATAGGCCAGCGCCAGCGTCCAGACCAGGAGCGTGGTGGCCAGGGCGACGACCTGGACGTGCGTGGCCGCATACACCAGCGTCGGGTGTACCGCCGAGATCAATCCCGCCAGGATCGCGAACCACCGCCGATCGGGCGCGATCTCGCGAACCATCGCCAGGACGCCCGCGACGAGCACGCCGCCCAGGATCGCCTGCGCCATCTGGAGCAAGAAAAGTGCCCGGGGCGATTCGATTCCGCCGACCGCATACGCCACCGCGAGGATGGCCGGATAGATCGGGGCCTGCTGCGAGGTCGGCCCGTCGGCCCCGAGGAACTTGACCGAGAACCCGCGTCCCGAGAGCAGATTTTCGGCAATCTCCCCGTGCTCGTACGTGCTGCGGGGGACGGTGTGGCTCTGCAAGACCAGGATGGCCGCGGCGCGGAGGGCGATCGCCAGGACGATCAAGAACCAGGTCGCGCGGCGATCGGGCATCCCTGCCGACTCCCTCAGGACGGGGCCATTCCTCCGCAGACTCGGCGGCGATTGTGCCCGCCGGGTCGCGGATCGGTCAACCCGGGTTCCGCACGCGATAAACGATCACGGGCCGGTCGCCCCCGCCGACATACGCGGGCTGGACCCGATCGGGATACGCCTGGACGAACCGTCCGAGCGGACTCTTCGGGGCCAGGGCGAACCGCCCGTCGTCGATGAGGAGGAAGGGCACGCGCTCGCGATCCACGATTGTCGCGATCTCCCGGGCCGTCGCCCCTTCCGGCGGTGCCAGGGCCGTTCGCCCGGTCAGCCAGAACATCTCGCCGGGATGACGAGTCAGCACCGGGCCGGCCGGATCGGGATTCCGGGCGATCCACGCGCAGGCCGCATCGAAGTCGCGATGCGATTGTCGGGCCGCCTCCGATCGGCCCGTGGCGACGCCGTAGAGGGAATACGGGATCGACGCCGCCAGCACGAGCGCGGCGGCCCAGACGTCAGGTCGATCCCTTCGGGTGGCACTGGCACCCACTCCAGCCCTGCGACGGCTCCGACGATCAGGAACGGGATCAGCGGCACCAGGAACCGCCCGGCCTCGGTGAACGGCCAGGCCAGGAGCATGGCCATCGTGAGCAGGGGCACAAGTCCGGCAAGACGCGTCTCGCGCTTGCGCGCGAGACGAATCCAGCCGGTTACGATGACCGCCGCCGCCAGGGCCGCAACCAGCGTCGCCCATGGAGAATAGGCCGGCCGGAACACCGTCGCAACCTCGATGATCGGTCCGACAATTTGATCGGGCAATCGCCGAACATAGAACAGCGCGTTCTCGGCAATCACGCCAAGCAGCCCTCGCACCGGGACGAGTTCCACCTGCGTACCCTGCTTCACCGAGGCCAGCCACACGACCCAGGGCACGAGGACGGCCGCCATCGCCGCGAACGTGGCCAGGGCTTCGCGATATCGTCGAGAGAGCAGCAAGTCCACCATCACGGCGGCCGCCAGCGCCAGCCCGACATGCCGGGTCAGGACGACCGCACCGAGCAGGCCGCCGAGCATCAGGCCTCGCGCCCATCCTCCGCGATCGGCCACCCACATCGCCGCCAGCACGGCCGCTTGCCCCAGCAGCAAGAACAGCGGCTCGGACTGGATCGCCGAGCCGTCTCGTCCCCATCGCCAGTTCGCGGCCAGGGCCAGGCCCATCAAGAGGGCAACGTCCGGCCGGTTCCCCGTGCGGAACCAGAGCCAGGCCAGCAGGGTCGCCCCCATCGTACAGGCCAGCGAGAAGGCATGGGCCGAGGCCGCTGATGGGCCGGTCACGGACCACAACGCCGCCAGCGCCAGCGGGTATCCCGGCGGGAAATGAGCATGTCTCGGCGCATCGGGTCGGTCGATCTCGCGATAGTCCCGACGTTCCAGGATCGACCGCGCCAGCACCGCATAGCCCGCGCCATCGAATCGCGGAGGGGCGTCGAGACGGGCGTTCGCCGCCAGCGAAGCCGCACAAACGGCCGCGACGAGCACGCCGTCGAGCCAGGGAGACCTCGATCGTCGGGACATCGCGGGTTTTCCGAGGGCGGCGGATGCGAGCGTCGAGCGTCCAGCTTCGAGATTCCGCCGGGCAAATGCTAGATGGCAGATCCCGACGCCCCGGATCTTCCCGGGGCGGGCGCCCTCGCGATCCCACGGTCCTCCGCCTCACGCCGTCCTCGCCCGACCCGAGCCGGCCAGGGCCGGTTCTCCCTGGCGATCGTCGAGCTTGCGGACGGCGCGGAGCTCAATCTTGCGGACCCACTCGCGAGTGACGCCGAGGCGGCGGCCGATCTCCTTGAGCGTCATCGGGTCGTGGCCGTCCAGGCCGAAACGGAGGGAGACGATCGTGCGCTCGCGGTCGTCCAGCCGGGTGAGCCGGCGACGGACCTCGTCCCGGGCCTCGGCCGCTTCGATCTCGAGTTCGGGCGGCCCCTGGCTGTCCATCGCCTCATCCGTCGCCCAGCCCGAGTCCTCCTCATCGCGGGACCGGTCCGTGTCCAGCCGCAGCTTGCGGGCGCGGAGGGCACGCTCGACCATCGTGCGCTGCATGGCCGAAAGGCCGAGGTCGTCGGCGATCCGGTCGGGGCTGGGGTCGTACCCCAGCTCGCGTCGCAACGCACGTTCGGTCCGCCGCCACCGGGTCAGCAGGCCCACCATGTGGGCCGGCAGGCGGATCGTGGCGGTGGTGTTGATCAAGGCCTGGCGGATCGCCTGCTTGATCCAGTAGGAGGCGTAGGTGCTGAACCTCGTCTGGAATTTGGGATCAAACTCCTCGGTGGCCCGGATCAGGCCGAGGTTGCCCTCGCCCACCAGGTCATCGAGCGACAGGCCGCGCCCGAGGTAGTCGCGGGCGATCCGCACGACCAGGCGCAGATTGGCGCGGATCATCCGGGCGCGTGCGCCGGAATCCCCCTGCGCGATCGCCTCGGCGAGGTGGCGCTCATCGTCGGCCGTGAGCAACGGGTCGACGCGGGTCGCGTCCAGATACCGGCCCAGGGGGCACGAGGCATCGACGCCGAACTTCGAGGTTCGCATCATGGGGAGGGCTCCGCTTCCGCTCGCTGCCTTGAGCACGCGACGCTTCATCGTCACGCCGAGCCACCCCCGCCGATTTGGCCTTCGCCCCGAACGAGAGGCTCGTCGGGACGATCCGTACTCCGTTCTCGTACCAAAAGACCGCCCCGGCTCGCTCCGCCGGGAAGGTTCGCTCCGTGTCCAGTTCCGTCCGGCCATCGGTGCGAGCGAGTGTGACATCCCCCCAGTTGCAATCGGCAAAAAAAACCGGCGGAAAATTCCCGGAATTCCATCCCACATTTCTTAATATTTCCTATACTAGGAACAGGCCGAAGGCGGATATTTCGGCGAAATCGAGCGGAAAACGCCGAATTTCACGAGAATGTCGCCGCATGTCCAGGTTTCTTGGTTGCTTTATTTTACGACGTGCTTGGCCGGTGCGATCGTTATAATAGCCATTCGACGGCCCCATCGCCCGGATCACCAATCCGGGCGCGGATGCGGGGTCGGTCTCCTCGGGGTGGAGGAGGATCGCGATGGACGATGTGGAGTTCGGCAAACTGCTCGCGGCGGCGAGATCCGGCGATGATGAGGCGACGGCGACGCTCTTGCGCGCGTTCGAGGCCGACGTGCGGATGATGGTCCGGGCGCGATTGCCCGCGATCCTGCGGTCGGGGTTCGACTCGCTGGACTTCGTCCAGGCGGTCTGGCAAAGCGTCTTCGCCGGGGCCGGTCTGGCCGAGGAGTTCGCCAACGCCGGACACTTTCGCGGCTATCTGGCCGGGGTCGCGCGCAACAAGGTCTTCGAGGAGTTCCGCCGCCGGACCAGGACGCGCAAGTTCGACGTCGGCCGCGAGGAGCCGCTGTACCTCCGTCGCGGCCATCGCGAGGCGCCTCGGGACCTGCCCGCGCCCGGTCCCACGCCCAGCCAGGTCGTGGCGGCAGACGAATGCCTGGCGCGGATCGTCGCGGGTCGACCGCCGCTGGAGGCCAGGGTGATCGACCTTCGCCGTCTGGGCCTGACGTTCGACGAGATTGCCGCCAGCACCGGTTTGCACGAGCGTGCCGTCCGTCGCGTGATCGAGGCGGCTCGCAAGCGCATGGCAGCCGAGTGAGGGCCCATGGATAGCCTGTTCGATCACGACGCCTTCGCGACCGAGGCCCGAGCGGACCCGCTCGACGCGGCCCTGCTCGCGCTGGCCGAAGGCTGGGCCGACGGGCGGAATCCTCGCGTCGAGGAGCTGATCAGGAGCAGGCCGCTTGCCGACCCGCACGACCTGGTCGAGCTGGTCTACCACGAATTCTGCCTGGCCGAGGCCGCGGGCCTCGCGCCCGACCCCGCCGGCTATCTCGCGCGGTTTCCGGCGTTCCGGGCCGAGCTCTCCCGCCTGCTCGGCCTTCACGATGCCTTCCGCGCGTCGACCCTGCAATCGCTGGTCGCGCGGCCGGGAAATCTGCCGGAATCGGGCGATGAGATCGGCCCGTATCGGTTGCTTCGCGAGCTGGGCCGGGGGGGGCTGGCGCGGGTGTTCCTGGCGGAACAGGCCGACCTCGGTGATCGCCTCGTGGTGCTCAAGGTCGCGGCCCGACCCTCGCCGGAAGCCCTGCTGCTGGCGCGCGCCAGGCATCCCCACATCGTCGAGGTGCTCCGCCGGGCCGAGACCGGCGACGGCGGTCTCCAGATGATCGCCATGCCGTTCCTCGGCGGCGCGACCCTGGAGGCCGTTCTCAGCGAGCAGGCGAAGCGCGGCCCGAAGGGGCGCCGCACGGGCCGGGACCTGCTGGAGGCGCTCGACCGCGTCGCCGCCCCCGAGTTCCTGGCGGCCGATTCGACCAGCGCCAGCCGAGGCCTGCTGGCCGGCGCGTCGCACGCCCGGGCGGCGGCCTGGATCGTGGCGAGGCTGGCCGAGGCGCTGCAACATGCCAGCCGTTTGGGCGTGACGCACGGCGACCTCAAGCCGGCGAATATCCTGCTCGCGTCCGATGCCCGTCCGATGCTCTTCGACTTCAATCTCGCCGTCGACTGGCGCTCGCCCGACGCCGAGCTCGCGGGCGTGACCGGCGGCACGCTCGCCTACATGGCCCCCGAACGGCTCCGGGCGCTGGCCGAGCCCAAGCTCGCGACCGTCCCCCGCGCCGCCGATCGCCACCGGGCCGACCTCTACGCCCTCGGACTGGTCCTGCGAGAAATCCTCACCGGCCAGCCCCCGGTCGTCCCCGAGATTCGCCACTCGTCCCCGCGCGCGGCGGCCACCGCGATGGCCGACGCCCGGACGCGCGCCGACGCCTCTCGCTGGTCCTGCTCTCGCGGAATTCCCGCCGGACTCCGTCCGGTCCTCGACCGTTGCCTGGCTCCCGATCCCGCCGACCGTTACGGGACGATGGCCGAGCTGGCCGAGGATCTCGACCGCTGGCGGACCCGCCGCCCCCTCCTTCATGCCTCCACCCCTCCCGATCCCGCCGCCCGCCTCCTCCGCTGGGCCTCTCGCCGTGGAGCGATGCTCGGCATCGCCGCCGCGCTCGGGATGATTGCCGTGCTCGTCGCGCTGATGGCCGGTCAGGTTCTCTCCTCCCGGTTGCGTTACCAAGCTGAGGCCAAGCTCGCCGCCCTCTGGGACTCCGGCGACCCGGCGATCTTTCGCCCCCGCCGGTTCGGCGAGTGGAAGCTTGACGACGACGCGGCCGAGTTCGCCCGCCGCAATCTCGACCATTATGGTGTATCGGGACCGGAGGACTGGCGCAGCCGCGACGATGTCCGAGCCCTCAACGAGAACGACCGCGCGGACCTGGAGATGTGGTTACTCGAACAGACCTGGCGGCTCGCCAACGCCTGGGGGAATCGCCCGAACTCGCCCGAGGACTGGCAGAGGGCGCTCGCCCTCCTCGAACGCTCACCGGATTGGGCCTCCCTCGCCACCTTCGACTCCTTCCGTCGGGCGCTCCGCGAGCGCCTGCACATGTCCGCCTCATGGCCCGCGTCGGCTCATGTTCATGCCGGTTGGCTCGATCGCTACGCGGCCGGGATCGAGGCGGAGACGAACGACGCCCGCAAGGCCCTCTCCCATTATGACGCCGCCTCCGCCGCGCGACCCGAATGCCTCTGGCCCCGCTATCGCGCCTCGGTCGTCGCCGCCCGTCTGGGTAATTATCGCCTCGCGACTCAGCATCTCGCTCGCTGCCTCGAACTGCACCCCCGCAACCCCGCCCTCTGGACCCTGAAGGCCGGCTGCCTGATGGGCTCCGAGAAGGCCGACGATGCCCTCCAGTGCTGTAATCGCGCCCTGGAGCTGGATCCGGATTTCCTGGATGCTTATATCCTCCGGTGTTTTGCGAGAACTCGCCTCGGCCAGTCCGAAGGACTTGAGGCCGATGCGGCGCGTCTGGCTCAACTCTCACAATCGCGGGGACGCACCCTCTCGCTTGGCCTCAGTCTGACGTTGGGTGGATTCGCCGGGCGGCGGGACGAACCTGCCACGGTGGCGACCGAGGCGGCCAATATCCAGGCACTTATCGCGGCACAATTCGAACGGGCTGGCCAGACCGAGAAAGCCCTTGAGGCCTTTGATCGAACCATAGCGGGCGATCCAGAACACCTTTGGGCTCGACACGAGCGCGCCCGCTTGCTTCTCTCGCTCCGACGAAACCAGGGAATGAACGACATGGCAGCCGTCGTAGCGCACTCCCGATTTGAGGAGCTGGTCCGGGAGCAGGAATCGGTTCTGTGCTCTGTCTTCTACGTCGTCAATTGGCATCTTCGGATGGGTGCAACCCGCGAGGCGCGGGAGCTTGCAGAGCGGGCTCTGGCATTGTCCCTCAACCTTCGCGAGTCGGGGCTTCCCGAATCCCCAATGGTCGCCGAGTCACGCTATGCGCTGGCCCGCACCTTGGCTCCTGACATACACGCACACCCCGAGTTGGTGAACCGTGCGGCTGACTATTTGTTTCTCGCAGGCCTTACCGACACTCGCCTCATCGACGATCGGTTCGGGCGCGATTCGATCTTCGACACGGCCCGAGGTCCGATCGTCGCGAGGCTGAATTTCCTCAGGAATCGGGCCGCGATCCATGATGCCTTGCCCGGCGGTCAAGCTCACAACATGACCCCGCATTAGTGTGGTTCTCATGGGTTCGGCCGACGGGCATTTACATCTCCGTCTGGTCGCCACTCATCCCGGCAAGATCGGGATGGGGGTTGGGAGCGGCGGTGGCAGCGGCGGCAGGCCGGGTTCGGGCTCCGGCAGCGGCTCCGGATCGTCGAACCTGGCGACGTCGGCGGGGGGAGGGGTCGGGATCAGGCCCGACGGGCTCAACTTCTTCTCAAGGAACTCGGGGGCGAAACGAGGATTGCGAAATCGGGCCATGTGGGGAGACTCTCCGGCAATGCAGTTTCCATGGGCGGCTTCCAGGTGCGCGAAATACAAACGGGAGTAATTCCCGTGCAGAAACAACATCGCGGCTAGCGCCGGAGTTGATCGGAGAATCGGCGAGTTCGCGAGCGAAATGGGATGCCGTACGAACGTCTTCGTGGGCGTGCGTGTTGGCCCGGCGATCAATCGGACAGATGCTCACGAAGCGATGAGCATGCTGCTCGGAAGACGAGACCGCGCGGCCTCCTCTAGCTCGATCAGGTCGCGGCCAAGGCCCGTTTCGATTGGACCAGATCCTTGACCGCGCACCCGGAGCATCCGCCCGACTCGGACCCGCACCCCGTGCGGCATCCGCCGCCGCCCCCGGTGCCGCACGACCCGCAGCCGTGATCGTGGTCGTCGGCGTGATCGTGCGCTTCCTCGTCGTCTTCCACGTCGAGGCCGACCGGTTCGAGCACGACATTCAGGCCGCACCGGTCGCGGAGCAACTGGAACAGCCCGGTGGCGTCGAGGCGGTGTGGGCCGAGGTAGTGGAGCACCGTGCGGTCGTCGAGCAGGGGCTCGACGTCGATCAGTTCCATGGGCCATTCGCCGTCGCGAAAGATCCGTTCGCACTCGGCCAGGCGACGGTCTCGATCGCTGGCGGCGATCTTCGCCCGGCTGAAGTCCTCGGAACTTGCAGGGCGGAGCAGGGGGGCAATGCCGACCGCATCGGGCGCAACCTCGGACTCAATCAGCACTTCGCCCAGTTCCATCCCTCGGCGAGAATGCACGATCACGGCATCCCCACGACGGTACGCCGCGCCTGGATCGGCAACGAACCGGCCGACGTGACGCATCACGCCGTAGCGGACCAGATAGGCGTGAGTCATGGTGGCCTCGCGGCAGTCTCTGACGATCGAGGAGGAGTCCGTAGTTTAGCCGGTGCTCGCCCCACGCGACAGCCCGATCGAAACAGTTTCACGCGGAGACGGGGAGGAAGCGCCGGGGACGCAGAACAGATACAATAGAGGTTGAGGGATCGGAGTGACGCACTCGCTGGTCGCGGCGATCGAACGTGTCTCGCTGCCGGGAGTGAGTCGGACCGCTATAATTCCGGGCTCACCCTCGCGTCACTCACCCAGCCCAACACACCTCGGAGATCCGCCGAATGGCCCAGGCCCGATGTACCCTCCGCGTCCACGGGCTGGATTGCCCCGGAGAAGTTCCCGCGATCCGCGCCGCCCTTGATGGCGTCTCGGGGATCTCCGAACTGGGATTCGACCCGATTCACGGCACGGTCACCATCGCGTTCGACCCCGGCCGGATCGACCCCCCGTTGCTGGCGCGTCGCGTGACCGAGGGCTCGGGCATGCGGGCGGATGTCGTGGGCGACGATGAGGTTGCGGCCGGACCGAAGCGTTCCCTCGCCCGCTGGATGCCGACCCTCGGCTCAGGCCTGGCCGTGGCCCTCGGCTCGATCCTCTCGTGGCTCGACACTCCACCCTGGGCCGCGAAATCGGCGTTCGCGCTGGCGATCGCTTTCGGCGGACTCGAACTCGTCCCCCGCGCGATTCGCGGCCTGCGGCAGATGAGGCTGGATATTCATGTGCTGATGGCCCTGGCCGTCGCCGGCGCGCTCGTGTTGAACCAGTGGGACGAGGCCGCCGCCGTCGCCTTCCTGTTCAGCCTGTCCGAGGCGCTGGAGGCCCTGAGCCTCGACCGGGCCCGACGAGCCGTCCGCTCGTTGCTGGAGATCACGCCGGAGACGGCCGAACGGATCGAGCCGAACGGGCATGTTCATCAGGTTCCCGCTTCAAGCATTCTGGTCGGCCAGCGCGTCCGCGTGCGGGCCGGAGAACGCGTGACCGTGGATGGGCGGGTCGTGGCGGGGCGATCGAGCGTCGATCAGAAAATGATCACCGGCGAGTCCATCCCGGTCCTTCGGGAAGAGGGTGACGAGGTCTTCGCGGGGACGGTCAACGGCGAGGGGGCGCTCGATATCGAGGCGACCCGGCCCCTGGGCGATGCCGTGGTCTCCCGGATCGCCGAGCGGGTGCGAGCCGCGCAAAAGGGTCGTGCGCCCGTCGAGCGCAGCATCGAGCGGTTCGCCGCGATCTACACACCGGCCGTCGTTGTGCTGGCGCTCCTGGTGATGATCGTTCCGCCCCTGATCGTCGGAGGATCGTGGGCCGCCTGGTTCGCGAAGGGCCTCGTCCTTCTGGTGATCGCTTGCCCGTGCGCCCTGGTGATCGCCACGCCGGTGGCCGTGGTCAGCGCCCTGGCGTCGGCCGCGCGTCGCGGCATCCTGATCAAGGGTGGCCAGTTCCTCGAAGAATTCGGCCGGCTCCGCGTGCTGGCGTTCGACAAGACGGGCACGCTGACCCGTGGCGAGCCCGACGTCATCGAGGTCGTCGCGGCCGACGGGCGGGAGGACGGCGAGCTCCTGCGCATCGCCGCCGCTCTCGGCGACCGTGGCGGCCACGTCCTGGGCCGCGCCATCGCCCGCCATGCACGGCGTCTGGCGCTCGATGTCCCCGAGGCCCACGACTACCGCGCCGTGCCCGGCCTGGGGGCGACGGGACGCGTTGAGACCACGGAATATCACATCGGCAGCCATCGCTACATCGATGAATCGGGCCTCTGCCCGCCCGAGTTTCACGCGTCGTTCCTCCGCGCCGAGGGGGCCATCGGCACGTCGGTGGCGCTGACCTCGTCGGCCAACGCGCTGGGATGGATTCGCCTGGCCGATCGCCCTCGCCCCGAGGCCGCCGCGGTCCTGGCCGAACTGAAGGCGTTGCGCGTCGAGCCGATCATGCTGACCGGCGACAACGGCCCGACGGCGGCGGCCATCGCCCGCGAGCTGGGCATCGCCGCGCCCCAATCGGACCTCCTGCCCGCCGACAAGGCCGAGGCCATCGCCGTCCTCAACGCCCAGCGCGGCCCGACCGGCATGGTCGGCGACGGCGTGAACGACGCCCCCGCCCTGGCCGCCGCCCGCGTGAGCGTCGCCATGGGCGGCATCGGCTCCGGCGCTGCCCTGGAAACGGCCGACGTGGTCCTCATGGCCGACGACCTCACCGCCTTGCCCTGGCTCGTCCGCCACAGCCGCCGCACCCTCGCCGTGATTCGCCAGAACATCGTCCTCGCCATCTCCGCCAAGGCCGTCGTCCTGTTCCTCGCCTTCTTCGGCCTCGCGAACTTATGGATGGCGATCGCGGCCGACCTGGGCGTAAGCCTGGTCGTCGTGGCCAACGCGCTGAGGTTGCTGAGAGCCGGTGAGGGACGGGCCATCACGCGAAGAAAATCGACGGCTTAACCCGGCAGAACCGGGCCAGCGATTCGATCTCCGCGCGATCCAGGACGCGATTTCCCGCGAGCAGATCGGCGAGCGCCGGTGCCGAAATTCCCGTGCCCGCGGAAACATCGTCCGAGGTCAAACCTCGGTTCTCGATCAGATTCCGCAGGAGATCGGCATCGGTCAGCGACGGCATCGGGACATGCTCGTCCTCGTACTTCTCGACAAGGTCGCCGAGGACGTCGAGGTAGTCGTCCTCGGCCTCCGTCCGGTCCCGCCGGTCAAGCAGGGAATCGAGAACGGCGATGGCGCCTTGCAGATCGACTTCCGACTTGATTGGCCGGAGTGGAAAGGCGCGGACCAACGCGAAGTAGCGGTCATCCGCAGGCGAAGCGGGAGCGAGTTGCTCGGCGTGAATCGCCATCGTAGGCCCCCTCACGAGTCAATCGTCCTGCCATCGGCCCCGGTCATATTCCTGGTGCGTCAGGACATGGCGGACGAACACTTTTCCGCGGTTGAAGTGGATGTCGGCGATCAGGCGGTATTTGTTGCCGCCGATGTTGAACACGGTGAATTGACCGACCTGATCGACGGAGTTGAATGAGTTCCGTACTTCAGCGAATGTTCCCCACTCGGCCTGCTTGGCCTCCCGATACCAGGTCATCAGGGCCGATTCTGAATCCGGATACAATTGCCAGAAGTCGCGAAGTTTTCTCTTGGAAATGACGTGCATCCGAACGCCCTGACCAGGCTCGCGAACCTCTCATGCACGCGATCCGAGCTTACCGCGCGGTGGCCGAAGGTGCCAGGCGGTGAGTGGCGATTCGGGCGGTGAGTTCTTCGTGAGATTGCTCGGCTGCGATGCGCACGTACCCCCAAGCAGGTCACCCCGATCCCGAGCGATCCGCGCCAGGCCCGGCCTCACCTCGTCACCACCATCCCCGGGAACACGTGGGCGTACAACCACACGATCCCGCCGACCATCAGCGCCAGGGCCAGGCTGTGCCAGATGACGGCGCGCAGGATGTCCCCCTCGCGGCCGCCTTCGCCCGTGGCGGCGGCGGCGACGACGATGGATTGGGCGTCGATCATCTTGCCCATCACGCCGCCGGTGGTGTTGGCCGAGGCCATCAGGATCGGGCTGAGTTCCAGCTTGCGGGCCGTGATCGTCTGGAGGTTGCCGAACAGGACGTTGCTCGATGTGTCGGAACCGGTCAACGCAACGCCCAGCCAACCTAGTAACGTCCCGAAAATGGGATAAAGTGTCGATCCTGTGCGGGTGAACGCCAGTCCTAGTACGGCGTCCATGCCCGAATACTTGGTCACGAACCCGAGCGCCAGCATCGCCAGGATGGCCGCCATCGCCGGGACCAATCGTCGGAGGGTGCCGCTGATGATCCGGGCCATCTGCACGGGATTCAGGCCCAGCAACAGACCGCTCAAAACGGCCGCGAAGAACACGGCGGTGCCCGTCGAGGTGAGAGGAACGAGGTCCATCTCGGCCTTCTCAAGGTCCTTGTCGGTCGGCGTCTCGTGGCCCGTGATGGCCGCGCCCTTGGCGATCTTGAGGTGAAGCGTATGCAGGGGCGGCTTGACGGTTTTCGCCGGTTCGCTCGGCCGTCCGGTGACGGTGGCGATCGCGACGATCGTGGCTCGTTCCAGCCTCGACTTCACGGGCGGCAGGCCCCAGATCAGCACGAGCATCGAGAGGATCACGAACGGCATCCACGCCTTGGCGACGGTCGCGGTCGTCAATGCCGCGTGTGAGCCGTCCGGCCCGGCCGCGTCGCGCTCGGCGTCTTCGGGGAATCGCCACTCGGTCTTCGGCCGCCAGACCGCCAGCAGCGCCGCGCCCGCCAGGAGGCTCGCGACCGCCGAGACGAGGTCCACGAGCTCATAAGACACATAGTTCGACCACGCGAACTGCACGACCGCGAACGTCCCGCCCATCGTCAAGAGCGCCGGCCACACGGCGAACGTCTCGCGCCAGGACACCATCGTGCGCACCAGCCAGAACGGGATGATCAGCGACATGAACGGCAAGATCCGGCCCGAGGTGGCGCTCAGCGCCTCGACGTCCAGGCTGGTCACGGTCGCCAGCGTCCGTATCGGTGTGCCGATCGACCCCCACGCCACCGGTGCCGTGTTCGCGATCAGGCACAGCACGGCCGCCTGGAACGGCCGGAACCCCAGGCCCACCAGGAACGCCGCCGAGATCGCCACCGGCGCGCCGAACCCGGCCGCGCCCTCGATGAACGCCCCGAAGCTGAAGGCCACCAGCACCGCCTGCAACCGCCGGTCGCCCGAGAGCTGCGCGATCGACCGCTTCATCACGTCGAACTGTCCCGTCTTCACCGCGATGTCGTAAAGGAACACCGCCGCCACGATCAGCCAGAGGATGCGGAACGTCGCGAACACCACCCCGAATCCCGCCGCCGCCATCACCATGTTCGCCGGCATGCCGAAGACGAACACCGCCAGCCCCATCGCCGCCAGCAGGCCCGCCAGGGCCGATTGCCACGCCCCGACCTTCTCCGAGATCAACAGCCCCAGCAGCACCACGATCGGGACCGCCGCCACCGCCGTCGACAGCACCCAGTTGTTCATCGGGTTATAATTCTGCATCCACATGACCGCGACGCCTCCCGCCCGGACCGCTTCCCATCTCGGTCCGCCAGGATACGACGCGGGCCGGCGCCATGATAGCCCCGGCCGAGGCTCATGCCTCGCCGTACGCCCGCCTCAGCAAGCCGACGAGTTCCGCATCCACCTCCGCCACGCTCGTCACCTTGACGCGATGCGTCATCATCGCGTTGAAGCTCCCCGCCGCCTCCAGCCGTCCCGCCGGCTCGACGCCTTTCAGGACCAGCCCGACATCCACCCGGGACGCGGCCGGCTGGATCACGCCGAACTGCTTCGATCGACGCAGGCTCACGTACGCCTTCTTCGGCGCGAATTCCACGTCCGGCCCGAACTTGTGGACAACGGTCGCGACGGCCTCGTAAATCGGCCTCATGTCCGCCTTCGCCCCGGTGTACTGGGCTTCGATGAGCTCGTCGCTCCCGCTCTTCGGCGCGTCGTCCTTCGCGAGGGCTTTCTGTGCAATCTGGTTCGCGTACCCGTGAGTCAGACCGTGTTCCGTTTTGAGATGCGCGGTCAGCTCCTTGTGCTTTTCCAGCCCCGTCTTTCGCGCGATCGCGACCCACGCGTCGATGGACTTGCCCGTCTTCTCCTCGAGGTTCCGGAACAGGCTGGCCATTCCCTCTTCGGGCGACTTCGCCATGAGCGCACCTCCTCGATTCATGCCGGTTGACCGGGGAACAAGCGAGCATCGATCGGCGCGGAACATCAATCCGAGTTGTCCGTCCTTCGCTGTACGACCGTCATCCCGTCCTTCTCGGACTTCCAGAGCTTCGCCTCACCTCCATGGCGCCGGAGGAACTCCGAGACCTCGGCCGATGTCGCCGTGACCATCACGTTGCGTGTGGGCTGAGCACGGAGCGAGGCCGCGACGACCTTGGGCGCGCCATCCGCGTCGCGCAGGTGTGCCGCGCTCGGCGGGATCAAGGTCAGCTTATGATACGACTTCGCGACCTTGCTCCCGAACGCTTTCCTCACGCGCCGAGGCGTCCCGATCGACGCCGCATCCACGCGGGCCAGCTTCAGCCCCCATGGCCAGAATCATCACCCCCGACCCGAGCATACCGCGAGGAATCCGTCCCATGAGCCTTGCCCTCGCCCGGATTTCGATATAGCCGCGAAGGCTTACCATCCCCGGCGATTCCCAACAATCCCGATCGCGCGAGCACGTCTTGGCCCGCGCAGGATCATTTTCTTGGTGACATGGCACGCTCGCCTCGTGAGGATGTTACCGATCGGGTGGCGACGCCTCTCCTCCTCCCCAAGACCGGAATGGATCACTCGCATGAAACGCAAACACGGCTTCGCTCTCCTGCTCGTCACGATGTGCGGCCTCGGCCTGACGACGGCCTGGCGCGTGCCGGAGGCGAAGGCGCAAAAGGGCCGCGCCGAGCACGACTGGGAATACAAGGTCGGCGTCGTCTCGTACAATCCCGGCGAGCGGCTCACCGACGACCAGCGCGCCCGCGCGTTCGAGAAGCTCCTGACCGATCAGGCCCGCCAGGGTTGGGAGCCCGTCGGTTCGCTGCTCTCTCGCGACAACGTCCAGACCGTCGGCGGTGGAGTGATCACGCGAGACACCACGTCGTTCGTCGCGTATCGACGAGCGAGGCGATGAGCCTTCCGAATCGACCCCTCTTATCCCCAGGAGACGTCCTTGAAAACCTTCGGCGCGTGCCGTGAGCACGATGCGACCGGGCTCACTGGACGATCTGTTCGGCGCTCCTAACGGCCCAGATCGGGGAGGTTCCAGATCTTGAGGGTCTTGTCCTCGCCGCAGGTCGCCGCGCGGCGGCCGTTGGGCGAGACCGCCACGCCCGAGATGCGCCCCGTGTGCCGCTCCAGGCGCAGGACCGGGCGCATCGTCTTGCAATCCCAGACGACGGCCGCGATCCGGTCGCCGAGCAGGACGCGGTGGCCGTCCGGCAGGGCGGCGATGGCCCACTCGGCATCAATCCCGACCTTGCCACTCGCCGGCTGCTTGCCCGAGGCGATTTCCCACGAGCGAAGGGTCCCGTCCTTGGATCCGAAGAACACGTCCCGCCCCGATTTCGAGATCGCCAGGTCGCCGAGTTCGTCGCCGCTCGTCTCGGTCTTGCGGACCTCCCGGCCGGTGGCCACATCCCAGACCCGCACCGTCTTGTCCCAGCTCGCCGTCACGAGCTGGCGGCCATCGGCCGTGAATTTCACGCCGTTCACGACGGTCTGCCCCTCGAACTTGCGGACCTCCGACCCGGTGGTCGTGTCCCAGAGTCGCACGGGGTTGTCCCGCGCGACCGAGGCGAGATATCGCCCGTTGGGCGAGAAGGCGAGGCGGAAGATGGGCTCGGTGTGCCCCCGTAGAAGGAACTTTTCGCGATCGGTCTTCACGTCCCAGATGTGGACGACCTTATCCGTCCCGCCCGAGGCGACCAGCGTGCCGCTCGTCGACACCGCCACGGGGAGCCAACCCGGCGCGTGGCCGTCGAACCGATGGGCCTCGCGCCCGGTCGTGGCGTCGATCATGCGGACGCTGCCGTCCTCCACGCCCACCACCACGCTCCGGTTATCGGCCGTGAAGGCCACGAGCGAGGGATTCTGCGGGAACTCGATGCTGCGGACCAGCAGCGATTCGCTATTGACCGGCGCGGTGTCGGGCGGGAGGTGCGGCGATCGCCACTGCGACTGGACGTAGAGCCCCACCTTGCCGTCGATGGCGTAGGCCACGGCCAGCGCCTTGGGCTCGCCGGGGGCCGGGTCCGTCAGCTTCGCCTCGGCCGGCGTGAAGTTCAGCCGGCCGTCGGCCACCCGCGCGCGGACGCTGGCCGTCACGTCCTCCCACTTGTCGTCGATGCCGAATCGGGCGGCCAGCACCGCGAAACCACGGGCCGGGATCGGTGCGAGCGTCGAGGCCTCCTGGCGGATATCCATCGGCAGGGGCTCGTCATCGCGGGCCTCCGAGAGACCGACCTTCCCGTCCATGGCATAGAGGAGGACCGTCGTCTTGTGCCTGCCGAAGGCGGGGTCGGGCGTTTTCTCGGTCGTGAAGGTCTTGCGCCCCTCGGTGGCCGCCGCGCGGACGAGGTCGGTCACATCGTTCCAGTGGTGATCGACGCCATATCTCGCCGCCAGGACCGCGAATCCCCGGGTCGCGACGGCGTCCTTCGGCCGGGGCTCGGGCGAGGTGATCCCGGCCTCCTCGCGGATCACTTCGGAAGAGTCGCCGGTCGCGATCACCAGACCCTGGGCGTTGACCATCACGTCGAGCGGCTCGCCGTCGGGGCCGTCGCCGAAGAACTGGTACTGATCCTGCCCGATATCGACCACGCGCCGCCTCCGCGCCTCGGCGGGCCGGAAATTCACGAGCTTCGCGTCGGTGCGCGACTCGCGCTCGATCGCGTCGAGTGCGGCCCTCGGCACCTCGCGGAGGGGGATGCTCATGGCGATCACATAGGCGTGACCGTTCGAGTTGATCCAGACCTCCACGCCCCGGCCACGATCGACCTTCCCGTATGCCTCGTAGTTGGGTTCCGTGGTTCCTTTGGTCGTGACGCGGAAGACCCTGGCGATCTTGATGCCCGGGGCGGCCTCGGCGATCGCGCGTCGCACCTCGGGCGGGACGGCGTTGGCCGTGAGCGACTCGCGCTGCGTGTAGTCCTCGGTGCTGGGCGTGAAGCTCGTATCGACCCGCAGCAGCTTGCCCGAGCCGTCGACCTCGATCCTGGGATGGAGCCTCATCGGGGTGTGCCCGAAGGCTTCGTAATAGGTCGCGGTCTCGTTCTTCCTCGCGTTGAACCGCTCCACCAGCGAGGTTCGCGCGACCTGGAAACCGGTGAGATCCTTGTTCTTCGCAACTTCCTCCTGAAAGGTCTTTGCGACCCCCTTCGGCAGCTTGGCGGGGGCGACGTCGGCGTAGGTGGTCCTCCACTCGACCGCCCCATCCCGATCGATCCTGACCGAGTACGTCCTTCCATCGGCCGCCTTCCCGACGAAGCGATACCCCTTCTCGTTGTCCTTGTACACGGTCGCCAGCCTCACTCCCGGCGCCTCCTTCTCCGCCGCCTTCAAGAACGCTGCCGGCACCCGTGACGGCGCGACCCGACTTTCGCTGTAGCTCGCCTCCTGCGCGGCCGCGGCCGAAATAATCGCGACGACGAACGCCATGGTCGTTGTGACGCGGCAAAGCATGTCGATCCCTCACTCCATACGCGGTTCCGCGCCGCGAGGCCTGTCACCCCGCAAGCTTCATCCATCCGAACATATCAGTATCGGGACCTCCCTACGCGACCCGCAACCCCAGAATCCTTCCCCCGTTCCCCTCACCTCGGCCGCGACACGGTCCCGGCCCCAGGCCAGCAACCCTCCCTCGCCCGATCGGCCTCGCCGTGCTGCTCGCCACGTCTCTCCCTCCTCCCCGCCCCGAAACCTGATTCCCCGTGAGGAACCGAGTCCCGATCCCCTGCGATCCCGGCCGTCCCTGGTGCGCCTTTACCTCGGCCCTCCTTGACAATATCGTGACGAGCCGGGTTCGTGATCGGGCAATTTGGCGAACGCCCGCGCCAGGCGGGGGGAATCGGTTCTGCTGGCCTGTCAACGGTCGAGAGTCGTGAGGCGCGAGATTCCTGTATCCGGAACCCAGGGTTGGGCCGAAGACACCGATTCCTGGAGCGTAACCCCGTGCCGCTCGCCGATTTTGTGGTGTCCCGTCTTGATACCGTCATCTTCCCCGATAGACTCTTGCTCAGCGACCAGTTGCGGGCCAGCAGTAGCTGACCCCGGGCTCAGCCCTTGGCCGCTATTTTATTTCCCACCTGTCGTACCTGCTTCAGCCAGGCGATGAGGTTCCCGATCCGCTCATTGCCCCGCAGGATCAGCGGTTCGACCAACGAACCGAGCGGCCACCGCAAGGTCGCCCTCCATACGGATCGAGTGGCCGAAGGACAGACTTCTATAGAAGATTATATAAATAATATGTTGAAAATCGATAATTTAGGGGACGACATCGGAAGTGATGACGCGTTGAAGTGCCACAGCCAAGGCTTCTTCAGCTTCATGGATTCGTCAGAACTTCGGGCGTCGGCCACTGGTCGCTACCGCCGTTGGTCGCCTTTGGCGAACGCGATTTACACCCCTCACAGTATGTCCCTTTGAACGCCCTGATTGCTACCCCGACATCAATGCTGCCAATGTTAGCCCGGTGACCGAACCGATCGCATGCACCAAATCTTTCAGGATCGAAGAGGTACTGTGTCTGATGACGCTCCATATGACGTAGATCCTGAATCACACATAGATGACGGCACCAGCCCAGCTTCTCTTGTGATTCGGTCCGCATCGCATGGCATTCACGCAGCACGACAGGAAAGCGATCCGAAGGCAAGTCCAATGCTTGCATGTTTGCATTCGCAAACTCGACCATCTTGGCGTCATTCTCCCCGGCGATCAGTTCATCTATGTCGGCTGTCTTGCTATGCATAACTCTTGCTTCGATACGACTAAGAAGCGAATTGCCGGCCGCTTGTTCGGAAAAATGCGCCTCAAGTCCGGCGAACTCCATTACTTGGGCCACGTCCTGTGATTCAGCCGCGAGTTTCTTGGCTTTGCCGAGGTCTCCTCCCAATTCATGAAAGTCCGCCAAGAGCATCTTCGCCCGAAGCTCTCCAACGAGGAAACCAGCTTGATGGTAGAAGTTTAGTGCGGCATCCGCGCCGGTCTTCGCCTTATCCAACAAATCCTCAGGAACGGAGAGCAGCTTGTCCGGCGCAAACAACATCCTCATATTGTTGATGAACAGCAGGATAATGACGGTCTTGTAGAGCGCGAAATCCCCGAGCAGTCTAG
>JAQGHR010000134.1 GCA_028291545.1 Planctomycetota bacterium | reverse complement strand
GATGCGCCGGGGGCAGCGCCGCGGACGCGGCTCGACCCCAGCCACCCCTTCAAGCGTCGTTCCGGATCAGGGGACGATCTTCACACCGGGCCGGTCGGCCTGGAATCGCTGAATTCCCTCAGGCGTGATCTTGCTTCGGCCGGTCCTGAGCTCCTTGAGGTTGGGAAGGCTCCTGAGGCGATTGAGTCCGGCGTCGCTGGTGTTCGTGTCCTGGATGCCAACAAATTCAAGAGTTGTTATATTTCCAATTAGCTTCATCCCTTCGTCGGTGATCTCGCTCGATCGGCCCCCGACATCAAGGCGTTTCAGGTGAGGCATGCGTGAGAGGCTGGCGAGGTCGGCGTCAATGAAACGATTTCCCGGTACGTGCAGTTCTTCGAGTTTGGGAATCTCCGCGAGATGGTCGAGGCCTCTACCGGTTATGGTCGCATTTTCCAGGTGAAGCGAGGTGATATTGGTCATGATCTTGAGCTGGGCGACCCCGTTATCGGTCAGGCCCCCGGATGCCTGAATCCAGAGGCTTTCGAGAGTTGTCAAATCTCGAATGCGGGCCAGATGCGCGTCGGTGAGCTGGTTACCCCGGAGATCGAGGTATTCAAGGCGTCCCATCGTTTTAGCGTGCGTGAGCACGCTGTCGAGAGTGGGCCGCGTTTTGAGCCTAAATAGGTTGTCGCTGAGAGAAACGACCGTCACGTCCTGGAAATACTCGTCGCCCAGCCACCCGCGCAGCCAGCCAGGACCCGGCGGCTGTCGGCCGGATGTATATCGTCGATTCACGAATTCCCAGTCGTAGTAAACAAAGCCGCCATAATCGTAGATCGCCCCCACCGCCCGCCTCTGATCCCGCGCCTTGTTCACCCGCCAGCCCAGCAAGACGCCCAGGATCAGGACCAGCAGGAGCAGCGCCCTCAGGCTGATCGCCATCCGGCGTTTCCTGGGCGGAGCAGTGTTCATTGACGGTCCTCTTCCGGGCAACTTGATCGGCCAGCGTGATCACCATTGGGAGGCGCCGCACCGGCGCGGTCAAGCGCCGATTGCCGCAAGCGGGCGGATTGAGCGTGGTCGCGATCCCGGCGGGTGGCTGGGGTCGGCCCTTTTTGACCGTTGGCGTGATCAAGATCGAGATCCGGCACGATGATGCTGAGGGCGGAGAAAATACGGGATGGTGGCGAGCCGTCGAAATCGCGGAGGAAATCGGCCCGGTTCCTCACAGGGAATCGGGTTGCGGCCGGAGGGATCGAAGCGTGTCACGCAGAGGCGGGGAGGAAGCGCAGAGGACGCGGAGAAGAAAAATCACGGGTTTGAGATGTCCAGCATGTCTCGACCTGAATTCTGGCCCGCCCCCGTCTTTCTCTCCCTCTGCGACCTCTGCGCTTGCTTCCCGCCTCTGCGTGACACGCTCGATACCGACGAGTACGACATCGATGCCCGGCTTCCGGAGTGGGGCTACGGCCATGAGACGGCCCGTCATGCGGCGGGCCGGTGCGCGCTGGGCGACGATGGCGACGAGTTCCGCGAGGCGCGTCAATACCCCGGAAGGGTCCCCGGTCGCTGCTGCGATCATGGCGGCCCCCGCTGTACCTGGGGTCCTTCGGGTTCGTCCGCAACATCCGGAGGCGCAGTGAGGCGTTGTTCGGATCGTTGATCGAACTCCTCGTAACGCCCGGGAATCACGGATGAGCGTCGAAAGTTCCACCCCCGCGCAAAGCTAATCGGCCCGGGGGCCTCCCGTGGAAGGAGCCCGGGCCGTGATGGGTGCGTTCGATCCGATCAAGCACGAAGCGTCCGGAACCTCATCGCTGACGGCCGGGTCGGGGCGGTGTATTCAGGGTGGCGATGGACTGGCGGCCGGCGAACCCGGCGTTGACCTCGTGCCAGTGGATGACGGAGTCCTCGCCAAGTCGCCAGCAGAGGTAGACCTCACGCCCGTCCTTCAGGCTGGGGAAGTCGCAAAGGCCGTCCGTGCCTTTGAGCTCAACGCCCAGCTTCTCCAGCTCTTCGCGGTACGCGTTGAGCTTTTCTTCCTCGCCTTCCAGCTCGGTCTTGGTGTGGGCGAGTTCCTCGGTGTACGGGTCGTCGCGGCGGCGCTTGGCATCGCGCTGGAGGACGCCGGAGAGGCGGGTGTCCAGCTCGTTGACGATCTGGAACTGGCGGACGATATCGCCGACGATCTGCTTCACGAGCGGGAGCGTCTTATTCGCCTCGTCGAGGCTGAAGAACTTCTTCGTCGCGACCGGGTTGGCGGAGGACATGGCGGATCTCTCCTGGCGGAGGCACTCGGGGCGAGGCGTGGAGGTCGAATCGAGGAACCAGAAGCGCAGCGCTCAGCGCCTTCCAACCGGCCTGAATGGCGGTCGCGTCAAATCCGCCGGACCGAGCCGAACCGAGTCGGGGGCGGCAAAATACGGGCCGAGAAAGGCGGCTTCGGGACGTGTTGCGACGATCAAGCATACGCCGGCTCGGCGGCCATGACGGCCTCCGAGCCAACCCATTATAGGAGAGGGGTTGCTCCCCGCAAAGATACCTCCGGCGATCATGTCAACCGGGTTGGCCCCTCCCCATCGCATGTCCACGACGGCCCTTGCCTCGGGATGATCCCCCTCACTCGGCGTCCTGGATGTGGGCCTCCAGGAACCAGAGCCGCTTGTCCACGTCGCGCGAGATCTCCGTGAACAGGTCGGCCGTGGTCCGGTCGTCGAGCTTGTCGGCGTCGTCGATCGCCTGACGGATTCGGGCCGCGTAGAGCGAAAATCGCTCGACCAGGGCCTCGATATGATCCATGCCATTGACCGCGTCGACCGGGTACTCGGGCAGGCTCGATCCTTCGGCCGCCATGCGGACCGTGCCCGTGGCATAGCCGCCCAGACTGGTGCAGCGCTCGGCGATCAGGTCGATGAAGTCTTCCAGCTCCTCGGCGATCTCGTCGAAAAGGAGGTGGAGCTGATAGAAATCCTTGCCCTTGACGTTCCAGTGGGCCTGCTTGGTCTGGCTCATGAGGTCGAAGGTGTCCGCGAGATGACTGTTGAGCATCTCGCAGAGCCGCTCGCGCTTCTCGGCCGGCAGGTCGATCCGGGTCGGGAACTGGCGGGTCTTGGTCGCGTGCTGGGTAGCCATGGGTGGGAACCTCTTGCAGAACTGTACCTGAGAGGACGCGGCTTCCGGTCTGCGGCGAGGCCACGACAGGGTCTCCGCGTCCGAGGGCGGAAGGTCATCGTGGATGCGCAGCAATCGTCGGGCCAATCGGTGGCCCGGTGGGAACTTGACAGCCCTCGCGGCAATCTCCTAGGATACGCGCCACCGTCGATCCGAGGCATGGCCTTCGGGCCAACGGATCGGCCCCGTCGCGAGTCAAGTCGGCGGAGTTGGGGCTGTCCTCACGTTTCCCCCCTACCTCGCTCGTCCTCATCCGGGCCGAGCGATCGCTTTTTCCTGGAGACGCTCCGATGCGGATCGCCCTGGACGCCATGGGGGGCGACGACGCCCCCGGCCCGATCGTGGAAGGGGCCATCCAGGCGGTTCGCGCCGACCCGGCCATGACGGTCGTGCTCGTGGGCGATCAGGAACGAATCCGCTGCGAGCTGGAGAAATATCAGGACGCCCCGCGCGACCGTCTGCCCGTGGTTCACGCCAGCGAAGTCATCGGCATGGACGAGAAGCCGGTCGAGGCGATCCGCCGCAAGCGCGACAACTCGATCTCCAGATCGTGGGGCCTGATGTCCTCCGGCGACGTCGGCGCCGTGGTCTCGGCCGGCAGCACCGGCGCGATGGTCGCCTCCGGGCTCCTGAACGCCAAGATGTATCTGCCCGGCGTGCGACGCCCCGCGATCGCGGCGGTATGGCCTTCGCGCCGAGGGCCGGTGGCGCTGCTGGACGTCGGCGCGAACATGGCGCCCAAGCCCGAGGACCTCTATCAGTACGGCGTGATGGGTTCGGTCTACGCCCAGTACGCGCTGGGGATCGACGAGCCGACCGTCGGCCTGCTGAACGTCGGCAGCGAGGACGACAAGGGGAACGAGCTGGTGCGCGAGGCCCGCGCCCTGTTCCTGAAGAGCCCGCTCGCCTCTCGGTTCGTGGGGAACGTGGAAGGCCGCGACCTTTACGATGGCCACGCCCGCGTGGTGGTGTGCGAAGGCTTCACGGGCAACGTCCTGCTCAAGGCCGGCGAGGGGGCCGTGGAGTTCCTCTTCGGCGAGCTCCGCACCGAGATGGCCAAGTACCTCACGCTGCTGCCGCCCGAGTTCGCCGGCCGTCTTGGTGGCGGCCTGGAAGGGCTCAAGGCCCGCTACGAATACAAGGAATTCGGGGGCGGCCCCTTACTCGGCATCCGGGGTGCCTGCATCATCTGCCACGGTTCGAGCGACGCCCGCGCCATCAAGAACGCCCTCCGCGTCGCCGCGATCATGGGTGAGGAGCGGATCGGTCAGGAGATCGAGAAGGGACTCGCGGCAATCGCGCCGGCGTCCTGAGGAAATCGTGGGTTCCGGGAGCCAACTTGATGCCGGTCCTCGTGAAGACGGTCTGCCTCTTGATCCTCTCCAACATCTTCATGACCTTCGCCTGGTACGGGCACCTCAAGAACCTGAAGTCCCGGCCCTGGATCGTCGCCGCCCTGGTCAGTTGGGGAATCGCCCTGTTCGAGTATCTCCTCCAGGTGCCCGCCAACCGGATCGGTTCGGAGCGCTACAGTCTTGGCCAGCTCAAGATCCTGCAGGAAGTCATCACGCTCTCCGTGTTCATCCCATTTGCCATCTTTTACATGAAGCAGCCCTTCCGCACGAACTACCTCTGGGCGGCGCTGTGTCTTTGTGGCGCGGTGTATTTCGTCTTTCGCGATTGAATCGCGTCTGTGTCACGATGCTGGTAGCGGCGGGCGTCCCTGCCCGCCTTCAGACCGACTCTCTGGCGGGCAGGGACGCCCGTCGCTACCAGCTTTTCTTTTGCCGGTCAAACCGGATATCTCCCGAAGGGCAGGCCCATGTCCCGTATCGCCTTCCTCTTCCCCGGCCAGGGTGCCCAGGCTGTCGGCATGGGCCGGGAGCTCGATCGCAACCTCCCCGCCGCGCATGCCCTGTTCGATCGCGCCAATGAGATCCTCGGCTTCGACTTACGCGCGATCTGCTTCGACGGCCCTCCCGAAGCCCTCAACGCCACCGACGTCAGCCAGCCCGCCATCTTCGTGGCCAGCCTCGCCGCCCTCGAAGACCTCAAGGCCAGCCAGCCCGACGTCGTGGAAAATTGCGAAGGCGCGGCCGGTCTGAGCCTGGGTGAATACACCGCGTTGGTCTTCGCCGGGGCCATGGACTTCGAGACCGGCCTCCGCGTGGTCCGCAGGCGTGGGCAGGCGATGCAGGCGGCGGCGATCGCCTCTCCCAGCGGGATGACGAGCGTCCTCGGCCTGGACGAAGACAAGATCGACGAGCTTTGCGTCCGCGTCGCCCCTCACGGCCGATTGTGGAAGGCCAACATGCTCGGACCCGGCAACATCGTCGTCTCCGGCGACAAGACGGCCCTGGCCCACATCGAGCCGATCGCAACCGAGCTGGGCGCGTCCCGGGTCATCGCCCTGACCGTCGCCGGCGCGTTCCACACCCCCCTGATGCAGCCCGCCGACGTGCGTCTGGCCGAGGCCCTTGCCGAGGCGGCCATCGGCGCCCCCCGCCTGCCCGTCTACTCCAACGTCGATGCCAATCCCCACACCCATTCCCCCGCCGCGATCGCCCAGACCCTCGCCACCCAGGTCACCCAGGGCGTCCGCTGGGACGACTCCATGCGCCGGATGCTCGCCGACGGATTCGACACCTTTTATGAGATCGGACCCGGCCGCGTCCTGACGGGGTTGCTCAAGAGGATCGACCGCAAGACGCCGTGTACGAGCATTCCGGCGAGGTGAGGGAACACATGCTCGATGGGCGTCTTCCGATCCGATATCATTGAGGGACGAGCCTGGGTCGATCGCCCGTTCGGGCCGGAGGCGACGATGAGCCTAGCATCAAGAGCGAAGACGAAGCGGCTGGACCTCGGCTGTGCGGGCAGTCTCATGACCGCGCAGGAGTTCGACGCGATCCGGCGGTTCGATCCGCGATTCCGCTACGAATTGATCGGGGGGATGCTCATCGTGTCACGGCTACCATCCGTGGGCGAAGTAGGTCCGAACCAGGAACTGGGTCGCCTCCTGCTCAACTACCAGGATTCGGCGGCCGGGACCTCAGTCCTCGATGCAACACTTCCCGAACAGTACGTCTATTCCGGGGAGAATCGTCGGCGGGCCGATCGAGTGATCTGGACGGGGCTCGGGCGATGTCCGAACGTCGAGAGCGACCGGCCGACAATCCTCGTCGAATTCGTCTCCCGGTCCAGGAGAGACGCCATCCGCGACTACGAAGAGAAGCGTGCCGAATATCTGGCCCTCGGCATCGCCGAATACTGGGTCATCGACCGATTCGCCCGGACCATGACCGTCTTTCGCCAACCCCCAGCCGAGCCGACCGAATCGGTCGTTCGGGCCGACGGGATCTATCGCACGCCGCTGCTGCCCGGTTTCGAGCTGCCCCTGGCCCGACTCTTCGCGGTGGCCGACCGCTGGAAAAGGCCGAAACCGTCTGGCGGCTGAGCGTGTAGCTGACCGCGATTCGCGGGCCCATGGCAATACCGATATCATGGAACCGTACGCCAGTGCCGACGCGCGGAGGTCCCGAACGATGAGCACGATTTCCAGGACAAGAACGACGCCGAAGCGGCTGGACCTCGGCTGTGCGGGGATCGTGATGACGCCAGCCGAATTCGATGCGGTTCGCGAATACGATCCGCTCTATCGTTATGAGCTCATCCGGGGGGTCCTCACCGTGTCGCCCATACCGGCGGAGGCCGAAGCCGATCCCAACGGCGAGTTGGAATTCGATCTCCGTCTTTATAAATCGACTCACCCGGAGGGCGCGGCGCTCGACAAGACCCTGGCTGAGCGCTACGTGCCGGTCCCGAACGGCCGCCGTCGAGCCGATCGCGTGATCTGGGCAGGCCTGGGGCGACTCCCTGACCCGAAAGTGGATCTGCCGACGATCATCGTGGAGTTTGTCTCCAGGCCCAAGCGGGACTGGCTACGAGATTACGAGGAAAAACGGGTTGAATATCTCGGTCTCGGCGTCTCGGAACACTGGGTGATCGACCGATTTCAGCGAACCTTGACCGTGTTCCGCAACCCTCCCGCGGAGCCGGTGGAACTCGTCCTGGATGCGAGCAGCGTCTATCGAACGCCCCTCCTTCCGGGGTTCGAGTTGCGCCTGGCCAAGCTCCTGGCGATCGCCGATCTCTGGAAGGCTCAGACGTGACACGCATTGGGGTTGCTCGTCGGCGCTTTCGGGGCTTATAACGTCCCAACACCCGCTCCGTCCCGTTTCTCCGATTGCCCAGAGGATGCCCCGACGATGGCCACCACGGACGCCCCGAAATCGGGCTGCAAAGTTGATCTGACCGGGCAGGTTGCCCTCGTGACCGGGGCCTCGCGGGGCATCGGGCGAGCCATCGCCGTGCGACTGGCCGAGTGCGGGGCCTCGATCGCCGCCGTGGCCCGGACCGTCGAGGGATTGAGTACGACGCTGGAGATCATTCGCGCGGCCGGAGGGACGGCCGAGCCGTTCGCGGGGAGCGTCGCCGATGCGAAGGACGTGGAGAGGATCATCGAGGAGGTCGAGGCGAAATTCCAGAAAGTTCAGATCCTGGTGAACAACGCGGGGGTCACGAAGGATGGGCTGATGCTCCGCATGGAGGACTCGGCCTGGGACGACGTGATCGACACCAATCTCAAGGGCACGTTCCTCTTCTGTCGCGCGATCGGGGCCATGATGATCCGCCAGAGGTACGGGCGGATCATCAATATTTCGAGCGTCTCGGGCATCATGGGCAACCCGGGCCAGGCCAATTACTCGGCGAGCAAGGCCGGCGTGATCGGGTTCACCAAGACGATCGCCCGCGAGCTGGCCGCGCGGAATATCACGGTCAACGCCGTCGCGCCCGGCTTCATCACCACGGACATGACCGACGTCCTCCCCGAGAAGGTCAAGACCGAGGTCAAGGAGCGGATTCCCGTCCGTCGCCTGGGCGCCCCGGAAGATATCGCCGACCTGGTCTGCTATCTGGCCGGACCCGGCGCCGGCTTCCTGACCGGACAGTCGATCGCCGTCGATGGCGGGATGACCTGCTGAGCGGCCCCGGACCAGGCCGAGGATTCCGCTCGTCCGCTTCACGTATATCCGCGCATCTTGCGGGGTGGCGGCTGCGTGGGTCATCGGATGAGTAGGTCCGACTTCAGTCGGTCCTGTCCCGAATAGGCAGGTCGGATCAGGACCGACTGAAGTCGGACCTACCGGGGGGATCGTGGGACCCGATCCGCCACCAGCCCACAGTCCATCATGAGCCTTCACGTATATCCACGCGCATCTTGCGGGGGCAGATGGACCGTCTCGGCGTTGTCGGAGGCGTGGAGGCCGGAATCGACGTAGACGATGTCGCCGTTGACGCGGCGGCCGGGCGGGGAGACGAGGTAGACGACGGCGGCGCCGACCTCTTCAATGGTGATGAGGTTGCGGGTGCCTTCGGGGAACTCGGGGCGGCCGTGGGCGGCCTGGATGATGCGCTCGCCGGGCGTGTCCACCCAGCCGGGGGCGACCATGGTGCAGGTCACGCCATCGTCCAGGCCATCGACGGCCACCTGGCGAGTCAGGCCGAGCAGGCCCGCCTTGCTCGCGCCGTAGGCGACCATGCCGCGGCGGGGACGCGTGGCCCGGGTGGAGCCGATGTTGATGATCGCGCCGCGGGTCTGGCGGAGCCAGGGCATCGCGGTCTTGATGCCGAGCCAGGGGCCTTTCAGGTTGATGGCCATCGTGCGATCCCAGAGGGCCTCGTCGGTCGATTCGGCCGTGCCCCTGGGGCTGATGCCGGCGTTGTTGACCAGGACGTCGAGCCGGCCGAACCGATCGACGACCTCGGCCACGGCGCGCGACCAGGAGGCGACGTCGGTGACGTCGAGCGTGAGCGGAATCGCCTCGGCACCGCGGGATTTCAGGTCCTCGGCGGCGGAACGGGCGCGATCCGGGTCGATATCGGCCGGGGCGACCTGGAACCCGGCCTCGGCCAGGGCCCGAGCGATGCCCAGGCCGATCCCCTGCCCGCCTCCGGTAACGATCGCCACGTGTTTGGACATCCGGTCGCTCTCCTCGAAGGGGATTCCATCGCTCACACTCGGGATGTACCAGACGTCCCCCCTCCGGGGCAAGAGGCCGATAGGGCCTTGAACCCGAAGGGCCGGTGTGACAGGCTCGGGACGGAATCGGCGAAGTGACGGGGAGACGGGGACTCGCATGAGACAACGCCTGCTGCTCGTCCTGGCCGTCACGGCGCTGCATGGCGCGATCGCGGTCGTGGCGACATCAAGCGTCTTCTTCCGCATCAACGTCGCCACGGCGCAGCGTGTTTTCGGGGGATCGAACGGTGAGAAGAACCTTTACGAGGACGTGCATGCGTATCACGACTATGCCTCGGGGCTGATGAGGGGATCGGTCCCGTATCGGGATTACCCGGTCGAATACCCGATCGCCGCGTTCCCGCTCTTTCTCGTCCCGCGCCTGTTTGCCGCGGGGCTCGACGCATTCCGCTGGGCCTTCGCCCTCGAAATGCTCGCATTTGATGCCCTACTGGTCTGGCTTGTGGCCAACCGAGCCGAACGCACCGTGGGAGTTGCGCGAGGACTGACGTGGTACTCGCTCGGCCTGGCCGCGCTGGGAGGGTTGCCGATCGCGCGATTCGACGTGGCACCGACGGCCCTGGCGTTCGCCTCGGCGCTGGCGTGGGAGGCGGGCCGATCCGGCGTGGGAGGTGTCCTGGCGGGCGTGGGAGGCCTGATGAAGCTCTTCCCGGCGGTGGTTGCGGGACCGGGGTTCCTCTCGGGGCGCGGCAGCCTGCGCGGGATGATCGCGTTCGGGCTGACGTGCCTCTTCGGGGCAATCGGCTGGTGGGCGCTCGGCGGCGCGGGCGTGGCGGCGTCGATGCGCTACCACGCGGGGCGAGGACTGGAGATCGAATCGCTCTATGCGGGCCTCTTGATCGTGTTCGCCAAGTTCGCCGGAATGCCCATCTCGCACGACTTCAATCATTCGTCCGTCGAGTTGATCACGCCGGGGGCCGCCCCGATCGCGACGGTCGCACTGGCGATCCAGCTTGGCGCCATCGGTCTGGTCTTGTGGCGATTCCGCCGATGCGGACGGCACGATCTGCCACGATTCGCCGGAGCGTGCATCCTGGCGTTCGCGGTGTTCGGAAAAGTGCTGTCGCCCCAGTACGTCCTCTGGGTTTTGCCATTCGTGGCGACCCTGGGAGGACGCTCGGGTCGATGGGCACGACCGATCGTGCTGGCGGCGTGCGTGGCCACGTCGCTGGTCTATTTCTGGGCGGGCGTGGGCGTGTTGATGTTCCACCCGCTGGCCGTCGGGCTGCTCAATGTGCGAAACGCACTGCTGGTGGGGTTGCTGGGCTTGATGATCTGGGAGCGATCTTCGTAGCGTGCTCTACGAGGAGGACGCGACGCGGGCGAGATCGCCGTTCGGTTCCTTGGCCTCACCATTCATGAGCTCGCCGTCCTGAATCTCGAGCACGAGGTCGTCGGGCGTGATGAAGCGGCGGTCGTGGGTCACGACGACCAGGGTGGTCTGCCGGCGCGCCTGAAGCTCGCGCAAGATCCGATAGATTTCATCGCCCGTCCGCGAGTCGAGCTCTCCGGTCGGCTCGTCGGCCAGCACGAGGACGGGGTCCTTGACGAGCGCCCTGGCGATCGCCACGCGCTGCTGCTCGCCGCCGGAGAGCTGGCGGGGGCGATGGCTGAGCCGCTTGCCCAGGCCGACATCCTTGAGGAGTTCCTCGGCCCTGGAACGCAGCTCGGGTGTGAGGCCGCGCGGCAGGAACGGGACGAGGACGTTCTCGACGGCGGTGAGATTGCCGATCAGGTTGAACGACTGGAAGATGAACCCGATCTTGTCGCGACGGTAGGCGTTCTGCTCGGCCTCGCTCATCGCGGTGAGGTCGAACCCCTCGACCTTGATCGTCCCCGACGTTGGCCGATCGAGCGCGCCCATGAGGTACAGCAGCGTGCTCTTGCCCGACCCGCTCGGCCCGACGATGAACGCGAACCGGCCCTTCGGAACGTGGCAGGTCACGCCCCGCAGGGCCTCGATCCAACCCTCGCCGCTGCGGAACGACTTGTGGAGATCCGAGACTTCGATCATTCCCGTACGGTGCGCGAAACGCACCTCCCTTTGAAAACTGGCGGGACTTCCCACCCTGGCCTAACGAGTCCCGAGCCGGATCGCGTCCATCGGCACCAGCCGCGAGGCCTTCCATGCGGGATAGAGGCCGCCGAGCGTTCCCATGACGATCGAGAGGGTGAGCCCTCCGAGGGCATTCCACGGCGTGATCGTCAGCTTCAGGCCGGTCGACGTGATGAACTGGTTGGCCACCGTGGTGAAGACCAGGGCCAGGACGAAACCGACGATCCCGGCCAGGAGCCCGAGATAGGCGCTCTCGGCCGTTACCAGGGTCAGGACGTTCGATCGCGACCAGCCGTTGGTGCGGAGGACCCCGAACTCGCCGAACCGCTCGGTCGTGCTCATCAGCATCGTATTGATGATGCCCACGACGCCAACCATCAGCGCCAGGGCGACGGTGGCGAACAGGAAGTGGTCGAGCTGGTCCATGAGGTCGCCGAAGTTCGAGAGGATCTCGTTGACCCCTCGGGCGTCGACGCCGGGAGCCGCCTTCTCGATATTCTCGCAGACCTGATCGATCTTGGCGGGATCGGTCGCCTCGACGTAGATCGACGAGACCTTGTCCTTGGATACGTTCAGGAGCTTCCGGGCGGTGTCGATGTCCATGAGCGCGACGCCGTCGAGCACCAGCGAGTTGGTATTGTAGAGCCCGATAATTTCGAACCGCTCGTTGCCGATCCTGAGCGAATCGCCGACCTTGTGGGGCTTGCCGGTCTTGGGGTCGGGGTAGTCGTGCGCGATCTTCGAAGAGATGACGACCCGATTCTTCCCCCGGTCCTCGGGCAGGAGGAACCGGCCGCCCTCCGGGCCCTTGATCATGGCCTTGGGGAAGACGGCGCTCTTGAGCCCCTGGTGCGCGACGATATCCTGACCCTGGATCACGACCTGATCGAACAGCGAGCGGGCAACCTGGCTTGATCCGCCGCCGGAGCCGAGGCCCTTGACCGTCTTGCCGAAGAGGGTCTGGCCCTCGACCGAGGGGGCGATCTTCCAGACCTCGGGGGCGACGGCCGAGACGCCGGGGACCTTACGGATCGTGTCGGCCAGATCGGCGGGCAGATCGCTGAAGACCGGGCTGGGCTGCCCTTCGCGCAGGATCATCGCGCCCTGGATCTGGCTGAGCGTCGCCCCCACCAGATTTCGCATGCCGCCCGAGAGGCTGAAGAGCCCGAGCACACCCAGGATCGGGATCGACAGGCCCACGAGTGCGAGGATCGTGCGGAGCGGGCGAGTCGCGAGGTTCCGCCAGGCAAACGTCCACATAAGTCCGTCTCAGGGCCTCCGTGCGATGCGATGCGATCCGATCCGATCCGCGAGGGCCCCGGTGCAAAACCGGGGCCTCGGCGGGCGAACGTCAATTATTCTCCGGCGTCGGGGTTCGGCTCGGTCTGCGGCGGCCCTTCAGACTGGGGCTGCGCCGGCGACTCGGGGGAATCGCCCTCGCCCGGCTCGGTGGTGCGGGCCTCGAAGAGCTGCTTGAGCTGGCCGAAGGTGCGGAGCGGGGCGCTGCCGGTGAGGACGTCTTTCGAGAGAGGCGGCGGCGTGGAGGGCTTGGGCTTGGGCTTGGGGGCCTCGCCGGCTCCCGAAGCTGGCTCGGCGGGACGGCCGCCACCCTGGTTTCCGCGAGCCCCGCCGGGTCCGCCGCGACCGCCACCGGGTCCGCCGCGACCGCCACCGGGTCCACCTCGGCCACCCTGGGCGCGCTGGGGCTGGAACCGGGCGAACTTGTCGGCCGGGGCCGACGGACGGCTCGGTCCGCCGTCGCGAGGCCCGCGAGACGGACGGCCGCCCTGACCCTGACCTTCGCCCGAGGGGGCCGGAGCGCCTTCGCCGGGAGGGCCGCCGGGCCGGGGACCGCGAGGAGGACCGCCGGGACCGCGACGTTCGCCGCCTCCCGGTCCCGGGCCTTGTCCCTGCGGGCGTCCTTCGCCGCCACCGCGACGAGGCCCACCGCCACCACCGCCGCCAGCTCGCTGTTCGCGCTCGCGTTCGGCCCGGGGACGTTCGGTGCCGGGCTTGACCATGGTCAGGGAGACCCGCTTGCGCTCGCCGTCCACGCCCATGACCCACACGCTGACCACGTCGCCGACGCTGACCACGTCATGCGGGCTCTTGATGTAGCGATTGGCAAGCTGGCTGATATGAACGAGGCCGGAGTCCTTCAGGCCGATGTCGACGAACGCGCCGAAATCGACGACGTTCAGGACCGTTCCCTTCAGTTCCATGCCGGCGGCGAGGTCTTCGAGCTTCAGCACGCCCTTCTTGAAGATCGGCTTGGGCAGGTCTTCGCGGGGGTCGCGCTCGGGCCGGGCCAGGGCCTCGAAGATATCGTGCAGGGTCGGCTCGCCGATGCCCAGCTCCTGGGCCATCTCGGGCAGGTTGGCCTCGTTGAGCTTCTCGTGCAGGGCCGGGATCTGCTCCCGGTTGGCGATCACCTCGGGCGTGAAACCGAGCTTCTCAAGGACCCTGGTCGCGACCTCGTAGCTTTCCGGGTGGATCCACGTCCGATCGAGCGGGTTGGCCGCGCCGTGGATCTTGAGGAAGCCGGCGGCCTGCGTGAAGGTCGAGGGGCCGACGCCTTCGATCGCCTTGACCTGCTCGCGGTCAGTGAACGGTCCGTTGCTGGTGCGGTGCTCGACCAGGCGGCGGGCCGTCAGGGCGTTCAGGCCCGACACATGCCTCAGAAGCGGGATGCTGGCGGTGTTCAGGTCGACGCCGACGAAGTTCACGCAGCTCTCGATGACGGATTCCAGACTGTCCTTGAGCTGCTTCGGGTTGACGTCGTGCTGATACAGGCCGACGCCGATATTCTGGGGCTCGATCTTCACCAGCTCGGACAGCGGGTCCTGCAAGCGGCGGCCGATGGAGATCGTGCCTCGCGTCGTGGCGTCGAGCTCCGGGAACTCTTCCCGGCCGACGGGGCTGGCGGAGTAGACGCTGGCGCCGGCCTCGTTGACGATCACGTAGGAGAGTTGTGCCAGCAGCGGATCGGCCGCGTGGGGCCGAGGCGGCGGCGGCGGCCCCTTGGGCTTGGGCGGCTTGGGCGGGTGGCTCTCGCGCTTCTCGGTTCGCTCGCTCTTCTCCACCTTCGGGGCCTTGGGCGGGCGGGTGAAGTCGGGCGCGGGCGTGATCGCGGGCTTCGGAGACGGCGAAGGAGAAGGCGCCGGCGCGGCGTGCTCACCGTTATTCGGGACCTCGGCCGTGGCCTCGGCAGGAGCGGGGGCCGGCTCTGCCTGGGTCGTCGTCGCGGCCTCGCCAGGAGCGGGTTCCGGCTCAGGGGTCAGCCCGTGGGTCTCGAATCCGGGCGGAGGGGCCGCCGGTTCGGGGTGCTCGGCGGGAGCGGGCTCCGCTTCGTGGGCGGGGTTGCGGGTCTCTTCGGCCTGAGGATTCTCCAGGACGTCGGCCTTCTGCGCGGTGCTGGCGTCCGGATCGGACGTTTCCGGCGCGGCCGAGGCGGGGGGCGCGGCGGCGTCTCCGCTCGTGCCCTGCTGCTCGCCTTCGTCGGGGGCGCCTCCGGTGATCGGCGGCATGTGCTCGACGATCTCGGCGGGGGCCTCGGCTCCGTTCTCGGCGGCGACGAGGGCCGGCTCGGCATGGGACTCGGCCGCCGCAGCGGGCTCGGGCTCGGGCTCAGGCGCGGCGACAGCGGACGGCTCCTCCTGCGGGGGGGCCTCCGCCGTCGGTGCGGCTTCCGCTTCGGCAACCGGCGCGGTCTCGGCCGGGGCGGGCTCTGCGTGCGGCTGCGCGTCCGAGGGCGCTTCGGCGGCGGGCGTTTCGGGAGCATGCGCCGGCTGGGGGGCCGGGGCGGGCTGCGCGAGGGCCCGCGCGGCGGCCTCGGGGTCGGTATGGAACAGGGTGCCTTCGGCGATGACCTCGGCGACCAGCTCCTCGGTCTCGCGGCAGGCCGTGCCGTTGCCGATGGCGACCACGCCGATCGAGTGCTTGGCCACGAGATCCTTGATCGTCTGCTTCGCCTCGAACCGGCGGTTCTGGGGCTGGTGCGGGTGGATGACGGTCTGCTCGATCATCGTGCCGTTGGAGTCCAGGACCGCGACCTTGCAGCCGGTGCGGAAGCCGGGGTCGATCGCCAGGACGGCCTGCTTGGTGATCGGGGGCTGGAGCAAAAGGCTGCGCAGGTTGCGGGCGAACACGTCCACGGCATGCCGCTCGGCCATCTCGGTCAGGTCGCGGCGGACCTCGCGCTCCAGGCTGGGCATCAGGAGGCGGTCCAGCGCGTCGATCGCGGCCTTGTGGAACGTCTCGGCGTGGGGGTGCCCTTCGAGCGGGAGCTGGCCGAGGATCGCGCGTTCGAGGTCAGGCCGGGGCACGTCGAGCTTGACCTTCAGCGGCCCTTCCTTGTCCCCCCGATTGATCGCCAGCACGCGGTGGGGCGGGATGTGGCCGATCGGCTCGGAGTAAGCGAAGTAGTCGCGATACTCCAGCCCCTGCCCCTCGGGGAGCGTCTCGCTCTTGTTCGTGACCAGCTTGCCGGCTTTCCAGACGGCGCGCCGGACCGAGTCGCGGACGATTGCCAGCTCGTTGATCGACTCCGAGAGGATGTGGCCGACGCCTTCGAGCACCTGCTCGACGGTCTCCAGCGCCTTCTCGGCCGAGAGGAACTCGGTGGCCGCGGCATTCAGGTCAATCAGGGTCTCATCGCGGTTCCAGATCCGCAGCGCCAGGGGCTCCAGGCCCTTCTCGCGAGCGTCGGAGGCCTTGGTGCGCTTCTTGGGCTTGTACGGCAGGTACAGATCTTCCAGGCGCTTGGGATTGTCGGCCGCCCGGATCGCGTCGCGGAGGTCGTCCGAGAGCTTGCCCTGGGCCTCGATCGCCTTGAGGATGGTCTCCTTGCGCTCGGCCAGATCGCGAAGTCGCTTGACGCGGGACTGGATCTCCCGGATCGCGACCTCGTTCAGGTTGCCGGTCCGCTCCTTGCGGTAACGGGTGATGAACGGCACCGTGTTGCCCTCGTCGAGCAACTGAACGACGCTTTCGACCTGGACGCGGCGGATTTGCAAGTCCTGCGCAATCCGGCCCAGATCGACGGGGATCGGGGTATCCATGAGCGGATCCATCTTCTGAGGAGGGACGGCGACAACCGGGCGGACGCCTCGAGAGGAGAGGCTTCACCCACTCGACCAGCGTGCGTGGAAAGCGCGCGCGGACGGAACTGCCTGGAATACAGTCCGGCCAATCTAGAGGATGGAACCTACGGATGTCAAGAACCCCGAACGAGATTGGTCCGGGACGGGGCCCCATGTCCCGGCTGACGGTGGTGCCGGGCTCGACTATGATACGATACATCCGACCCAGTCCGCCCCGGAGCCGACGATTCCATGAACATCCTGATCCTGGGCGATGGCCCCGAGGAACTCGCCTGGGCCTATGCCCTGCGCGAGCATCCTCAGCACCGATTGGCCGCCGCGTGCCCGGGGTTCAAGTCCATGCCGGACGTGCCGGGGGGCAATGACCTGGATGCCGCGCTCGCCATCAACGGGCTGGACGCCGTGATTTGTGGGGGTGATCCGGCCTTGCGATCCGAGGGCCTCCGGCGCGCGGCCTCCACCGGGATGCGGGCCATCGCCCTCCACCCGCCGGGGCCGAACGCGGACCCGTATTATCAGGTCGCACTCAGCCGCCAGGAGAACGGCGCGATCGTCGTGCCCGACCTGCCGGCGAGGCTACACCCCGGCGTGGCGACCCTGGAAAAAGCGCTGAACGAGGGCAAGCCGAATGCCAACCGGACCGTTCGCTACGAGTTGGAGGTCGGCCCGGACCCGGACCCGTCGCGGGGCGACCTCGTGGGATGGGTCCTGCCTCGCGTGCTGGACGTGGTTCGCGCCTTGATCGGGGAGATCCAGGCGGTGACCGCGACCGGCATCCCGGCCGGCGATCACCCGACCGACAGCCTGGTCGTTCAGCTTCGCGGCGCGGGGGGCCTCCAGGGCGAGATCCGCATCAGCGCCGGGCCGAACGAGAGGGCCAGCCTGAGCGTTTCCTCCGGCGCCAGCCCGCTCGCGCTGGACCACGATCTGGACTTCCGGGGGCCATCGCGTCTGATTCGCGGCTCGTTCCACGACCCCCACGGTGTTAGCGCGATCGAGCTTGGCACGTGGGACGCGAAGTCCGCGATTCTTCGGGTCCTGGAGGACGCCTCGCCCGACCACGAGCCCTCGCCGGGCCTGACCGACGGGACCCGCGCGATGGAGGTCGCCGAGGCCGCCGCGCGAAGCCTGCGGCGGGGCCGGACGATCGACCTCTACTACGAGGAGATGAGCGAGGTCGGCAACTTCAAGTCGGTCATGACGTCCGTCGGCTGCGGGCTCCTGCTCGGGACCATGTTCCTCATGTTCGCCGTGGCCGCCGCCAAGAGCCTGGGCCTGGATTGGGCCGTGTATGTCGCCTGGATCATCCCGCCGGTGCTCGTGCTCTTCATCCTCTTCCAGTTCCTGCGGTACGCGATCAAGACGTAGGGCACGCCTCGCGCGGATTCGCGATGAGCCCCGACGCAGCTACTCGTGTCCGAGCACACTCGATTCGCGGCCGGATTGAGGCAATCGGCCCAATCGGAGGCTCTCGATGAAGAGGGCCTTGGCCTTCTCGGGCATGTCGGTGCGCTCGACGCGCGCGGCGGCCTCGTCGATCGAATAGGAAACCCGTTTCAGCTCAATCTTCCCGTCCTCGATCACGGCGTAGGCGGCGCGGGGGTCGCCGTCGCGGGGCTGGCCGACGGAGCCGGGGTTGAGCACGACGACGTCTCCGGCCATGAGGTTGAACTGCATGTGGGAGTGGCCCACGCAGACGATGTCGGCGTCGCAGTGCTCCACGCGCTTGGCCCAGGCGGCCGGGTCCTTCATGAGATATTCGTCCAGGGGGTCGCGAGGCGTGCCGTGGACGAGAAGGAACCGCTTGCCGTCGAGCGTCACCCGCTTCGTCAGCGGCAACTGGAGCAGATAGGTGCGTTCGTCGGCGGAGAGGGCCGGCCATTGCAGCGGGCGGCTGGTCTTCGTCAGGTAACGGTATCCGCTGTCGCCCTGGACGGGCACGCCCTGGGCCACGCCGTGGTCGTGGTTGCCCCGGATCGCGTGGTCGGCGTGCTCCATGGCCCAGCGCACGCACTCGGCCGGGTCGGGGCCGTAGTCCACCAGGTCGCCCAGGCAGAGGCAGACGTCGTGCGGCTCGTCGATCACCGCGAGTGCCGCCCAGTTCGCATGGATGTCGGAAACGACGAGGATTCGCATGGAAGCCGGGGTTCGGGAAATGAACTGATGCCCTCTCCTCTGGTGGGAAAGGGGCCACATGTCCGGTGGCGCCGACCTCAGGACAGTCATCCGCGCCATTCAGCAGGCGAGTCAAGACTGCGAGAGACGGTCGAGGGTCAGGCCGCCCCCTCACCCTAACCCGCTCCCCCAAGGGGAGAGGGGACCAGATGAGAGGAGGTTTTTACATCCACTGATCGTACCAGAGTTGAAACATTAATAACGTCCACAATGGCTTGCGGTGATCCCGGAGTCCGCGGCGATGCTCGTCGATGCGGCGGGCGACGGCCTCGGGGCGGAAGATCCCTTGTCTCGCCAGCCGCGCGGGGCCCAGCTTCGCGTCCAGCAATCCGGAGAGTTCCGCCTGCAACCAGCGGGCCACGGGGATGCCGAATCCCTTCTTGGGGCGAGCGAGGATGGAGGCTGGCAGCCTACTCGCGGCGGCGCGTTTGAGCAATCGTTTTGTCTGGCCTCGTGCATATTTATAAGAGGATGGCAGCCCTTGTATGCGATCGACGAGCTCCGCGTCCAGGAACGGCGCGCGCACTTCCAGGCCGGTCGCCATGCTCGCGCGATCGACCTTCGTGAGGATGTCCTCCGGCAGATAGGTCTCCTGATACAGCGCGAGCGATCGAGCCAGATCGTCCGGACATGAGGGCAGGCCGTGCGCGATCGCCAGATGCGAGGCCTCGACATCGAGATCGGGCGGATCGACGAGGATCTCGCGGATCTCGGACCCCGAGAACGACCCGAGCCAGCGCTGATGCGCCAGCGCCGCGGGCTCGGACGCGCCCCGGAGGAACTGCTTGAGCTTGAAGTCGAAGCTGAAATTCCTGTGGTCGACGCGCAACCGGCCCACGGCCGCGCCCGCCAGCGACCGGGCGTGCCTGGGGAGCCGGCGGAAGAGGCGCGCGGCGCCCTCGGCGGAGAACGTGGGATATCCGGCGAGCAGCTCGTCGGCCCCATCCCCGCCCAGGACGACCTTGACCTCTTCGCGGGCGAACCGGCTGAGCAGGTGCGTGGGCAGGACCGAGGCGTCGCCGAACGGCTCGTCCAGCCAGGCGGCGACCTCGGGCAGCAACTCAAGTACCGACTTCGCCGAGAAGATCCGCTCGCGGTGATCGGTGCCGAGGTGCGTCGCGACGGCTCGGGCGTGTCCGCTCTCGTCGAAGCTCGGGTCCTCGAAGCCGATCGAGAACGTGCGGATGCCCGCCGCCGGCTCCAGCTCGGCCAGGGCCGCGGCGACGCTCGACGAATCGATGCCGCCGGAGAGGAACACGCCGATCGGGACGTCCGCCCGCCGATGCCGGCCGACCGCGTCCCGGAAGCCGCCCCAAAAATTCTCGGCCTCCTCGGCGAACGATCCGACGGGTGCCTCCGTCGGGAACCCGGCCCAGTACCGGGAGCCGGCAACGCGGCCCGCCTCCCAGACCAGGGTGTGCCCCCTCGGCAGCTTCCTCAACCCACTCCAGATCGATCCCGGCGCAGGGATATATTCATAAAAGAGATATTCCGCCAACCCACGCGGGTCGAGCCTGCGACCGACCTCGGGATGTGCGAGCACCGCCTTCGGCTCGGACCCGAACGCGAGCCCACCGTCCAGAGTCTGGGCGTAGAACAGCGGCTTCTGGCCCATGCGGTCTCGGGCCAGGATCAATCGCGAGCGCCTGGCGTCCCAGATCGCCAGCGCGAACATCCCGTTGAGGCGGGCAATGACGCCTTCGCCGTGCTCCTCGTAAAGATGGACCAGGCTTTCCGTGTCGCACGAGGTCTTGTAAACGTGGCCTTTCGCGAGCATCTCGGCCCGAAGGACCGGCTCGTTATATAGCTCGCCGTTGTAGGAGACCCAGACCGAGCCGTCCTCGTTCGACATCGGCTGCGCGCCGCCCTCGACGTCGATGATCGAGAGCCGCCGATGCCCGAGAGCCACCGGTCCCTCGACGAAGAATCCGTCGCCGTCCGGGCCGCGATGGGCAATCGTCGCCGTCATCTTTTCCACGATCTCGCGATCGGCCGCTCGCCCCCCGGCGTTGACGAATCCGGCGATGCCGCACATGGAGGACGAGGCTCCGAAATGGCTGTGAGACCGAAAGAAATGCGGGCCGTCGTCATCCGTTATACTTGCCGGGCGTGATCGCCGATAGGTGGCGCGATCGTCGATCCCAAGCCCCGGAGCGACCCAAGATGACCCGCCCTCGCGTGACGCTCCTGGAACTGATGGCCCTGGTCCTGTTCGCGGCGGTCATCTTCGGCGCGGTCAGGCTCTACGACGACCAGGGAATCAGCGACGATGACGCGGCCTTCGGGATCTACCTGGTCGTCCTCTGTTCGGCCACGATCGGGGCGAAGTCGCGACGGGCGGGCCGGCGATTCTGGCTCGGCGTGGCCTTCTACGGCTGGGTCTACCTGATCGTCGTGCTGCATCTCGGGTTCTCCGAGCCCGTCACCGGCTTGCGGTACGATCGTTGCCTGACCGCCCTGCCGATGGGCGTCCTCTGCGGGTTGGCCTCGTGGTGGTTCCTCAAATCACCGTCAGAGAGCGAAGCCGTTGATTCGCCAAGGGACCCGGCCTAGGCTACGATCATTCTTATCGCGATCTTCCGTCCGGCATGCGCCCTCATCCGCCAAGGATCATCCCATGGCCTCGTTCGAGACGATTGACCACTTCGGCCACGACGAACCGCCGCCTCGACCCACCACGCCGCCGGTGCGTCGCGGCTTCCTCATCGTGCTCGCGGGCCTGAGCCTGGCGGCGGGGCTCGTGTATGGCATCCCGTTCGTCATCGAACGGGCGGGATACGCCTACGAGGCGGGGCGGTCGCGGGCGGCCGAGGAGTCGCTGAAGCGGCTGGAGAAGGCCGGCGCGATCCGCAACGCCTCCTCGCTGTTCCGGCTGGCTGCGGCCAAGGTGTCGCCGGCCGTCGTGAATATTCGCTCGTTCCGGACGGGCAAGGCCAATAATAACCGGCGGGGCGGCAGCAACCTCGTGCCGGCGGGGATCGGCTCGGGCGTGGTGATCGACAAGGCGCGCGGGCTGATCGTCACCAACCACCACGTCATCAAGGACGGCGAGCAATTCATCGTCCGCCCCGGCCGAGGCGGGGAATGGCCCGCGCAGGTGGTCGGCGTCGATGAAAACACTGATCTTGCCGTGCTCCAGGTCAAGGCCCCGTTCCTGGTGGAGGCCGAGTGGGGAGACCCGGAGACGCTGGCCGTCGGCGACTGGGTGCTCGCCATCGGCAGCCCGTTCATGCTCGATCAGAGCGTGAGCGCCGGCATCGTCTCGGCCACCGGCCGGAACAACCTAGGCGTCGTGGGCGAAGGCTCGTACGAGGACTTCCTCCAGACCGACGCCGCCGTGAATCCCGGCAACTCGGGCGGACCCCTGGTGGACCTGCGCGGGCGGGTCGTCGGCATCAACACGGCCATCTCCATCGAGGGCGGCCGGCCGGGAGACTCCATGCCGGGGATCGGCCTGGCGATCTCGGCCACCCTGGCGAAGCGCGTGACCGAGCAACTGATCAAGAACGGCAAGGTGACGCGCGGTTATATCGGCGTCTTCCTCCGGGACCTCCGGCCCGCCGACGCCCAGGATCTCAAGTTCCCGGCGAACCAGGGCGCGGTGATCGAGGATGTGGACCCCGACGCGCCCGCCCACAAGGCGGGACTGAAGCGCGGCGACGTGGTCGTGAAGCTCGACGAGCAGCCGATCCCCGACCTGGCGGCGCTTCGGATCAAGACCTCGGGCCTGGCGATCGGCTCGGACGTCCCGATCGAGTTCGTCCGGGACGGCAAGCCCCTCACCGCCCGCATCACGATCGGCACCCTGCCCGTCCTGCGTATCCTCGGCATCCGGCTCCGCGACCAGAAGAACGAGGGCGGCGAGCCGATCGTCGTGATCGACCAGGTGCAACCCGGCAGCCTCGCCTTTCGCGAAGGACTCCGCCCCGGTTACCAGGTCGTCGCGGTGAATCAACGCCCTGTCCACACCAAGGCCGAGGCTGACCAGGCGGCCGATGCGCTCGACCCCTCCTCCGGCATTCCCCTCACGCTCGTCCTTCCCAACGGCAAGCTCGCCCCCATGACGCTCGGCGGGGCACCGAAGCCACCCTGATCGAATGACGGCCGATCGGGCTCGTTTCCACCCTCCCGGAGACCGCTTTCATGATCGCCTTTGCCCTCTCGCTCTTGCTGACCGCCGTCGGTGGCTCCGAGGGCACGCCGATCCGGCTCCATCCCGAAAATCCGCGCTACTTCCTCTTCCGGGGAGAGCCGGCCTTCCTGATCACCTCGGGCGAGCATTACGGCGGCGTGTTGAACCGGGATTTCGACAGGACGCCCTACCTCGACGAGCTGAAAGCGCGGGGCTTCAACCTGACCCGCGTGTTCTCGGGGACGTATCGCGAGGTTCCCGGATCGTTCAACATCAAGGACAACACGCTCGCCCCCAAGCGCGGGGGGCTGGCGTCTCCGTGGGTCCAGGTGCAGAAGGACGGCGAGCCGGAAAAGTTTGATCTCGACCGCTTCGACGACGCCTATTTCCGCCGCCTCAAGGCGTTCGTCTCGGCCGCGAGCGATCGCGGAATCGTCGTCGAATATGTCCTCTTCTGTCCGCTCTATGAGGACAACCTCTGGGCCGTGAACCCGATGAACGCGGCGAACAACATCAACGGTGTGGGCAAGAGTCCGAGGACCGAGGTGTTGACGCTCAAGCATGCCGATCTGGTCAAGCGTCAGCTCGAGTTCGTCCGCAAGGCGGTGACCGAGCTGAACGCGTTCGACAACGTCTATTTCGAGATCTGCAACGAGCCGTATTTCGGAGGCGTGACCCTTGAGTGGCAGGCGAAGGTGGCCGAAACCATCGTCGAGGCCGAGAAGTCGCTCAGCGGGAGACACATGATCGCGCAGAACATCGCCAACGAGAAGGCGAAGGTCGAGAACCCGAACCCCGCGGTCTCCCTGTTCAACTTCCACTACGCCAGCCCTCCGGCCGTGATCGCGCTGAACGCCGGTTTGAAGGCCGCGATCGGCGACGACGAGACCGGTTTCCGGGGCACGGGCGACCGGCACTATCGCATGGAAGCCTGGGAGTTCCTCCTGGCCGGTGGGAGCCTCTACAATAACCTCGATTACTCCTTCACGGCCGCCCACCCCGACGGCTCGGCCGCCGTGAACGACCCCACGCCCGGCGGCGGCGGGCCGAGGTTCCGCAGGCAGCTTTCCATCTTGCAGCGCTTCCTGGCCGGCTGCGATTTCGTTCACATGAAACCCTCTCCCGACTTCATCACGAAACGCGTCCTGCCCGACAAGGCCCGCGTCCACGCGCTCGCCCGGCCCGGCGAATACGCCATCTACATCAGTGGCGGCCCGAAGGCGACGCTCACCGTGCGCCTCCCCTCCGGCAAATACCGCTACGAATGGATCGACACCCGGACCGGCGACAAGGCCAGGACCGGCGGATTCGACATCGCGGTTCAGGCGGGCGGGGAAGAGACGCTGGAATCGCCGGAGTATGCCGAGGATATCGCGCTCAAGATCGTGGCGGACGGCGGGACGCGATGAGTGATGGCGTTCCTGGGATCAGGGATCGTTGGGCATCCGCGAATTTCCTTCACCTAAAAATCGGAGAATCATCATGTATGACATGGCGAACCTGAAGAAGCTCAAGACACTCGGGACCTTGGCGCCTGCGGCATGGGAAGGCTTCCTCGCCTTCGACAAAGCTGCCATGGCCGATGGCGTCATCCCCGCGAAGACGAAGGAGCTGATCGCGATCGCCGTGGCGTTGACGACGCAATGTCCCTACTGCATCGAGATCCATTCGAAGCGAGCCAAGGCCGCCGGTTGCTCAGAGGCCGAGATCGCCGAGACCGTGATGGTCGCCGCCGCGCTGCGGGCCGGGGGGGCGGTCACGCATGGGACTCATTGCCTGGAATGATAATTCCGGCCTTCAATACTTGTGTGGCTGGGCGACCGCTCCAACGGGAGACACCCCGTCCGCTTCGGTGCGAGGTCAAGCATCACCCGACGTGCCGAATGCAACGCGATCCTCGCGGAAATCGCTCAATGCGCGTTCGACGATCCGGCGAATCTGGCTCTCGACCTCGTCGATCGAACGACGTTCTTTCGGCAGCCCCATCCAACAGAACTGGTTCGCTTGTCGGACCATGTGGTCGATCTGGGCAGGACCGAACAGTTCGGTCATTTTCTTGGCCAGATCGTCGCCTTCGCCGATGGGGAAGCTGGCCACGATGCACCTCTTGGCCTTTCACGTTAATCTCGGCAGACCGGGCCGATGACGCGATCCCATCACAACCCGCGCCGCCGACCGAGTCAAGCGAAAACATCTGGTCGAATGAATCCTCGGGTACGCAGGGCGAGTGACGAGGCAGACCTCCCGACTCACCGGGAAAGCTGGTCGCCAAGCTGACACGCCAAACACGATGAAATATCGTACGGCCGTCCGAATGAGGCGGGCCGTGACCTCGGATCAGCCATCGAGCCCAGCCGATGCGTTTTCCCCGATTCCGCATCACATTGCGCCGGGTGGCTGGGGTCGGTACTCCGCCCCCGGGACACGACCGTTCGGCCAACGCCCGGGATTCCGGGGGCGGAGGACCGACCCCAGCCACCCGGAGGGGCCGCGACCGGAATCCGTGACCGCACCCCCGGATCGGGAACGAGGTCCAGGGACTTTCGCCGGGAGGCGATCTGGGATAGATTCAGGCTCGTGCGCGAAGGGATGAACGTCCCTCCCACGATGGACCACCACTCTCCAACCCGCCCGAGGACCGCGAACATGGCCGATCCCAAGCCGATCGATTGCCCCGAGTGCTCCGAAGGGAACGAGTCGCTTTCTCGACGCGATTTCGTCCGCGTGCTGAGCGGAGCCGCGCTGGCCGGCGGACTGCTGCCTCGCCTTGGCGCCGCCTCGCCGTTCGCGCCGGCGGCCCGCAAGGGCGACCCGGAATCGGCCGTCAAGCGGTTCCACGACACGCTGACGGCGGATCAGAAGAAGGTCGTCTGCATGCCGTGGAGCGACGCCAAGCGGACGCGGATCAACGCCAACTGGGCGATCACGGAGATGACCGTCGATGACCTCAAGAAGGACCAGCAGGCGATCGTCGACGAGATCTTCCGGGGCGTGACCAGCCCCGACGGCTACGACCGGTTCCAGAAGCAGATGAAGGACGATCACGGCGGCATCGGCTCGTACAGCGTGGCCCTGTTCGGCGAGCCGGGCAGCGGCCAGTACGAGTGGGTCATGACGGGCCGGCACCTCACGATCCGCGCCGATGGCGACTCGACCGAGGGCGCGGCGTTCGGCGGCCCGATCATCTACGGGCACGGCGAGGGCGACTCGAAGAAGGGCCTGCCGGGCAACGTGTTCTACTACCAGACGAAGAAGGCCAACGAGGTCTTCTCCGCCCTCGACGGCACGCAGCGCGCCAAGGCCCTCGTCTCCAAGGCCCCCGCCGAATCCCGCGTCGCGCTCCAGGGCCAGAAGGGCACGTTCCAGGGCATTTCCGTCGGCGAGATGTCGAAGGACCAGAAGGCGCTGGTCGAATCGACGATGAAGGTCCTGCTCGCGCCCTACCGCGAGAAGGACGTGAACGAGGCCCTCGACGTGATGAAGGCCGGCGGCGGCCTGGACGCCCTCCACATGGCGTTCTACGAGGCCGAAGATATCGGCGGCGACCACGAATGGGACCTCTGGCGCCTGGAAGGTCCGACCTTCGTCTGGCACTTCCGCGGCGCGCCCCACGTTCATGCGTATGTGAACGTGTCGAAGAAGGTGTGACCTGTTTCTGGTCCCCTCTCCCCCGCCGGGGGAGAGGGGACCAGAAAAGACAGGTCAAGCAAGCCGATACACCCGCGCCGCGTTGTCGTGGAATAGCTTCTTGCGATCCACCTCGCTGCGGCTCGCCACGATCTTTTGAAGCGCCTGGACCCATTCGCGGAGGGTGGCCCCGAGGGTGCAGACGGGCCAGTCGCCGCCGAAGAGGACGCGGTCGGGACCGAAGGTGTCGAGGACGTGGTTGACGATCGGCGCGAGGTCGTCGACCGTCCACTTCCCCTTGGTCGCGGTGGCGATGAAACCCGAGACCTTGCAGACGACGTTCTCGCGCTCGGCCACGCGAGCGAGGTCGGCCTTCCACGGGGCCAGGTCTTTCATCTTCAGGCTGGGGTTGCCGCAGTGGTCGAGGACGAACGACGTCTTCGGGCACGTCGTCAGCAATTTCGCGATGTTGGGCAGCTCGTCCGGCTTGATGCAGAGGTCGAAGCTCAGCCCGCGCTCGCCCAGCGCGTTCATCCCGGCCAGGAATTTGGGGTCGAGACAATAGCCGCTGGGCGTGCCCGGCACGTGGAGGACCTGGCGAACGCCCTTCAGGGGCTTGCGATCGCGGAACTGGTCGAGATAGGCCGCGAATCCGTCGGAATTCGGCCGACCCGAGATCACGGCGGCGGCGGGAAATTTCTTGTCATGGTCGCAAAGGTCGAGAATATATCTGGCCTCGGCCGTCTGCTGATCCGGAACCACGTCCACTTCCATGTAGACGGTCTTGACGATATTCAGCCCCTCGGCCTCGCGCAGATAGTCGACCGGCAAATAGCAACGATTCAGCGGATCGTCGGGCTTGATCCAGGCGAGTTTAAATTGGTTCACGTCCCAGAGATGCTGGTGCGTGTCGATGATGGGGATTGGCGCGTTCCTGGAGGGGCCGGTCATGGATGGGTCTCGGGAGAGTGGGTGGAAGACGTTTCACGCAGAGACGGGGAGGGGACGCAGAGGACGCAGAGGAAGAAAGAAGGGGCACAGGTCAGAAGAATATGAGAACCGCCAAAATCATGCACTTCTCTAATTTTCCTTTTCTTCTCCGCGTCCTCTGCGTCCCCTCCCCGTCTCTGCGTGAAACGTCTTCGGTTTTTAGATTTGCCTCGCCAATTCCACATCTTCGCGAATCTGTCGGAGCAGATCATCGATCCCGTCGAACTTGCGGGTCGGTCGGAGACGGCGGATCAGGTCGACTTCGAGCGTGCGATCGTAGAGATCTCCAGCAAAGTCGATCAGGTGAACTTCCACCGTTCGCGCCGTGGCGCCAAACGTCGCGTTCGGGCCGATGTGGGCGGCGCCGCGATGCCAGGTGGCCTCGCCCGAGATCCTGGCCGTGACCGCATAGACGCCGTCGGCGGGGATCTGGGTGTCGATGCCGTCGAGATTGGCCGTCGGGAAACCGAGCCCCGCGCCTCGGCCGGCACCCTTCACGACCCGACCCCGAAGCCGGTGGGGCCGACCCAGCAAGAGGGCCGCGTCGTCGACGTCTCCCTCGCTCAAGGCCCGGCGAATCCGCGAGGAGGAGACGATCCGGCCGTCGATCTCGGTGGGCGCGGCGATCTCGAACTCCAGGCCCGCCTCGGCGCACCATGAGCCCAGCAAGGCGGCGTCACCGCCGCGATCGCGACCGAACCCGAAGGTGGGGCCCTCGACCATGCCCCGGGCCGCGAACTGCCCGATCACCACGCGGTCGAAGAACTCGCGAGCCGTGAGGCCGAGCAGCCACGGCCCGGTGTGGAAGACGCCCACCTCGGTCGCGCCGGCCTCGATCAGCAGCTCGACCTTGCGATCCAGCCAGGTCAACGGGATAGGTGCCGCGTCGGGCCGGAGCACGGCCACCGGGGGCGGGTCAAAGGTGAGAGCCACGGCGGGCGCGCCGGCCGCCTCCGCGCGGGCACGGAGCCGGCCGATCAGCTGGGCATGGCCGCGATGCACGCCGTCGAAATTGCCAACGGCCAGGAACGCGCCCCGGACCGCCCTGGGCACGGGGCCGAAGCTCTCGATCGTGATCACCGACGGGCGTCCCCCATCCATCAGACCAGGCTCAAATCAAATCGGAATTGAACAACGGCGCCCCTCGCCTCGCGCCGCCGGAGGGACGGCGAGTTATTATCGCCGCCCCCGATCGGCACGGTCAATCCCGCAGGTCGGACGGGGTTCGATCTCGACGATCCGATGGGGATCGCTTTCGATTCTGGTGGAGGGATCCCGTGGCCGTGTGGCCGAGGCCGGAACTCCGCCCCCGGAACGCGACGGTCCGGTCAAGGCCCGGGATTCCGGGGGCAAAGTACCGACCCCGGCCACACAGAGGGCTCGGCGCATCTCCGGAATTGAATACTACACCCCGAGATCCGACGGGCCGCATCCGTGGCCCCTCACTTATCGCCCCGGCCTTTCGTCTGTTCGCCTCGGCCGATATCGACCAGGCGGTCCTTGACTCCCGGTTGGACCTGGGCATTGTGTGTCTTCAGCTCCGATTGGTGCGGCGCGGACGGGTCCTGGTCCCGCGTCTCGTGTCCGGGGCGTACCGGATCTTTCGCCTTGTCGGGCATCGCCTCGGTCATCTTGTGACGGATCGGTTCGATGGGCTCGCTCATGATGGTCCTCTGAAAGGGGTGCAATGTGCCTCTGACTGACTGGACACGGTTTTCCTCGACCTTGTAGGGTGGCGTCAGTCGCCGGAGGCGACGCAACTCACCGTACCCCGGCCAGACCGAATCCTGGTGGGTTGCGTCGCCTCCGGCGACTGA
>JAQGHR010000109.1 GCA_028291545.1 Planctomycetota bacterium | reverse complement strand
GGCCAAGCCGCGGGATCGCCGCCCGGCATGATCGAGGGGCCTTTGAGAGCCCCTTCCTCGCCGCCCGAGACCCCGGTGCCGATGAACCGCAACCCCTTCTCGGCCAGGGCCTTGGTGCGGCGTGTCGTGTCGGGGTAGTAGCTGTTGCCGCCGTCGATCAGGATGTCCCCCTTTTCCAGCAGGGGGGCGATCTCGTCGATCACGGCGTCCACGGCCGACCCGGCCTTGACCATGATCATCACCTTGCGAGGCGACTTGAGCGACGCCACGAGGTCTTTGACTGTGCGCGCACCAACGATCTTCTTCCCCTTGCCCCGGCCGTTGACGAAATCGTCCACCTTGGACGTCGTGCGGTTGAAGACGGCCACGGTGAAGCCGTGGGACTCCATGTTCAGGACGAGATTCTCGCCCATCACGGCGAGCCCGATCAATCCAATATCCGCGGTCGGTTCGGTGGCGGCCATCTGCGATGTCTCCGGTGTACGATCCCCTGATCGGCCGGATTGTATCAGGCGTGCGCCTAAACGTCACGGGGTCGAGCCACCACAACGGCTCGCGCCGTTCAAGCCTTCGCCGGACGGGCCGCTTCGTAGAGCCGCATCTCGTCAAGGTATTGACGGATCGTTTGTTCGTAAGGATCGTTCGACCTGCGCTCGATGCGGGGCCTCAAGGTCGGTTCGCTCTCGGATGGCGGCGAGGCGAACGCGAAGTCCTTCCAGCTTTTCTTTCGTCTGGACGTACCCCTCCGGGGTCAAGACGTGGTCCAGGAGATGAGCTCCACGATGCCTTTGCGGCGACCTTCGCGATCCGTTGCGAAATCGATGTTGGCCCAGGATTTAGATCGGCCTCATCGGCCGCGACGAGAATCTGCAGAAAGGGCCAGACCTCATCCCAGAGAGCGTCACGACCGTTCTGCGTCGGATGTCCAGTCCGCGGCAGGACGACCATGTCGATATCATTCGGGGCCGACTTACCGGAGACCTAGCTCCCATCCAGGAGGATTCGGACAATGCCGCTCACCCGAGCCCAATCCGGGAAGTGGTGAAGTTCTTTCGTGGCGACTTCACGTTCCGGTGATCCCGATCCGAATCGAGTTGTGATCTCCTCAATGTCAACGCGGTGGATTCCCGGCGGTAGATATCCGAAGTCATCGAGAGGTGGCAGCATTACCGTCCTTCGGAAACCCTGAGACACCCCTATTTCCCCGTTCCCTCGCGAAGAATGCAACGCCGTGATTGCGTCGTATCCGCTCCGTTCCTCGCCCTTCGGCACGCGCGAGCCCGTCACGCCGCCTGCTTCTTCCGTTCGATCAACGCCGCGATCTTCCCCACCGAGTCGAGGTGATCGACGCCCGCCTCGTGGGCCTCGACGGTCACGCCGAACTGGGATTCGAGGAAGACGACGAGCTTCAAGGTGCTGATCGAGTCGAGAATCCCACCAGTGATCAGCGGGGTTTCGCAGTTCAATTCCTCGGGGTTTTCGCCGGGAAGGAACTCGCGGAGGATGTAATCCTGGACCGTCTGCGTGATCGCGTTCATCGAGGAGTTTCCGTTATGGCGTGAGGAGGACGCCATGGTTCGTGACGTTGGGGGGACCGATTTTGCGTTATTCTTCGCCGCCGCAGAACGCGACAAGCAGCTCTTCCTGCCTCGGATCGGCCGCCAGGATCGGGCCGGCGCCGTAGCGGACGGGCAGGGGGGTCTCGAAGGCTTCGTGGAGGACCCGGCCTTCCATGCGGTCCGGGATGCGGACGCCCAGCATGGCGAGCGTCGTAGGGGCAAGGTCGTGGAGGTCGGCCAACAGATGCCCGCCGGGGCGGATGTCCGGCGCGTCGATGGCCACGATCCCGTCCATGCGATGGGTGGCCGGCAGGTTCGGGTCGTGCCGCATCAGGTCGCCCCGGAACGGGCTCCATTTGGCCTGGGCCTGGTAGCCATCGGCCGACGGAGCCAGCACGACCGGCAGTCCTTCGGACTCGGGATCGAGCCCGTACTGATCAGCAACCGTGAATGCGTCGGCGAACAAGGGATCGCCCGTCTCGGGATCGCGGGCCTCACGGAAGAGTTCCACGATCTCGGCCGTCATCCGATCGGCCCGATCGGCGTGGGAGGCCACGTCCGGATGCAAGAACACGCAGCCGGAGAGCTGGCCAAACGGGGCGAAGGCGACGGTCCGGGTCCAGTCGCATCCGACCTGGCCGTCGATCGAGCGCGGCAATCGTCGTCCCGCGCCCCCGGGTTCGTGGCGGGTCTGCCAGCGACGGAACCTGTCGCGCAGGCGGCTGGCGCGGTAGCGAAACCGTGTCCCGTACGCGAGCCGCTTCTGCAGGCCCGCTTTCTGGAGCAATCCGTTGACGTTCACCAGCGCCTTGCACGGCCCGAAGCCGTGATCCGAAACGGCGACAATCGCGGCATCTCGCTTGGAGGCCAGCTCCATCAATCGGCCCGCGGCCTCGTCGAGTGCCCGCAGGCAGCCCTCGACTTCCTCGTTCCAGCCCTTCTCACGGACGCCGGTCTCGTCCACGTCCAGATACGGCCACAAGCGGTGCTGGAGGCTGTCCAGGTTGTGGAAATGGACCATCATGGCCGACCAGTCGGCGCGACGATCCGCCCGTTCCGCCGCATCGGCCTGAGCGCGAAAGACCGCCGAGCAGCGCGCGGCGACGGCTCGCAGCTCGTCGAGCTTGCGGGGCCGGCCTTTCCAGATGATCTTATGTGTGTAGTCGGGGACGTGCTCGAAGATTTCCCGGCCGAATTCCGGACATTGGGCGAACGCCCAATCTCGCCCCGGCGCGTCGGCCCCGGCCACGACGATCCCTCGCACGCTGGGGGGCGGATACGTCATCGGCAGGTTCAGGCTCACGACCTCCCGGCCGGCCGCCGACAGGACTTGCCAGAGCGTGGGGACGCGAACGCGACCGGCGTGATTCGGCCGAACGGTGCGGTCGGAGGTCTCGACGTAGTAGAACTCGTGAATTCCGTGGACCGGCGGCGTGCATCCGGTCGAAAAGGAGGTCCAGGCCACCGGGGTGACCATCGGGATGCTCGATCGCAGCGTGCCGAATGCCGCCCTGCGCCACAGGGCGGCCAGATTCGGCATCAATCCGCGAGCGAACAGGGGCTCGAAGGCGAGTTGTGTACCGCCGTCCAGGCCGAGGAACATCACCCGAGTCGCGGAAGCCGGCATTTGCGGTCGCCTCGATCGCGAGACCCCGATCCCGGTCGAACCGACGTCCGTGGCGGCGCGATCCGGCTTCGAGGGGCCGGGCGAACCCTACCGGCTCCCGTCACTTTGGTCAATCCCGAGAATTGATGGAGTTCCCTGGCGACTCGTGTCGATCCTGGTCGATGTGGCGACGCTTGGCGCGAATTGAATCGCACCCGCGCCTCTGACGCGTCGCCACCCTGGCCCATGTTCGCCGTGGCCAGTGCCGTGCCAACGGAGGGTTCAGGCCGATGACTCGGAAGCTCCCGGCCCTTGCTCTCATCGCGCCCCTCTTCTGCCTGCTTTGGGGCGGAGCCGGGTGTTCCGCGCTGGGCGGCCACCGCGAGCGCAAGATCCCCCAATACGGGATGATCGACCCCAATCAGCCTCGCGAGCTGCAGATGGTCTCCCTGCCGACCTACGTGGTCGAGCCGCCCGACGAGCTTGAGATCTCCGTCCGCCCCGTGTTGCTGGAAATCCCGACCACGACGCTCATCGTCCGCCAGGATGGTGTGGTCGACCTGGGCTTCTCCGGCGATGTTTATGTTGCCGGCCTGACGCTGGACGAGGTCGAACGCAAGATCGCCCAGCACCTGGCGCCGATCGCCGCCCAGAAACAGATCCGCGAGCCCATCCAGGTCTCCGTCCGCCTGATCAACGGCAACCAGAGCAAGCAATTTTACGTCGTCGGCACCGTCACCACTCAGGGCAAATTCCCCCTCACCGGCAGCGAGACCGTCCTGGACGGCATCCTCCAGGCGGGCCTGCGATCGAACAGCCTCCCCGAAAAAGCCTACCTCGTCCGTCCCCACCCCGCGGGCGGCCCCTGCACCGTCCTCAAGATCGACTGGTTCGGCATCAAGGATCGCGGCGACACGCTGACGAATTATCAATTGTTCCCAGGCGATCGAATCGTCGTCCCGGGGGGCAAAGCGCCGGGGTTGCTCGGGACGTTGTTTGGAGGAGGTTGAAAGAGAAGAGAAATGCCGTCCGCGGATGACGCAGATGGACACACATAAAAAATGGAAATCATTTAATCAACGTCCAGTTGCGTCATCTGCGGATAGGTTCTTCCTCGCCTCGGTTAGCGAAGCGATTGAAAGTGCGTCCTCGCCATCCCTCCGGCTCCATCGTTTGCTCGCCGTCCTTCCGTGAACGAGCCCAATCGATCAACGCATCATAATCCGCATCGCCTTGAATCAAGCCGTACCACGTCGTCCCGGTCGAGGTGACGAGCACCGCCACGTTCGGCAGGTCGCACGGGCCGAGGCAGCCGGAGATGGTCAACTGGACGGAGCGATTCAGCTTCTCGGCCTTCCAGGCGGCCTTGATGCGATCGACGGGGACGTCGGGGTAGCCACGGTCGGGGCGACCGCAGCAGCAGCCCTTGCAGAGGAGGACCTGAGCGGGGGACGTGACCCGCGTCACCATCGGAGGTGACTCGATTTCGATGTCTGGCACGTTCAAAATTCGATCCCCAACTGGGCCTTGATGCCGGATTTGTACGGGTGCTTGATCGGCACGATCTCCGAGACGAGGTCCGCCGCCTCGATGATCTCCGGCGGAGCGCCTCGCCCGGTCAGGACGACGTGCTGCCTCGGATCGCGCGCCTTGAGGAACTCGACGACCAACTTCGGATCGAGATAGCCGAGCTTCATCACGACGTTGATCTCATCGAGGATCACCACGTCGTACTTGCCCGACGCGATGGCCTCCTTGCTGACCTCCCAGATCTTCATCGTCGTGGCGATATCTTGTTCCGGGTTCTTCGTATCCCAGGTGAATCCGTCTCCCATGGGCAGGATTGTCATCTCCGGCGCGAGCCTGTCGGCCATCTTCTTCTCGCCGGTCTTCCATTTGCCCTTGATATATTGAACCATGAACACCTTGAACCCCACGCCCAGCGCGCGAAACGCCAGGCCGAGGGCGGCCGTGGTTTTCCCCTTGCCGTCGCCGGTGTTCACCAGGATCAGGCCGTGGCGGCGCTTGGGGTCGGGCTTGGGAGGTTCGGGGATGGCGTCGCTCATGGATCAGTCTCCGGTCTTCGCAGGTTCATGAAACGAACAGCGCTTTCCGCACCGCATCGGGCAATCTCGGCCCGTCGAGATCGTCCAGCGAGCGACACTCGGCGCCCCAGGCCTCGGCGAGCCTCGGTGCCATCGCCAACCGCACCGGGCCGGATTCAGTGTCGAGGACGAGGCCGGTGATGCCCTCGCGACGCAATCGCCGGGCGGCCTCGATGGCGTCGGCCTCCGGATCACTTCCGGGATGCAGCGGCAGGTTTCCGCGTCCATCGGTCAACAGCACGATCAGGGGCAAGATCCCGCCGTCTCGACGCCGCTCGGCGGCCACGACCCGCGCCGCCATCTCCAACCCCGCCGCAAGAGGCGTCGCCCCGCCGATCGGCATATCTTCCAGGAACCGGGCGGCCACGCGGACGCTTCGGGTGGGCGGAAGCACAAGCCTTGCGCCACCTCGACCGAATGAGACGAGGCCCACGCGATCTCGCTTCTGGTAGGCGTCAACCAGCAGCGATAGCACGGCCGATTTGGTTTGACGCATCCGCTCGCGAGCACCCATCGATCGACTGGCATCGACGACGAACAGGACGAGGTGCCGGGCGGGACGCTTGCGGACCTTGACGCGAACATCGCCCAGGCGGACGATCACACGACCTCCGTCAGACCTCCCTCGCGATACCTGGCAGGGTGCGGCGGCTCGAAGCGTGGCGGCGATGGCCGGGTCGTGGATTCGGCCGGAGGGGACGGTCGACCCGATCGCCACGCCGTGCCGATCCGCGACGGACGGCTTGCGCCGTCGGCCTGTTTCCTCCAGCGTTCGTGCGGAGACGATCCGAGGCGTCCACTGCGTCGCGACCACAGGATCGTTCGCAGAGATTGGCCGCGATTCCTCCTCCGCCCCTCCGGCGCGATCTCCTGGAGCGTCCGGGCTCAGGCTCGCGAGGGAAGTTGCGCTCGCGGGACGCTCGCCGCCGGCGAGGAAGGGCCGGGTGTCGGGAGGCGCGGGGCGTTCCGGCTTCGGGGTGTCGTCGAGTACAGGAGGCGTTGGTGCCGGGCCGCGGGGAGGAGACGTGCGGCGATGAGACAGGGCGAATTCGGAGACGCTCGCCACATCGTCGAGCGTCACCCCGGTTCGTCCTTCGTAGGCCGCGAGCGCCGAGGCCGCCTTGTAAATCGTCAGGTCGGCGCGGAGTCCCTCGGCACCCTCGCGGGCACAGAGGGAGCAGAGGGCGTCGAGCACCGAATCTGGCACGACGACCGAAGGAAGGAGGCTCTGCGCCCGTGCGATCCGCTCCCCTTCGCGTCGATCGGCTTCGGACCATCGCGCGAGAAACGCCTCGTGCTGGTTCTCGAACGCGAGGCGACGACGCACGACCTCGGCGCGTTGGGACGGATCGTTCATCGGCGCGACGTCGACGGCCAGGCCGAAGCGGTCGAGCAACTGGGGGCGGAGGTCCCCTTCCTCGGGATTCATCGTGCCCACGAGCACGAACCGGGAGGGATGCCGGAAGGCCAGTCCCTCGCGCTCGACGTGGTTGACGCCCATCGCGGCGGCATCCAGGAGGAGGTCGACCAGATGATCACCGAGCAGGTTCACCTCGTCGATATAGAGGATTCCACGATGCGCGGAGGCGAGTAGACCGGGCTCAAAGTGGCGACGGCCCGAAGTCAGGGCGGATTCCAGGTTCAACGATCCGACCACGCGGTCGTCTGTCGCTCCGACGGGCAGATCGACGATCGTGACGGGACGCTTCACGATCCGAGCGTGCTCGGGCAGGGGCCATCCCGCGATTTCCTCGCCCACAGCACGTGAAAACGGGTCGTTTTCATAGACTTCAACATCCGGCAAGATTGCCGCCAGCGCCCGCACCGCGGTGCTCTTGGCCGCCCCCTTCGAGCCACGAATGAGGACGCCTCCGAGGCCCGGATCGATGGCCGCGAGGATCAGCGCACGCTTCATCGCCTCCTGGCCGACGATGGCCGAGAACGGGTACACGGCGACGCTCATGATCGTGCCCTTCGTCGGCGATCGTCCTCGTCGTAGGCCTCGACCTCGAAGGGATTGTCCCGATACGGTCGCAGGCCGCAAAGCCCGGCCCACGCGGAGGCGAGCAAGTACGCCGGCAGGAAGAACGGCCCCCACCGCTCCACCTGGCGGACGTGGACATGCTCGTGATCGCGGGCGGAATCCAGGCAGTTCGCATCTCTCCCGACGATCGCGTGTCCCAGCGTCATGGCGGCGAATCCCGTCCTCGTGAAGTACCATCGCCAGAATCCGCCGTGGAACTCAACCACCCCGCGACGGATCTGCGCATGCCCGCCCGTCACGAGCGAAATCGCCCCTGCGGCCAGTCCCACAAAGGTCGTGGGAGCCGCCCAGGCGTACGCCAGAACACGGACGGTCGTGCGTCGGAGAGGCAAGAGATCAGACCTGCACTTTCCCGCGGTTCCTCGTCATCGACTTCGCCGCAAGTGTCCAGGCCCCATAGCCGGCCAGCGCGAACACAAGCCCAACAACCGCGAACGTGCAGATGTGCTCAAAAGGGGTCCTCGGCGAGAACTCGCGGCCGAACAGTTCAACGGCGACGTGGTGGGCAATCAGCATCGTTCAGGCTCCGGTCAGGGGGTTACGGACGTCCTTCGAGGACGCCCTCATTCTGCAAGTAAATCGCCTTGAGGGCATCGAGGGTTTCGGGATCGGGCTGCTCCCAGAGCCCGCGATCCGCGGCCTCGAGCAGCCGCTCGGCCATGGATCGCAAGGCCCAGGGATTCTTCTCCTGGAGGAAGTCGCGGACCTCGGGATTCATCAGGTACGACTTGCTCAGATCCTCGAACATCCAATCGTCTATGACTTGCGCCGTCGCTTCGAAACCGAACATGTAATCGACGGTCGCCGCCATCTCCGACGCGCCTTTGTACCCGTGTCTCATCGCGCCCGCGATCCATTTCGGGTTCACGACGCGCGATCGGAAAACGCGGTGCGCTTCTTCCTGGAGGTCGCGAACACGCACGTTCGTCGGGTTCGAGGTGTCGCCGAAATACGCTACGGGATTGGCGCCGGTCAGCGAACGGATGGCGGCGATCATGCCGCCGTGGTACTGGAAGTAGTCGTCGGAATCGAAGATATCGTGTTCGCGGTTGTCCTGATTCTGGACAGCGATCTTCACCTGCGAGAGCCTGCGACGGAACGGCCCGGCGGCGGGCGTTCCGTGCTCGCTCTGGGTGTAAGCGTAAGACCCCCAGGCGATGTAGACGTTCGCGAGGTCTTCGTCGGTCTTCCAGTTGCGTTCGTCGATCAGGTTCAAAAGCCCCGCGCCGTACGAACCGGGCTTGGAACCGAAGATCCGGTAGCGGGACGGCCGGGGGTCGAGGCCCTTGGAGGTGAGATGGGCCGCCTCGCGGAGGACGCTCTGGCGCAGGAAGTTGACGGAGTCGTCCTCGTCGGCGTCCGCCACCAGTGCCACGGCCTTGTCGATGAGGGAAACGACATTCGGGAAGGCGTCCCGGAAGAAGCCGGAGATGCGAACCGTGACGTCGATACGAGGTCGGCCAAGCTCCGCCATCGGGATCAATTCCACGCCCTTGATCCGACGATTCTCCGCCGCCCAGGTGGGCCGGCAACCCATCAAAAAGAGGATCTCGGCGATGTCGTCGCCGTGCGTCCTCATCGTTGACGTTCCCCAAACGACGATGCCGACGGAGCGGGGATCGTTGCCATCGTTTTCACGACGGTACTTCTCGATCAGACGGTCGCCGGCCTGAACGCCGACGCGCCAGGCGGTCTCGGTGGGGATGGTGTGGATGTCGACGCTGTAGAAGTTTCGTCCAGTTGGCAGGATGTGGGCCATGCCGCGTGTCGGCGCTCCACTTGGCCCGGCGGGGACGAACCGCCCGGACAGGCCGCGGAGGAGGTTGGTGATCTCGTCGGTGGTGCGGTCGAGACGGGGAATCAATTCTTCACGCAAGAATCCCAATGTGAGAACGAGGTCTCGATATGCTTCGATCCGGTCCTCCGGACCGGGCTCGAACTGGATACCGTTCAAGGCATGTAAAATCTGGTTGAGTGTCGTTAATTCAACCACGTCGTGGAGATCAGCCCAGGTCCATCGGCTCCCTCTGCTACGCTCCTCGAAATGGTGCCTGTGCAGGAATTCGATCACTGCCTCGACCTCGACGCGTTCGCTCGGCGGTTTGGACAGGCAGGCCGGGTCCAGTTCCCAGCTTTCCACGAGGGCGGATCGAAGCGACGGAATCTCGCCGTTGCTCAGCCGCAGCAAGGCCGCGATCAGCCCCACGCGCAATTCACCTTGCGGCGATTCTCCCAGCACATGCAGCCCGTCCCGGATTTGCGCATCGCCCAGCTCGCACAAATACCCGTCGATCTCCTGCAGGAACGCATCAATCTTCCCTCCCGACGGACGGATCGGCTCTCCACACACCTTCGGCGCACATCGTGGCCCCGTCTTCCTGTGCGTGTGAGATGGCCCCGCCTGGGAGATTCCGCCCGGCTTGTAGAGCACCCCCACCGGTCCGCACGGGGAGTTCAAGTCGCGGTGGAGGTTGTTCTTGACGTAGAGATCCCACAATTCGTCGAAGATCATCGGCAGCTTCGACGGATCGAGCGCGGCCATCCGGTAGTATTCGTCGATCAGTTGTTCCAGACGGAACAGATCGTCATACGTCTCGGCCCGGGTCATGGGCGGGATGAGGTGGTCGATGATGACGGCATGGGCGCGGCGCTTGGCCTGGGTGCCTTCGCCGGGATTGTTGATGATGTACGGATAGAAGTTCGGCAAGTCGCTGAGCATGATCTCGGGATAGCAACCCTGGCTCAGCGCCGTCGCCTTGCCGGGGAGCCATTCGAGGTTGCCGTGCTTGCCCATGTGGATCACGGCGTGCGCGGCGAATTCGTCGCGAATCCAGCGGTAATACGCGAGATACTGGTGAGTCGGCGGCAGATCGGGACTGTGGTAGATCGCCATCGGATCGGCCCCGAACCCGCGAGGGGGCTGGATGCCGAGGAAGACGTTGCCCAGCATCAAGCCGGGGATTGCGATCTGATCGTAGACCCGTCCGACCGTCCCGAGCGGGAGGCCCCAGCGCTCGACCATGGCGTGACGGGCCTCGTGCGGAAGCTCGTTAAACCAGGTGTCATACGTGGGCAATGAGACGTGTCCGACGGCCTCGCGCATCTGCGCGTCGGTCAGGAACTCCTCGTCGTAGGTGCATCGGTCGATCAGGCGATGCATGAGGGCGTCGCCGTCGGGCGGAATGTCCTCGACGGTGTAGCCGGCGTCCTTCATCGCCCTGAGCGTGTTCATGACCGATGCGGGCGTATCCAGCCCGACGCCGTTGCCGATCCGGGCATTCTTCGACGGATAATTCCCGAACAGAATCGCGACTTTTTTCTCGGAATTGGGCGTGCGCCGCAATCTCGCGAAGTTCATGGCGAGACGCGCGACCTGGTCGATCCGGTCCAACTTGGGGACATATTCCCTGATCGGCACGCCGAGGATCTCGTCGAACCGGCCGTCTTCCTTGAAGCTGATTGCGACGGTGTTGATCCGGCCGTCGAACTCGGGCAGGACGACGTTCATGGCCGTGTCGCGCGGTGACAGCCCGCTCGAAGAGGCCGCCCACTCGCTCTCCGAGGATGTGCAGAGAACGGCCTGGAGGATCGGGACGTTCAAGGCGTCGAACAGATCGACGACGGGGCCGGACGCCTCGGTGTGGGTCCCGTCGCTCAGGTTCGCCGCCGTGAAGCTGAGGGTGCTGATCAGAACATCCACGCGAGCGTTGCCGTCGCCCATCAAGAACTTGCGGAAGACGGTCGGGACGCCATCCTCCGATTCATCCTTGAGGCTGTAGCAGAAGATCGGAAGAGGACGGCCGCCGAGTTCGAGAATGCGAGCCGACAGCGCGTCGATCGGGGCCAGATTGCCGCTCATCCAGTGCGTGCGGTAGAAGAGAAGACCGATGACGGGAGCGTCGGGAGCGAGGAGGGATTCCGAGGACCGGGTGGCGGGGGACCGGTAAAGGCCCTCGCGCGGCAGGGCGACGGGAGGATCGTACCCGAGTCCGGTCAAGAGGACGTGATCGCTCAGGAACCGGAGCAGATTGACGAAGTTGTCCACGCCGCCCTGAGCGCAGTATTCCAGCACGTGAGAGACGACCGACAACGGGGCGTTGCACAGGGCGGTCAGCTCGGGGTCGAGGGCCTCCTCGCCGGGCAGGGCGAAGTAGGCGATGCCTCGCTCGCGACAGGCGAGGGAAAGCCGTTCGTAGCCTTCCGAAAAATACGGTTTCCCGCCCAGAACGCGGACGATCAAGGCGCGGCAGCCTTCCAAACTTTCGTTCACGAACCGGTCGAGCGAGCCTTCCCTGAGAAGCTCGTTCGGATTCCCCGCGCGGACGGAAACGAACCCTTCGGGCAGCCGGCGGACGGCGGCGGCGAGGGCCTGGATCTCGGTATCGGCGGTCGAGAGGAATCGAAACACGCGGCCAGGCCCCAGGAACGGCGGATGCAGTTGGGGCAAGGCGAGAGAAGACGGCGAGGTGGATGGTAGCGCGCAGCGACAATCCGGTTCGCGTGTCCCCTCGTCGCCTCACCCTCGAAGGCGTCTCGGGCGGAGGGCCGATCGGGCGGCCCTCCGAGGAATGTGTCCCGGTCCGGTCTTCTGGCTCGCGGGCCATCGGCGTCCTCGGCCTTCCCGCCCGTTGTCCGGGCAGTGGCCCGACCCAGGGGGGTCGAATCGGAGAGGAGAGGGGCCGTTCCCACTTACAGCGGCGGGGCCGCGCCGGATTCGCACCGGCTTCCCATCGACCGGGACACGCGTTCAACGTCCTTCCATTTTCACAGAAATCGTCCACAACGTCGGCCCTATCATGGGGACGGCCCGCCCCGGCGTCAATGGCCGATCCCGAGGAAAATCCCGGCGATTCGGCCTGCTTCGGGGCGGCCCTCGACGTACAATCGGCATGCGAATGCTTCACCGACACCGTCCTCGGAGCGCCCGAGCATGCCTCGCACCGCCCTGATCCTCCTGTTCCTGCTAACCGGGCCGATCCTGGCACGGGGCGATGACCTCAAAGCCTCCAGCTCCGACCCGCGCCTCATCGAGCAACCTCGCGCCGATTACCGGGCACGCCGCAAGGAACTCATGGATCGCGTCAACAAGAGCGAATCCAGCCGCATTTCCTTCTCGAAAGATCAGGGTGGCGAAACTATCGTCGTACTTCGCGGTGAGGACGATCGGGGTCAGGAAGACTTCGAGGAGGGTCGGTTCCGACAGAAGAACGATTTCGCCTACTTGACCGGTCTCGAGGTCCCGGGCGCGTGGCTCGTGCTCAGGCCCAGGCAGAACCGCGCAACTCTGTATCTCCCGTCCCCGACTCGCTCCCACATGAACGGACAAAGTCGTCATCCCGGGCCGGGAAAGGACGCGGCGGAGCAGTTCGGATTCGACGCCGTCGAGCCCAACGCGAAGCTCCTGGGCGACCTGTTCACGGCGATCGCCGATCCAATGCGCGATGGAGCCGGGACCGCGGTCGTCTACACGATGAGTCCTTCGCCCGACCCGCATAATACGAAGCCCGACGCGAAGTTCGTCCGGTTCCTCCGGGAAGGGGCGCCGAACACGACATTTCGCGACCTTGCTCCGGTCGTGGGAGAGATGCGCAAGCTCAAGTCCAAGTCCGAGCTGGTCCTGTTGCAGAAGGCGATCGACATCACGGGCGATGCGAATGAGGAGGTCCTCAAGATCATCGGGCCGGGGCTGTTCGAATATCAGCTCGAAGGCCGGATTCTGGGCGCGTTTCTCAACGGAGGCGCCCTGCGGCCGGGCTTCCAGTCCATCGTGGGCTCGGGGCCGAACTCGACCATCCCGCATTATTTCCTGAGCAGTCGCAAGATGGCCGAAGGGGACCTCGTCGTGGTGGACATCGGGGCCGAATACAACCTCTACACGGCCGATGTGACCCGCACGTATCCCGTGAATGGCACGTTCTCGCCGCGACAGCGCGAGATCTACCAGCTTGTCCTCGATGCTCAGACCGAGGCCGCGAACCGGGTCAAGCCCGGAAGCACTCGCCTGGTGGAAATGACGGGGATCGCCAGGGGATACCTCCGAAAAAGCCCCCTCCGGGCCAAGGATTCCGATGGCAAGGAATTTACGATGGACCATTTCTTCGTTCATGGACTGAGCCACTACCTCGGCATGGACGTTCACGACGTCGGCGACATGAACAAGCCGATGCAGCCGGGCGAGGTGTTCACGATCGAACCGGGGATTTACATCGAGAGCGAGAACCTCGGGGTACGGATCGAGGACGACTACCTCGTGACCGAGAGCGGCCTGGTGAAGCTCTCGAAGAACATCCCGAGCGAGCCGGACGAAATCGAGAAGCGAATCGCGACTGAGCGAGCACGTAAGAAGCATTCGGATTGAAATGCAAGGCGAGTCGATCAACCACGCGAGAGGAGGGTGCGACTTTGCGAACCCCATTCAAGGATCGCGCGATCGTTTCCGCGGCTGCCGTCCTGTTGGGGACGTTTCTCGGCATTCTCGCGTTTGGCGTCGTCTTTGTGCTCCAGGATGCCGTCTGGGGTTACCAGGGGCCGATCCAGGCGAGGGTAAGCGGAGTCGTTGATGCCGCGCTCGTTGTGAGGGCCGTCTCTCTGGCAGGCGTTCCCTCGCTGGTCGCGGCGGCCCTGGCGGTCCTACCGGGCTTCACCGAGGTCCGTGGCGGCAAGGTTTCGCGGCTGCTGATGTCCATGGCCGTTGGAACACTAAGCGGGATACTCGTTTCGATCTTGGTCTGGCGTAGCCCGTTCATGAAGAAGGACTTCCAGGGGATCCAGCCCCTTTTCTTCATCGGCTTCGTGTGTGCTGCGCTGATGGCTTCGGTGCTCATGAACCTGGGCTTCGTCCGTGCTGCTCAAGCTGAAAAGAGTCCGTGAAGCGAATCCGAATCGGTCGCGAGATCCGGGTAGGACGAGCAGGGAGGCTGATGATGGATTTTGCCTTGAGCGTGGAACAACAGCGCTGGCACGATGCGGCGCTGAAGTTCGCCCGGGATGAGTTGAACGACGACGTGATCGCCCGCGACGATCGCGCCGAGTTCTGGAGGGACGGCTGGACCCGCTGTGCCCGGTTCGGCCTCGCGGGCCTGCCGATCCCGGCCGAGTTCGGGGGCCAGGGGGTCGGTCTTCCCGAGACGATCGCGGCCATGGAGGGGTTGGGCTACGGGTGCGCGGACAACGGTCTGATCTTCGGCCTCAACGCGGCGCTCTGGACGGTCGCCGTACCGCTACTGACCTACGGAACAGTTGAGCAGAAACAGCGGTTCTTGCCGGGCCTCTGCGATGGCTCCCTGATCGGGGCCAATGCCGCCAGTGAGCCGGGCGCGGGATCCGACATCTTCTCGATGAAAGCCACGGCCGAGCGTCGCGGCGACCACTGGATCCTGAACGGCCACAAGACGTGGTGTACCAATGCGCCGACGGCGGACCTGTTCTCGGTCTATGCAACCGCCGACACGTCTCTCGGCCTGATGGGGATCACCGCGTTCCTCGTCCCACGGGAGACCCCGGGTTTCCGGGTCGTTCGCGAGATCCCCAAGATGGGCCTCCGAACCGTACCGATGGGCGAGGTCGTGCTGGACGACTGCCGCGTCCCCGATAACCTCCGCCTTGGTCGCCAGGGGCGGGGCGCGGAGGTCTTCTCGGGCTCGATGGAATGGGAGCGAGGCGCCATCCTGGCCAGCACGCTCGGCACGATGAGGCGTCAACTGGAACGATGCGTCGCGCACGCCCGATCTCGCGAGCAATTCGGCCAGCCGATCGGCAAGTTCCAATCGGTGTCGAACCGGATCGTGGACATGGCATTGCGATTGGAGACGTGCCGATCGCTCGTCTACAAGATTGGTTGGCTGAAGTCCCTGGGTCGCGACGCCACGACCGAGGCGGCGATGGCCAAGCTGCTGGTTTCCGAGTGCTTCGTGCAGAACAGCCTGGACGCCGTTCGAACCTTTGGCGCGTCCGGCTATGTCTGCGAGACCGGCATTGAGCGAGATCTCCGGGACAGCGTCGGCAGCCTCATCTTCTCGGGCACGAACGACGTGCAGAGGATGATCGTCGCCAAACGGATGGGGTTGTGAGCGGAGCGCTCAATTCAGGGCGGCTCAAGATGGGTTGCGGGGTGCCGGCGATTCGGGACATCGGATGAGTAGGTCCGACTTCAGTCGGTCCCGCCCCCGGCAAGAATCCCCGGACAGGACCGACTGA
>JAQGHR010000090.1 GCA_028291545.1 Planctomycetota bacterium | reverse complement strand
CTTGCGGCTCGACCCCAGCCACCCGGAGGCCAGAACCGAGTGGGACCCCTCGGGGGGTTCGCGGCGAAAAAATGCGTGGCAACCCGCGGGCGCTTTCTATAGAATCGCGGCTCGTGCCCCCCGCCTGCCTGGTTCGGTCGCCTTCCCTCCCGACGCTCTCGGACTCTCCACCATGATGTGCCCGCTCCCCCTCTCGTGGATGGTCAGGCCCGCGTTTGCCGTGGCCGTGACGATGATCGCGGTGACATCGGCGCGGGGGCAATCGCCCGCGATCGACTTCGGCAAGGACGTCCGCCCGATCCTGGAGGCGAATTGCCTGTCTTGCCACGGGCCGGAGAAGCAGAAGTCGGGGCTGAGGCTGGACCGGAAGGCCGACGCCATGAAGGGCGGGGATACGGGCGTGGCCATCGTCCCGAACAAGTCCGGCGAGTCCGACCTGATCGCACGCGTCGCCAGCGAGAAGGCCGACTTCCGCATGCCTCCCAAGGGAGAGAGGCTCAGCGCCGCGCAGGTGGACACGCTGAAGAAATGGATCGATGGCGGGGCGGTCTGGGCCGAGGACGGGACCAGGGCCGCGAAGAATCCGCGAGATCACTGGGCCTTCAACGCCCCCGTCCGGCCGGTCGAGCCGAAGACGAACGATGCTGCGTGGGCGAGGAACCCGATCGATCGATTCGTGCTCGCGAAGCTGGAGAAAGAGGGCCTCAAGCCCTCGCCGGAGGCCGACATGGCGACCCTGCTCCGGCGGGCCTCGCTCGACCTGATCGGACTGCCGCCGTCGCCGGAAGAGATCGACAAATTCTTGAACGACAAGAGCCCGGATGCCTACGAGAAGGCCGTCGATCGCCTGCTCCAGTCACCTCACTACGGCGAACGATGGGCTCAGCACTGGCTGGACGCGGCCAGGTACGCGGACTCGGACGGATATGAGAAGGACAAGCCTCGATACATCTGGTTCTATCGCGATTGGGTCATCAACAGCTTCAACAAGGATCTCCCCTATAATCAGTTCTTGATCGATCAACTCGCGGGGGATTTGCTCCCGAACGCGACGCAGGATCAGATCGTCGCCACCGGCTTCCTCCGCAACTCGCTCATCAATGAAGAGGGCGGCATCGATCCCGAACAGTTCCGCATGGAGGCGATGTTCGATCGGATGGACGCGATCGGCAAGTCCATGCTGGGTCTGACGATCCAGTGCGCCCAGTGCCACAATCATAAGTTCGATCCGATCAGCCAGGAAGAATATTACAAATTCTTCGCCTTCTTGAATAACGATGACGAGCCCTCCGCGATCGTCTACTCCGGCGACGAGCAGATGAAGATCGCGACGATGCATCGGCGGATCAAGGAGGTCGAGGCGGACCTGAAACACAAGACGCCCGACTGGCCCGAAAAGATGGCCAGATGGGAGCAGACCGTCCAGGGCTCGCCCGAGTGGAAGACGGTGACCGGTTCGTTCATCGAGGATTCGACCGGCGGCCAGAAGTACAAGCTCCAGCCGGACGGTTCCTACGTCGCGTGCGGGTATGCGCCGACGAAGCACACGGGGATCTTGCCCGTGAAGACGGAGCTGACGAAGATCGCGGCATTTCGGATCGAGCTGCTCAATGATGCGAACTTGCCGGGCTATGGCCCCGGCCGATCGTTCAAGGGGACGTGTGCCCTCACCGAGTTCGCCGTCGAGGCCGCGCCCGCCGACGAGCCCGGCAAGAAGCAGGCGGTCAAATTCGTGAAGGCGTCGGCGGATTTCGAGCAGCCGGAGGCCGCGCTGGAGCCGAATTTCGACGACAAATCGGGCAAGAAGCGCATCACCGGTTCCGCCGCGTTTGCGATCGACGGCAAGGACGAGACCGCCTGGGGCATCGACGCCGGGCCGGGCCGCCGCAACGTCGAGCGCGAGGCGATCTTCGTGCCCGAGAAGCCGCTGGAGTTCCCCAAGGGGGCCGCGCTCACGTTCCAGATCAAGCAGAACCACGGCGGCTGGAACAGCGACGACCTGATGACCAACAACCTCGGCCGGTTCCGGCTTTCGGTCGCCTCGACGGCCCCCGAGATTTCCTCGCTGCCGAAGCGGGTCCGCGACATCCTGCCCATCGCCGCCGACAAGCGAACCCCCGCGCAGGTCGCGGCCGTCTTCTCGTACTGGGGGACGACGGTCCCCGAGTGGAAGGCGGCGAACGACGAGATCGAGGGGGCGTGGCGTGACCATCCCCAGGGGACGACCACGCTGGTCCTGAAGGCCCGAGCGACACCCCGAGTCACGAGCATCCTCAAGCGTGGCGATTTCTTGAAGCCGGTCCGCCCGGTCACGGTCGGCACGCCGGCCTTCTTGCATCCGCTCAACGCCGAGGCGGCCGAGGAGCCGTCGCGGTTGGCCCTGGCGAAGTGGATCGCGGCCCCGGAGTCGCCGACCACGGCGCGGGTCTTCGTCAACAGGATGTGGCAGACCTATTTCGGCACCGGCCTGGTCGCGACGCCCGAAGATTTCGGCATGAGGTGCGACGACCCGAGCCACCCCGAATTGCTCGATTGGCTGGCCACCGAGTTCATGGCCAGGGGCTGGAGCATCAAGGCGATTCACCGTGCGATCGTCACCTCGGCGACGTATCGGCAGCAGGGCAAGGTCACGCCCGAGCTTCAGGCGAGAGACCCGTACAACCGCCTGCTGGCGCGCGGGCCACGCCTTCGCGTCGAGGCCGAGGTGGTGCGAGACATCCAGCTCTCCGCCAGCGGATTGCTGAACGAGAAGGTCGGCGGCAAGAGCATCATGCCCCCCGCGCCCGAGTATCTGTTCCAGCCGCCGGCCAGCTATGCACCCTTCCCCTGGAAGGCAGAGACCGGCACGGATCGCTACCGCCGGTCGGTCTACATCTGGCGGAGGCGATCGACGCCGTTCCCCATGCTCACGACCTTCGACGCGCCCGATGCGTCCACCTCGTGCGTCCGCCGGAGCCGATCGAACACGCCGCTCCAGGCGCTGGTGACGCTGAATGAGACGACCTCAATGGAGGCGGCCCGGGCCATGGCGCGCCGCGTCCTGATCCACGGCGGAACGACGGATCTCGACCGCCTGGCGTACGGATTCCGGCTTTGCACCGGCCGCGTGCCCACCGGGGCGGAGACGGACGTCCTTCGCGACCTGCTGGAGAAGCAACGCCGCCGGTTCGCCGACGGTCTGGCCAATCCGTGGGAGATCGCCACCGGCTCCAACACGAAGCCTGGCGACTTGCCGAAGGGATCGACCCCCACGCAGCTTGCGGCCTATACGCTCGTGTCCCGCGTGCTCCTGAACCTCGATGAAACGATCACCAAGGAGTGATGCCGATATGGACCTGATCGGGAAGCTTCAGGATGCGGCGCGCTCGTATCACACGCGCCGCTGGTTCTTCAACGAGTGCGGCGTCGGACTCGGTTCGATGGCCCTGGGATCGCTCCTCGGGCAGGCGATGGGGACGCACGCCGGCGCGGACGAGATGTCCGGCAGCAACCCGCTGGCTCCCAAACGCCCGCACCACGTGGCCAAGGCCAAACGGGTCATCTTCCTGTTCCAGGCCGGGGCGCCATCGCATCTGGACCTGTTCGACCCCAAGCCCCAACTCGACAAGTTCAACGGCACACTGCCGCCGAAAGAACTGCTGGAGGGCTACCGCGCCGCGTTCATCAATCCGAACTCGACGTTGCTCGCCCCCAAGTTCAAGTTCAAGAAGTACGGCAAGAACGGCGTCGAGCTGACCGACCTGACGCCGGGATTGGCCGAGATCGTCGATGATGTGGCGATCGTCAAGTCGATGGTGACCGACGCCTTCAATCACGCACCCGCCCAGATCTTCATGAACACGGGCAGCCAGCAGTTCGGTCGTCCCAGCTTCGGCGCGTGGACGACCTACGGGCTCGGTTCCGAGGGGCAGGACCTACCGGCGTACGTCGTCTTCAGCACCGGCCAGAAGGGGACCTCCGGCGGCGCGGGCAACTGGGGCTGCGGCTTCCTGCCGACGGTCTATCAGGGCGTGCCGTTCCGGGGCCAGGGCGACCCCGTGCTGTTCCTGTCCAATCCGGAGGGGATCGACCGCGACATACAGCGCGACTCGCTCGACGCGATCAAGCATCTCAACGAGCAGCGTCTCGGCGTGGTGGGGGACCCGGAGATCGCGACGCGGATCAACTCGTTCGAGCTAGCCTATCGCATGCAGTCCAGCGCCCCCGAACTGATGGATCTGACCAAGGAAGATCCCGAGACCCTGGCCCTCTACGGCGCGGAGCCGGGGAAGTCGTCGTACGCGAATGCCTGCCTCCTGGCTCGCCGATTGGTGGAGCGCGGCACGCGGTTCGTGCAGATTTTTCACGAGGCCTGGGACCACCACGGCGGCCTGACCGGCGGCCTGAAGGATCAGTGCGGCAAGACCGATCGGGCGAGCGCCGCGCTGGTCAAGGATCTCAAGCGACGCGGCCTGCTCGACGACACCCTGGTCATCTGGGGCGGCGAGTTCGGCCGGACGCCCATGGTGCAGGGCGGCAACGACGGCCGGGATCATCATCCCAACGCCTTTACGATGTGGATGGCCGGCGGCGGCATCAAGCCGGGGATCACCCTGGGCAAGACCGACGATCTGGGCTTCAACGCGGTCGAGGACAAGGTGCATGTCCACGACCTCCATGCCACGCTCTTGCACCTGCTCGGTTTCGACCACACCAAGCTCACCTACCGGTTCCAGGGCCGCGATTTCCGGCTCACGGACGTGCGGGGCGAGGTCGTCACCAAGCTGCTGGCGTGATCTTCCGGATCGTTCGTCGCGATCGAGGAATGCGGGACGCGGAGTCTTGAAGGGACCCCCGCGTCCGACACCCGCCGGTCATCGGAGGCCGATCGGCCCGATGGGGACCATCTGGCGGTCGAGGATGCCGATGGAGTTCGTCGGATTCGCCGTGGATGTGCTCGGCGCGGCCGCGACGGGAGCGGACTGGGCTGGCCGCGGTCGATTGATCACAGGCGCAATCCCAACGTATCTGATCACGATGATCAGCGCGATCAGGCCCACCGCCGAACTGACGCCGATGCCAATTTTAAGCCAGGCCCAATCGGGTCGGCCGCTGCCGCGATCGGCCGAGCTTCCTGTCGGGACCTTGAGGTTGCTCCCGCAGACCGGGCAGCGTGGCTTGCTCTCAGCTTTGACGCCCCGCAACTGATAGCGCAGGCCGCAACGGCAGACCATCTGGGAGGCCATCGGATTTTTCCTCGTTCCCTGGGGTATTGCACGACCCCAAGATCTCTCGTCTCGGAACCCCCGATCGCCAGTCGATGATTGCATCGACTGCCACCTGCGATCCTGGGTTCCTTTTCGTCGGCGAAGAGGTCTTACGAGACATGACAATTTTGCAAGAGATTCGCTTATGAAGCAAGTGAATTTCCGGCCTTTTTTGACATGACGCCACGCTTGCATGACGTCCTGCGGATGGATGGACTCAAGCCGTCGGGGGCAGGAATTCGATATGGGAAGGGAGACGACGGATGCCCCCCGAGTCCGTCGCCATCGCGGAGCGATCTCTGTTCGATCGGTAGTCGGCTCTGCCGACATGCCGGGCCTTCCCGCAGGATGCGATTGCCATGCATTCAATCCTGGTCTCTCTCATTCTGGCCCAGGGGCCTCCGTCGGCACCCGGAGCGATCGGCGGGGGCCAGGCGCGGGACGGTGTGGTGCTGACGCAGCCAGCCGTGACCGATTCATCGACTCGTCGCCTGTTTGGTCGGCTGCGGGCGCCCAAGGCTTCGGTTCCGCCCTCGCCGGTCTCCTCGACGAGGCGAGCGGCTCCCGCCGATCCTCCGGTCCGACGCACCCAGACGACGCCCGACGATTTGCCGGCCATTCCCGGCGCGTCGGCGCCGATCGTGCCCGTCCCGACCGTTGCCGTCCCGACTGCCGGGGGACAGCCGATCACGATGGAAGCGGCCCTCTACGGCGCCATCACGAGCAACCCGGATCTGGTCGCGCTACGGCAGGGCAACGCGGCCTCGGCGGAGGCCGTCGAGGTCGCGCGGAGGTTCCCGACCACCTTGAACCCGACCCTATGGGTCGATGTCCGGCCCCTGGCCTATGAGCGCGTGCCCGGGATGACGTTGGGCAATGGTGGTCGAATCCCTCCGAAGCTCGACCAAAAAGACGCGCTGATGTTTTTCTCGCTCCGCCAGCCGATCGAGCTTGGCCACCAGACGAGGTCTCGCTACCACATCGCCAAGGCCGCGTACAGCCAGCAGCAATGGACCGTCGTTCAGGCCGAGCTGCTGTCCCTGGTCCAGACGTATCGTTTCTTCCAGACGGCGGCCTATCGGCGGGAGAAGCTGCGGGTCGCGATCCAGCTCGCCGAGTTCAATGATAAGCTGGTTCAGACCTTGAAGCGACGTCTCGAGGCGGTCAATCAGGTCCAGGCGGCCGATGTGGCGCTGGCCGAGGTCGAGGCAGAGGGGACCCGGCAACTGGTCGAGGCGGCCCGGCAGGACTACGCCGTGGCCCTGGCCGACCTCCAGAATCAGATCGGTCTGCCCGAGACCGCTGGCACGGCCGAGCCGCTGGGCGACTTCGCGCTGGCCGGCGCCATCCCCGAGGTCGAGGACGCCGAGCTCGTTCAGCTCGCCCTTCATAACCGTCCCGACCTCCACGGGGCGCGGGCCGCGGCCCAGGGCGCGCGCGCCGCCGTCTGCCTGGCCAAGGGGGACCGCATCCCCACACCGGTCGTCGGCCCGATCTACGAGCGCGACGAGCAAGGGACGCAGTTCTTCGGGTTCGTCTACATCACGCCGATCCCGATCCTCAACAGCGGCATGCCCCTGGTCCGCCAGCGCGAGGCCGAATACCAGCGAGCACTGGTTGCCGCGCGGCAACTGGAACAGCGTGCCATCGCGCAGGTCCGTTCGGCCGTGGCCAAGTGGAACGGGGCCAATCGCCTGGTCTCCCGCACGGCGGGCTTGCCCGAAGCGGTGCGCGGCCAGATCGCGACCCTGGAACAATTGTTCGACGTCGGCCAGACCGATCTGTCGCGCCTGCTCCAGGCCCGCCGAAGCCTGATCCAGCTCGAAAATGCGCGGCTGGACGCCATGTGGCAGGCGACGCAGGCCCAGGCCGACCTGCTGACGGCGGTGGGTTCGCCGTCGATGATCGCCGCATTGCAGACGATGCCCCGGCCGGTTCAGGCGAGCTCGGCCAGTTCGGCGCCCTCGACCCCGCCACCCGTGGTCCGCGCTTCCGCCCCCGCCGGCCGCTGAGGATAGGGTCCGCCACCCCCGCAGACAGAACGTCCGATCAAGATCCCCAGCGCCACCGCCGCGAAACCCGCCCCCACGCTCCCCAGCATGTAGCCGAGCGACCGGCCCGACTCGCCCGTTTCCCAGAGCTTGTGCGACTCCAGCGCGAAGGTGGAAAACGTCGTGTAGCCGCCCAGGAACCCGACGAGCATGAGCAATCGCATGGGGTGATGCGGCTGGAGCCGGGCCATCATCGTGGCGAGCAGGCCGAGGACGAACGCCCCCGAGACGTTGATCGCCAGCGTCGCCCAGGGGAATCGTGTCCCGGTCAGGCGCTCAATCCCCACCGCCAGCCAGTACCGGGCATTCACGCCCAGGGCGCCGCCGAGGGAGAGCACCATCACGCGTAGCCAAGGTTCCACGGGGGCATCCTATTTCACGCCAAGAATCTTGCCCTGCCGCGATACCTCGACCTGCCTCGTCTTCCCCGTCTTATCCTTGCCGGTCAGCTCGAAGGCGTCCGCGCCCTGGACCTTCTCCTTGACGGCCGTCTCGAACGAGACACCTTTGAGCTCCTTCTGCGCCGCCGAGAGCACCGCGGAAGGAACCTGCCCGATCGCCACCGGCGTTTTCGTCTCGGCCGAGTTGCCGCCGCCGCCGCACCCGGAGGCCAAGGCGACCGCGAACATTGCCACCATCGTCGCCGATCGCTTCACGAGACACCTCGGTTTCATGGCCGTCGACACCGCCGTCGATTCCCTGATGTTCGACCTCATTATGAGTGCAACGCTTGCGAGGGTCAATGTAAGCGGCCGATCGGTTCCTCCGGCGGAACGGACCTGCCTTTGCGAGGACTCGCAAAATCATATGCGAGTTGGCGCGACGTTTGCGTAAAAACTTTGTCAGACGAAGCCGCCCCAAAGTGGAGCTGGCTCGCCGATTCGGTCGGCAATCGAACTGGAGGATAGGACCATGCTTCTCGCGGACATCGCCTTGTGGCCGGGTGGAGTTCTGGCGTGGTTGCTGGTAGGCCTGATCGCCGGGGCCCTGGCAGGCACCGTCATGCGCGGCAGTGGGTATGGCATCCTGGGTGACATCATCGTCGGGCTGATCGGGTCGGTGGTCGGCGGGTTCCTCGTGTCGCTCTTCGACACCGGGGTGGCGGGCTTCTGGGGGAGCGTGTTCGTCTCCTTCATCGGCGCGTGCGTCCTGATCGCCATCGTGCGAGCCTTCGCGCCAAGACGCGTGATGTGAGCCTCGCAACGGCGGCTGATGTTAAACAAAGAGTTGCATGACGGGCGGCGATCCCCCAAGATGGTGGGGATGGCCGCCCGGCTTCGTTTTCCCCGGCCGGGCCGTTTCTCTCCCGCGAGGAGCCCCCGCCGTGCCGGACCGTTCCTCCCCGCGATGGCTCGCGTCTTGCGCGATCGCGGTCTCGATCGCCTCGACCACGAACGCCGACGATGGCCGCGATCTCTTCCGCACGCAAGTTCGCTCGATCCTCACCGACCGCTGCATGAGCTGCCACGACGCGACGACGAGGAAGGGCGGCCTGGATCTCTCCCGTCGTGCAACGGCCCTGACCGGCGGCAAGACGGGTGCGGCCATCGCGCCCAAAGAGCCCGAGGCCAGCCTCTTGCTCGACAGGATCGACGCGGGCGAGATGCCGCCCAAGTCCCCGCTCGCGCCCGAGCAAATCGCCTCGCTCCGCGCCTGGATCGCGGCCGGTGCCCCCTATGAGGACGAGCCCCTCCTGGCGAAACGCGCCGGCCCGGATTGGTGGTCGTTGCGGCCGATCGCCCGGCCCGGTGTGCCGACCGTGCCTCCGACGGCCCGGGTCCGCAATCCCATCGACGCCTTCGTCCTGGCCCGGTTGGAGCGAGCTCACCTCTCCGCCGCTCCCGAGGCCGACCGGGCCACCCTGATCCGCCGGCTCTCGCTCGACCTCGTCGGCCTGCCCCCGTCGCCCGAGGAGGTCGACGGGTTCGTCAACGACGCGCGGGCCGATGCCTACGAGCGCCTCGTCGATCGCCTGCTTGCCTCCCCGAGATATGGCGAGCGCTGGGCTCGCCTCTGGCTCGACGCGGTCCGCTTCGGCGAGAGCAACGGCTACGAGACCAATACGTTACGAAAAACCGCCTGGCCCTACCGCGACTGGACCATTCGCGCCTTCAATGACGACCTGCCCTTCGCCCGGTTCGTCGCCGAACAGTTCGCCGGCGACACGCTGCCGGATGGCGACTGGCTCACGAAAGCAGCCACCGGATTCCTCGTCGGGGGCGTTCACGACGTCGTCGGCAATCAGACCGTCGAGGGCATGCGCCAGCAACGGGTGGACGACCTCGACGACATGATCACGGCCACCGGCTCTGCCTTTCTTGGCCTGACCGTCCACTGCGCCCGCTGCCACGACCACAAGTTCGACCCGATCAAGCAGGAAGATTATTATGGCCTCCAGGCCATGTTCACCGGCGTCGATCACGCCGAGCGCGCCATCCCCGCCCCCGACGCCGAGCGACGCCTCCGCGAACGGCCCGCTCTGGAGGCCGAGTTGGCGACGATGGACGCGAAGATCGACGCCACGGAGCCGCTCGCGGAGGTTGGGGCGAAGGCGACCAGGCGCGTGCCCGTCGATCCCGGCCGCAACGTCGAGCGGTTCGCCCCCGTCCTCGCACGATTCGTCCGCTTCACCGTCGCGAGCACCGTCGACGGCTCGGAGCCCTGTCTCGACGAGCTGGAAGTCTTCACCGCGGGCGACGCCCCGAAGGACGTGGCTCTGGCCTCGACCGGGTCCAGGGCGAAAGCATCCTCGCTCTATCCCGACAACGCCAGCCACGCGATCGAGCACGTCAACGACGGTCGATTCGGCAACGCGCGGAGCTGGATCTCCCGTGAGCCGGGCAAGGGCTGGATCGAGCTGGAGTTGCCGACGGCGCAGACCATCGACCGCGTCGTCTGGGGCCGTGACCGCGAGGGGAAATATCGCGATCGGCTGGCCGCGAATTACACCATCGAAGTTGCCACCGAACCCGGTTCCTGGCACCTCGTCGCCAGCTCCGAGGATCGCGCCGCCCCCGGCGTGAAGCCCGTCACGACCGACCCCGAGCGCGCCAAGCTGCTGGCTCGCCGCGAGGAATTGAGGGCAAAGCTCGTCACCATGTCCGGCACGATGAACGTCTACGCCGGGACCTTCCGCACGCCCGGTCCGACCCATCTTCTCAATCGTGGCGACCCGATGCAGCCCGGTCCCGAGGTCGTGCCCTCCGGTATCCGCACGCTGACGCCGCCCCTGGTCCTCGCCCGCGATGCCTCCGAGTCTGACCGCCGCCAGGCGTTGGCCCGGTGGATCGCCGATCCCGCGAATCCCCTGCCGCCCCGCGTGATGGTCAACCGCCTCTGGCACGGCCATTTCGGGCGCGGGATCGTGGCCACGCCCGGCGACTTCGGCTTCAACGGCGACCGCCCCTCCCATCCCGAGCTGCTCGACTGGCTCGCCCGTTCGTTCCTCGAAAACGGCGGTCGGCTGAAGCCGATCCATCGTCTGATCGTGACGAGTGCGACGTACCGCCAGTCGTCGCGCCTCGATGACAAGGCGATGGCCGTTGATCGAGACAATCGGTTGTTGTGGCGGATGTCCCCGCGACGCCTGGAGGCGGAGGCGATCCGCGACGCGATGCTTTCGTCGTCGGGGAAGCTCGATCTCCACATGGGCGGACCCGGCTATTCGCTGTGGGAGGAAAACGGCAATTACGTTTACGTGTATATCCCTCGCGTGGACCTCGGACCCGACGCCAACCGCCGGATGATTTACCAGTTCAAGCCCCGCAGCCAGCCCGACCCCACGTTCGGGGCCTTCGATTGCCCCGACGCCGCCCTCGTTGCCCCGCGTCGCACGTCATCCACCACGGCGCTGCAGGCGCTGAACCTCTTGAACAGTCGCTTCGTGCTCGCCCAGTCCGCCGCGATGGCCGATCGCCTGAAATACGAAGCGGGTGACGAGGCCGCCGCGCAGGTTCGTCGCGGGTTCCTCCTGATCCTGGGACGTGAGCCATCGGAAGGTGAAACGACGGCGGCCGTTGCTCTAGTGCGCGAGCATGGCGCCGCGGCGATGGCGAGGGCGTTGTACAATGCGAACGAGTTCGTTTACGTCCGATGAGGACGTGTCGAAGATCCCACCGGTCAGAAATTGACAGGAAATCCCGACCATGATGGCGAGCACATGTTCGATCTCTATTGACCGGACCAGGAGACGACCATGAGCGTCCGCGACTCCTCCCTTTTCGGCCTTCAACTCCTCGATCGTCGCCGATTCCTCGCGAACCTGGCGGGCGGCTTGGGCGGGATCGCGCTGGGAAGCCTCGTCGCGGCCGATTCGACGTCGAATCCGTTGGCTCCCAGATCGCCGCATTTTCCGCCCAGGGCGAAGCGGGTGTTGCAGATCTTCTGCTCGGGGGCCGTGAGCCAGCTCGACACGTGGGATTATAAACCGGAATTGATCAAGCGGCACGGCCAGCCGATGCCGAGCGCGGAGAAGGTGATCACCTTCCAGGGCGAGCAGGGCAACCTCTCGAAGAGCCCGTGGGAGTTCCGTCCGCGAGGCCAGTCCGGCAAGATGACGTCGGACCTGTTGCCGAAGCTGGGCGAATGCGCCGACGACCTGTGTTTTATTCATTCGCTCACGTCGAAGACCAATACGCATGGTCCCGGCGAGATGTTTCTCAACACCGGGTTCACCCTCGAAGGGTTCCCGAGCGTGGGTTCCTGGGTCTCCTATGCGCTCGGCACCGAGAACGCCGACCTGCCCGCGTACGTGGCAATCCCCGACCCTCGCGGCGTCCCCCAGCAGGGACCGGCGAACTGGGCGAACGGCTTCTTGCCCGCCGTTTACCAGGGGACGGCGTTCAACGCGGACAAGCCGATCAGCCATCTCCAGCGGCCGAAGGAGATCGGCGAGACCAGCGATCGCGCGGCCAAGGATTTCCTTCGCGTGCTCAACGACGAGCACCTGAAGCACAACCCCGGCGATACCGACCTCGCCGCGCGAATCGCCTCGTACGAGCTGGCCGCCAAGATGCAATTGAGTGCCCCCGAAGCCTCCGACCTCTCCGGCGAATCGACCGCGACGAAGCGTCTCTACGGCCTGGACGATCCCAACCCCATCCTCGCCGGGTTCGGCCGGAATTGCCTGCTGGCTCGAAGGCTATTGGAACGCGGCGTGCGGTTCGTGACCCTGTTCAATGGCGCGTTCGCGATGGGCGAAGGCGCCCTGAACTGGGACGGCCACCGCCAGATCAAATCCGATTACGACCGTCACGGACCGATCCTCGACACCCCGGCCGCCGCGCTGATGAAGGACCTGAAAGCGCGGGGACTCCTGGATGACACGCTCGTCCTCTGGACCACCGAATTCGGCCGGATGCCCACGTTTCAGAAGGGGGCCAACGGCCGCGACCACAACCCCAAGGGCTTCACCGCCTGGATGGCCGGCGCGGGCGTCAAGCGCGGCTTTAGCTTCGGCGCGACCGACGAATTCGGCCATAAGGCCGTCGAGAACGTCGTGGATGTGCATGATTTTCATGCGACGGTCCTGCACCTGCTCGGGCTCGATCACGAGAAGCTGACGTTCTATAACAACGGGGCGCAGCGGCGATTGACGGACGTGCATGGGAAAGTCATCCGGGAGGTGCTGGCATGAGCCGTCTTCGTATCGTGGCCGGGTTCGCCCTACTCATGGTCGGACGCGGCGTCGCCGCCGATGACTTCCGCGACAAGGTCGCTCCCATCCTGGAGGCCCGATGCGTCCGCTGCCACGGCGAGACGGCGAAGAAGGGCGGGCTGGCGCTGCACACGGCGGAGGCGATGAAAGCCGGGGGAGAAAGTGGGGCCGCGATCGAACCGGGCAAGCCGGGCGAAAGCCTCCTGATCGAGAAAATCACCGGCGTTAAGCCCGAGATGCCCAAGGGCGGCAAGCCGCTTTCCGCCAATGAGGTCGCCGCAATCCGGCGCTGGATCGAGGCGGGCGCGGAATGGCCGAAGGGCCTGGCGCTCAAGGAACCGAAGGCCGCGGCCGGTCCGTGGTGGGCCATCCAGCCCTTGAATCGCCCCAAGGTTCCCCAGGCGACGAACTGGGCGCGGAATCCGATCGATGCATTCGTCCTGTCGGCGATGGTCGACAGAAAGCTCGCCCCCGGCCCCGAAGCCGGCCGGGCGACCCTCATCCGCCGCCTGACGTTCGACCTCCACGGCCTGCCGCCGTCGCCCGAAGACATCCAGGCATTCTTGAACGACAAACGTCCCGACGCCTACGAACGTCTCGTCGGTCGCCTCCTCGCCTCGCCCCGATACGGCGAGCGTTGGGGGCGGCACTGGCTGGACGTGGCCCATTACGGCGACACGCACGGATACGACAAGGACAAGCCAAGACGCAACGCGTGGCGCTATCGTGATTATGTCATCAAGTCCTTGAACGACGACAAGCCTTATGCTCGCTTCGTCCGCGAGCAGGTCGCGGGCGACGTGCTGTTCCCGGGGAACAACGACGCCACGACTGCCACCGGGTTTCTCGCGGCCGGCCCGTGGGACTTCGTCGGCCATGCGGAATTGCGCGAGGGGACGGTCGACAAGGAGAAGACGCGGTTGATCGATCGCGACGACGTACTCGCGAATGTCATGTCCACGTTTTCCAGCCTCACCGTCCACTGCGCCCGGTGCCACGATCACAAGTTCGACCCCATCCCGCAGAAGGAATATTACGGTCTCCAGGCCGTGTTCGCGGGCATCGAGCGCGGGGATCGCCCGGTGGAAGGGCGCCAGCGGGCGGAGACGCGGCTCGCTCTCGTTGCCAGGATCAAGGAATTGACGGAGACGCATAAGCTGCTGGTTCAGAAGTCGCTCGCGCTTTCGGGCCCCGACCTGGTGCGACTTGACGACGCCGTTCGCGGCTGGCGTCGCGAGATCGACGCGCTACCCAAAAGGCCGGTCGTCCCCAGCCCCTCGAATGGCTACCATTCGTCGATCCACCCCAAGGCCGAGGCCACCGCTTGGGTCCAGGTCGATCTGGGTGCATCAGTCCCGATCGAGGAAATCCGCTTGCTCCCCGCCCGGCCGGTCGATTTCGCGGACACGCCCGGTTTCGGGTTCCCCTCGCGATTTCGCGTCGAAATCTCGGACGATTCCGCATTCGCGAAGTCCGAGACGCTCTTCGAGGACGACCGCCCCGACGCCGAGACCTGGCCGGATGAGCCGCTGGTGATCCGCGCGGGAAAACGAACCGGGCGGTTCGTGCGCGTTTCCGGCTCTCGACTCTGGAAGCGAACGGGGGATTATGTTTTCGCGCTCTCGGAGCTTGAAGTCCTTTCCGGTGGTCGCAACGTCGCGTTCGGCAAGCCGGTCACGGCGCTCGACACGATCGAGGGCGGCCTCTGGGGATCGCGGGCGCTGGTGGATGGCTTCACCAGCCGGGATCGCAGGCCGGACGCGGGCGATGCGGCCGAGACCCGGCGGTCGGACCTGCTGGTCCAGATCCAGCAAGCCAGCACCGAGCGCCGCCGGGTTCTCGCGGCTCTGGTCCCGGCCGAGCTTCGCGCCGAGATCGACGGTACGGTGGCGGAGATCGCCAGGACGAACGCCGCGGTCCAATCGCTGCCTCCGACCGAGATGGTCTATGCGCCGATCCCTCGCCCGCCCCGACCGATCCGCCTGCTCCGTCGCGGTGACGTGGAGCAGCCCGCCGACCCGGTCGGGCCGGGTGCGCTGGCGTGCGTGCCGGGGTTGAACGCGAATTTCGATTCGACCGCGACGGGCGACGAAGGCGCCCGCCGCGCCGCCTTGGCCGAATGGCTCGTCCATCGCGACAACGTGCTGACCTGGCGGTCGATCGCCAACCGCGTGTGGCACAACCATTTCGGCCGGGGCATCGTGGAGACGCCCAACGACTTCGGCAAGAATGGTGGGTTGCCCTCGCATCCCGAGCTTCTCGACTGGCTGGCCGTCGAATTCCGCGACGGAGGCGGCTCGTTGAAGACGCTTCACCGCGTCATTGTCACGAGTGCAACCTACCGCCAGTCCTCCGCCAACGACGCGGCGAAATCCGCCATCGACGCCGACAATCGCTTCCTCTGGCGACAGAACCGCCGCCGCCTGGAGGCCGAGGCCGTCCGCGACTCCGTCCTTGCGGCCTCCGGCCAGCTCGACCTCACGATGGGCGGTCCCGGCTTCGAGCCGTTCCGCTTCAAGGACGACCACTCCCCCATCTACGATCACGAGGCCATCGACCGCATCAACGCCCCCGAATGCCGTCGCCGCACCGTCTACCGCTTCGCCGTCCGCAGCGTGCCGAACCCCTTCGTCGAGTGCCTCGACGGCGCCGATCCCAACGCGATGACGCCCGTCCGCAACACGACGATCACGGCCTTGCAGGCGCTCACGCTCTTGAATGACCCGTTCATGATCCGCCAATCGGAGGTGTTCGCGGCGAGGCTGGAGGCGATGGGTACGGATCGTCGCAAGCAGGTGGAATCGGCGTTCTTGCTGGCGTATGGACGGCCTCCGCAAGAGGACGAACGGAATGCGTTGCTCGCCTACGCGGCCAGGCATGGGATGGCGAAGGCGTGTCGGGTGATGTTCAACGGAAATGAATTCGTTTTTATAGATTGAAGGATTTTTTTGCTTGTGGGGCTGTGAACCTATAGTGGAGCGGGC
>JAQGHR010000088.1 GCA_028291545.1 Planctomycetota bacterium | reverse complement strand
GGGGTCGGTCGCCTTGCCGGGGAGGGGGTGCTCGATGCGCCGGAACCGTTCATCATCCATCTCGAAGCGACGCATTGGCGGTCCTCCGTGGCGTTGAGCAAGGTGCCCAGTCCACCACAGATTACCGCGACGATGCAACCTGATTGTCAGTACGCTCTAATTTTCGCTGAGAGAAATCAACGCCTGGAGGTCGCCGGGTGCAGTGACGATAGTCGAAGCGAGATGGCTTGGGAATCCTCGACCGAGCAGACCACCGGTAAGATCACTCGCAATCGACGAACGACAGCCAAATAAATCCCGGCCGCCCGTGGCACTTCCGGGCGGCCGAGACGAACTACCGAGTCCTTGTCCTCGATCAAGACGTCCCCATCATCGTCGGAGGACCGATTCATCGGCCAAGGTGCCGCCCCCGTCGCGGAGTCTGGTCTCCTGGGATCCAGCCCTCAACCGACCTGGCCCATCACGACCTCGGCCTTCTCGTGATCGAGTTCGGCGTAGATCTCCGTCGTGGGGGTAGAGGTGTGCCCCAGGATGACGCGGGCCACGTCAAGCCCGAATTCCTTGCGTAGCGACGTCGCCGCGTTGTGGCTGGTGAGGATGCCAGGGAGACGCCCCTGCCCGCCTGCAACCATACTGGATGGCGTGGTGATACGTCCGGGTTGTGTAACAGGCGCCGGGAGGCCTCCCCGGAAACCGACCCGGTTGCGGGGCACCCCGACGAGTCCCGGTCGTGCTGCGTTTCCTTCGCCGTTCGGCGGCCCGCTCCTCGACTGCCTCGCGGGGGCTGAAGAGAAAAGCGTCGGGATCGTCCCGCAGCCACGGACGGAGCACGGCCTGGGCGTTCGGTCCCAGGAAGATCTTCCGCTCCCGTCCCCGATGAGAGGACTGGTGTTGCCGGGGGATGTAGGTCCAGACCGAGCCCGAGGTGTCGACGTCTCGGGTTCGCATCGTCCTGACCTCGCCCGGCCGCATCCCGGTGTGGCGCTGCAGCTCGATCATGGCCCAGACCTGCCGGGTCACGAACGGGCGTGGCGCGTCGACGGTCGCGTCTGGGACCGGGCGTACGGCAGGCTCTCCCTGGCCTCCGAGCGTCCACATTGCAGCCCTGCAACGGCCCTCAAGGCCTGAAGCAACGCGGGAGGAATCATCTCGTCCTCGACGCCCCACCTGAACACGCGGACGATCCGACCAATCCGCTGATTGATTGTGGTGCGGGCCAGGTTCGCCCGGATCATCTCCTCCCGGACGAGCTTCAGGGCCGACGGGCCGAAGTCTCCCGCGCGGGTCAATCCATACAGTCGACGCAAAGGGCGGAGGGAATCGCGGTAATTGTCGAGCTCGCCGGTGGGCGAGCCGTCGGGGTGGCGATAGTTCGAGGCCGCGTGGCGGGTCCACAACGCCAGGATCAAAACGTTGACCGTCGGCTCCTGGCCCGCAGCGGGGGTAGTCGATAACGTGAGCTTCGGCGTCGCGCGGGTCGGCCATTCGGCCACGACGCGGCGATACTTCTCGCGGCTCGCCTCGGAGCCGTATTTGCCGAGATAGTCGTCCTGGCCATCGAGTCGGACGACGGCGAGATCCTTCGGCTTGTAGTGACGATACTTGGGGGCGCGTGTGGTCGGCGTGGCCAACGGCGGTGTCCTGAGTCCGGGAAGTAGTACCGGCACTACTTCGCCAGGGCTTCCAGGCCGCGCTGCCGACGCCGGCAGGTACACGCAAGTCGTGTTCGGCGAAAGGGTTAGGAGAGGGTGCCTGACGGGATTCGAACCCGCGATACCCAGATCCACAATCTGGTGCATTAACCGCTATGCTACAGGCACCGTCGTGAAAGCATACGATACGTCGTGGGCGTGTGTGAGTCAAGGTGGCGAGATTGCCGGGTGGATCTCGTGCAAGGGCGGGATCGTCTCTTGACGTGGCGGGGGCCTGGTGTTGGGATGGGACGGGCAATGATGACGTAAAGGGAATGGGAGTGAAGAGTCGCGGCGTCAGTGTTCGGGTTTTTCGGAGGTCGTCATGCTGCGGATTGGGATCGCCGGATGTGGCCGCGCCTCGCAGATCCACCTGGCTCGGCTCTTGGACCGAGGGGACGTCGAGGTGGTCGGACTGGCGGACCCCAACCCGGTCGCCGCGAAGGCGATGGCCGATTCCGTGCCCCAAACTGCGGGGCCGGTGCCCTCGTTTACCGAACTGAAGGAGATGCTGGCACGCGTAACTCCTGACGTGCTTGCGATTTTCGCGCCGCATCGAGCACACTATCGCCTGGCCATGGATGGCCTGCAGGCCGGATGTCATGTCTTCATCGAGAAGCCGCTCTCGACCAATGCTCAGGAGGCCGACGATATCGTGAAGCTCGCCCGGGCCCGCGGGAGGATCGTGGGGGTCGGGCACCAGTATCGGCTCCGCCCGAGCCTGATTGAAGCCCGAGATCGGCTCAGGGCCGGGACGATCGGAACCTTACGATTGGTCACGGCGACGCTCTCGTCGCCCTGGCTGGCTCGTCATCAGGAAACGGCGGACGCCTGGCGGCTCGATCCCAGGCAACTGGGGGGGGGAATTTTGGCGGACGCGGGCGATCACCTCCTGGACGCCTTCCTGTGGCTGACCGGAGAGGCGGTGATCGAGGTTGCGGCGTTTCAGAGCCGCCTCGCGCCAGGGCTGGATGTGGTCACGGCCGCAATCGTTCGGCTCGGCGACGGAACTCCGGCGACTCTGGGACTTTCGGGAGTCTGCGCGAGCAACCTTTTCGAGCTAACATTTTTCGGAGAAACGGGACGGATTCGGGTGAGCGATGCCTCGTTGGCGGTCATCATGGGCGCTGGGACCGAGCAAACGATCGCTCTGCAGGAGTCGGAAGCGACGATTGATGGCGACTTCGTGGCCGCCGTTGAGGCGGGCCGCCCACCGTGCTGCCCGGCGGATCAAGCACTCGATACCGCACGATTACAAGAGGCCATCGCGCGGTCCTCGACCTCGGGCCAGGTCGTACGGCTGGCCTGATTTCTGGTGGGCAGACGAGCATAGGATTCTTTCGTTTTAATGCTGGGGGTATGGGTTGCCGAAAAACAGCCTGACGCTTGGCTTGACATCTCCGTCAGAGCCGACTACTCAGTATGCCTCTGCCCCTCGGAGGGGCCGGCCCCGCAGCACCGGGCGGGCCGACAGACCCGGGGATTTTGCGCCGGGGACCGATTCGACAGACACCCCGGGACCTCCTCCTTGCCTAAGGACTGATCTGATGTGGGAAAGTTTGGAAATGATCGCCGTCCTTGAGCACGGCCACGACCTCATGCCCCCTCCCCTCTTCGACCGACATCCGGCCGAAGAGGAGGAAGAGGAAGAGTTTGATGACGATGTCGACGCTGAGGACGAGGATGACGACCTCGACGACGACCTCGACGACGATCTGGACGACGACCTGGACGATGAAGAGGACGACGACCTGGATGAGGACGACCTGAGCGAAATCGATGACATCGACATCGACGAGGACGACGACGTCGACGATGACGACGACCTCGACCTCGACGACGACGAGGATGAGGAAGAAGAACTGGACGACCTCTGAGTTTGCCAACCGAACGATCGGAGCGGTCCAGGCCCATGACGAGGTCCGCCGAGAGGGATTTTCTCCCCTCGGCGGACGGAAATTCACTTGAGATGGGGAATCGCGGCAACTTCGTCTGGTAGGCGGAGGTACTACGGACTATCATCACCAATTCCTCCGGATTCGGTCCCCTCGCGCCCGTCGCAGGGGACTCGGGTCGTGTCCCGGAGGGAGGAGCCCACCCCGATGGCCGCCGAGGATCACCCCGCCGATCGCGAAACGCCCACGCGCCGCCTGCGCGAGCAGAGCCAGCTCGATTTCGAGTTGGAGTTTCTCGGGCGTGTCCTCGAGCGCGATCCGTACCACGTCGCCGCGCTGCGGGTCCACGCCAACAATCTCGCGACGCGCGGGCAATCCGCCCGTGCCCTCCAGATGGACCGCCGCCTCGTGCGGCTCCAGCCGGATCGGCCGATCCCGTGGTACAACCTTGCGTGCAGCTATGCCGTGCTGGGGATGATCGATCCGGCCTTCGCCGCCCTGCAACGGTCGATCGATCTGGGCTACCACTGGCTGGACCACATGGCGAGGGACCCTGACCTCAAGTCCCTCCGGCGCGATCCGCGATTTGCCCGCTTGCTGCGACGCGTCCTCAGCGCCGATTGAGCCCCCGCGAGTTCCCGGAGGGCGAGGCCCGCGCCGTGATGCACCCCGAATGCATCGCGGCGCGGGCCTCGCCCTCCGTTCGTCAATCCTCGTGACCTCCTCCATGAACCACCACGAATTCGATCATGTCCGCGAGGCGACCGCCGCCGTGCGGGCGCTCTGGGACAAGCCCGCCTCCGTCGGCCTGATCCTCGGCACCGGCCTGGGCGCCCTGGCCGGAGAGATCGCGGCGGACGTCAAGATTCCCTACTCCGCCATCCCCCACTTCCCCGCCTCCACGGTCGAGAGCCACGCCGGCCAGCTCGTCTGCGGCACGCTCGCGGGCAAGACCGTCGTTGCCCTGGAAGGCCGGTTCCACCTCTACGAGGGCTATTCCGCCGCCCAGGTCACCTTCCCGATCCGCGTACTCAAGGAACTCGGCTGCTCAACCCTGATCGTCTCCAATGCCGCCGGCGGCATGAACCCCCTGCACGCCAAGGGCGACCTGATCGTCATCGAGGACCACATCAACCTGATGGGCATCAACCCCCTGATCGGTCCCAACGATGAACGGCTCGGGCCTCGCTTTCCGGACATGATCGAGCCCTACGACCGCACGCTGCAAGACCTTGCCCTTCGGGCGGCCCTTGAGGCGAACATCGTCGCCCATCGCGGTGTCTACGTCGGCGTGACCGGTCCCAACCTGGAGACCCGCGCCGAATACCGCTACCTCCGCGCGATCGGTGCCGACGTCGTCGGCATGTCGACCGTCCCCGAGGTTGTCGTCGCCGTCCACGCCGGTATGAAAGTCCTCGGCTTCTCCATCGTCACCGACCGCTGCCTTCCGGACGCTCTGGAACCCGCGAACATCACCGAGATCTTGGCCGTGGCCCGAGCCGCGGAGGGGAAGCTGAGGACCGTGGTGACGAAGGTGCTGGAGAGGTTGTAGAATTGAGCCCAGGATGAGACCTTGAGACTGCGATGATCGATTGTGAGTAAGCCAAGTCCACGGAATTCGGGATACGGCCATGACCGACGTTTCCACACATCGTCCGCTGCTTGTATCGACCGACGGCGGTGCCGGGCCATACATCATGCTGCCCGTCGATCAGCTTCCGCACGTTCAAACCTTGCTGGACGAGAACCGGATCAGATACTGGGTGGACGAGGACGCCATTTCCCTCAACGGCAAGCCCGCGATCACGGTCATTAATCTCGGCCGGATGGGCGATGCGCAATCTGTGCAGCGACTCCTGGATGGCAAGCCGTAAGGTTTGGAGTTTTCTTGATGGGTCTTGCCGACGATGTACTGTCGCTCGCCGAGCGAATCCATTCCGATCTCGATGTCGCATTCGAGTATTATGTCAATTCGCGGCGAGCCTGGCGGCTGGTCCATCAAATGGTCTCGGGCGGGGAGCATTTCTCCATTCTGAATCGTGCCACCGAGACCGTGGCCGATGAGAAAACCGTGCTTGCCCTCTCTCGACGCTATGTCGCCGTGAATCTTGCGTCGTCGTCACTCGAGAAGTTCGTCGCACTCCTGGAAGACTACTTGATAAGCCTCCACCGCCTATGGTTGGAAATGTATCCCGGCAAGCTCAGCGGGAGTCAGATGCGATTCGATGAAATTGCCGGACTTCCCGACAAACCTGCAATCATTCGGCGATTCATCGACAAAGAACTGCAAAACTTTGCGTACAAGCAACCTGAAAAGTGGTTCCTGGATTTTAATGACTTCGCCAAGCTCAACTGCCCCACAAACTGGGGAGATCGACAAGATCTGCGAGATCAAAGCTACACGTGACGTCCTCGTGCTAATCTCGGGATTGTGAATTGGCTCTACCTGGACAAATCGAAGGGACGAGCAAGATACACCGACGGCGAGATCGCTGAGATTCCCGATGAGTATCTTCGGGAAAGCTGGGAGTTGATCAAGAAAATCGTCCAAGATATGGCCTCGGCCGCTATCTCCAAGCAAACTTGACCGATTCACCTTCACGATTTGGCCCCTGAGACCATGTCCACCACCAAGCCCTACAAAGAAACCCTGAACCTCCCCGTCACGCGCTTCGACATGAAGGCGAACCTGACGGTGCGCGAACCCGAGCGCCAGGCGAAATGGCGGGAGATGGATCTTTACACGAAGATCCGAGAGAACCGCGCGGGGAAGACGCGTCGAGTGCTGCACGATGGGCCGCCGTATGCGAACGGCGATATCCACATGGGGCACGTGCTGAACAAGGTGCTGAAGGACATGGTGGTCCGATACCTGACGCTCGCGGGATACGATAGCCCGTACGTGCCGGGCTGGGACTGCCACGGCCTGCCGATCGAGCACAAGGTCGCCAAGGACCTGGGCTCGAAGATCGCGGGGATGGACGCGTCGGAGATCCGCGAACGGTGTCGGGTGGAGGCGCTGAAATGGGTGGATATTCAGCGAAAGCAGTTCCTCCGTCTCGGCATCTCGGGCGACTGGTTCAACCCGTATCTGACGCTCGACCCGCGCTATGAGTCGAGCATCATGGACGTGCTGGCCGACCTCGTGGCCGGGGGCTACGTCTTCCGCCAGTTGAAGCCGATCCACTGGGACATCCACGACCGCACGGCGCTGGCCGAGGCGGAGCTGGAATACCAGGACGTGACATCGCCTAGCGTCTTCGTCGCGTTCCCGATCGTCGCGGGCGTGCCGACGTCGTTCGGGCCGGGGGAATGGTCCGCGCTGATCTGGACGACGACGCCGTGGACCCTGCCGGCCAACGTGGCCATCGCGGCGAACGAGCACCTCGACTACGCGGGCATCAGATATACCGATCCGAAGACCGGGGCGACCCATCAGGTCATCCTCGCGGCCGATCTCGCAGCGAAAGTCATGGGATTGGGCGGCGTCTCCGAGTATCAGGAAGTCGCCCGCTGCAAGGGTCGCGACCTGGCCGGCGCGCGGTATCGCCATGTCTTCATCGACCGCGAAAGCCCGATCGTGATGGCCCAGTACGTCAGCGCCGAGGACGGCACGGGCCTCGTCCACACGGCGCCCGGTCACGGGGCCGAGGACTATCAAACCGGGCAGAAATACGGGCTGCCCACGCTCAGCCCCGTCGATGACGCGGGCCGATTCACCGACGAAGCCCCGGCGGAACTCGTCGGCAAGGGCGTATTCCAGGCCAATCCGCTGGTCGTGGAGATGGTCCGGTCTCGCGGCGCGCTGTTCCACGAGATGCCGCTCCATCACAGCTATCCCCACGGCTGGCGCAGTAAGAAGCCGGTGATTTTTCGCGCGACCCACCAATGGTTCATCAGCGTCGAGCACAACGACCTGCGCAAGAACACGTTGGCGGCCATCGATCAGGTGACCTGGCTGCCCTCCTGGGGCCGCTCCCGCATCGACGCGATGGTGGGCAACCGTCCCGACTGGTGCATCAGCCGCCAGCGCAACTGGGGCGTGCCCATCCCCGTGCTCTTCAACGATCAAACGGGCGATCATCACCTCACGGCCGAATCCGTCCGCTTCTATCGCGACCTGTTCCGCCGCGAAGGGGCCGACGCCTGGTTCAAGAAGACGGCGGCCGAGCTTGTGCCGCCGGATCTGAATGCGACGCGATTCCCGGTCGAGAGTCTCCGCAAGGGCACGGACATCCTCGACGTCTGGTTCGAGTCGGGATCGAGCCATCGGGCCGTGCTGGCGCAAAACTTTGACTTAGGTTATCCCGCGTTCATGTATCTGGAGGGCTCGGACCAGCATCGCGGCTGGTTCCAGTCGTCGATCTTGACCGCCGTGGGCACAACCGGACGCGCGCCGTTCGAGACGGTGCTGACGCACGGCTTCATCGTCGACGAACAGGGCAAGAAGATGGCCAAGACCGGCGGCAATGCCGTCTCGGCCTTGAAGATGACCGAGCAGTACGGGGCCGACGTCCTGCGGTTGTACGTCGCGAGTCTCGACTACGCCGACGACATCCGCATGAGCGAGCGCGGCATCAAGGAGGCGTCCGAGTCGTACCGCAAGATCCGCAATACGTTCCGATATCTGCTCGGGAACCTGGAAGACTACGCTCGGTTTGATCCCTCCACGTTCGACGTCACGACGCTCCGCGAGATCGACCTCTGGGCGCTCGGCCAGTTGAACGGCGTGATCCGCGACGTGACGGCCTCGTACGATGCGTTCGAGTTCTACAAGGTCTATCAACGCATCTACCAGTTCTGCGCGGTCGATCTTTCGAGCTTCTATCTCGACGTCCTCAAGGATCGTCTCTACGCCGAGTTGCCCGACGGGCCGGATCGCCGGGCCGCCCAATATGTGTTGGCGCGACTGCATGAAGTCCTGACGATCTTGCTCGCCCCGATCCTCCCCCACACGACGGACGAATTGTGGGAATTTGTGCCCGATCGCGAGGGTAAGCCGGCGAGCGTGCATCTGGCGGAGTGGCCGGAGCCGGACCCGAGATGGGAGGATGCGACGCGGGAAGCGAGGTGGACGGCCATTCGCTCGTTGCGCGACGTGGCCTTGACGGCGCTGGAAGGGATGAGGAAGGCGAAGGAGATCGGCAGCGGCCAGGAGGCGAGCCTCGAGATCATGGTCCCATCCGATCAGGCAGCAGGGATCGACCGATCCAGGCTCACCACCGTCTTGATGGTCTCGGAAGTGACCATCGTCGAAGCGGACGGTCTGACCGCCCCGATCGTCAAAGCGTCGAAGTCCCCCCATCCCAAGTGCGAGCGTTGCTGGAACCTCCGCCCCACCGTCGGCCAGGACGCCGAGCACCCCACGCTCTGCGACCGCTGCGTGCGAGTCATTCGCGCCCTATCGTCGTCTCCGTCGTAAACGGATTGGTGCATGATGGGTCGCGTGGCGTCGGCTTCGAAGGACCTCGGAGCAAAGGAGTAGGTCCGACTTCAGTCGGTCCCGCCCCGCTCGGGAGACGTGGACAGGACCGACTGAAGTCGGACCTACCAAGGGGATCGCGAGGGTCGATCCGCCACCAACTCGCAACCCATGCATGCGCCAACGGAATTTATGAAGAAGGTTCCGGCCCGACACGATCCTATTCAAGGGAAGTGTGGTCAAGACTCACGTTCGGTCGTTCAAATTCAATCCGGGAATGGCAGCCGGTTCCTCACACGGAATCGGGTTTCGGCTGAGGGACGACGCGGAAGAGAACGATCAACGGCCGTGCCGGACCGGATCGACCGGTTCGGTTGAGCCACGCGGCCTCCATCCGATTGCCTGGTCGTGGTAGGATAAGGACCGATTCCCTCACGCACCCTGCCCGCTGAGCCGCGTCCGATGAATTCGCCTCGCGTCCCGCCGATCGTCTCGCCGCCAGTTCGCCTTGCCGTGTGCGTGTCGGGAGGCGGAATGACGCTTCAGAACCTGATCGACCGGATTCTCGACGGCAGGCTCTCGGCCGAGGTCGTCCAGGTCATCGCCGGCAGGCCGGGGATCGCCGCCATCGGCAAGGCCGAAGCGGCGGGCGTCCCGGTCGCGGTGGTCGAGCGTAAGGGGCGTTCCATCGACATATTTAGCAAAGATGTCTTCGACCCGATTCGCAGCCAGGGGGCCGACCTGGTCATCCTCGGTGGCTTCCTGTCGCTGATCGCGATTCCCGGGGACTACGTCGGCCGCGTGATGAACATCCACCCGTCGCTGATCCCCGCCTTCTGCGGCAAGGGATTTCATGGGGAGGCGGTCCACCGCGCCGCGATCGAGACCGGCGTGAAGGTCGCCGGTTGCACGGTCCATTTCGCCGATGACACCTACGACACCGGGCCGATCATCCTCCAGCGAACCGTGCCCGTCCTGAACGACGACACGCCCCATACCCTGGCCGCCCGGGTCTTCTCGGCCGAGTGTGAGGCCTTGCCCGAGGCCATTTCGCTCTTCGCTCAGGGGCGATTGAGGATCGAGGGCCGCAAGGTCCGCGTCCTGTAGGGTTCGCCCTACAGGAGCGCCGCCATGTTGCCGAGCCCGATCGGCTCACGGCTGGCGAACGGCTCGCCGTGGCGGACGCCGATGGTGTGGCCCCAGAACCGCATGCGGTCGAAGACGGAGTCGACGAGGCTCTCCGGGAGCTGCGTCCGGAAGCTCCGCATCGCCGAGAGCTTGGCCTCGGCCTGATCGCTCACATCGAGCACGAAACTGGGCCGTTCAACGATCTTCAGGTGAACACTGAAGTAGTAAAGCACGCGTGATGGATGGAACGGCTCGCCCGGGATGTCGCTCTTGGACAGCTTGCTCCAGAACCGGGCGTCCTCGACCAGCTTCGACGCCGCCGTATGATCGGGGTGCGCATCCTCCCAGAACGGCGCGAAGAGCAGACGCGGCCTCACCCGCCGAAAGACCGCAGCCAGGGCGCGGCGGTTGTCCAAGGTCGCTTCCAGACTCCGGTTAGGCAATCCCAGATTCTCGCGCCACGGGTTCCCCAATGCCGCGTTCGCAGCTGCTGTCTCGGCCTGCCGAACCGGCACCGACCCCAAAGGCGTGGGTTCGCCGCTGGTCAGATCGAGGATTCCGACCGTCCATCCCTGCGCCATCATCCGGACGATCGCGCCTCCCATTCCGAGTTCGGCATCGTCGGGATGAGGGGCAACCACGAGGGCATCGAGCATGGGGGAGTTCCAAGGGCCTGAGAGTCTAACCACGCAGGATACTGAGTTCACAGAGCTGGAGGCGAGAGCTGCTCCTCGAATTCGCCCCGTTCGCTCTGTGTCTTTAGGGGCTCGTGCTTCATCGGTTGCCACGATTCCCCGATGATCCGCTCCACCACCCGGATGGCCGAGAGCACAACAGCCATTGTACCCTGGCCGGGAAAGACGGAGTCGCCGACGACCCAGAGGCCCGGGCCGAGAACGTCGGAACCGACAGCGAGGAAGTTGCTGTTGTGTCGCGAGACCGCGGGTCCGCCGACGGCTCCCGAAGTGCGACGGGTGTATCGCGCGAAGCTGCGAGGAGAGGCGAACTCCGCATGGACAAGCGATTGGATGGCTCCGGGGAGCGCACGATCCAGCGCCCAGAGCAACCGGCCGCGATAGTCGGCCTTCTTCGCGTCGTATGCGTCGCGGTCCAGCCCGTCCCAGTCGCCCGGAGCGGTGTGGGTCGACATGGTGGCGATGCGGACGTCGGGAGGCCCATAGCCGTCGTCCCCCGGGGCGGACAGGGAGATGAGCACGTTATTGCCGTCATGGATCGGCATCTCATAATCCTGGAGGACCTGATGGAAGAGAGGCCCGTCGTCGGCGATGGTGACGCGGCGGATCGCGACATAGCCGGTGAAGGCGCTCCACTTCGCCCGGGATTGTCGTTCGCGATGACGCAGACGACCTTCAAGCCCGCGAGCCAGGAGAGATGCCGCCAGGTCGAGCGGGAGGTTGAACGCGACCTGACGGGCGAGGAGACGATGTCGGTGGCGGGTCATGATCCCGAACAGGCCGCGCTCGGCCGGCTCGACGCGATCGACTTTCGTGGCCGTCCGAAGATCGCCGCCCAGCGCGGCGAAGCGGCCGCCCAGACCCTCGACCAGGGTGCGCATGCCTCCTCTGGGACGACTCATGCCCATGCGATAGGCCTGGATGCATGCCGACGCGTTGGCGAATGGCACGGTCTCCGGCCCGGCCTGCGCGGTGTCTTGCAAGAGCATCGCGATCAACGATCGAAAGGGAACATCCTCGGCAAGGCCGAGGAGTCTCAAGACGTCGCGGACGGTCAGCACGGAGGTCGAGGCCGCGAAAAGCCCCGACACGCCCAGGATTCGAAGATCGTGGAATACGTCACCGGCGGATCGAACCGGCAAACGAGGTATGCGAGAGGCCGCCGCGAATAGACGATTTCCGATCGCCGCCTGAAGCCGCCAGAAACGCCGTTTGGCCGATTCGTGACCGGGAAAGACGGTCGCCGAGGCGGCCTCGAAGGCGTGGGGATCAGGGAGGATTTCGAACGTTCGATCGGGCAGACAGACGCGGTAGCTCGGGGTCTCGACCGCCTCGAAATCGAGTCCCACGGTCGTGAGCAAATCCCCGATCGGCTCGCCGGGCTTCAGGCCCATCAAGGCCGTCGCGCCGGCGTCGAACTGGTAGGGGCCTCGCGTGAAATAGCCCGCGCAGCCGCCGAGCGTCGTGTGCGATTCGCACAGGGCCACCCGCAGGCCGCGACTCTGCGCCAGGGCCGCCGTCGCCAGCCCTCCCACGCCTCCGCCGACGACGATCAGGTCGTACAGCCCCCCTGCCCCGTCCATACTCCGACTCACCGCAAGCCCATGCCGTCGATCCAGACCGTGAGAGGGTCGTTCCCCCAGGAATCAAGCCCGATCGAGATCGATTTGATCGTCTCCACTTCATCGCCGACGACTTCCCAGGCCGCGTCGGCCTTGAGCGGGACGACGATGCGGGTCCAACCCTCTCTGCCTTCGTTATAGGCGGGCTGGGCCAGAAGGTCACCCTTGGGCGTGAATTTCCGGCTCTTTCCGTCCGGACCGAGCAGCGTCACCACCGGGTTCGGACCCTGCCAGCCGGTGACGTTGCCGTTCTGGGACCTGATCCAGAAGATGAGGGAGGTCTTGCCCTTTGATGAGATCAGAGAGTCCTGCGGGGCGGAATAGACGAAGTTGACGCGGCCACCACTGTAGGGCCGGACCTCGGCGCGGATGGAGTGATGGCCGGCGAGGTAAGCCCTGGAATCCTCCGTGAAAATGACCTTCGATTGCTCGTCATTCCAGCTCCATCGGGCCAGGTCGCCATCCGTGCCGATTTCCGGCAAGTCGTCAACGATATAAAGATCACGCCAGTCCAGACTCGCCGAACGGCCGTTGTTGACGGTCATTCCGACCCGATAAAAACCGGCCTCGCGGAAGACGTGCGCGACGTGGGGCTCGGTTGAGATCGTGCCGTCGCCCAGGTCCCAACGAACGGCCTCCGGCTTTGCATCGTCGGATTGGTCAAGCGTTGAGGGAATCCAGACCCTGTCACCGACCTTTCGTGCGATCGGCGTGTCAGCGGCCGTGACAGATCGATTGATCATCGTTCTTGGAGGTTTCCCGCCCGGGTACTCAGACACGTTCGTCACGCTCGCATCCTTATCAAAGTCCGCCGCCGTGTTGTTGCGAAACGTGTTGCCCACAAGGTCGATCCAGTCCGCATACCGGGCATAGATTCCCCAGCGGTTGTCCGCCAGCGTGTTGCCTTCGAGGACCCAGTGGAACGCCTTCCACTTCGCCCCCTTGGTCCCTTGATCGCCCAGCACGGCGATGCCCGCGCCGTTGTTTCCGACGCACGTGTTATTGTAAATCCTCGTGTGGCTCGACGGCCCGAACATGAAGACGATCCCGGCGTGACCGTTATTGGGCAAGTGCGGCGAGTTGTGGAAGCCCTTCGGGTCGCCGTTGTAAGACGCCTCATTACGGAGGAGCAATGTCTTATCCGAGGCCCCGAGCCAGAACCCGTAGCTACAGTGATTCGCCTTGTTTTCGATGTAGGTATTTCTCGGCGACCACGCCTCGAATCCGTTGTTATTGGCGTACGAAACGTCGTTCTTCGTGAAGGCGTTCCCCGTGCTGACCCAGCCGTTGAGCACGCGGATGAAGATGCCGTCGCCGCCGTGTGTGCAATCGTTGTCTGAGAAGCGATTCTCATTCGAGCCACTCTCGATCAGGACGCACGTCGAATCCCTCGCGTGAACTTCGCCGGTCTTGATCCGAAGCCCATAGCTGAGATTGTTCTTTCCGACCAAGTTATCACTGGAGTGCCAGAGCTTCAGGCAGGTGTTCGACGTATGCGAAAAGTCGTTTTGCACGATCTTATTGGAATCGGAATCGACCAGGACGCACGCGTCCCAGACACGGTTCGCTTTGTTCTTTCTGAGTGTCGATCCCTGGACTCGCTCCAGCACGATCCCGCCGCGACGCCCCTGCTCGCCCCAGCCGAACTCGGGGTCGTGGAAGTTGTCGGAGAAGTCGCAGTTTTCCACCGTCCAGAACTTGCCGTCCTCGATGCGAAGGCCCGTCTCCCAACCCTTGGCTTTCACGTTCTTGAGGGTGACCTTCGATACGCCCTTCGCGAAAATGCCGACGCCCTTGAAGCCCTTCGGGTTGCCCGTCGTGCTGCCGACCACCTCGGCGCCTCGGCCGTCGATCGTGATGTTCGAGGCCTTGATGATGATGGGGCCGTAGACCTTGGTGGGGTCGAGGACGGTGTCGGCGGTGATCTCCAGGGAGGGTTCATCGGCTCGGACGGATGTGGTCAGCAGAAAGGCGGAGATGGCCAGGAGGCGGAGCGGAAGCATGAGGAGGCCTCGTCTACAGGAGCCTTGTGGATGACAGGACATGAGGTTGTACTGGTGGTGGCGACGTAACCCGTGTCGGAATTAACGGGTCGTGTGTCTCTCCGCGAAATCCATGAACGCATCCCAATCCGTGTTCGTCACGTCGTGCTTGCCGGGCCGGATGTGGTAGCCGATCCGGGACCACACGAGCACGTTCGTGCCAGGCATGTCGCGAACGCCAAGCCCCTCGGTCCCAAGCAATCGATAAACCGGGTCCGCGCCCTTGCCGGCGAGGAATTCCCCTTTCGGATCGGCCCACAGGTCCTCGGCGGCGCTACAGATGAGCACCGGGCGAGGGGCGACCAGGGCGACGAGCATATGCTGATCGAAGGGCATCTCGTCTTCGCGATCCATGTACTGCTTGTAGTTGCCGCAGAACCAGTGGGGGAAGGCGGTATTGATCACGCGGGTGGTCTCGCCGAACTTCCTCCGGCTCAGGGCCGCGCCACCCTCGCCGGAGTCGTTGGAGATCACCACGGCGAACCGCGTGTCCTGCGCCCCCGCCCAGATGGCCGCCTTGCCCAGGCGGGAATGGCCCATCACCGCGACCCGCTTGCCGTTGATGCTCGGGTCCGTCTCCAGGTAGTCCATCGCGCGTCGAAGACCCCAGGCCCACGCCGCCACCGAGCCCCAGGCGTCGGCGGAACGATGATCCTTGCCGGGATCGGAAAACAGCGCATGGACACCGTTCTGGAAGCCGTCGTCAAAGTCCGGGTCGATGTCTCCATAGTAGGCGGTGGCGACGGCGAACCCGCGATCGATCACACGCTCGAGAGCCCATCGCGACGACTCCGAACCGCGAGACTCCTCGGTCGCTTTGTGATCCGTGATCTTCGCCCTCGGATTATTCTGAACCCAGCCTCGCGCCAGGGGGATGCGAGGATCGGGATCGACCCCATGATTGCCATCAAAATTCAGCCCGACAAACGCGGGGAACGGCCCCTTGGCTTGATTGGGCACGTAGACGAGCAGGTCCATCCTCGGGCCGTCGGGCTTGCCCGTGAAGAGAACGGAGACCTCCTTGCGCGTGGCCTTGCCGCCGAGGGCGTCCTTCACAACCTTGGTCACGACAAAGGTCATGCCGTCGGGTCGGCCGGGAGCCTTGCCGTACATCTGCGTTTCAAACAGGGCCACGATCTCGGGCCGTCGCTTCGCGTTCCAGGTCGCGGCATCGCGGACTCGCTCGCCGCCGGAGAGGACGAGCGGGTCCGGCAGCGTGTAGGCGGGAACCTTCGCTTCGTCCTCGTTGGTCTTCGCTCGCTGGCCGAGCGCGGGACTCGCGAGAATTGCTACCCCGAGGAACCACGACGTCATGGAAACAACAGCCCGGCGCGATGATGGGAGAGATCGCTGGCCAATCATGGAGGCTTGTCCTTTGTGAGATGAAGTGCTGCTAGACGTCACACAAGGCCACCGCCTGCTTGAGACCTTCCAGGGGGTCGCGCGTCGGGATGAACTCTTGCCCGACGTAGCCCTGGTAGCCGATCTCCAGGAGCGCCTTCATGATGGGCGGGTATTGAATTTCCTGCGTATCGTCCAGCTCGGCCCGACCGGGATTCCCGGCCGTGTGGACATGGCCGATGTAATCCTTATGCTGGCGGATGCGGCGGATCACGTCGCCGTCCATGATCTGGACGTGATAGACGTCGAAGAGCAGCTTCAGGTTGGGCGAACCAACCCGTTGGATGATGTCGACGCAATAATCTGTGTGGTCGCCCTGATAGCCGGGATGCCCTTTCATCGGGTGGTCGGAGACACGGGAGTTGAGCATCTCGAGGCAGAGGGTGACCCCCTTCTTTTCCGCGTGGCCGATGACCTTCTTGAACCCGTCCACGCAATTCGTGGCGCCCTGGTCGTCGGGAATCCCGTCGCGCATGCCGGTGAACGAGATCACTCGCTTGCATCCGAAGGCCGCGCAGGCGTCGATCGAGTCGCGGGTCGCCTTGATGACCCGGTCGTGATGCGTCGGGTTGTTGAACCCTTTCAAAAACGGCGGGTCGGGGCTCATATCGATCTGCCCGATGGCACAGTCCAGCCCGTGCTCCTTCAAGACGGGGAAGTGCTTGGGGTCGAGGATCTCGATGCTGACACATCCCAGGGACTTCGCCACCTTGCACATCGGTGCGATCTCCCAGAAGGGGGAGTAGCACCAGTGGACCAAAGACTGCTTGATTCGCCCGTTCTTCACGACCCGGCCCTCCTCACTTTTCGCCTCGCGTCCGAACGCCGCCAGCCCCACCAGTGAAACCCCGGCCGCTCCTCGGAAGAGCGCCCGGCGATTGGGTTTCGGTGAATTCCCCTGGTGTCCGCCCATGGTCGGCAACTCCCGAGGTTCGCGGATGAAGCCCGTTGGTGCCCCCGCCACCATACGCGGTGAATGGCCGGAGATCGAGGGGCTTCCCCATCACCGAGCACGCACCGCCGGTCGAGGTCGGCACGCTCGACGACTTCGCAATCCTTCCGATTGGGAGATTCGACACAAGGGAATCCGCCCTCAAGGTCGATACTCCTTCTGGTTGCGTCGTGTGGAGCACGGAACGGCTCGGGGCGCAAACCGGGGGAGAATCGGGATTGCGGACTTTGCCCGGTTCCTCTACAAGGGCCGCTCTCCCGGTGGCCAACCGGGGCGTTTGCACGCAGCCGACGTCGATCGCGAGCCCGATCGTCACGTCGGCGCTAGCTCCAAGGAGGGAGCGATGAAGACGGTCATCCTATGCGGGGGTCAGGGGACCCGTCTCCGTGAAGAGACGGAGTTCCGGCCCAAGCCGCTCGTCGAGGTCGGAGGACGACCCGTCCTCTGGCACGTCATGAAGACGTACGCGCACTACGGCTTCGATAAGTTCGTGCTCTGCCTCGGTTACCGGGGCAACATGATCAAGGACTATTTCCTCAATTACGACGCCATGAACAATGACTTCACGATCGGCCTCGGCGGCCGCCGGAAGATCGAGTTCCAGGGCGAGCACGAGGAACAGGACTTCCAGGTTACGCTCTGCGACACCGGCCAGGACACGATGACCGGAGGCCGGGTCCGCCGTATCAAACGATACGTCGGCGACGACCCGACGTTCATGGTCACCTACGGCGATGGCCTGGCCGACGTGGACGTCGTGAAGCTCGTGAATTTCCACCGTCGCCACGGCAAGCTCGCCACCGTCACGGCGATGAAGCCGACCTCGCGATTCGGGCTACTCGGGCTCGATGACGACGATCGCGTCACCCAGTTCGCCGAGAAGCCGACCGTCGATGGCTGGGCCAGCGCGGGGTATTTCGTCTTCGACAAGGCGATCTTCAACTACCTCGGCACCAGCGACGATTGCATCCTCGAACGCGAGCCCCTGGAGCGATTGGCCGCCGAGGGCGAGCTTGTCGCGTACCGCCACGAGGGCTTCTTCTTCGCGATGGATACCTATCGCGAGTGCAAGATGCTCAACGAGCTTTGGGATAAGGGCGAGGCCCCGTGGGCCGTATGGAAGGAGGGGGGCAAGCATGGCTATCAACTGGCGGGATAGGCCCGTACTCGTCACCGGCGCGACCGGTCTGGTCGGCGGCTGGCTCGTGCGTCGCCTGGTCGAGGCGGGCGCCGACGTCGTCTGCCTGATCCGTGACGGCGTGCCCCGGAGCGAGCTGATACGCTCGGGCCTGATCGAGCACGTCAAGGTTGCGCGTGGCGATTGCGCCGATCAGGAGGCGATGGAGCGAATCCTCGGCGAGCACGAGGTCCGCACCGTGTTTCACCTCGCGGCGCAGACGATCGTGGGCATCGCCAACCGTAACCCCGTCTCGACGTTCGAGACGAATATCAAGGGGACGTGGGCGACCCTTGAAGCCTGCCGGCGCTCTCCGGCCGTTCAGGGCGTCGTGTTCGCATCGTCCGACAAGGCCTACGGCGACCAGGATCACCTGCCCTACGACGAGACCACGCCGCTACAGGGCACGCATCCCTACGACGTGAGCAAGTCGTGCGCGGACCTGATCGCGAAAACGTATGCCGTTTCTTACAAATTGCCCGTGGCCATCACGCGCTGCGGCAATTTTTACGGCGGCGGCGACCTGAACTGGAACCGCATCGTGCCGGGGACCATTCGATCAGTCCTTCGCGGCGAGCGTCCCGTGATCCGCTCGGATGGCAAGTTCATCCGCGACTATTTCTATGTCGAAGACGGCGCGGAGGCGTACCTCACGCTCGCCGAGAACCTGGCCGCACGACCTGAACTGGCGGGAGAGGCCTTCAACTTCTCGATCGAGCTTCAGGTGACCGTGCTCGACCTGGTGAAGAAGATCCTTCGCCTGATGGGCAGCGACCTTGAGCCGGACGTGCGGAACGAAGCGTCCAACGAGATCATTCACCAGTACCTGAGCGCGGCCAAGGCTCGCCGCGAGCTGAGCTGGACGCCCCGATTCAGCCTGGACGAGGGTCTGAACCGGACGATCGCGTGGTATCGCGATTACCTCGCCGCTCCGGCCCAGACCGAGCGAGTGCGGGCCGAACAGGTGCCGCCCGCGCCGCATCTCTTCCATGCCCCGTCGCGGTCGACGGCGGTTGGTGCCTTGAGGCTGGGGCGCGAATCGTCGAAGGACTGAGCTCGGTCGTCGAAGTGGGGCGGGCGTCCCTGCCCGCCTACATACCGTTTTCGTTGTAGGCGGGCAGGGACGCCCGCCCCACCATGGTCCGCGTCGTCCATACACGCCAACGCTTCGGGAGCGCCTCCCGCATGAACGAGACAGCCGCAGACCTCCGGGCCGAGATCCTCGACCTGGTGCGTAAGTATCACACCGCCGCGTTCCCGACCCGAGAGTTCCGGCCCGGCGTTTCGGCGGTGCCCTGCGCGGGAAGGGTCTTCGACGACGAGGAGATCGTCCATCTCGTCGATGCCTCGCTCGACTTCTGGCTCACCGCCGGCCGCTACCATGACCGCTTCGAACGCGAGTTCGCGCCGATCTTCGGCACCAGGCACGCGCTGCTGGTGAACTCGGGCTCGTCGGCCAATCTGGTGGCCCTCTCGTGCCTGACGTCTCCCAAGCTGGGCGACCGGCAGCTCAAACCCGGCGACGAGGTCATCACCGTCGCCGCCGGGTTTCCCACCACGGTCAATCCGATCATTCAGAACGGACTCGTCCCGGTTTTCGTGGATGTTCACATCCCGACCTATAACATCGACGTGACCCAGCTCGAAGCCGCGCTCTCGGACCGGACCCGGGCGATCATGATCGCCCACACCCTGGGCAATCCGTTCGATCTGGATGCCGTTTCCGCCTTCGCCAAGCAGCACGGCCTCTGGCTGATCGAAGACTGCTGCGACGCCGTGGGATCGACCTACAAGGGCAAGAACGTCGGCACCTTCGGCGACCTCGCCACCGTCAGCTTCTATCCGGCCCACCATCTCACGATGGGCGAGGGCGGCTGCGTCCTGACCGACCGGCCCGTCCTCCGCAAGCTCGCCGAGAGCTTCCGCGACTGGGGACGCGACTGCTGGTGCGCCCCCGGTCAGGACGACACCTGCGGTAAGCGTTTCGGCTGGAAGCTCGGAGACCTGCCGTATGGTTACGACCACAAATACACGTATTCGCACATCGGCTACAACCTGAAACTCACCGACATGCAGGCCGCCGTCGGCGTGGCCCAGCTCGGCAAGCTCGCCGGGTTCGTCGAGGCTCGACGGAGAAACTACGCCCGTCTCCGCGATCAACTGCTCGACGTCCAGGACGTCTTCACCTTGCCCGAGGCGACGCCGGGTTCCGACCCGAGCTGGTTCGGCTTCCCGCTCGCCGTGAAACCCGACGCGCCCGTCACGCGGAACGAGGTGGTCGAATTCCTCAATTCCGTGAAGGTCGCCACCCGGCAGATCTTCGCCGGCAACCTCGTCCGCCAGCCGGCCTATGCGGACGCGACCTTCCGTGTGATCGGCGACCTGGCCAACTCCGATGTTGTCATGAACCAGGCCTTCTGGGTCGGCGTCTTTCCCGGCCTCGACGATTCCCGGATCGATTACGTCGCGGAATCGCTCCGCTCCGCGGCTCGCGACCTACCCGCCCGCAGGAGGGCCGCCGGATGAGGGCCCTGGTCACCGGCGCGACCGGCTTCGTGGGATCGCATCTGGTCGAGGCCCTCGCCGAACGAGGAGCCACGGTCGCGGTCCTGGCCCGGCCGTCCTCGAATCGCGGGCGACTGGGTCGCGTTCGTCCGGCGCCTGCCTGGATCGTCGGAGACCTTCACGATCCGTCCTCATCGCGAAAGTCGGTCGCCGAATTCGCGCCCGACGTGGTCTTTCACCTCGCCTGGGCCGGCGTGGGCCGGACCGGCCGGGACGACCGATCGCAGATCGAGTCGAACCTCGCGGGAACGCTGGCACTGTTCGACCTGGCCGTCTCCGTGGGATGCCGCTCGTTCGTGGGCCTCGGCTCGCAGGCCGAGTACGGGCCTCACGACGGGATCATCGACGAAAATACGCCCCTCAACCCGACCTCTTTGTACGGCGCCGCCAAGGCCTCGGCCTGCCTGCTCCTGACGCGATTGGCCGCCAACGCGGGAGTTCGTTTCGCCTGGCTCCGCCTCTTCTCCGCGTACGGACCGGGCGATCATCCGCAGGCGCTGATCCCGTTCCTCATAAGGTCACTTCTTGACGGGAAGACGCCGACGCTGTCGAGCGGATCTCAGCCCTGGGATTATCTGTACGTGACGGATGCCGCGGACGCCATCGCGGGTGCAGGTTGTTCCCCCGAGGCGACGGGTGTTTACAACCTCGCGTCGGGACAGTTCGTCACCATTCGGTCCGTAGCCGAGCGGCTGCGCGACATGACGGATCCCGGAGCTTCGCTCGAGTTCGGCGAGGCTCGCTCTCCCGGCATTCAGGCGGATATCTCACGGCTAGGAAGCGCGATCGGATGGAAGCCGAGAATCGGCCTGGAGGTCGGGCTTCAGTGCACGATCGAGTCCGTGCGAGGCGACGGACGGAGTCTCTCGCTTCAACGATCGAGGACGACACGGAGCGTCGAAGACGGCGTCCCCACGCAGAGCCTGGGAACGAGAAGCTTTTCCGATCGTCAGATGGTCGGCACGGAGGCGAACTTATCATGAAAGCGTCCGACTATATTGCTGAGTCACTCGCCGCTCAGGGCGTCACGCACGCCTTCGAACTCGTCGGCGGCATGATCACGCATCTACTCGACTCCATCGGTCGCAAGGGCAAGACGCGGCTGGTGAGCATGCACCATGAGCAGGCCGCCGCCTTCGCAGCCGATGCCTATGGCCGCATGACCGGCATTCCAGGCGTGGCGATGGCCACGAGCGGGCCGGGGGCTACGAACCTTCTGACCGGAATCGGCGGCGCCCACTTCGATTCCTCGCCCGCCGTGTTCCTGACCGGACAGGTGAACCGCGACGAGCAGAAAGGCTCGCGAGCGATCCGACAACTGGGATTCCAGGAGACGGACATCGTCGCAATGGCCGCGCCCATCACCAAGCTGGCCAGGCTCGTGAACGACCCGGAGGAACTGCCCTCGGCCCTCGAACAGGCGTTCGCCCTGGCCTGCTCGGGTCGCCCCGGCCCGGTGCTCCTGGATATCCCGATGGACGTTCAGCGATGTCCGATCGACGCCCCGATCCCTCCCGCCTCGCGCCGGGCGCCGAAGGAGCCGGATCCGAGGGCGATTGCGGAGGTCCTGGACGCCCTCGCCGCGGCGGAAAAGCCCCTGATCCTCGTCGGGGGCGGCCTCCGCGCCTCGGGCGCCGTCGAGTCGCTCCGGGCCTTGCTCCATCACGTCCAATTGCCGGTTGTCCATTCGCTCATGGCCGTTGACGCCTTGCCCTACGATCACGCACTTCGCGTCGGCCTGATCGGCTCCTACGGCAACCGCTGGGCGAACCAGGCGATCGGCCGATCCGACCTGCTGCTCGTGCTGGGTAGCCGTCTGGACGTGCGACAGACCGGCGCCCGGGTCGATTCCTTCAAGGAAAACCGCACGATCATTCATGTGGATTGCGAACCGGGCGAGCTGAACAATCGGGTCACGGGATGTCTGGCGATCGAAGCCGATCTCCGGCCCTTCGTCGCCGCACTGGCCCTGGCGGCCTCGAAGCGGCCGATCCTCGACCGTCCCGACTGGCTCCGCGAGATCGACGCCGCGAGGATCGACTGGCCTGATACGGCCGAGTTGCGCGACGTGCCCGGGATCAACCCCAACGAGTTCTTGCATCAGTTATCGTCGGGCTCACCCCTCGCATCGGCGTTCGTGGCGGACGTGGGTCAGCATCAGATGTGGGCCGCGCAGTCGCTGGAACTCGGGGCCGATCAGCGTTTCCTGACCTCCGGCGGGATGGGGGCCATGGGCTTCGCCCTGCCTGCGGCGATCGGTGCCGCCTGTGCCCGCCCGGGTCGACCCGTCGTCATGATCGCGGGCGATGGCGGGTTCCAGCTCAATCTTCAGGAACTCCAGACCATCGCCCGCAATGGCCTGCCGATCAAGATGGTCGTCATCGACAACGGCTGCCACGGCATGGTCCGCCAGTTCCAGCAAAGCTATTTCGAGGAACGCTACCAGTCCACGCTCTGGGGCTACTCGGCCCCCGACTTCGCCGCCGTGGCACGGGCGTACCGCATCCCCGCGACGACCGTGGAGCGGCCCGAGGACCTCTCGCTCGCCTTGAATTTCCTGGGGCGCGACCCCGAGGCCCCCGCCCTGCTCGTGGTGAAGGTCGACACCTTTGCCAACGCGTATCCGAAGCTCGCCTTCGGACGGCCGATCACGGAGATGGAGCCGCAGGCGGTGCCACTCGGTATGGAAGCCACCTAACGTAGGGCCGGTTCCAACCGGCCGTCCGAGATCCATGGCGGCCGGTTGGAGCCGGCCCTACGGGAGAGAAACATGAGCGTCGGCCAAAGGCCTCTTATCAGCGTCGTGACGCCGTGCTTTAACGAGGCGGATAACGTCGAAGACTGCTACCTCGCCGTCCGGCGCGTCTTTGAGCAAGACTTGCCCGATTGCGATTACGAACATATCTTCTGCGATAACGCGTCCCTCGATGCCACGCCCTTGAAACTCGCCGCGCTGGCCGCGCGAGACCGGCGGGTCAAGGTGATCCTGAACGCCAGGAACTTCGGGCCGTTCCGCTCCATGTTCAATGGCCTCCTGAGCACGAGCGGCGATGCCGTCGTTGTCATGCTGCCGGCCGACTTGCAAGATCCGCCCGAGGTCATCCCCAGGATGGTGGCCGAATGGCGCGCGGGTCATGAGGTCGTCATGGGCGTCCGGGGCTCCCGCGAGGAAGGACTGCTGATGCGGTTCGCCCGGCGGATGTACTACAGGACCGTCCGCCGGTTCGCGAACATCGATATCCCCGAAAACGTGGGCGAGTTCACGCTCGTGGACCGCGTGGTCGTCCAGACTTTGCGCAAATTCGACGATCATTACCCGTACATCCGTGGCATGATCGCGTCGTGCGGATTCCGTCGGGCCTCCGTCGAATACACCTGGAAGGCGAGGAAGCGGGGGATCTCGAAGAACCGGCTCTACCACCTGATCGATCAGGCCCTCAACGGCCTGATCTCGTTCACGAATATCCCGCTGCGAATCTGCATGGGATTCGGGCTGCTGGTGTCGGCCGGGAGCCTCGTCTTCGCGCTCGCGAGCCTGGTCGTCAACCTGTTCTCGTCGGGGCGGCTGGCGGCGCCGGGGATCCCCACGCTGATCGTGGCGGTCTTCTTCTTCGCGGGACTTCAGATGTTCTTCTTCGGCGTGCTGGGCGAGTACATCGCTTCGATTCACTCCCAGGTTCGGCGGCGCCCGCTGGTCATCGAGCGGGCAAGGATCAATTTCGACGACGCCGAGGAGCCGCCGGTGGCTCGTCGCGACCGGGCCGCCTGAAAGCCAGATTGAGGATAGACCATGCAGGATCGGGAACGCATCGGAAAACGGACGGCCGCGGTCTTGCTGGCCGCGATTGTGATCGGCTCATCGGCCCTGGCCGTGCGATGGGCGTTCCTGGTCCCGATCTATCAATCGCCCGACGAGCAGACCCATCTCGATTACGCGCTGGCGCTCCGGGATGGTGGTCGCTTCTTCCGGGCCGCGCCGTTCGGCTCGACCCCGGCCGGGGTGCCCGCGCATCCGTGGACGGGATACCTCCTCGATAGCACCCAGCCCGACACCTATCAATTCAACTCGTCCGCCAAGATGCCGGTCGGCTACGGCACCCGCGCGTATTTCCGCAGGCTTGACCGCGACGCCCCGCCCCTGGCCTCGATCAAGATCGTCGACCCGCCCATGTTGGCGGTGGTCTATCCGTACGGCTATTATCTCGCGCTGGCCGGCTGGCTCAAGGTGGTCACGCTCTTCAGTGCGAAATTGTCCGTCACGTTCTTCGCGGCCAGGCTGTTTTCCGTCTTCCTGCTCGCGTGCAGCCTGGTCTTTGGATATCTCGCCGCGAGAGAACTCCGCATCGGCCGGCTGGCAGCGCTGGTGGCCACGGGGATCGTCGGGTTCTTCCCGATGACCAGTTTCATCGCATCCTACACCCAGCCCGACAACCTCTCCTTCACGCTGCTTTCCCTGGGTTTCTATCTCGGTCTCCGCACGGCTCGCCGGGGAGGCCGAGTGCTCGACCTGGCGACGCTCGGTCTGTGCTGGGGCTATCTCCTGGTGACGAAGCCTCATTATTGCGCCTGTTTGGTCGCCGCCTCGCTCCCGATGCTCGCCACACGAATCCGCTGGCGACGATGGCCGATGGCCGTCGTCCTCCTGGCGTTGCCGGCCGTGCCCTTATGGGGACTCTTTTTGTGGATTCTCCACGACACGCCATCGTATTACAGCGAACCGGCGGCCTTCCCCGATGTGCTCGCGTGCATCGTCATCCGGCTGGGGAACGCCTTCCGCGACTTCTTCCAGACGACCACTCACGTCACGTTCTGGGGCGTCTTCGGCTGCGTGGATGCCCCGTTCGAGATGACGATGCCGCTGAAATTGTCCGTGACCATGCGGTTCCTCGCAATGGGCGGGACCTTCGTCGTTCTCGCCCTGACGCTCGTCCGGCTCGAACGGATCACATCGCGATTGACGCGCGTGGTCGCCGCGGGGCACTGGCGCAGGGCCATCCGCATCGCGGCGTCCGATCCCGTCATGAACACCTATTTTCTCTTCTTCGTGCTGATGCTCTACGCCTACGTCCGGATGGACAACCGGTTCGCCGCGCAGGGCCGGAACTGGATTCCGCTCATGCTGCCGGTGATGCTCACGGCCATCCACTTCGCGCCCCGGGCCCTGACCTTGCGGCGGACCCGCACGGCCGTCTCCGTGGTCGTGGGCGCTGCGCTGGTGGCGTACGTGAGCGTGGGGTCGGTCTACGGGCTGCGCACGATCAAGAAGCGTTATTACTTGCCTATCGATCATTACGCGGTCCGGCCGATTCACCTGCCGCAAACCCCCAGCGCCCTGAATCAGATGACGTGGTCGGATGGGAAGGGCGACGCCACGGGTGCCGACTCTTACGTCGCTTACGTCCTGCCGAAGGCGCAGTACGTCCAGGGGGTTGAAATCCGTTTACTCGTGAATAATCCCCAGCACGATCGGGCCATGCTCAAGGTCAGTTGGGCGAACCGGCAGGACCCGAGCCGGAGTCCTGCCAGTCATGTGGAGACGTTTTACCTTCCGAGCGGCACGTTCGAGCGGACGCTCACCGTCCCCATCAACGAAGCCGTGGAACTGATCCGCATCCACCCCGATATCAAGCCCTGTCACATCGAGGTCAAGTCGGTCCTGTTCCACCAGCCAGTCCGTCGATTGGCGATGAAGTGAGGGCCGGTTCGGGTCAGGGCTTGGCGGGACTGGCGGTCGCGGCTTTCAGGTGGGCGTCGAACCAGTCGGCGAGGACCAGGATGTCCTTCTCCATGCCCGGCCAGCCGTGAGACGCGCCCGGCTTGACGACGAGCTTGGCTTCGACGCCCGCGTCCTTGAGCTTTGCCACAATCAGTTCGGCCTGCTGGATCGGGACCAGTTTGTCGGCATCGCCGTGGATGATAAGCGTGGGCGGATCGTCGGAGCTGACGTGCGTGATCGGTGAGATCCTCTTGCCGATCTCCAGGATCTTCGCCTCATCGGCGATCCGCTCAAACCTCGCGGTCTTCGGGTCGAACTCGTTGAAGTCGAACGGGGCCTTGAACCCGGCGAGAATTCCTCGCCCGATGGCGTTTTCTCCTTCCTTGCCGTAGTTGAGAAAGTCCGTCGGCGGGAAGAAGCAGGCGACGGCCTGGACGCGGCTCGACGCCTTGTCGATCGCATCCTTCGCGGCGGGATTCCCCTTGTCGCCGGCCATCCCCTGCATCAGCGACAGGTGCCCGCCCGCCGAACCGCCGCAGATGCCCAGCCGCTCCGGGTCGATCTTGTAATCCGTCGCATGCGACCTGATGAACCGCACCGCGCGGTTCATATCCTGGACGACCTCCGGGATCGTGAATCTCGGGTTGCTGCCGTGAACGACCGCGAACACGGTATAGCCCCGCTCGATCATCGGGTTGACGAGCCCCATCGCGATCCCCTCGTGCGACGAGAACCATCCCCCGCTGACCACCACGATCACCGCCGCGCCGTTCCCATTTTTCTTGGGCGTGAAGACGTCCAGGGTCAACGCCGTCCCGAACTTTCGTCCGTAAACGACGTCTTCGGTTCGGGTGAACGCGTCGTCAGCCCGAACCTGACTGGAAAGCGTGAGAGTCATGAGGCCGAGGAAAATCCGCAGGTTGCGACGATACATTCTGAAATCCTCTGAACGTTTGGCGTGAGAGATATCGCTGTCAGGATACGCGAGCCGACCCGCCACCGGGAGATCCTGGTGAGGATTCGGTCGTCATTTCACTCTCCTCGTCGCGTCTGCAATTCTGGGCCGAGGAACGATGCCGCCACTGCGGTGCATGCAGCCTGGCGGTCTTTATGAGAGCCGAGCCCCAGGCCGGAGCATCAGCCGTTCCATGGCAATCCAGACGCCATAACCCAGCAGGCCACCCAGCACGTTCAGGATCAGGTCGTCCACGTCCGCGACCCGACGGCCGGAGAGGTACTGCAAAGACTCGATCAGAGCGCTCAGGAACAGGCTGATGAGGGCGATGCGAAGCGGCGAGCACCAGCGTCTTGAAAGCGTCGGCGGCAGCAGGCCGAGGGGGAGGAAGACGGCGAGATTGCCCACGAAGTTGATGATCATCTCCCAACCGCCGTGGCGGAGGTCTCGGGAGATGCTTCGGAAGGGGACGAAGTTTGCGTGCGCGCCGGGCTGAGGGAATTGGAACAGCGTGAGATCAAGGAGCACGATGAGGTAGATGCCGAGAAGGACCGCCGCGATCACTCGCTTCAAGGGGCGGTCTCCGTCGATGGCTCGGGAGCCTGACAGGCCGGCATCTCGTGTCCGACAGCCATGACGATCCCCTGGATCAGCGCGCGGCGGAGGTTTCGATCCGCGCGGGCCGCGGGGAACCGATTCGTGAGGTCCGAGTGCCCGGCATCGAGCACCGCGAGGACCGTCCCGACTCCCGTCAACGATTGATCGTCGGGCGAGACCATGCCGTCGTTCGGTCCGAAATAGGCGCTGAGATAGGCCCCGGTTGCCTTCTTGAAGAATCGTAGATGTGAGGGCGTGGTCTCGCTCGTCACATAGAACGTCCTCGGCCCAACGATCGGGATGGCGTCCGCGTGTTCCTCCAGCGACCGTGTCCAGTAGTCTCGCGAAACCCACCGCGACATCCCGGTCAAACCGCCATGCCGGCCCCGTTTCAGCAGGAGCTTTTCCATCCCGCCGACGAGCTTGCCGAGCATCCTGTACCGCCATGGCATGCGACAATCCATCGGCGGACCCTCGCCCGTCACGAAATCCGCCACGCCCGTGCCCCCGAACGGACCCTGGACGAGGAAGAGCGCCTGGATATGCTCCTCGACGAATTCCTTGTGATGAAGCGCGAATGCCATCGCGTCACACGCCCCGCGACTGTGCGCGATCACCACCAGCCGTTCCGGCCCCTTGCCGGCAATCTCGACGATCTTGCTATGCACCTCGTCGAGGTTTTCCTCGACGGTCTTGCTCGAACTCGGATAGACGTAATGGATCGCCTTTCGCGGGACGCCCAGCGCCCTCAGCTCCTTCGCGTTCTGCGCGAAGTAGCCGGGCATCCGCTCGTTCGAGAAGCCGGCGATGAAGACATAGCGATATCGCCGCGCGTTCTCTTCGATCGACTTTGGAATGTCGAGCTTGTGCTCGGAGGCGGCGAGGAACCAGCCCCGGAAATCGTCGGGACCGACAGCCGTTTTTGCCGTACCGCCCTGAAACAGTGGGGTAAGGCACAGGAGGCAGAATAACACTCCGTTCATGGTAGCCTCGCGGTGATGTGTCCGGAGTCATCGATGTAGGATCCGCGATTGCGGACCGTCCGAGGCCAGCTTCCCCAAGACGGTCCGCGATCGCGGCCCCCGACAAATCAGGCCAGATGACGCTCCACGTCCTGCATCAGCTTGGCGAAATCCAGGCCGTGCGGGCAGGCTTCGCGGGCGGCGGCAAGGTCGGCGCCGGTCCAGTCGCGGGCCTCGGGGGCCATGGCGGCGAACTGGCGGCGGGCCTCGGTGCGGTCGCCGAGGTGCTGGTGATAGGTGAGGAATCGGGTCAGGTTGCCAAGCTCGGCCGTGGTGCCGGCGGCGAGCGAGCAGCGGCCGTCGCAGTCGGTGCAGAGGGTTGGGCCCTGGGCGAGCACGGCGTCGCGAAGCTGCTCGATCTCGGCGATCTTGAGGGGCTCGTACTTGCGGGCGGCCTCGGTATTCTCGCGGACCTGGTCGGTGTTCCTCATCGAGACGCAGACGGCGCTGATGCGCTCGTCGCTCCAGATCGCGTGGAGCAGGCCCTGGAACGGCTTGAGGCCCCTTTCCTTGAGGATCGGGGCTTTCTTCATGACGTCTTCGAGGATGTTCCCCTTCGGAGCGTCGCCGAAGCCGTGGGCCGCGATCTGCTTCATGGAGATCAGGCCGATGCCCGCCTTGTGGGCGGCGTCCAGCGCCTTGTTCAGGGGTGAATCCTTCTCCAGCCATGGGCTGTACTGGAGCATGATGGCGTCGACGATCCCGCCCTCGGCCGCTGCCTGGATGAGCTGGGCGCGGTCCTTGTGGTGGGAGGAGAAGCCGATGGCCTTGACCTTGCCGGACTTCTTGATCGCGTCGGCCGCTGCCTTGAACTCCGCGCCGATCTCGCCCTTGCCGGCGACCATGTTCACGGCGTCTTCCAGCTTGTGGTCATCGCCCAACCCGTGGACGAAGAAGACGTCCAGATAGTCGGTGCCGAGGGCCTTGAGCCGCTCGTCCACCATCTTCGGAATCTGCGTCGGCCGCTTGGGCATGTCCTTGGTGATGAGGACGATCGACTTGCGGACCTCGGGCGTCTTCTCGAACCACTTCTTGAGGTTCGGCTCCGTGCCGTAGACCTTGGCCGTATCGAAGACGCGGACACCACGGGCATAGGAGAGGCGCAGGACATTGTCATAGGCCGAGCCTCGCACGGCCCCCTGATCGAGCAGGGTGACCTCGATCCCGGTCTTGCCTAGCTTTCGCGTGGGGATCGTGGTGTCTTTCGCGGGGGCGTCCTGCGCGATCGAGCCGGTGCTCAGGCTCATGGCCGCCGCCGTACCCAGCGCACTGGCCTGGAGGAACGCTCGGCGGTCGGTTTGACTGATCTCGTCGTGGGCCATCGCTCTCGGCTCCTCGTTTGGACGGGCGGTTGGAGACCACTTTCCCAGGACCAAATCGTAACATGTAGCGGCCGTTCCGGCTATCGTCCGTGAGGGCGGGTCGGGAGGATTGCATCGTCCGTGTGGTCCCGGTGGCGGGGCCGATCACCACCGACGGATGGATGGTTCTGGCACGACTCGAACCCAGCACGGCCCATAATGGCTTGCGTCGTGGCGGATCGGCCCTCGCGATCCCCTCCGGTAGGTCCGACTTCAGTCGGTCCTGTCCAGGGATTCCATGGAAAATAGGACCGACTGAAGTCGGACCTACTTGCTTCATCCGATGCCCTGAGCAGTTGCCGTCCCGCAACCCATCATGAACGCCCGGCAATAGGCTCCGCCTCCCCTACGAGAGGGGCGTGCCGGTGAGGGAGAGGCCGAGCGTGAGCCTGGCGGCGAGCCATCGGCGCTTGAGGGTGCGCTCGGAGATACCCAGCACCTCGGCCGCCTCGGCCTCCTCCGCGACGTTCGATGCGTGGTTGGCCCCGAGTCCTTCCGGCCCGAAATAGCGTCACACCTGGTCGATGAGCTCGCGGCGGATCTGGAGCGCCGCCAGCCGATGGAACTCTGCCGGGGTCGCGGGCCGGGCCGCCTTCAGCGCATTCCAGAGCCGCATCGAGGCGTTCTGGCAGATGTCGTCGGTCTGCTCCCAGCGGCCGAGACGGCGATAATCCCGGAACATCCGGTGCGTGAGTGGGCCATTCGCGCCGCCGTGTGATTGATCAGCTCGGCGGGCGATCCCGGCAGTGATATATTCCGTGACGACTCCGAGCCCAGGGACATCATGTCCGGGCCGGACGGCAACATCTGGTTCCGAGTCGATGGCAACCTTGGCAAAGTCGACGTCAAGACGGGCCTGATCTCGCAGATTCCCCTGCCTCAGGGTTACTCGATCGGCACGCGGGCTGGAAGGGGCCCATCCGCTCGGAGTCAGCGCAACTCGTCCCGGAGCCGGATCGCTTCCATGCAGCCCAGATCCACGGCCTTCCGGGCATTCGCGAGCGCCGAGGACCGATCGCGGTTCGCGAGTTGAGCGAGGGCCAGATTGAAGTACAGCCGCCCGCTCGTTTCGCGATCGGGCCGGGCCTTTATCCCCTGCTCGAAGTCGGAGACGGCGTTCCCATGGCGGCCGGACTTGTAGGAGAGAATCCCCCGGTTCAGCCATCCGGGCGCCAGGTCCGGGTCGAGCTCGATCGCCCGCGAGTAGCCCCGTTTTGCATCCTCGGCACGACCCAGGGCGTCATAGGCGAGAGCCCGGTTGTAATGGCAGATCGCGGACTCGGGCGAGAGCGCGATGCATACCTGGAAGGCCGCCGCCGAGTCGTCGAAGCGGCGGAGTCGAAAGCCGCAGAGGCCGTAGTAGAAGTTGGGCCAGAAATCCTGCGGCCTCAATTCCAGGGTCCGGCGGAACTCGTCCGCCGCAGTGGCGATCCGGTCGTTGCGGAGGTGGTATCGGCCCAGCTCGTAATGCTCCCAGGCCGACTTCGGCACGCGCGATTTCTCGCCTTCGCCCGCGCGTCGAGGCACGCCGCCAAACTGCTCCCGACGGGCGTCGATCGCGAAGCTCGGCCCGCACGACGCCTCCGCCTCATCGAGCAACTGCAGGGCGTCACGGCGAGCCTCGGCGATCCGATCGGCCGGCGCGAGCCGCACGCCCAGGTCGGCCCGGATCGCCGCCAGCTCCAGCATGTCGGTCCGGATCTTCTGTTCCGGATCGAGGTCCAGCGACGGACCATCGGCGCGGAGGAGCAGGTCTCTCCGTTCCCAGATGGTCCGGCAGAGGCGAAGCAGCGCGTGCTCGTCGGCGTGCGAGGGCAGCTCGATGCCGTACCGGAACCGGACGCGGTCGGCGAGCGTGTGCAGCTCGTCGGCCAGTCGCGCACGCTCGGAAAGACGAAGCTCATGCTGCATCGCCTGGTTCAGCGTCCCTAGCGCCGGGTAGTTGCCGGCCGTATTCAGGCCGCGTTCGAGCGTGCGGATCGCCTCTGCGTACCGGCCATTGGCGCGATACCTCTTGCCGTCTTCGAGGAGCGCCTTGAGCTGGCCGACTCGCTGGCTGTAGGCGTTCACGGAGGCGGCGATCGCGACGCCGGCCGCCAGCACGACGACAAGCCCGGTGACACCCCAGGCGAGGATGCCGGGATGCCGGCGACGCCATTTCCGCCAACGCTCCGCGATGCTCCGGTTGCGCACCCCTCGTAGCGGAAGGTCGTTCAATTCGCGGCGAAGATCCTCGGCCAGCGTGGCCGCGTCGTGGTAGCGAGAATCGGGGTCGCTCGCCACACATTTCTGGATGATGTCCGCCATGCCGATGCTCATCGCGTCGGCCCGCGGAACGGCGTTGGGCTCGATTGGGCCATGCCGGCCCGAACCGCCGAGGGCCTCGTCGAGCAACAGGCCCAGCGCGAAGATGTCCGAACGCCCATCGACGGCGAAAGGAACGGGCCGGCCTTCGCCCACGGCGGCCATCGCCGACTCCTGCTCCGGCGACATCCAGCCCGGCGTCCCTCCCAGACGATCGCCAATCCATTCACCGGCCAGCATCGGGCCGCGGGCGAGGTGGAAATCCAGGAGCATCGGCTGGCCGTCCACCGTGATCAGCACGTTCGATGGCTTGATGTCCATATGAACCAGGCCCCGCCCGTGGGCGTAGTGCAGGGCGTCGGCCAGACAGGCGACGATCCAGGTCATCGCCTGGACGTAAGAGGCCTGCTCCAGGCTGCGGCGGAACGGGCTATCGGCCGGGAGGGCCGAGGGCGTCGCCCTGGTGTGCTGGTCGATGATCTTGACCAGGAGCTTGCCGGAGCGCTGCCCGAGAGGCACCTCCGCCAGGTCGTCGAGGATCTGCGCCAGGCTGGCCCCCCCCAGGAACGGCATGCATAGCCCGCGAAGACCCCGATCGGGGAACGTATGCTCGGAGAAGAGCGGGACGATGTGTGTATGCCGCAGTCTGGCCAGCGCCAGGTGCTCGTCCTGATCGTCGGGGATCACCTTCACGACCACGGGCCGGTCCGCCAGCGTCGGGTCCGAGGCCAGGTAGGTGCGCCCGGACGCACCGCGCCCCAACTCGGCCAGCAGCAGAAAGGTCCCGAGGGCCTCGCCGACTTCGGGGAACTCGGCGATCGCGTGCGGGGAGCGGATCAGCCGATCGCACTCCAGGAGCGCCCGAAGCTCAACGCCCCATCGCGGATAACGGCCGACCACCTCGTCAGTGCCTAGTTCCTGACCGGCCTCGCGTCGCAGGCAGGTCTCCTCATAAATCAAGCGTATGGCGGCCTCGGCATCCAGGTCGGGGCGACGGTCGAGGACCTCCTGGACCGTCGCCCTCTCGCCGCGCTCCCAGGCGGAAACCAGGGCCTCGACCTCGCGTGAGACCCAGCCGTCCTCGGCCTGATCGCCTCGCTTCGACATGCCGGCCTCGTCAGGAGGAGTCGTCGGGCAGTTCAGGCCGCCGGACGATCGAAAGACGCCGGGCGAGATCATACAGGATTCGCCGCACGCTGCCCTCGTGCAACCCGGTCCGCGATGCGATCTCGCCCATCCGATAGCCGTTCATCCTGAGCCGGACAACTTCATGGTGGGCGACCGGGCAGGACTTCAGGACTCGCTCCCAGAACTCGCGGCCCTGGGCTTCCTGGCTGGGCCGGGGCTGGGTCGCGTCCGGGAGGCTCCGCGGGGAAGTCTCGTCCAGCGACTGTTCTCGCTCCAGCGCCAGCCCGTGCTTCTGGTATCGGTCGGCCAGCCGTCGCCATGCGATGCGACGGAGCAAGGCCAGCAACTGCGGACGACCGTCGAAATGCCAGCCGCCGTCGCGGACGCCGCGGAGCACGTCGGCGAACACCGACTGGACGATATCGACCGAGTCCACCTTCGACCGCAGCCGCGGGCTCATGCGCCGCCGCACCGCAATCCGCAGGTAGGGCTCGTACGCCTGGAAAACACGCCCGACGGCGTCGACGTCGCCCTGATTCAGGCGCCCGATCCAGTGGTCCAGCGAATCGTGATTCATGGCCATTTCCGACTCGTCCCTCTCGTCGTTCAGAAGAGGCCGTTGAGCACCGAACTCCGCGTCCGGCGGGTGGGCAAGACGCCCGCCGAGGACCGCCGTTTCCGCCATCTTCGGGCCGTTTCCAGCGCGACGACGGCGAACGCGACCGGGAACAGATACGGATAGGCGTGCGCCTCGTCCTTCAATGGGTCGCTGAGATCCTCGAATCGGTTGAACAGCCACGTGATGGAGTCTTCGAGCGACTCGCGATCGAAGGGCGCCAGTTGCATGAGCAGATCCGCCCCGAGCGGCGTGGGCAGGTCGCCCTCGGCGAGCCCTCGATTCACGCTCGCCGAGTTGGCATCGCCCACGGTCGAACCCGCGGGAGGATCGGCTTGCGGCGTCTGGGGGACCGGCTCGGCGGAGCTCGAATTGGGCGGACCGAGCGGCACGCCGAAGGGCGAGGCGACCGAGGCGACATTGATCGACCGGGCCAGGCCCGATGTCACCGCCGCGGAGGCAGGATTCGCGAGATCCTCGCCGCCTTTCTTGGCGGTGGAGGTCGTTGGAGAGGCCGAGTCGCCGGGAGCCGCGATGAGATGCAAATCCGATCGGTTCGGGGTGCCGTAGAATCCTTCCGACACACTTTCGGACGCCCTCATCGCCGGCGCGACGTAAGAGGGAGCCAGGAGGCCGCGATCGATCAATGAGGCGATCAATCGCTCGAACCCCGGAGCGATACCGCGATCGCTGGCAACGGCCATCGGTTGATCGGTCGCGAAGCCGGGTCCGTGGAGTGTCATCGGGCGGCCGGGAGAACGATCCGGGAGGACGTCGGTCGGCTGTCCGGAATGATCGGCCTGCATGAAGGCGTGGTCGAAGTGATAGGCAGGCCTCGCGTCGCCCGGCGTCGGCATGTTGTTCCCGGACGCCCCGCCTGCGGCCTGGACGAATCGAGGCTGATACCGAGAGTCTGCCTGACCGCCGGGCGGTGGTGCGAAGCCGCCGGACACGGGGAGGAGGAATGCAGGGGGAGCGGCACCGGCCCTCTCTACGGTCGGGGCGGACATGGCCGGGCTGGCAAAATGACTGAGCAGGCCGCGCGCTTCGAGAGAATCAAACCCCGGTACGCATCGACTGACACGACGAGAATATTTGAACATCGAGCTTCGACCTCGTAGGGAAACTCCGCGGTCTAGGAGATCCTCGGTATCCGGCACGATGCGCCGAGGAATCCCTTACATGCTCAGGCGTTGAATAATACCAGGTGACCTGGCGGAAGCGCCAGCAAAGATAGGCTCCAAATCGATACCGTAACCGCCCTTGATAGATCGGTCAAGCGGACTATCGATTGAAGTCCGATCACGACAATCCGTGCCATTACCCATGGAGAAATAACGCGACGGGATGGGAGTTGGAGACATCCGAGAAAAATTCGCGCGCGGATTTGTCCCGACGGACGGATTGCTTTTGATGGAGAGATGGGGAGATGGGGAGATGAGGCGGTTTGGCGGTGATCCACGCCGGTCCCGACGACTCCATCAATTCTTCTCACACCAAGGTCTGCAACCACGACTTGAGCGGAGATCGTCACATGGCCCGATCAATGAGTGTCCTGCGGCGTCTGATGTCGGCCCTAGCCGGCGATTCGCCGTCGCCGGACCGACGACGCAATCGCCGGGCGACCCCGATGCTCAATAGTCTCGAAGATCGCATGGTCCCATCACACTTCGGCGGGCTCCACCATCACGGGCACGCCCTCGCCACGGCACTCGCGGCCGCGACGAGCACGGGAACGACCACGGGCACAACCACAACAACGGGAAGCACTTCGTCAACCTCCAACACCGCGCTCAGCACCGCGAACCAGACGCTGAGGAGCGACATCCAGACCATCGAGCTGGCGTCCGGCACGACGATTGGCCAGCTCACCGCGGTCCGGGCCGCGTTCCATACGCTGGCCGGCGATGGCCTCACGCCGAGCAGCTCCTCGGCGCTGACATCTTTCGAGGACAGCCTGGTCACGTCGCTCGCGTCCGGCACGACCCTCACGGGCAACGCCGCGCTCCTGAGCCAGTTCGAGGCCCTGTATACGGCCACGCCGACGGCGCAGCAGACGACCGACCTGACCGCGGCCTACGACGCCCTGGCGGCGGCCGTGACCTCCGCGAACATCACCTC
>JAQGHR010000082.1 GCA_028291545.1 Planctomycetota bacterium | reverse complement strand
GATCACGTTCAGGGATTGTAAGGAGGTCGTGGGGGCGGGCCAGCAACAGGTGCGGTTCCTCTGGGCGAGCGTCGGGGCGTTCCATGTCTGCCTGTGGACGTTCACGATGACCGAGGCGTGGGCCTGGGGCCGGCAGGACGAGGCTCTGGTGGACCGCTCGGCCTCGCCGTGGGACGCCACGCTGCGCCGTCCGAGCCACGCGGACAAGCGGCGGGCGTGGCGACGTGAATTGCTCGGAGAGGAGATTCGAGCGACTCTACGCCCGGGGGTTACCGAGGCGGAAATTCAGGCTACGGCCGAAAGGCTGCTCAGCTTGGCCGCATGACGTATACATTCACCCGGAAACTACAGCTTGGTGATGCAATCGCTAAAAAGCACACCGATGGCCCACGTGGCCGAGGAGTACCCCGCCATGAGTCAGTCTACAACCGAGATCCGCATCGTGCCCCTGGTCCCCAGCCAGGACGTGCTCACCGACCTGCTGCGGGACGGGGCACGACGCCTCCTGGCCCAGGCCGTCGAGGCCGAGGTCGCCGCCTGGATCGACGACCATTCTCACCTGATGGACGCCGACGGACGTCGCGAGGTCGTCCGCAACGGCCACCTCCCCGAGCGGGCCATCCAGACCGGCATCGGGGCCGTCGAGGTCCAGCAGCCCCGGGTCCGTGACCGCAGGCCCGCCAACGAGCGGGAGGCGTTCACCTCGGCCATCCTGCCGCCGAACCTGAGGAAGACCAGGAGCCTGGAGGGGTTGCTCCCCTGGTTGCACCTGAAGGGAGTCAGCACCGGCGACTTCTCGGAGGCCCTCCAGGCGATCCTCGGCCCCGACGCACCGGGGCTCTCGGCGACCACCATCACCCGGCTCAAGGCGGCCTGGGAGGATGAGTTCGCCGCCTGGAACAAGCGGTCGCTGGCGGGCAAGCGGTACGTCTACGTCCGGGCCGACGGGGTCCACTTCGACATCCGCCTGGAGGGGGGGCGGCAGTGCATCCCGGTGCTGATGGGGGCGACCGCCGAGGGGAAGAAGGAGCTGATCGCCATCGCCGACGGCTACCGGGAGAGCGAGCAGTCGTGGAAGGAGTTGCTGCTGGACGTGAAGGCCCGAGGTCTGGAGATCGAGCCCGGCCTGGCGATCGGCGACGGGGCGTTGGGGTTCTGGAAGGCGATGCGTCAGGTCTGGGACACGACGAAGGAGCAGCGGTGCTGGGTGCATAAGATGGCGAACGTCCTGGACAAGCTGCCCGAGGGGACCCAGCCCAAGGCCAAGGCGGCGTTGCACGAGATCTACGGGGCGGAGACCAAAGCCGGGGCCGAGAAAGCGTTCGACCTGTTCGTGAAGACTTACCGGGCCAAGTACTCGAAGGCGACCGAGTGCCTGGAGAAGGGCAAGGGGGTCTTGCTGGCGTTCTACGACTTCCCGGCGGAGCACTGGGTCCACATCCGGACGACGAACCCGATCGAGAGCGTGTTCCCGACGGTGAGGCTGCGGCACGACAAGACGAAGGGGAGCGGGACCCGGGCGGCGTGCCTGACAATGGTCTACAAGCTGATGGAGAGTGCATCAAAGGGTTGGCGATCGTTGAACGGTTCGCCGCTTCTTGCCGAGGTCGTGAAGGGGGTCGTTTTCATCGACGGCATCAGGGAGAAGCCCGCCGCCTGAAAAATCCCCGAACACAACTCTTGACCATACCCCCTCGAAGTAGGCTTACGACTCCTCGAGCGCCGACGGCTCGCGCCTCCTCCATCCGGGCCGGAGCTGGCCATCTATCTCCTATCCGACGGGAAGCTGGCCGCCAGGCCCGAGGTCGCACCGCGTGCCCTCGACCTCGACTCGCTCTTCACCCTTTACCAGGAGACCCTGACCCCGGCGGCGAGGGCAACGACCACACCGGCCACCGAACGGACCCATATGAAGCATCTCGTCGACGGCTTGAAGTCCTCGCCGTCGATCGAGACGATTGCCAGGGTCGAATCGCACGACGAGGAGCCCGAGCCGAAGGGGGCATGATTCGCTCAGCGCCGGTGGGTGAGTCGGGTGGAGGATTCCGGTGCCGTCCGTGAATCGAGCGTTACAGATCTTGAAATGGGATCGGAGAGAGGCGCCGGCCACTTGACGGCCTTGGCGTGTCGGACCGAAGCACGCAACGAGCATGTTCACTTCTCGACCGATGCTTGAAGTGCGCCCCTGGAATTGGGGAGGGAATGCGCATTCAACTCGTTACTCCGCGGGGCGGTGCGGGCCTCGATCATCGGCGTGATCTCTCCGCCCGGGATGGCAGAAGGGCGCGGCACGCCCTCGACTCCCACATGAGGGACGAGGCGCCGGGCACCGGTTTGTACCCGCTCGGTCGGAATCGCCGATTCGGCCCTCTCGCACCCGGTTGGGCCCTTTCATGGGAGCCGCACATCCGGAACGCGCTTGGAATGTGGGAGACGGTCGTTCATCGCTTCCCGCCCTCTGCAGCCACTGCCTGCCCTTCGGCGAGGACCTCGAGGTTGCCCGCAAGGACACGTTCCGTGCCGTCGAACCCCGGCCAGGCGTTGGTATTGGCGCCGGGGGCGTACTTCTTGAGAACCTCGGTCCGCGTGTCGTCGGAGACGCCGATGATGACCGGTGTGCGGACCGGTTTGCCGTCGACCTGGAGGTAGACGTAGTAATTCTGCTGCCCCTGGAATCCGATGGCATCGGAGGGGAGCGTCCAGACCTGCTTGCGGTCGATCGTGATGCTGACGGTGACGTACCAGCCGGGGTGGAGGTGGCCGTCCGCGTTGGGGATGTCGATCTCGGTCTGGAGCGTGCGGGTGGACGGGTTGAGCGAGAAACCCGAGCGGACGACCTTGCCTTCGCGGGTCGCGCCGGGGATCGCCTGGAAGCGGATGATGGCCGTATCCTGGTCGTGGATGAAGAAGGACGCCAGCTCGGGCACGCCAACGAAGACGCGGACCGGGTCGGTCTGCTCGACGACGAAGAGGGGCCGGCCCTGCGCGCCGCCGCCGGGTTGGAGGTAGTCGCCCGGGCTGACGTTGCGCTGTGTGATCACGCCGTCGTAGGGGGCCTTGATGTGGCCGTAGTCGACCAGGACGCGGGCCTCCCGCTCGTTGGCCCGGGCGACCTCGAGGTCGGCGCGGGCGGCCTCGACGTCGACGCGGGCCCGGTCGCGGTCGGCGGTGGCCTGGTCGCGCGCGGAGGTCATCTCGGAGACCGTCGCGTTGGCCTGATCGACGGCCGCGGCGGCCTCCTCGAACTGGCGATACGTCTCGTCGCGAACCTGCACGTCGAGGACGCGCTGGGTGACCAGCGCCTGGAGCCGCTTGTACTCCGACTCCCAGCGAGTGTAGCTGGCCCGGGCCCGCTTGACCCCCGCCTCGGCCGAGGTGATGCGGGCCTTCGCTGTCTCGAGCTTCGCGTCGGCGGCCCGCAAGGCGCTCTCGGCGACGCGGATCTGCACCTCCGCCCGCTTCACCGCCGCCGACTTCTGGCCGTGCTGCTCGACCAGGTCGGGAATCCACATGTCGATCAGGACGTCACCGGCCTTGACGCGGTCGCCGATGTTGTACCGGTACTTCTCGACGTAGCCGGAGATCCGGGAATAGACGGGCGTCGCTTCGAAGGCCTGGATCGTCCCCGGCTGGGCGACCGTCATCCGGATGTCGCGTTGCTCGGGCCGGACGACCCTGATGCCGGCGGTCTTGCCCTCCACGCCCTCGGCCCCGGCGGCCTTGTTCGCCGACGTCCCGCCCCGGTCTCGGTGCCCGCAGCCCGCCGCCAGGACGAGGGCCAGGGCGGCGAGCGTCAAGCCTTCCCGGGCGGTCCGATGGACCCGCCGCGACGGTCTCCGCTCAAGTGGTGGCGTCGGCACGGTGGGCGTCCTCCGGTTGCGGTCCGGGCGGGTGGGGCGGCGCGGCGGGGTGGCCGTCGGCGTGGATCGGGTCGTAGTGCGCACTCGTCGGGTCGTCCGGGTCGAGCGAGGCGGAGGCGTTGGAGGTACGGCCCAGCAGGAGCGTGAAGACGGCCGGCAGGACCAGCAGCGTGGCGAACGTCGCGAAGGCCATGCCCCCGATGACCGCCCGGCCCAGCGGGGCGTTCTGCTCGCTCCCCTCCTCCAGCCCGAGCGACATCGGGATCATCCCCGAGATCATGGCGCACGCGGTCATGACGATCGGCCGGAGCCGCCCCTTGGCCGCGGTGATCGCCGCCCGGTCGGCCGGCATCCCCTCCTCGCGTCGGTGGCGGTCCCCGAAGCTGACGAGCATGATCGCGTTCGAGACCGCCACGCCGACGGCCATGATCGCGCCCATGAACGACTCGATGTTCAGGGTCGTGCGCGTGGCCCAGAGCGCCAGCACGACGCCCGCGAGGACCGCCGGCACCGACGCCACGGCGGTGAGCGCCAGCCGGGGGGCCTGGAAGTAGGCGGTTAGCATGATCAGGATCACGGCCACCGCCACGGCCAGGCCGACCTCCAGGCTCCGGAACATCTGCTTCATCGGGCCGACCTGGCCGCGGAGCTCGACCTCGGTCCCCCTGGGCGGTCGGCCGGCGCGGGCGATCGCGGCGTCGAGCCGGTCGATCACGCGACCGAGGTCCTCCCCCTCGACGTTCGCCGTCAGGCTGAGGTAGCGCCGCATGTTGTAGCGGTCGACCTCGCCGGGCATCTCGCTGCGCATGACGCGGGCCACGTCGCGGATCAGGAGGGGCGGCGTGGGGTTGGAAGGCGAGTCGGCTGTCGCCGCCGTTTGCTGGCGGTTGGCCGGGGTCGTCAGCGGCACCAGCGCCACGTCGGTCGCGTCGGTCATCTTCGGGGGCGGGACCTGCACCTGGACCTGGTACGAGTTGCCGCTGACGTCGTCGCGCCAGTAGTTGCGCGCGGTGTAGCGGCTGGAGTAGGTGGCCGCGATCAGCGATTCGCCGATGTCGCGGGCGGTCACGCCGCTGAGGCCGGCCCGCTCGCGGTCGAGGGTCACCTGCACAGTCGGGTAGTGTAGCGACTGCTGGACCTGGACGTCGCGGAGCGACGCGATCGCGTCGAACTCCCCGCGGAGCCGGTCCATGAAGGCGCTGGAGTCGGCGAGGTTCCGCCCGCTGACGACCACCTCGATCGGCGCGGGGGCGCCGAGGCTCATCGTCTCGGAGATCAGGTCACCCGGCTCGAATGCGAAGACCAGGTCAGCGGCGCGTCGGGCCACCTCCTCGGCGGTGAGCCCGCGCCGCCGGAGTTCGCCGCGATACCACGCGCCCACCTTCCTCGGCAGGGCCGCGCGCAGCCTCTCCTGCAGCGCGAACACGCCGACCCCGCTCCCCCTGCGGAGCCCGACCCGGAGCATGCCGTCGTCGGGCCCCCGGCTCCACAGGTAGGCCATGTTGATGGTGAACTGGGGCGGGTTCGCGCCCACGTAGCCCATCGTGATGTCGACGTTGTCCGGCCCGGCCTCCTCGGCGATCACGTCGAGCGCCTGCTGCGCCACCTGGCGGGTCAGCTCGTAGTGGGTCCCCTGCGCGGGGCGGACGCGGAGCTGGAACTGGCCGGCGTCGACCCTCGGGAATAGCTCGCGGCCGAGCCGCCCCCCGACGCCGACCACGACCGCGCCGGCCGCGACCAGGTAGACGAGGACCACCACCAGGCGGTGCGCCACGGTCCATGCCACCACCCGCTCGAACCGGGCCTGGACCCGCAGGAACAACCCCGGGCGCGTCTCCCGGCCGTCCCCCTGGCCGTGCGTCCCGTGGCGGTTCTCGAGGAGCCAGATGCTCAGGACGGGCACCAGAGTGCTGGAGAGCAGGTACGACGTGACCATCGACGCGCCAACGGCCAGCGAGAGCGGCACGAACAGCGACCGCACCGGCCCTTCCATGATGAACGCCGGGATGAACACCGAGAGGATGCACAGCATCGCCAGCAGCCGGGGCACCGCGGTCTCCATGTTCCCTTGCCGCACGGCGCGGGACATCGACGGGGTGTGCTCCATCTGCGTGTGGATGTTCTCGATCTCGACGGTCGCCTCGTCCACGAGGATGCCGATCGCCAGCGCCAGCCCGCCGAGGGTCATGATGTTGATCGTGTGCCCAGTCAGGTTGAGAACGACGATCGAGCCCAGCAGCGCCAGCGGGATGTTCAGCACCACGACGATCACCGCCCGCACGTCGCGGAGGAAGAGCAGGACCATCAGGCCGGTCAGGCCGGCGCCCAGCGCCCCCTCGACGCCCACGCTCTCGATGGCGCGGTAGACGATCGGCGACTCGTCGAACTGGTAGGAGACCGTCACGTCATCGGGCACGGCCGCCTGGAACCGGGACAGGTTCTGCTTGATCGCGTTGACGACCGTCAGGGTCGAGGCGGAGGCCTGCTTGACCACGGGCAGGTAGACCGACTTGCGGCCATTGACGAGCGCGTAGCCGACGGGGATGTCGGTCGCGTCGGCCACCGTGCCGACGTCGCGGATGTAGACGTTCTCCCCCAGCTTCAGCGGGATGTTACGCAGCTCCTGCGGGTCGACGACCATGGCGTTGGTCGGGACGGCGGTCAGCTGGTCCTTGATCGTCACGTTGCCCGACGGGCTGATGAAGTTGCCGCGGTCGATCGCCGCGACGACGTCCTGGGGCGAGAGGTTGTACGAGCGCAGGCGGTCGGGGTCGACGTTGACGACGATGGTCCGGATGTTGCCGCCGAAGGGGGGCGGCGACGAGATGCCGGCCAGGCCGGAGAACAGCGTCCGGACCCGGTACAGCGCCAGGTCCTGGAGCTGGCCGATGGAGCGGGTCTTGCTCTCGAATACGAGGTAGCCGACGGGCAGGCTGCCCGCGTCGAGCCGGACCACGTAAGGCGGCAGCGACCCGACGGGCATGATCGCCAGAGCGCGGTTGCAATAGGCCACCGTCTGGGCCGTCGCCTCGGCCATGTCGGTCCCCGGCTGGAAGTACAGCTTGAGCATCACCATGCTCTGGATCGACCGGGACTCGACGTGCTCCACGTTATTGACGTACTGGAAGAACAGCTCGTACTGGTTGGTGATCAGCCCCTCGATCTGCTTGGGGTCCATGCCGCCGTAGTTGTGGATGACGTAAAGGACCGGCTGGTTGAGCGACGGGAAGATGTCCTTCTGCATCCGGGCAATGCTGTACAGGCCGCCCACGCCGAGGGCGAGCACCAGCATCATGACCGTAACGGGCCGTCGGAGCGCGAAGACAATGGGATTCATCGTGGCCTCGACCCTCGGGCTCGGGGAATCCCTCCCCCTCCGTCGTCGGCCCGCGCCCGCTCGGGGCGGGCGGCATTCGCCGCCCTCCTCAATGCTTTACATCCTGCACACGCGCGACAAGTTAACGCCTGTTCATGATGCCTGCGCAACTCCACGCTCGCTCCCGTGGTCCGGGCCGGCGGCCCTGGCCGGGCGGTCCACCTCCCTCGCATGCGTGGCGCGGAGCGCCGTCCGGCGTTCGAGCTCTGGGTCGATGAACAAGCCCTTGAACCCGTGTTGCAAGGCGACCTCGTAACCGGACGCGGCGAGCTCGGCCACGAGTTCCTCGGCCCCGCCCGGCAGTTCGATCGCGTGGTTGGTCATGGCGACAAATTCCCGCTTCGTCGTGTCGACGAAGGCCGGCTCCATCGGTGGGCCCGCCCTGTCGCCCTCCCGATCCCTTGCCCGTCCCGGGTCCATCCTCCCGTCGCCCGGATGAGGGGCCACTGCTCCTTGCCGTCTCGATAAGGTCGGCGAGAATTGTGACCGGACCCCTTCAACGGAATGGCGCGAAGCTCGGGCGATGATCTTCTCCGCAGACCAGCCGAAGCCTCTACTCCAAACCGGGAGTCGAGGCTTCGGCCGGGACATGACTGGTCGCACGCCCTCCAGGTCTCTTCATCCCCGCGGGGGACTGAGGGAACGAGGCTCTCGACGCGGTCCCCCAGGCCGACGTGACCCGATCAGCGCGACCGAGGTCCTCGTCTCGGAGCCATCGCCGCGGGCGCCGGAGCCGGAGGAGGTGCTGAGGTGCGCGTCGCGCCGGCCGGTGGCGGAGGGGCGGGACTCGGGGCCGGCGAGGTCGTCGGGGTGGCCCCGCAGGTGACCCACTGCGCCGGCTGGCCGAGGGAGTGGTAGAGTTCGAACTGATCGGCGTTGTACTCGTTGACCGCGTCGGAATACTGTTGATAGGCGACGTACAGCGCCTCGATCGCCTGCACGACTTCCTGGGGGCGGACGATCAGGCGGAGCAGCTCGCCGGCGGGCCGGGTCGTCTCGCGGAGGCCGATGAAGTTCTTGTCGGCCGACTCGATCGCCTGACGCACGCCCTCCTCCGTCTCCACCACGCGGACCCTGGCGGTCTGCAGCCGGGCGACAGCCTGGGCGACCTCGGACTTGACCCGGTAGACGGTCCGGGTCAGCTCGATCGACGCCACGTCCCGCTCCGCCCGCCGCTGGCGGACGAGGCCGATGTTGCCGATCCCCCCGTTCCGAAGCTCCCAGACCGCGGCCACCTCGACGTCGAAGCGGGAGCCGTTGGTACCCAGCGACCGGTTCGCACCGGCGGAGAAGCTTCCGGCCGAGAGCAGCCCCGTGCCCGTGGCCGGGCTGGTGACGATCAGGTTCGGCAGGAATGGGCGATTCTTCTCCTGGCGCACGAGCTGCTCCGCCACGGCGACCAGGTCGCGCCGCGAGGCGATCTCGGGGCGGTTGTTCAGGGCGACGGGCAGCAGCTCGTCGGGCGAACGTCCGTCGGGGACGAGCGTCACCTGGAGGAACGGCGGCTCGACCGGCTCGAGCAGCGTGGCCGGCTCGAGCAACAGGACCTCCGCCAGGCGAGCGCTGGCGACCCGCCAGTCGCGGATGGCGACCTGCTGGGCCTGCCGGAGGCTCTGGAGCTCGGTCTGCGCCCGGTTGATCTCCAGCGGCGCGATCAGGGCCGGGGCCAGGCCCTTGGCGAAGTCCACGAGCAGCTCGGCCCTCGCGATCGCCGCCCCGATGCCGAGGAGCCGCCCCCGCGCCGCCTGGAGGTCGAAGAAGGCCCGCGAGACCGCGAACAGGCTGTCGTTCCGCGCGGCCTGAAGGTCGGCCCGCCGCGACGCGACCACGCGCCGCGCCGCGAGCGGGGCGAAGATGGCATCCGTGAGCCCGACGGACAGCGTGGGGCCGCCGCCGACAAAGAAGCTCTGCCTCCCCTTCCGGAAATTCGGGCCCGTGAAGATGTTCTGCTGGACGCCGTCGTGCCGGAAGTAATCGATCCCGCCGTCGAGGTTGGGGACCCAGAGGGCCCTGGCCTGGAGCTGCAAGGCGAGCGCCTGCTCGACCTGCTTCGCCGCCGCGGCGATGTCAAGCGGCCGGGCCCCGGCCAGTTGCATCGCGGTCGCGAGATTAATGGGCAGTCCCTGCGGCACCCTCGCGTCCATCCCGCCCACGAGCAGGCCCATCCCCGCCGGGCCGGGGATGGGTTGCGGGGCCGGAGGCGGGGCCTCGGGACCTATCGGCGCGGCCCGATCTCCCGGGGATGACGGTGCCCGCCGATCCTCCAGCGCGGGCGGGAGCGGGACCGTCTGCGCTAGCCCGACGCGGCTGATGAACGCCGCCCACAGCATGACCGGCAATAGAGGGCGGCGACCGCGTCTCCGACGCATGAGCTTCTCCGCTTCCGACGCACGGATGATGAGCAGATCTGGACGATCTGGCGAAATTTAACGGTTCTCAGGGAGCTGGGATAATCAGGTTAGTCAAGTGAACTATCGGCCGGACTACCAGGCTCTGCGTGAATGAATTTGCGATCTCGACGCCCCGATAATTTGGTTTTGCCCGGCTTCGGTCTCATCCTGTACTTTCCGGGATTCGATTCACGTCACGCGGCGAGGCTCAGCAGTCTTTCCGCCGTGGCCTGAATTTCCGCCTCAGTGACCCCGGGGCGTAGGACCGCGCGAATCGCCTCGCCCGGGAGCGCACGCCGCCAGGCCCGCCGCTTATCCGCGTGGCTCGGCCGGCGCAGCGGTGAGTCCCACGGCGAGTTCGAGCGGTCCGCCAGGTCGCCTTCCTCTCGTCCCCGGGCCCATGCGTCGGTCCTCGTGAACGTCCACAGGCAGACGTGGAACGCACCGACGTTCGCCCAGAGGAACCGCACCTGCTGCTGGCCCGCCCCGACGACCTGCTTGCACTCGCGGAAGGTGATCTCCAGGCTGAAGCGGTCGGCGACCGTCGTCAGGATGTCGGCGACGCTCGCCGTGGTGTCGGTGCAGAAGTACGCCCTCCAGCCGGTCGGCTCGTCCACCAGCACCACCCGGATCACGCCACCGGCCGGCCGCCAGGTCGCCAGGAACGTCTTGTACTTCTTGAGCGAGGCGACCCCGTAAAGTGTGAGTGTCTCCGAGGACCAGCCCCGCCGCTGGCCGGCCCGCTTGGCCAGGTCGATCACGTCCGGGCCGTAGGTCGGGGCCGGGCCACGCCGCCCCGGCGGCTTCGGCCCGGGCAGTGTCCGCAGTGCCGCGTCCTTGCGGAGCCGGCTGACGACCGTCATCCCCAGCAACTTGGCCGGCTTGAGGAACTCCTTCTTGGCATAGGCACCGTCGGCCACCACCCAGACCGGCACCTTGAGCAGACCCGGCCAAGGTCTGGCCCATCGCAGCATCTCGACGGCCGGTTCGAGCTTGGTGCGGGACTCCGGCCTGTGCTTCGGGTCGATGCCTGGGAGGTCCTTCTTCCGGATGTAGAGTCGGGCCAAGAGCGGAAGGGCGATCGTGCCCCAGGCCTTGTGGGTGACGAGCAGCCCGAGGACGACGAAGACGTGGCCGTAGACGTAAGGCGAGCCGGCCGGGCCGGGAGCCGGGTTGTGATGGATTCCGGCCCCCTGGACGTGCGGCCCGTACCGCTTCGTCGGGGTATCGTCCAGGGCGAGGGTCAGCCGACCGGCCTTGGCGACCAGCGGCGTGACCACCTCGGTCAGGAGCCGCCTGGCGATGCGATCGGCCCTCTTGCCGGCGGCCGCGACGGCGATGTAGCAGGGCTGATACTGGCCACTGAGCTTGCCCGCCCTGATCCAGGTGGTGACGGTCCGCCGGCCCCCGGGCGAGGACGGCGCCGAGGAACAGGAGGGCGAGCCTGGGGGCCGAGCGGCGGTCGAGCGCGGCGGCGAGCCACGAGAACCACTGGCACGGGGCGGGTGTCGGATGCGAGGATGTCATCGGGGGCCGGCTCCGCTCGGGGTGACGGCCTGGTGTGGTAACCGCCATCGTCCCGGTCGGGCCGGCCCTCGTCTACTCATCCCATGCCGGAGGATTCGCCCAGATGGCCGCCCGCCTGCCGGCCGCGGAGGAGATCAATGTCTTCGACTCGCTCGACGAGCGATGCGCCGTCGAGAACTTCCCCGGCAAGGACCTGGGGCGGGCACAGTCTCTCTTCG
>JAQGHR010000077.1 GCA_028291545.1 Planctomycetota bacterium | reverse complement strand
CGGAATCGATCCGGTGATGCATCCGAGGGCCTCCCGGTGCCGGCGTCGTGAAGCAACGCCAAGCTGCCAGGAGGCCAGTGCCTCGATCAAGTCCTTTCGCGGCCGTCGGTTAGGCGCTCGCTTAATGGCGTTCGGAGATAATCCCCATTCCTACTGCGTATCCTGCCCGAAACCGGCCCGTTTCGGCACTCCGCCTGCCAACCGCTCGGAAGTCCGCGAGAAGGTAGAGAAGCCGTCCTTTTTTCATCCCGAAATCAAAGTCCTTTGACTTCCCGGGACGCCTGAGTTTCGGGATCGGCCAGCCTTAGCGTTGTTTTCTGCTCGTCTCCTACAGCAACCCCATCGTGGTCGCTCTCCACCGGAAAACTATACCTTTTCGTACTGTTTCCTACATGCCTGTACTTTCCGAAACTTTGTGTATTTCGCTCGTGAGCGATGTAGCTCGCCGCGCCTCAGGCGCCGGGGCACATACTGTGCGCCGTCAGGCGTGAGCGCCTTCCGCCGGCTCGACGCCGAACGGAACACGGCCCTTCCGCTCCAGCGCTTCATCCCAACGCGCCACGATGCTCCGGAGCGGCTCGACCGAATCGTCCTCGTACTCCTCGACGGCCTGCCGCCCCTCATCGTTCAAACCGAGGAGGGTGACGATGCATCCGCACGACGCGGGCTGACCGCCGCAGAACGGGCAGCGTTCCTTCGAGCAGAAGGGCTCGTGGGGTACGCCCTCGCCGGCTTCGCACTCCGGGCAGTAGCGGGGTTGCATCGGACGCTCTCGCGATGCCTGACGGGCCTTGAGTAGACGGGGGCCATCCGGGCTCTTCGCTAAGCCCGCCAGGACGATTGCAGGATCACGCTGCAGAAGTCGGTGCGCTTGAACCCGGGATCGAAGTGCGCCAGCACATCGTCGTTGACGGTCCCGAAGGTGCTCTCGGGCCGATGCTTCATCCCGTCGTAGAAGGCCCGGATGATCTCGTTCTTGAAATCCCCGCCACGCGGGTAGGCCGCGACGACGGCCTCGCGCTGCTCGTCGGTGAACTGGTCGTAGGCGAGGCCGAGCACGTCCATCTCGACGCCCGCCGTGACCAGGGCGACTTCCGGCTTCTTGTGCTCCGGAATGCCGGGCGTCGTGTGCAGGGCGATGGCGTCCCAGACGAGATCGACGCTCGATTCCGGGATCCCATAGCCCTTGAGGAACTCTCTCGCCGCGTCGGCGCCGTCCACCTCGAATCGGTTCCGGGACCGGCGATAGCCCTCGGTCAGTCCGATGTCGTGGAACATCGCGCCGGCATAGAGGAGTTCGGGATCGAATTTCAGCCCCTTGCGTTGTCCGGTCAGCGCGCCGAACAGGTAGACCCGCGTCGAGTGATGGAAGAGGAGTTCCGACTCGGTGTCGCGGATCAACTGCGTCAGGTCACTCGCCAGCTTGCTATCGGGGATGCTGACTCCCCCGACATTCGTCCCGCTCTGCTCGGACATGAGATGGCTCCTCCTGCATGCCTTGGGATGGCGAACTCGGATTGCGGGCGACGGGATCGCGCTTCGAGAACGTCCCTGCCTGGGCCTCGTCCAGGATACATCCCGATTGATCCCGACTGACGACTTTCCGAAATTTTATGCATTCGGCTCGGTCACGATCTTGCTCGGCGCACCCGGTCGTGGCTCAGTGGGCCTTGAGGGACAGGAGGTCAGGCCCCTCGGTCGGGGGCCGCTGCAGCCCCGGCTCAGGCGCCCGCTGTGTCCAGTGTGCGGAGGGGGGAAAGCCCTGTCGTCGGAATGGCCTGTTTTGGGCCATCGGGGACCGTTAAACCATTGCGGGGTCATGGGTTGGATGTGACGTCCCTTGAGCACGGCTCGAAAGTGCGTAGCTAAATTCGGAAAGTGATGTGTTCATGGCGATTATGTGCTCAGGAACAGCATGGCGACCGGGCCGGAGACAGCGTAAAAGGCAGTATTCGAGACGACGCCTCTTTAGCCGGGCGAGTCAGACTGAAGAACAGTCGGGGAACAGTCATGGAGGCCCGGGGCAGGCGCGATGAAACCATGCTCTTTCATGCTACTTTTCCGTGTGCTTTTTGTGCTTTCTGTCCCCGCGCTCGGCTTGCTTGCATGGCGAGCCGGGATCGGACTGGCATCAAATTTCCTTGATGTAGCGAACTACTCGGGTGGAAAGGATCGGTTGACAGATTGGACACCTAAAAAGGGCCGGGTCGCTCCGGGCCCGGCGATGAGGCCCCGGGTGACGGGCGATCTCGCGGCCCGGTGCGGCGGTCCACCGAGGGCCCCGTGCCCGTGTCGCCGTCCGTTGACCTCGCGCGGGGCGAGCCCGTGGCCCGCCCTTTCTCCGGAACCGTGAACCCGACGGAGGTCGTCTCCCCATGTGTCGAATCGCCGCCTACCTCGGGCCGCCCGTGCGGCTGTCGGCCCTGCTCCACGAGCCGCCTCACGGCCTGACCGACCAGAGCCGCAACGCCCGCCAGATGGCCGGCTCATCGATCGCCGGCGACGGCTGGGGCGTCGGCTGGTTCTGCCCCGAGGCGGGCCCCACCCCGAGCCTGATCAAGAGCGTCCTGCCCCTGTGGTCCGACCAGAACGGCAAGACCGGCACGCAGGCCGTACTCTCCGGATCGGTCGTCGGCCACGTCCGCTACGCCAGCCCGGGCATCGAGACCTCCTTCACCAACACCCCGCTGTTCGTGATGGACGACCACCTCTGGACGATCAACGGCGAGCTATCGCCCTGGCCCAGGAGGCTATCCAAGGCGCTGAGGAACCGGCTCGACGAGGACCACGAGGCCGACATCCGCGGCTCCAGCGACGGCGAGGCGCTCGGGGCGCTGTGGCGGACCCACTTCCGCCACAGCGGGGGGCGGGACGCGGCCGCCGCGTTGCGGTCGGCGCTGCGCGAGGCGCGTGACCTGACCCGAGAGCACGACGGCCACATCAAGGCGAACGTGATCCTGGCCGGCGCCACGGGGATGCTGGCGGTGCGGTACGCCGAGCCCGGGGAGGCGAGCACGCTGTACTCCCTGCAGGGCGAGCCCCGGTGGCACGGCGGCGTGGTGGTCGCGTCCGAGCCCCTCGACGACGGGCCGGGGTGGCACGAGGTGGAGCCGGGGACTCTGGTGCAGGCCGATGGCCGGGGGCTCCGCCTGGAGCCGCTGGACCTCGACCGGACGGAACCCCCGCGCCGGCCGTAGAGCCGACCGGGAAGTCCCCCGTGCGAGGCCGCAGGGACCGTCCGCTGTGCCCTAACTCGCGTCTGCCGTCAGATGGCGCGGGCCACGGGATCTGAGTAGGGGATGGATCGGATCCGGTGCGATACCCAAGGGGCAACGGTGAACCCCGAGAAAACGAGTCTGCTGAGGGTTTCGTGACAAGATGTCCCTCGCCAGGACGACCCGGACAAGATATCCCTCGGAATCGGCCGGGACGATGCTTCGCCCCCGAAGCCCTTCTCCAGCGCCTCGACGGCGATTTACTCCCGGCAACTTGCTTCGGCGGGTGATCTGGCCGTCCGCTCCATCCGGCGGAGGTCGCCGCCCTGGTCGCGTTCCGATCGGGGTCCGACAGGTAGGTCGCGAGGAACGCGCTTTGCCGTGGCGTGAAGGGGGGTCGGCCGCCGCTCATCGTGGTCGCTCTCCGCCGGAAAACCATACTTTTCCGTACCACTTCCTACATGCACCCGCCGCGTGCAAATTTCGGCGACGGTTGCCGGACTGCCCGAAGCCTACCCGAAGCGGTTCAACCCCCTTCATGATGGAGGTGGTCCCATCGCGGACGGCCGATTCCGTGCAGGTTTCATACATGGGCGGGGCTTGCTCCTCTCGAAGACGACGCCAAGGGCAGGCGTACCGTTTCCCGTTCTCGCTGGGGACGGCCGTCGCGACTCTGCGCCGGTTGCCGGGGGCCTTGTGGTTGGTTCGCCTTGGCGGGATTATGGTCCTACGTTTGCCTCGGCGGTGCCGTCTATTGGTCATCTCCGACGGGAGGCGGACGGGTCTCGTGCCTCACGACATGACATAAGGGGTCCCGAGCATGCTCCGCCGCTCCTTGATGGCCAGGATAGCCGGCTGCCTCGCCATCGCGCTTGCCGCCTGCCCGGCCCGGGCCGCCGAGCCGGGTCGAGATGCCGAACCGGCGGGGAAGGGCCGCTTCCCCGATTTCGGGTTCCTGCCCCAGGGCTATGCGGGGAGGATTTTCAAGCTCAGCCAGGATTACCCAGCGGCCCCGCCCGATCGGGCCGCGATCCCGCGGTTCTTCGGGCTCGACTTCCGGGGGGACTGGGTGGAGGGCTACCTCAGGACGGGTTGGAAGTCGTACATGCAGGAGTTGAGGCGCTACTGCTTCGAGGGGAACGTCGAGGCCGATTGGCGGGTCGAGGAGAACGGGGTCCGCCGCTGGTATCACATGCCATGGCAGCATTACGGGCCGATCGGGCGCGAGGGGATCCGCGGGATGACGAAGGAGGCGGAGGTCAAGAAGTACCAGCTCGCCAGCACCCAGACATTCTCCGGCGGGCAGACCTACGCCGTGGCCTACTACAACGAATTCGCCGCCTACACGATCGGCAAGGTGTGGAAGGACCACGAGCACCCCGACCTCCGGGGGGCCGAGTTCCCCCGCGGGTCGGTCATCTGCAAGCTGCTCTTCGTCGATGTCCCGACCGAGCAGGTTCCGAGTCTCGTCGATCCCATCCTCTGGCAGGGCTACATCTGCGACAATTTCGCCTCGAATAACCGTTCGGTCCGCCCGCTCGCACTCATCCAGATGGACGTTATGGTGAGGGACGATCGGACGCCGACCGGATGGCTCTTCGGGACGTACCAGTACAACGGGATGATGAAGCGGCCGAACCGCTGGGATAACCTCGTGCCCGTCGGCGTACAGTGGGGGAACGACGAGGACAATCGGCGGGATCATTACCATACGCGCTGTCCCGAGCGGACGGAGATCGTCGCGACGATCCGGGAGTCCGTGATCAACGAGGACCGGGACGAATTGCCCGCGACCCATCTCGGCTGGAACGGTCGCCTGAATGGTCCGGTCGATAATCCCCGCAGCTCGTGCATGAGTTGCCATGCGACGGCCCAGTATCCGATCAAGTCGGAGATGGCTCCGTTCTTCGAGCGGAACCCTCCCTCGCCCGGCGACGAACGATGGATGCGCTGGTTCAAGAATTACAAATGCACGAGCAAGGGCGGCGGCCCGTTCGATGAGGGGAGCCACCCCGCCGACTTCTGCATCCAACTGGTGCAGGGCATCGACAACTTCCATCGCTGGTGGGACGAGCGAGGCGGCATCTTTGCGTCGGAGTACGGCGCGCAGGGGACCCTCGAACGCCCCCAGCCTACCCGTGACCGTCCGGAGACCGACCGGAGCGAACGGAACGATCTGGGGCTCCAGCCCAAGCCGTTATCCGACGCCCCGCGGGACCGGCCCGCCACAAAACCTCGACCATAGGGCCCATGCCCGTGGTCCACGTCCCCGGGTACATCAAGCCTGATCTCACCGGCCGCCAACGTCGCCGGCCGGCGAGATCAGGGTGTTGTATGAGGCAGCGCACTCCGGGTTGGGTACTTCTACTGCGCCGAGACCTTCACCTTTTCGACCCCGGACGGCCCCTTGCAAGTCGGGCCTGCGCCCGACTCGATGGGCGGGGCGATGGCCGCCCTGCTCCCGTCCTTCACGCGGCGTTGTCGCCGATGTCCCCCGCCCGCCCGATCGGCCCACGGGACCCGGGCCGGATCCAGGCGAACGGGACCGCCGGCCCCCCGGTGAGGGCCGCCGCGACCTCGTCGGCGTAAAGCTCGTAACGCCCGGCCTGCCGGCAGAGGTAATCCTGCGCCCGGGCCGCCTTGCCCGACAGGGACAGATCCGCGATCCGCCACACACCGACCAGGTGCCCGATGATCCGCGCGTAGTCGCGGGCCGTGTACGCCCCGAGGCGCTGCGAGACCGCCGCGAACCGGTCGTAGAGGTCCGGCGTGCGGCCGTCGGCCATCTGCCGGCCCGGCATGGCGATCACGCCACGGAGCAGCGCGCGGAACGCCAGGACGCCACCCTCGGGGTCTCGCTCCATCACCCGGCCCACCACGTTGGTGTAGAACGACTCGTGGCGTGCCTCGTCGCCGGCGATCCTCCGGCAGATCCTCGCCAGCGCGTCGTCGCCCTGGGCCACGGCGAGCCGGGCCACGTTGGCGTGGCTGATCCGCGTGGCCCGCTCCTGGAATGAGGCGTAGATCAGTCCCGCGTAAGCATCGCCCTCGCTATTCGGGTCGAACCCGCCCCGCAGCGGGTTGAAGCCCTGGGAGATCAGGTGGTGGATCGTCTGCTCGACCCGGCGCATGGCGACGCGCCCCGTGAGCCGGAGATAGGCGTTGAGGAGGTCGCCGTGGCGGTTCTCCTCGGCCGTCCAGCCCCGCAGCCAGCGGGCCCAGGGGGCGTCGCCGGTCCCCGTCGCGTCCTTCACGATCTGGTTCAGCGAGATGGCGTAATTCGGCAGGGCTTCCTCGGTGACCATGTTGCCCACCAGGACGACGAGCACGTCGTCGGACAGGGATGCCGCCGACTCGCGGAACTTCGTGAGCCGCTCGGCCCAGTCCTCGGCCGACAGGTCGGGCAGGAAGTCGGTGGGCTGCCACGCCTGGTCCACCGGGGCCAGGAGGCCGAGGTTCTCGCCGACATACCCCGCCAGTCCCTTGATCACGTCCATGGGAACGGCCCCCGCTTACCGACTACGGGGCCGCGATGGCGATCCACGCACGCCTCTACCCGGCCTTATGCCGAGATCGGCGCGGCGAGGCGGAGGTCTTGAGCGGCGGCCTGTGGGGCCGGGGCGGATTTGCTCGCGGGGTTCCGATCACGCGGCTCGCACCGCCATGGGGCGGGGCCTCGATCAGTCTCGCGGAGGGGCGAGCCGGTGTCCGTCAAAAGCTGAGAGCCTACTTCCTCGGCTTGTCCTTCAACTGAGCCTGCGCCCCCTCGATCGCCCGCCGTGCCTCGGAGAGCGTCACCTTGGCCTTCTCGCGGATCGCCGGCCGCCACGTCGCGGCGAGCCTGCGCAGGCCGCCTGCATCATCCAGGGCGTCCAGGGCCTCAACGAGCTTCGTGCTCATCGTCTGCATACGCTGCCAGGCGACCTCGGCGGGATCAGGCATTGCTGCGGCCCCTGGTGACTCTCGGGTCCGGGCGGGTCAGTCTAACGGCTCGACGCCACGCTTCTAAATGATGCGCCTCGGATCAGGACATCCCGTTGTGGATGTAGGCGGGCTTGCCGCCGGCGTGGCACTCCAGGATCGCCGAGACCCGGTCGCCGGTGTCCTGGACCGACTCTGGGGCGTCGAGGGCGATCAGCGCCGCATCGATTTCCTTCGCGGTCGCGTTTGGGTCACGGACCTTGCCGGTGACGGCGAACCGCACCAGGAGCGGATACGTCTTGGGGTCCAGCTTGGCGGCCCATTCGGTGAACGTGGGCCAGCATTGCGACGTGCCCACGGGGATCGAAATCCCGCCGGCCAGGGCGATCTCGTAGCCCATCCGGGAACCTTGCCTTTCTTAGCGGGAGTCGTGGCGTCCTTCGCCAGCGTGCTGGTCACATTATCTTACCGATCGAGCCCAAGGCGAGGACCGCGGCGGTCGCAAATCACGAATTAGAATATAAATTCCATTATCGTACCGACGTATCAGCATTATTAGCCATACGACCGAACGCCCGACAGACGACCGGTCCCGTCGTGAGAGATCCCTGCGCGGCATTTCGGGTGTCCATGGCGGAAGATAAAACCGGTTATCGTCGCCCGCATGTTGCAGGGCAGGGGAGGGGGGAGTCCCATCCCAATATCTTGACAGTTTTCAATTTGAAAACTATACTCCACTTGTGTTCGCTCTGTGGCGGTGGGGAGCGGCCGGTGCACATTATCTCGAAGAAGCGATTGATGGCGGCGGGGCGGAAACACCCGGACGCCTTGGCCCCGCTGATACGCTGGTATCGTGTGGCCAAGAAAGCCCTTTGGAACGACGTCCACGAGGCAAGGGCCGATTTTCCTCATGCCGATCCGGTGGACAAGTTCACCGTCTTCAACATCAAGAAGAACGAATACCGGCTCATTACCGTCATCCACTACAACAGGTTCAAGGTCTATGTCCGGGCGGTGTTGACTCACGAGGAGTATGACAAGGGCAAGTGGAAGGACGACTGAGGGGTGACGCGATGGGGACGAAGACTACGCGGCAATCCGGGGGTACGGAACACGTCGCCAAGGACCGGAAGAACATTGCTCCGGCCGATCATGTGGGGGGGAAGATGGCTCCTGCTTCGAAGGCCGGAGGAAAACCCAAGGCCGGCATCACCGTCCGCGGCGGCACGGACCCGGCTTACCTGGCCCTGATCCGGCGGTTCCCGCTACGGCCGATCCGGAGCGACGCCGAGCTGGACGCGGCGTCCGAAGTCGTCGACGACCTGACGGGCCGGGATGATCTGTCGCCGGCCGAGTCCGATTACCTCGACGTGCTGGGCGACCTCGTCGAAAAATACGAAGACGAGCACGTGGAGATGCCTCACGTCAGCGACGCCGCGATGCTCCGTTCCTTGATGGATGAGATGGGTGTGAAGCAGGTCGACATCGTCCGTGGGACGGGCATCAGCAAGACGGTCCTGTCGCTCGTCCTGAACGGCAAACGCGACTTGACCCGCGAGCACATCGGGGTCCTCTCGAGGTATTTCGGCGTGAACCCGTCTTCATTCCTGGGTCCGGTTTAGTAGCATGCCGGAGGCGGTGCCAGATAACCCTGAAGGTTAAACTCCCCTGCCCTCAACTCGCCCTTGCGCCGTTGCCGAATAAAGGACATCATTCGGCATCTGAAATATCGGGGCAGGGGGGAGCATGTGTTAAGTTCATCGCTAATCGGGTTCTCCCGGAATGGCATGAAGTTAAGCCCGAATTCAATACCTCACCTGAAGTTACGATTCCGTAGTCGGGCTCTCCTCGCCGTGACCAAGATAGCCTCGCCTGGACATCTCAGGCGGGAGCCTCTCACCATGACCCCATCGCTCGTCTTGGCCTTGCGGCAGATTCGCGACGACCTGGCCGACCGGCTCGAGCCGCTCGCCTTGAAGGACCTCTGCCGGTCCCTGGGATGCCGCTGGCGCGATCGCATCCTCGACCCGGTCACGACCATCCATCTGTTCGTCCTCCAGATCCTCCACCGCAACACCGCCTGCGCCCACCTGCCGCGCCTCACCGGACTCGACTTCACGGCCTCGGCGTATTGCCAGGCGCGCTCGCGACTCCCCCAGGCCATCCTCCAGGCCCTGCTCCGACGCCTCGTCGAGGCGTGTCGGCCCCTGACCGACACCGTCGGGCCCTGGCACGGCCATCGCACCTGGCTCGTCGACGGCACCGGTGTCAGCATGCCCGACACCCCGGGCCTGCAGCGTGCCTTCGGCCAGCCGACCAACCAGGCCGTCGGCTGCGGCTTCCCGGTCGCCCGCGTCCTGGCCCTGTTCCACGCCGGCACCGGGCTGATCCAGCAATTCCTGGTCGCGCCCCTGCGATCGCACGAGATGTCCCGCGTCGCCTTGCTGCACCCGGAACTCCGTGCCGGCGACGTCCTGGTCGGGGACCGCGCCTTCGGCACGTTCGCCCACCTGGCCCTGCTCGTGGGCCGCGGGCTCCACGGCGTCTTCCGCATGAGCCAGCGGCGGGTCGTCGACTTCACCCCGGGTCGGCCGCGGCCGCCGCGCTGGAACACGGGGAATCTGACTGGCAAGGCACGCTCGCAGTGGGTCCGCGCCCTGGGCCCGGAGGACCAGGTCGTCGCCTGGTACAGGCCCTATGTGCGACCGGCGTGGATGACGGCCGAGGAGCACGACGCGTTGCCCGAGACCCTGACGATCCGCGAGTGTCGGTATCGGGTCAGTCGTCCCGGCTTCCGGGTCAGCTCGGTGACCCTGGTGACCACGCTGCTGGATGCCGACCGCTATCCGATCGAGGGACTGGCCGGGCTCTACCTCTCTCGATGGGCGGTCGAGACCGACATCGGTCACTTGAAGACAACACTCGGCATGGATGTGTTGCATTGCAAGACGGAGGCCGGCGTCCTCAAGGAGCTGGCGACCTTCGCGATCGTGTACAACCTGGTCCGTCTGGTCAGGCTCGAGGCCAGCCGGCGTCAAGGCGTCGCCGTGGACCGGGTTAGCTTCGTGGACGCATTGCGCTGGCTGTCGTCGTCGCCGCCGGGCTCGGCGCTGCCCGAGCTGATCGTCAACCCGCATCGGCCGGGGCGCGTCGAACCGCGCTGCAAGAAGCGGCGCGCGAAGAAGTATCCCTACATGATCCGCCCTCGAAAAGTACTTCGGCAACGCCTTCTGGAGCAACGAGTTCCGGCTTAACTTCATGCCATTCCGG
>JAQGHR010000070.1 GCA_028291545.1 Planctomycetota bacterium | reverse complement strand
CGCCGCCAAGTACACCGACAGCGGCGGGCGGATCTGGCTGACGGCGCGGCGCGAGGGCCGGCGGGTCCTGATCAGCGTGCGCGACGACGGCACCGGGATCGCGCCGGAGAAGCTGCCGGAGATGTTCGCGCTCTTCGCCCAGGGTGACCGCTCGCTGGCCCGGTCCGAGGGCGGGCTGGGCATCGGTCTGACGGTGGTGCGGCGGCTGGCCGAGATGCACGGCGGCGATGTGACGGCCCACAGCGCCGGCCCGAACCGCGGCAGCGAGTTCGTCGTGAGCCTGCCGCTGGCGGAACGGCCGGCGGCGGCCGAGTCTGAGTCGGAGCCAGAGGCCCAGCTGGCCCCGGCGGAGGCGGGCCCCGGCGCGCGGGTCCTGGTCGTCGACGACAACGTGGATACGGCGCGGGGCATGGCCCGGCTCCTGAAGCTGCTGGGCCACGAGGTCCTGGCCATCCACGACGGTCGAGCGGCCGTCGAGGCGGCGCGGGCGTTCCGTCCGGGGTTCGTGCTGCTGGACATCGGGCTGCCGGGACTGGACGGCTACGAGGTGGCGCGGGGCCTGCGCCAGGACGAACGGAGCCGGGACGCGGTGATCATCGCCGTCTCGGGCTACGGCCAGGAGGATGACCGCCGCCGGTCGCGGGCCGCCGGGTTCGACCACCACCTGGTCAAGCCCGTCGACTTCGACGCCCTCATCTCCCTCCTCGGGCGTCCAACCTAGTCAGCGCTTGTCGCGAGTTCGTTCCGCGTGGCTGGGTCTGAGGTACTCCGAAGGCCCGGCCCTCGGCGCAGAGTCTGGGCCTTCGGCCTGCATCGCAGGCCGGCCCTTCGGAGTACCTCAGACCCAGCCACACGGGCGTCGTCCTGCGCGGAATGGAAGGGTTGCTCCGGGCGTCACCCGAAGACCGCGCGGATCGGCTCGCCAAGGGCCAGGGGGAAGGGGCGGCCGGTGACGTCGCGGACCTCGGTCTGGGGATCGACGCCGAAGCGCCAGTAGATCGTCGCGGCGAGGTCGGCCGGGGTGACCGGGTCGGCCGAGGGGTACGCGCCCATCCGGTCGCTGGCGCCGAAGATCGCGCCGCCTCGCACGCCGCCACCGGCGAGCAGGACGCTGTAACAGTCCGGCCAGTGGTCGCGACCGCCCTCTTTGTTCACCCTCGGGGTGCGGCCGAACTCGCCCAGGGCGACGACCAGCGTGCTTTCCAGCAGGCCCCGGACGTCGAGATCCTCGATCAGGGCCGACAGCGACTGGTCGGCCAGCGGGAGCAGGTGGGTCCGGTGCTGATCGAAGCACTTGAAATGGGCGTCCCAGTTCTGGCCCTGCTGGCGGAAGTCATACACGTTCACGAATGGGACACCCGCCTCGACCAGTCGGCGGGCCAGTAACAGGTTTTGCCCGCGCATCTGCCGGGCGAATCCCAGCTCGGCACCGTTGCCGCCTCCGCCGCCCGAGCCGACGCTGGCCGGCGCCGGGCCGTAGCCGTAGCGGTCCCGGGTCCGCGGGTCCTCCCGGCCGATCTCCATCGCGCGGCGGATCTCCGCCGAGTCCAGGAGCCGATGTGCCTTGTCGTGAAGCTGTCGAATCCGCACGGCCTCCGGCGCCGCGGAGGCTTGCTCCTCCAGGGCACCGAGCAGGCCACGGCGCGACGTCCTCCGCGCCCGCGTGAGACCCTCGGGCATCTCCAGCATCTCGGCGCGGCAGGCCCGGGTCTGGGGATCGACCATGACCTGGAGCGGATCATACGCCGAGCCGAGGAAGCCGCCCCCCTGGCAGGGCGTCGGCACGACGTTGTGGAAGACGAACGGCAGCGCCGCGTGGGGCACGGCCAGCCCCCGGTCGCGCCGAACGTAGCTCAACGCGGAGCCATAGCTGGGGAAGACCTGCGGCGCGGGGGCGAACAGCTCCTGGTCGCCCTGCGGCGGCTCGCGCCCGGTCAGCACCTTCATCGAGGCCGAGTCGTGCAGGCGGTAGCCGTGCGACATGCTGCGGATCAGCGCGACCTTGTGCATCACCCGCGCCATGCCCGGCAGGTGCTCGGCGATGTTCAGCCCAGGCACGCTCGTCGCGATCGGCCGGAACTCGCCCCGGACCTCGGACGGCGCATCCGGCTTTAGGTCGTAGGTGTCGAGATGGCTCGGGCCGCCGTAATAAAAGATCAGGATGCATGCCCGGACGGGCGGCAGCGCGGATGCCGTCGACGCGCCGAGGCCAGTCGCTCCCTGAGCGAGCCCGAATCCTCCGAGGACGACCCCGGCCCGGAGGGCGTCCCGGCGCGAGGTGATGCCTGGCGCTCGATGGCGGTTCATGGCGGACAGCCCCCGTTCGTCGACTCTTCCCCGGACCGAGGTTAAACAAACGCTGAATCCCTGTCAACGAGCCATGCTCGCGCCGGGTGTCCCACTCGATTTTGGCCTCCGGGTGGCTGGGGTCGAGCCGGCCGAGCCGGCGAGCCCCCGGCCCTGCGACGCCGGCCACCGGCCGGGGGCAGCGCCGGCCGGGGCCGGCTCGACCCCAGCCACCCGGGGTCCGAAGCCTCCGACCAGAACGAAAGACCGCCGCCCCCTGCGCAAGGAAACGGGGCGTGGCGACGGGTCATTCCCCCGCGCCACACCCCGATTCGACTCACCGATTTCACCCCGCCGGTCTTAACCGTGGTGACGAGGTCCGTGCGGGTGATGACCGGCGACGGGCGACGCTTGCCGCACGCGCCCGGTGACCGCGAGGGAACCGGCGGCCCTGCGGGGCAGCACATGCGTGAAGATGCCGCTGTGCAGGGAACCGACCGGAAGGCCGCCCTGGCCGCCGTTGGCCGCGTTGGCCGTGCCGATGACCGTCTGGGGCGCGAACACCTTGTTGTGGTAGGCGTTGAGCATCGCCACGAAATCGCCGCCGGGGACGCTGTTGCCCGACGCGAATGAACCGTAGAACTCGCCGTCGAGCGAGTTGCCGGCCACGTCCTGCACGCTGGACGGCCCCCGCGTCGAGTCGCGGATCGTGAAGAGGAAGTAAGGGCCTCGCAAGGTCCGGCCGCCATTGAACACCGCGACCACCTTCTCGGGGGCGGTGGGGTTTGACGAGGGGGTCGCGTTGAGGCTCGTCGCCAGGAACGCGGCGAATGGCTTGTGCGGCTTGGTCAACGCATAGTTGGCCGAGTCGAGCACGGTGGCCTGGTTGAGCCCCGTTCGATCGTCCTGGAAGACAACGTCCACTTCGCCGTTGAGGCGGTCGAAGGCGACGTGGGTCACTCGGGGGCCGACCGTGTCGATGACCAGCGGCCCCTGGCCGGCGTTGGGCAGGAACGTGACGGCGGTCGCCGGGACGGTGAAACCGGTAGTGGTCTTGGCGAACTGATCGGTGGCCGTCCCGGTGATGGTGTAGCTACCGTCGAGCAGTCGGTTGGTGGTGATGCTCCAGGAGCCATCGCCGCCGGCCGTCGTCTGGCCTATCTGGACGGGTGTCCCGCCCGTCGTCGGCGTGGCGAACAGGACGATGTGAGAGAACGGCTCGGACGTGCCGTAGAAGTTCGGCTGGTTGACGTTGGTGATCGCGTCGGTGTGCGACTGGCCGCTGTCGCTGGCCGGGTTGAGGATGCCGGCCAGCGTGATCGCCACGTCGGCCACGTTCGCGGTATTCGCCACGGTGAGCGTCGATCCGCCCTGGTCGGTGACGTAGACGATGATCGGGAAGTGCCCTACGCCGCCGTCCACGCCCGCGTCGGCATAGGTATGCGTGCCGGTGACGAGGAACGCGGAGCCGGCGCCGCCGGGCTGGCTGATCGTGCCGGTCGACCGCGGCGTGCCGTCGCCCCAGTCGATCGTGGCCGCGAAGTCGCCGACCGGCGCGGCGGGGTTGGCGTCGGTGAAGGACGCCACCGTCCCGGTGGACTGCCGGCCCTCGGTCAGGTTCACGATCGGCTGGGTGGGCGAGACGACCAGGGCGGCGTCGGCGACCACGGCCACCGAATGCGCGACCGTCTGGCTGCCGCCATCGTCGTTCGCCGTGACCGTGACCTTGAAGCTCCCGCTCTCGGCGTAGGTGTGCGAGCCGGTGACGCTGAACGTGCCGCCCGTGAGGGTGACGTTCGCCGCGGAGACGTTCACGACCGGCGAGCCGTCACCCCAGTTGATGGAGACCGTTCCGCCGCCCGTCGTGAAGTCGGCGACCGCCCCTCCGGGGTTGGCGTCGCTAAATGTGGCGATCAACTGGCCGGTGAAGCCGATCCCCTCGATGGCCTCGATCGTTGACCCTTGTGAGCTGAGCGCCGCGTCGGCGAGGGTGATATTCAGGGGGAGGGTGAAGGGCACGGCTCCCGGGCTGTCCACATCCGTGATCGTCGCGATGGGATTGAACACGACTGGGGCGGCTGGGCCTTCTTCCGCATACGTATGGCCGGCAATCACCTGGAACACATTGCCGCCGGTCACCGGGTCGCCACCCGCCAGCACGATCGTGGCCGTGCTGATCGGGGAGGCATCGCCCCAGTTGATCTTGGCGTTCCAGTCGTGGGCCGTCGAGTTCGGGTCTGCGTCGATGAAGGTGGCCAGGACGACCAGATCCGTGTTCTGGCCCTCGACGGCGTGGACCGCGACGGCCGTCGCGCTCGTCACGCCGGGATCGCCGACGAGGGCCGTGCTCGTCACCGTCACGGGCGGGGCGCCCTCGTGATTGATGGTCACGGTGATGGGGGAGCTGCCCGAGACCAGATAGGTGTGGTTGCCGCTGACGGTGAAGAGTCCCGTGATTGCGTTGAAGCTGAGCACGCCTGGGGTGCTCGGGGTGCCGTCGCCCCAGGCGATCGTGGCCGCGTAGTGAGCGTTGATGTTGGCCGGGAGCGGGTCGTTGAGGTTCGGCTCGGGGCCGCCTGGGTCGGTGAACGTGGCGACCGTCTGGCTGCCCGTCGGGGTGCCGAAGGTTGCGTTAAGCGTGAAGCCGCCCAGAGCGACGACCGACGGGTCGGTGATCGTGAACAGTTGCGGGCCGGAGAGGCCCCCCCCGGGACCGGGGGTGAGGACGGTGATCGTCGCGGTGCCCTCTTCGCCCACGTCGACGGCGGGGACGGTCACTTGCAATTGGGTGCTGCCGACGAAGACCGTCGTCAGCGGCGTGCCGTTGAACAGGACGACCGAGCCCGCGACGAAGTCCGTCCCGTTGACGGTCAGCGTCAAGCCGGTCGCGCTCTCCGGGACCGAGACAGGGAAAAGGCTCGTGACCACCGGTGGCGGGTCGAGCGGGATGGAGAAGGTGTTCGAATCCAGCGTCACCGCGCCGTTGACCGCCAGCGCCCGACCATGCACGAAGCTCGCGCCGGTCGTCGCGGTGATGCTCGTGTTCGCGAGGATACTCCCCGCGAACGCGGTGTTCGTGCCGAGGGTCGCGGATGTGCCGACCTGGAAGAACACGTTGCTGTCGCGCCCGCCGTTGATGAGCCGGATCGACGAGCCACTGCCGGTCGTCAGCGTGGTGCCGATCTGGAAATCGAAGCGGGCGTCCGGGTTCCCCTGGGCGTCGAGTGTGAGGATTCCCGCCAACGCGGCCGAGGTGTCGAAATGATAGACCCCCGGCGCGAGTGTGAGCCCACCCAGAGGCTGGCCCGTCAGGTTGACGGTGGACGTCTCGCCCGCGAGGACCCCGTACGCCGTGGCCAGGTCGGCGTGGGCCTGTGCCGCGACGGCATCGCCCGCGTGGAGCGACCCGCTCGTGACGATTCCCGGGGGAAAGCCGGTGATCGCGCTCCCCGGGCTCACGCCCACGTCCCCGACGATGCTGGTCAGCCCGGTATTGGTCACCGTCGTTGCACCTAGCACGGCGAAGCTCTTCGCGGCACCCAACGTCACGACCGCCATCAGCACTCGGTCTTCGCACTGTTCCAGCACGCGCACCCCGGACCGAGTTCGAGCCCGGTTCCGGCTCGAAGCACCCAGTGAAGCCGCGAGTCTGTGATTCCGGCCGGTTCGCCAGCGAAGAAAAGTCATCGACGAGGTCTCCTGAAAAGAAACGTCGTGAGAAAACGCCGTGGCGATCCCTACCCGATTTCCCCGGACGGGAACCGCGGCGAATCGTCACGCGACTGGTTGTATGTTCAGAAAATCCGCACTGACGATCGGAATGCATCCGGCCGATCCCGGAACGGCTGGGCGTCGTGTAAGGTTCCGCATGACGCGGGCCGAGTCTCGCTTCATTGCGACGACCGATCAGCCTGCATTACGGCGTAGGACGATGCGCCGAGGTCGAAGAGCTCGCGTTGAATTCGGTCAATTGTAAAAATTCCAATAATGATGATATAGAGTATACAAGGTAAATTGCCATTGACAAGCTGGAGGTCTCATCCTCACGGTGTATCGCGGCCTCAGCGATGCACACGTACGGGGATTTGAAGTTTACAATCCAAGAGGCGGCAAGTGCTTGCGATTAGCCGGCCGGGGATGGCCAAGTTAAGAAAAACGGCGGCATTTTCTGCCAAAACTGGGGCGTGGATCGGCGTTGACCGAAACGGGCCGGCGAGTTAGGTTGCGGGCGACAACCCATCGTTCCTCCGGATCGGAGACGCCCGCATGCGACGGATCGCGACGGGAATCGCCTTGCTAACTGCCCTGTGCTGCGGCTGCCAGCAGATGGCCACGCCGTGGAGCCGGCCGGTCGCGGTCAAGCCCGATCATCCTCTGGACGAGCCCGAGGTCCGGACCAAGCGCGACGCCGTGCCCGACGAGGTCATGCTCCCCGACCAGGCGCGGGGCGGCTTCAGCGACACGCCATCGGGGCCGTGAGGCTCGATCAACCGGCCAGGAGGATCGCTTCTCAGTCCTTGGTCAGCTCCACGCCGGACACCCCGTCGATCCGGTTCAGCTCGCCGACAAGGTCGATGGGCGAACCGCCGCGGCGGAGCCGGACGGAGTACGAGAGTTCCAGGGCCGCCCCCTTCTTCGCGGTGGCCGCGGAGAGCAGTCGGTGACGGGTCAGGGCGGCCTGGAAGACGACCTCGACGCTCGCCTGGACCGCCTCGTTGCCCTCGACCTTCAGGCGCAGGGTCCCCTCGTCGCGATCCCAGCCCTCGGACCGACCGGGCGGCCAGAGCAGCGGCGCGGCGACCGCCATCAAGAGCAGGCCGACCAGCCCCACGGCCAGATGGCTCGCCCCGGCGGCCATGCCCACGATCACGGCCAGGATCACGAAGGCCGTGTCCTGCGTATCCTTCACGACCGTGCGAAATCGGACGACCGACAGCGCGCCGACGAGGCTGAAGGCGCGGGCCACGTTATCGCCGATCACCTGCGTTGCCATCGCGATCAGGCCCGCGAGCAGGACCAGCGTGGCCGAGAACGTGGGCGGCACGGTCTCTCCCCGCCTCGCCCAGCGGTAGAGCCCGACCACGCACCCTCCCAGCACCAGCGCGGCCCCGATCCTCCAGGCCAGCATGCCCGGGGAGAGATCGACATTGCTCGATAGTGACGTACTCAGCCAGGACGGCATCGACCGCGACTCCTCTCATGAACCCACCATGATCGAACCGGAAACAGGCCCTTGCGCGAGCGCGCCATCACCAGTCCATTCGCTCAGCGCGATTCTCCCGCGAGCTTCTTGATCTCGGGGTTCTCCAGCAGATATTTCCTTCGCCCCTCGGCAAACTTGCGGAGGTTCGCCGTCGCTCGTCCGCGAGGCGCGTCGCCCTTGACCTCCTCACCCACGGACCGGAGGTAGGCGTCGTGGGTCATCAGCTTGCGCGTGTCGGCTTCCAGTTCCTTATCGAGCACGGCGCGATACTGCGCGACGATCGGGCCGAGTTTCTCCCAGTCCAGCCAGTCGCGGGCGATCGTCCGGACATGATCGAGATACCTCGCCCTCAGCGCGGGGACCGCCAGGAGCTTGCTGCGCAGCGGCTTGGCCGAATCGTTCAGGCCGATCAGCGGATCGAGGTCGAAGCCGGCATTTCCCGGACGGCCGGGTCCCCCGGGAGGGCGGCCGGGTCCTCCGGGTCCGCCACGACCCCCCGGCCCGCCGAAGCCGGGACCCATCATCATGGCCGGGCCGAACGTCTCGTTCGCATCGTGCGGCAGGATGTGGAACACGCCCTTGGGATCGAGAAAGATGCTGTAATCGCTGGAGCGGACCCAGTAACCATCGTTGTTGATCAGGGCGTTATCCAGCGCCAGGAACCAGAGCACGCCGTCGATGTCCAGCATCGGCTTCAGCGCGGCTTCGAGCGACTCGGGTGGCGTCTCGTTGAGCGTACGGCAGAGCGCGATCAGGGCTTTCCACGCCTTGGGATCGTCGGTTCCTTTCATCTGGAACCGTTGCTTGTACGTGGCGATATCCTCACCCGTGTACTCCAGGCCGCCACGAGCCCCGGGGTTGCCCGGCACCTTGAAACGGGTCCCGCCGGAGGTCGCGTAGTTCTCCGTGAGGAATTTCTTGTCGAACTGCTGGGTGTTGACGTACACGCCCCAGCTCTCTCCGTTGATGACGACCCTCACGAAGTTCGCCTTCGGCGCGGGCAGGTAATTCCTGGCGATGTGGAAGTAAAGGATCGTGTGGAGGAAGGTCGAGTCCTCGTGCGCATTCAGGAGGTTCAGCGTCTTGTATCCATTGATCGATTGCTTCGAGTCGGCGTAGTCGAGTGCGACGTTCAGGGATCGCTTCGACCCCTCCTTCACCATCATGAATGACGACAGCCCCCGGAAATGGACCCCGACGTTGGGATACTTCTTGCCATCGACGGTGAGGGTCGCGGGCAGGTCCACGTCCGTATCGTTGAACTCGGCCATCTCCGCTTCCCAATCCGAACCCTCGAAGTCGAGGAACACGGTGCGAAGGACGGTAGGGTCGTACAGGGCTTTGCCGGTGACGCTGGCGACACTCCCCTTATCCACCTTGGGACCCGGCTTGCCAGGCTCGTCACCCCCGCCGAACATGCCCGGAGGGGGACCGAAGCGGCGACCTCCGGGCGGGCCGCCACCGGGGCCTTTTTTCAACGACGCGCGGGCCGCTTTCCGCTCGGCGGCATTCAAGAGCCCGTTGCCGTCCTTGTCGAACTCGGCGACCAGCTTCCGCTCCTGTCCCATTCGCCCCATCGGGCCTCCCGGGCCGCCGCCCGGCGGGCCCATGCGGCGATTGATGGACGCGCCCAGGCTGTCGGCCGTGAGCGACCCCGTCTTGTCGGTGTCGGCCTCGGTCACGAACGTCTCGGCGGACTTCGCGGCCTCCTCGGGAGAGAGCTTGCCGTCCTTATTGGTGTCGGCCGCTTCGAGGATCTGCGGGCCGAGGAAGGTGCCCGGGCCGAAATCCTCGGCCGGCGGCGCATCGTCGCCCAGGAAGTCGGGACGCGGCATCATCTTGTTGATCGCGCGGCCGAGGGCCGGAGCGTCGATCGCGCCGGCCTTCTTGGTGTCGGCCTCGCGGACGAGCTTCGCGGCAAACTCACCCGCCTCCTTGGGCGAGAGCTTGCCGTCCTTGTCGGCGTCGGCCGCCTTCAGGATCGCCGGGGCGAAAAACGTGCCCGGCCCGAAGCCGCCCGGACCTCCCCCGGGAGGGCCGCCCGGACCCTGGGCCACGGCGATTGCGAACGGAGTCAGCACCGAGGCGAACAGCGCGGCCAGGGACGTCGACGACATGGTGTGATCTCGGGCGGTGAGGGGTAATGGCGCGCCGTGAATCGGACGTGACAGACAGAGTTGCCTATCCCATTCCCGCCGGTGATCGAAGTGCCGGGAACGTCGCCGGACGTCCGGGGGGACGGTTCGTTCCTCGAACCTTCATGAGTCGAACGCCTTTTTATCATAAAGCGTCCCCGCGACGCATCCTGGCTGTTCAAAGTCCACCTCAGAACCAGTCACATGACGGTCGCGAGGTGGACGATTGACCGGATGTCACCGAAGGACCACTCGCCGTGAATCGACGCTCATCGGTCCCGGCCCATTGGCGATGATCAAGAGCATCGCCCCCATCAGGCCCAGGTTCTTCAGGAACTGAATCATCTGCTCCTGCTTCGCCTGGGGGTCGTTGATGGTCCAGAAATCGTGGAAGTAGTAGGTCGCCAGCGCGAGGAAGATCAGCAGCAGGGTGGCGCCGATCCGGGCCTGGAAACCCAGGATGACCGAGAGGCTGCCGACGATCAGGAACGCGATGGCTCCCGCCAGCAGGAACCGGGGATACGGAACGCCCTCCTTGGCCATGTAGCCGGCCACCGCGTTGAAGTTGGGGATGTCATTCCCTACGGCGCTCATCAAGAAGATCGTGCAGAGCAGGATACGGCCCAGCACGGCCAGGACGCCTTGAATCGAGCGAGGCATGGTCGGTCTCCTTTCGGCTTGCGAGTCTCAGGCCAGGTCGAACAGCAACACTTCGGACGTACCGTCGGAGACGACGGAAAGGTCGGTCTCCTCGCTGACCGCGGCGCCGTCCCCTTCGGCCAGAGGGACTCCGTTGAGCCGGACATCGCCCCGGAGCACCTGCAGCCAGGCGTGCCGTCCGGGCGACAGGCGGTGGGAGACCTCCCGACCGCTCTCTAACGAGGCGAGGAACAATCGCGCGTCCTGATGGATCGTCAACGAACCCTCGCCGCCGTCCGGCGAGGCCACCAGCCGGAGCCGATTCGTCCGCTCGGCCTCGGGGAAAACGCGCTGGTCGTAGGACGGCTCCAGGCCCTCGCGCTCGGGGAGCAGCCAGATCTGGTAGAGATGGACCGGCTCGGTCGGCGAGGGGTTGAACTCGCTGTGGGTGAGGCCGGTCCCCGCCGTCATCGTTTGCAACTCGCCGGGCCGGATCGTGCTTCCAGTCCCCAGGCTGTCCCGGTGCGCCAGCCCCCCTTCGAGGACATAAGTGATGATCTCCATGTCCTCATGCGGATGGGTTCCAAATCCCTGGCCGGGCTGCACCCGGTCCTCGTTGATCACCCGCAAGGCCCGAAAGCCCATGTGGTTCCGGTCGTAGTATCGCGAGAACGAGAAGGTGTGATAGGTGTCCAGCCAGCCATGATTGAAATGGCCGCGCTCGGCCGCCTTGCGAACCCGAATCATCGTCGTCTCCTTGGGTTTCATGTAAAATGTTGACGTTTCAACTAATTCCCGTGACGATTTCCTGGGCGGTGGAGTCGCCCAGATGGAGTGGCTTGGCCGATTATTCTGGGAGCGATTTCCGTGCCTTCTCCAGCAGTCGGCTCAGCTCGCGCAACTCGGCGTGGGTCAGATGTCCGACGAGGGTCGCGTGCAGGTCTCCAACTGGCCCGTCCAGCTTTCCGAGCAATTCCAGGGCCTTGGCGGTGATCGCCACGTTGACGACCCGGCGGTCCTCGGTCGAACGGTCCCGGGTGACCAGTTCCATCGCCTCCAAACGGTCGATCAGCCCCGTGATGCCTGGGACGGCCGCGATCATCCGGTCGGCGATCTCCAGGCACGGCAACGGGCTCCCCTCGCCCCGCAGGATACGCAGGACGTTATATTGCGACGGGGTGAGGCCATACTCGCGAAACAGCCGGGCGAACCGGAACTGGATGCGGTCGCTGGTCCGCACCAGATTCAGCAACGCCTCCTGCTCGGGCGTTTCGAACGGCATCCGCTTCTTGAGTTCACTTTGCAATTTCCCGCTCATACGTCGATTCGCCCCGTCCTCCATTGCTCGCCACGAATATAGTTTACACGTCAACCAAATCGAAGTCAAGCAATTTTCCGCCGATCGCGGACGCACAAGGCTCGCGCAAATGGAACCGACTTTGCAGGCCATGGAACCCCGGCGGAAGGCCCCGATCCGCAAGGATAGATACTTCCGCCTATCCATATGCTCAGATGGGATCGTGCGTTTCGGGATCGGGTTCTCCGCGGACCAGAGCGACGCCTCAAGACGACCGGGCTCGGGTCGAGCCGCAGGTCCAATCCGACATGTTCGGGTTGGCCACGAGCGGCCCCAAGCCCGCGTGTACTTCGAGTCGATCAAGCCCGCCCCGGACGGCAACGGAACCATCGGGCCTGTCGGGGTGGACCCGTGGGTGCGGATGGGGCAAATTGATCAGAGAGAGGAGCAGTTCTGATGCGACGACAAGGCAGGATCTGGCTCGGGGCCGGAACCGTGATGTGTGCGATGATGGCGGGAGGGTGGCTGCTTGCCCAGGATCCGGACACGACTACCACCGTCCGGGGCGGGGCCAGGGAGGGCATCCCTGTGCCGGCCCAGTCGGGCGGGGTGCGCGATAGTCAGATTGCGATCGCCCACGGGCTGGCCATGGCCATCGAGGGGAGCACCCTCCGGGGCATTGCCATGCAATCCGGCGGTAGCGGCTCCTGGGGAACCGGCGGAGGCGCCGGGGCTGGCGGGGCCGGGGGAACCGGCCGGGCCACCGGGGCCGTGGGGACGGGAAACTCGGATCTTGGTGGCGCCGGCACAACCGGGGCCACGGGAGTGGGCAGCACGGGTGGTCGCGGCGGTGGCTCTCCCGGCAGTGCCGGTTCGGTGGGCGCCGGAGCGGGTGGTAGCTCCCTGGGCGGCACGACCGGCAGCGCCGTCCTGGATCGCGAAGGCCCCGGGGCCACTGCAGCCGCCGCTAGGGCCGCGGCCGGTGCCTCCCAGGGTGCCGGCACGGCAGGCGGCGGGCAGATGCAGACGATGGCCTGGAGGTCCGCCCAGGACCTCAATCGCTACGCGCAAAGGTCCTTCGACGCCAGCGACCGGCTCCTCCGCCATGCTGCCGTCGAGCGGGGGGACACGGACCGCTTCTACTTGACCGCCAACCGCTACGCGAGCACCGTGCGGACGCTCAGCATGGGCGGCGGCGACTTCCGCGGTGGCGGTGCGACCGGCGGATCGGCCGCCGGCGGCGCGACCGGATCGGGCACCGGGACCTCGGCGGGCTCAGGCACCGGGACCTCGACCGGCTCGGGCACCGGGACCTCGGCCCGATCGGGTAACGGGACCACCACCGGAGCGGCGGGGAGCACGGCAGCCGGAGCGGGCGGTAGCACGATCCGGTCGGATCCCGCGCTCAGGATCGGACTGGACTCGGGGCAGGACACACGCGCCGGGCTGGGCTCGGTTGTCAACGACGCCGGTTCCGGCGCGACCGGCGGCGCTGGGATACGGTCCGGCATGGCCGGCTCGGGTGGCGGGGGCGACCTGGCCTCCATCGCCCTGATTAACCACGGGGTCAAGGAGGCGCTCGACGCCATGGAGATCCGCCAGATGGTGCGGATGATGGGCTCCCCCGACGGCCCGGCCGCGCTTGCCCTGCTGGCCCACGCTCGCGAGATGGAAATCGAGAGCCGCCAGGCCATCGACCAGGTCGTCAGCCGCGGCGCAGTGGGCGGAGCTGGAGGCGCCGCCGGGGCGGGCGGAGCCGGCTCGGCGATCGGCGGACCGGCCGTGAGTTCCCCGACGGTCACCACGGTGACGGATACCAGGGGCCAGGGAACCAGCATTGAGCCGAGAACCGGAGGCGCGGTCGTCTCGCGCACCAGCGGCGATCGGGTGACCGACGACTCGCGCACCACGGTCGTTAACGTCACCGGTGCCGCACAGGCCGGCGATCGCACCGCGACCGGCTTGGCCTCCCAGCCGGCCTCCGTGGCGCTGCTGGCCCAGCAGGCCCGCGACGTCCTCGACGCCATCCAGGAGATCGGCGGCGACCACGCGGGCGGAAATCAGGGCAGTCGGCGCGAGAGTACCTCGCGCGACGGCGGTCGCGACCGATAATCCCGGCGTACCGTCGGGCGGCATGTTCGCGGAGATCCGCGCATGCCGCCCGGCTCGTGGGATGGCTCGCCGGGCTTACGAGATCGCCTGATCGAGATCCTCCCGCAAGTCCTCGACGTCCTCGATCCCGACGCTGAGGCGGACGAGGCCGTCATCAACCCCGCGCGCCGCGCGAATCGCGGCCGGGATGCTGGCGTGGGTCATCGTGGCGGGATGGCCGATCAGGGACTCGACGCCGCCGAGGCTCTCGGCCAGGCTGAACAGGCGGGTCCGCGTGAGCATGCGCTGGGCGGCAGCGGCCCCGCCTTTGAGGCGGACGCTGATCATGCCGCCGAAATCGCGCATCTGGCGGCGGGCGACCTCGTGATTGGGATGGTCGGGAAGGCCGGGATAATAGACGCGTTCGACCTGCGGTTGCTCGACGAGCCACTGCGCCAGGGCACGCGCATTGGCGCAATGACGCTCCATGCGCACGGCTAGCGTTTTGATCCCGCGCAAAACCAGCCACGAGTCGAACGGACCCGGCACGCCGCCCGCGGCATTCTGGTAGAAGGCGATCGGGTCCAGCAGGTCACGACGGCCGATCACCGCGCCGCCGATCACGTCGGAGTGACCGCCGAGATACTTGGTCGTGCTATGAACGACCAGGTCCGCGCCCAGCGCGATCGGCGTCTGCAAGTAGGGCGACGCGAAGGTGTTGTCCACCGCGAGCACCGCGCCCCGGTCATGGGCAAGGCGAGCGATCGCCGCGATGTCGAGGATCTGCAAGAGCGGGTTGGTCGGCGTCTCGATCCAGACGAGCCTGGTGGCCGGAGTCACGATCGCGGCGAAGCCCTCGACGCCGGTCTCCTCCGTGTAGCGCGGGACCAGGCCCCAGGGCTTGAAGACGCGTTCCAGCAGGCGGAACGTGCCGCCGTACAGGTCGGCCGCCGCGGCGACTTCATCGCCCGGCTTCAAGGTGGAGAGCACGGCGGTCGTCGCCGCCAGGCCCGAGGCGAAGGCCAGCGCCCGTTCGCCCCCTTCCAGGGCCGCCAGCGCCGTCTCCAGCGCCGCGCGGGTCGGATTGCCGCTGCGGGAGTATTCGTAACCCTTGTGCTGGCCGGGCGATTCCTGCGTGAACGTCGACGTCGCATAGATCGGCACGACCGTGGCCCCGGTCGCCGGGTCGGCGTCCTGTCCGGCGTGAATGGCGCGCGTGGAGAACCCGTCCGACGTCCGATCCGTGCCCACATCCGTCTCCTTGATCCACGAGGTCAGTTTCCGTTGCGCTCATCCCGGGGCGTCGACCAGTACCTGATCAGGTCCATCCTCGTGACGATGTCCACGACCCGTCCGCCCGTCGTGACCAGAACGCCGGAGTTACCCGCCATCAGCAGGCGGTACGACTCATCCAGATGCACATTTTCGTCAAGCTGGGGGAGCGGTCGCGCCATCACGTCGCCGACGCGAACGCTGCGCGGGTCGGTGGCGTCGTGGAGGAGCCTCGCGAGCGTGATTTCCTGGATGCTCCCGACGGAGTAGCCGTCGCGAAGGACGGGCAACTGCGAGATGCCGTTGGCCTGCATCAGCTCGGCGGCCTCGGCCGTCGTGGACTCGGAGCCGACGGTCACGAGCGTCCTCGGACCGCGCGCATGGATCAGGTCGCCGACGGTCTTCGCGGGCGCCTCGATGTGAAGCAGTCCGTTCTGCGCGAGCCATTCGTCGTCGTAGATCTTGCTCAGATAATTGCGGCCGGTGTCGGGGCAGAGGGCGACCACCACGTCATCTGCCGACAACCGCCGGGCGTATCGTAGCGCGGCCGCCACCGCCGTGCCGGCGGAACCGCCGACGAGCAGCCCTTCCTGCCGGGCGAGCGCCCGCGCCGTGTGAAAGCTCTCCGCATCCCCGACCCGCACCCACTCATCAACCACGTTCGCATTGAGCGTCCGGGGGACGAAGTCCTCACCGATCCCCTCAACCTTCCACGGACGGGGCGCGTCTCCCGAGAGGATCGAGCCTTCCGGGTCGGCCCCGATCACCTTGACCTCGGGATTCTTCTCCTTGAGGAATCGCCCCACGCCCGAGATCGTCCCGCCCGTGCCCACGCCCGCGACGAAGGCTGTGATCCGCCCGCCCGTCTGCTCCCAGATCTCCGCACCCGTCGTCTGGTAATGGACCTCGGGATTGGCGAGGTTGGCGAACTGGTTCGGACGCCAGGCGCCGGGGATCTCGCGGGCCAGGCGGTCGGCCACTCCGTTGTAGCTCTCCGGTGAGTCGGGCGGGACCGACGTGGGGGTGATCACGATTTCGGCGCCGTACGCTTTGAGCAGACGGACCTTCTCCCCGCTCATCTTGTCTGGCAGCACGAAGATGCAGCGATACCCCTTCACGGCCGCCACCAGCGCCAGGCCGACGCCCGTGTTGCCCGCCGTCGCTTCAATGATCGTCCCGCCCGGCAACAACCAGCCTCGACGCTCGGCCTCCATCACCATCGCCACGCCGACCCGGTCCTTGATACTGCCGCCCGGGTTGATCGATTCCAGCTTCACCAGCACCCGCGCCGGAACGTCCTGCGCCATCCGGTTGAGCGGGATCATGGGCGTCCCGCCGATCGCTTCCAGGATCGTCGGGGTGATCCCCCTCCGTCCCTCCGCGACCCCGGCGTCATCACCCGACCCGGTCTGGTCTGGCCCGAGCACCCGTGTTTGCCCCATGAATCGGCTCCCTCCCGCTCAACTGCAAAAGGTGCGTGTTAGCTGCCCTCCGCACGATCGGTCAAGGCCAAAGCGCCCCGCCCGCCACCGGCGGACGGATTCGGTGGTCGAAATCCGCGATCGTCACGATCCTTATTCATAAGCGAGAGAAATCTCGACGCGCAGGGGTTGGCCTGCGATCTCGGGAGGGAAGGGGACTCGGTTCCTCACAGGGAATCGGATTTCCCCTCGGGATGACCGGGGCGCGTCGGATCGAGGACAAGATCCGGGAACGTGCCCGCCTCGACGCGGGCCAGGCGGTCAGGGGCGGGAAGGGGTTACTTTACTTTCGCCGTCTCGGTCGGGATCGGGACGATTTCGGCATGGTGGGCTTCGCCACCTGGCCGGGACGATGGGGCTCGTATCGGCGAGGACCGCTGCCCTCGCTGATGACGTCCAGGGCCACATAGTCCTCCCCGCCGAGGCGAAGGACTTCAATCTGGCCGTTTTCCATCATGTAGACAACTTGCTCCGGCCGTATGCGGAGATATTGCGCCGCTTCCGTGATCGAATTGTGCCTGATCGAGATTCCCATGATCCTTCTCCTTGGAATTGAGGAAAAAGACTATAACATAAAATCGTCGCAACCTCGATCCCGAGGCGAGAACACCACAGATCCGAACAAAGAATGGTTATTTCAGAGAGCATGGGGGAAGCGGGACGCATGACCCCTGTGCTTCGCCACCCTCTCCAAACCTCCCGTATTTCCCCAGTTCTCGCGCGAACCACTTCGATATTTTGCCCGGCTCGTACGATCTTGTCACCCCCCGCGCCTCCTGGCCACAATGGGCCAACCAGGAGGGGGTTATACCCGTGGCGCTATGGATTAAAATATGTTTTTATTGTAAGCGGGAATTCGAGGCGAGCCATTCGTTGGCCAATAAGTGCTCGCCGGACTGCCACCTGACCACGTACACGCCGAAGCCACGAAGGGTTACGCCCGAGCCCAAAACGGCCGAACCCGTACCCCGAGGAATTGTAGGCGGGTGCCGGCGGTGTGGAAAGGCGCTGAAGGACGCCGCCGGGCTGAGGAAGTATTGTTCCTTGACCTGTCGGAACGCCATGAAGCGGAAGGCCCGGAAGTTGATGTTTCGGCGCAATTACGTCGAGCCGGTGACGATGGCGGTCTTGAGGCGCCGCGACCAGGATACCTGCCGCATCTGCGGCGAACCGGTCGATTTCAGCAAGCGGCAGCCCGACCCTCGCGCGGCGACCATCGACCACGTCCGCGCCCTGACCAGGGGCGGCCCGCACAGCTACGAGAACACACAACTCGCCCACTACCGTTGCAACGCGGAAAAGGGGGCGTGCTGAGCCCGTCCGCAGCCGGTCGGTCCTACGAGTGCTTCAGGATGCGACCTGGCGGATCATCGTCTCCAGCTTGGCGAAGTCGATGGGCTTCGTCATGTGGGCGGTGAAGCCGGCCTCCCGGCTGCGCTGGATGTCCTCCTCCATGCCGTAGCCGGTCAGGGCGATCGCCGGGATCGGGCCCCGGCGGGCGACCACGCGGCGCATCAGGTCCAGTCCGCTGCCGTCGGGCAGGCCGATATCGCTGACGATCAGGTCGAAATTCCCCGATCGCTCGGCCTCCAACGCATCGGCGATCGTGCTGGCCGTGGTGACCTGATGCCCCAGCCCGCGCAGGAGCCTCGCCATCAGCCGAACCGTGGCTTGCTCGTCCTCCACGAGCAGGATGCTGCGGGGCGTCATCGCGGCCGGGGCCTCGACGGAGATCCTCGGACTCGCCGCCCCGTTGCCGCCGGAACTCGATTCCGGCAGCGCCTTTAGCTCAATCCGGAACGTCGTCCCCCGATTCGTGCCCGCACTGTCGGCCGAGAGTACCCCGCCGTGACCGTCGACGATCCCCTTGCCGATGGCCAGCCCCAGCCCGAGGCCACCGAACCGGCGGGTGATCGAGGTCTCGCCCTGCTGGAACGGGTCGAAGATCCGGCTCAGCACCTCCGGCTCGATGCCGATGCCGGTGTCGGACACCTCGATCAAGAGCCGATCGCCCCGGCCGTTGGCGAGTGGGTTGCTGGTTCGGATTGAGACCAGGCCGCCGCTGGGCGTGAACTTGACGGCGTTCTTGATCAGGTTCCACAGTACCTGTTGGATTCGCGCCGGGTCGGCGTTCACGTGGTGATACTCGGCCGCCAGGTCGAGTTCGAGCTGAAGCTCCTTGCCGAAGACCTCGCTCTGGCAAATCTGGACGGCCCGCTCGATCAGCGTATGACAGTCGGCGACTTCCCACTGGAGTGGCATCTTGCCCCGGACGATCCGCATCACGTCCAGCAGGTCGTCGATCAACCGGGCCTGGAGGTTGATGTTCTGGCGGATCATCTCCAGCGTCGGGCGGAATTCCTCGGGATCGTCGGGCCGCTCCAGCATGGCCGTGGTCGCCAGCAGGATCGGGTTCAGCGGGGTGCGAAGCTCGTGGCTCAGGACAGCGAGGAAGTGGTCCTTGGCCCGGCTCGCGTCCTCGGCCGCTTGCATGGAGACTCGTAGGGCTTCCTCGGCGCGTCTCCGCTCGGTGATGTCCCGAAGGTGGGCCGTGAAGACGGGAGGACCGTCGTTCGAGATCAGGGCGATCGCCAGTTCGATCGGGAACTCAGTCCCATCACCACGTAGCGCCGAGATCTCGATCCGCTGGCCGAGGACCGGCCCCGCGCCGGTGGCGAGAAAGTGGGCCATACCCCGGCGATGGGCATCCCGGTAGGACGCCGGGACAATCAGGTCACACATCTCCCGGCCGATCACGTCGGCGGGCGCAAGCCCGAAGATCCGCTGGGCCGCCGGGTTGAATTCGAGGACCTTGCCCTCGTGGTCGATGGTGATGATGGCGTCCAGGGCCGACTGGAGGATCGCCGCCTTGCGCTCCTCGCTCTGTTGCAAGAGCCTCCGAGCGGCCCGGCCCTCGGTCACGTCCCGGAAGACCATCACGACCCCGGCCACGCCGCCGGCCTCGTCACGGATCGGGGCGGCGCTGTCCTCGATGGGCGTCTCGGTCCCGTCCCGGGCGATCAGGATGGTGTGGTTGGCCAGGCCGACGACGACGCCCTCGCGGATCACCCGCTCGATCGGATTCTCGGCCGGCAGGCGGGTGTGTTCGTTGATGATGTGGAAGACCTCGTGCATCGACCGGCCCGAGGCGACTTCCCTGGACCAGCCGGTCAAGGTCTCGGCCACCGGGTTGAGGAATCGGACGTTCCCGTGACGATCGGTGGCGATGAGGGCATCACCGATGCTCGCGAGGGTCGTCGCGAGCCAGGCTTCGCTCTCGGCCAGCGCGTCCGCGGCCCGCCTCCGTTCGATGCCCAGGGCGAGCGCCCTGGCCACCGGGTCCATCGCCCGGAGCGTGGCCTCGGAGAGCGCGTGCCGGGCGAACATCGCCCAGACCCCGACCAGGCGCTCTTCCACGATCAAGGGATATCCCGCGAAGGCCACCAGCCCCTCCCGTTTCGCCCAGTCCTGGGCGGGCACCAGGGGGTCGCCAAGGACCGAATTCGTCAGGTGGGGCATGCGCTGCTGGGCGATCATCCCGATCTTGTACTCGCCGACCGTGACGCGGGCGTGGGGGCCGTCGAGGTGCGAATACAACCCGGAACTCGCCCGGAGTTCCAGCACCCGGCTCCCGGCGTCCAGCGTCCAGACGCGGGCGAAGGCCGCGTCCAGATGCTTGACGGTCAGCGCCGTGCAACAGTCCAGCATCGTGGCCATGTCGGGACACTCGGTGAGCGCCAGACCAACGTCCCTCCCGAACTCCGAGAGCCGCCGCTGCTCTTCGACAGCGGCTTCATGCCGCCTTCGCTCGCTGGTGTCCCGGAAGACGACGACGGCGCCGGCGGTATTCCCCTGGTCATCCAGGATCGGGGCGGCGCTGTCCTCGACGGGCGTCTCGGTCCCGTCCCTGGCGACGAGCACGGCATGCTTGGCCTGGCCGACGACCACTCCCTCGCGGATCACCCTCGAGACCGGGTCCTCCACGGCCTGGCGGGTCGCCTCATCGATGATGGGGAGGACTTCCGCCATCGGCTTACCCGCGGCCTCGCCTTCGGACCACCTGGTCAGCGCCTGGGCGACCCGGTTGAGCATCACCACACGCCCCTCGGCGTCGGTCGCGATCACGCCGTCGCCGACGCTGGCGAGGGTCGCCCTCAGTTGCTCGCGTTGCGTCCGTTCGGCCTCCTCGGCCCTCCGCCGTATGGTTACCTCCCCCTCCAGCCGGCGACGTGCCGCCCGGTGCGCCTCGCTGAAGGCGACGATCGACAAGCAGACGGCGATAAAGAGGCCGAAACCGATCAGATCGGTGGGATCGCCGGGGCGCAGCGGATTGTGCGCCGGCACAAAGAACCACACCGCCGAGACGCACGACAGGACGAGGGCCAGGACCGACGGGCCGAGCCCGCCTTGCCAGGCGGTGAGGATCACGGCCAGGTAAAACAATACGTACGGTTGCCGTTCTCCGAGCAACGGGTTCAGGCCGAATCGCAGGACGGTCGCCACCGCCACGGTGAGGACGGCCAGGCTGTATCGGATGGGTCGGGAACTCAGGATTCTCGGCAGGTCCGACACATTCATTGACGCTCACCGATCTTTTCGGTCCGGGGTTCGCACGCGCTTCGGACTGTCCCGATATGTGGCTCAGTCTAACATAACCGGAGGAAGTCTTGCCGCCTCGGGGCCTTGGGGCCGGTCCGGTCGCGACATCGCCGCGAGGGTGTCCGGGCGCGCCTGGCGGGGCGGATCAAAACGCTAGCCTGTCAAGATCATAGGCGGATCCGATCCGAGTCAAGATCGTCCTGGCCTGTTCCAGGTGCAAGGAGCGGGACGGATCGGCGGCCCCGGCCTGGGTGCCGAGCTCGGCGTGGATGAGAGCGACTTCATAGGGCATCCCGAGCTGCTCCGCCGCACGCAGAGCACGGCCCCAGATCCGGATTGCCGCCCGACGCCGGCCCCGGCGAAGGTAGTCGAGGCCGGTGAGCCTCAGGGCGCGGGGCCGGGCGATCGGGAAGACCCTGGCGAAGGCGTGCAGGGCCGCCAACGCGCTCTTCGCCGCCCGGGAGGAGTGCGGGCGTCCGTCCTCGGCGAGGACCACGAGGGTCTCCGCGGCGCCGGCGTAGCCGTCGAAGCTGTAGCCGACCATGGGCCGCGTGTCCCCGATGTGCCGGACGGTTGACTCGGCCGCGAGTCGAGCGGCCTCGCGGTCGCCGAGACGGAGTTGCACCCAGGACAGCAGGCCGCCGCCGAGGATCGCGTCGGAGAGGCCGACGCGCTCTCCCGAGAGCGCCGGGGATTGTGCCAGGAGCGCGAGGGCCTGGTCGTTTCGGCCCAGACGGATCAGGTTCAAGGCCTGGCCGTGGAGGCCCCAGATCCTGGCCTGATCGTGCCCGCCCCGGATGGCGCGATCGTGCTGGCGCGCGAACAGGCCTCGGCTCTCCTCGAAATGCCCCCGATGCAGTTTGAGGCGGCCGAGCTCGCCCACGGCCTCCGACCATCGCCGCCAATCGTTGATCCGTTCGGCGACCTCGACGGCTCCCTCCAGATGCGCTTGAGCGGCGTCCCAGCGCCCGACGTCGAGCTCCGTCATCCCCACCAACTCCAGCACCCAGGCCCGCGCCTGGAGGTCGTCGAGGCCCTCGGCCACCTCAAGGCCCCGCGTCGCGTAGTGCCTCGCGATCCGGAATAGAGGGACGAGGCTGGCGGCGATCGCCACGGTCGCGTAAGCCCGCGCCAGCGTCGGTGAGGGGCCGGCCGCCTCGGCCGAGTTCAAGGAGCGAAGGGCGGAGTGGACGCCCAGGAGCAGGTCCTGATCAAAATAGCAGAGCTGCCCGATCACCGCGTCGGCGTCCGCCGCGAGGAGATCGGACCCGGCGTCTCCGGTCCGAGCCGGCCACCACGTCCCGGCCCGGAGCCGGCGGGACGCCTGGCGGACGATCTGGATCGCCAGGCTCGCGACCTGGCGGACCCGACCCGGCGGCAAGTCCCGGCCCAGGAGGCTCAGGGCGCGGGCGGTATGGGTCCGACTCCTGGCCAGGTCGCCGAGCGCGAGATAGCCCTCGCCGAGGCGCTGATGACGCCTCGCCTGGAAGGACGGATTCGCCCGCGGGGACCGTTCGTCCAGGGTGGCCGCGCGATGCAGGATATGGACGGCCTCACGGTAGGTGCCGCCTTGCAGCGCGTGCTCGCCGGCTCGATCCAGATAGGAAATCGCCCGCTCGATCTCCCCGGCCTGCTCCCAGTGGAAGGCCAACAAGGAGAGATGCGCCGCGAGATCGGGGCCGCCCTCCTGCTCGTACCAGGTCGCCACCGACCGGTGGAGGCTGCGGCGCTGGGCCAGTAATAGCAGGTTATACGAGACTTCCTGGGTGATCACGTGCTTGAACGAATGCGTATCGCCCCGGTCGCTGGAGTCCAACCTGGTGAATTCCAGGCGATTCAGGGTCTGGAGATCCTCGGCAACTCGCCCCCGCGCCTCCGCGATGGGGTAGATTTCTCGGAGGACCGAGGCCTGGAAGAGGCGGCCGATGACGCTCGCCGACTTGAGCGTCAGTTGCTGCGACGGGCCGAGGCGATCGATCCGTCCCAGGATCGCCCCGTGGATGCTGTCGGGGAGCGTGACCAGGCCGAGATCGTCCTGTCCCGTCAGCCGGCAGTGGCCGTCTTCAATCTGGACGACGCCCGCGTCGCGCAGCGCCAGGGCGAGCTCCTCCGCGAATAACGGGACACCCTCCGCCCGGTCCCGGATCAGCGAGGCGACGGCGGCCGGGAGCTCGGTGACGCCCAGCCGATCGCAGGCCAGCGCGACGATGTCGGTGGCGGGCAGGGCATCGAGCCGCAGCCAGGTCGTGGTGGGACCCGTCACGAGCCCGAGGGCCGCCGAGGCCGACTCATCCGGTGGCCGGGTGGCGATGACCAGCGTCAGCGGGTGGACGCGATGGGTCACGGCCTCCGCCAGGGCCCACGACGTGGCGTCGAACCACTGGGCGTCCTCGAAGACCAGCAGCAGGGGGCCGTCGAGACTCGCGGCGTCGAGGAGGCGAACGATCAGCTCACGCGTATTGTCGGCCCGGACACGGCCCGACATCTGGCCGGTGATCTCGTTATCGGGCAGGTCCAGCGGCAGGACGTCGTTGAGCAGGGCGCCCCACGGGGCGACGTCCGGTAGCGCGTCGAGTCGAACCTGGACGTGCGCCCGGCGAGCCGCGGGATCGGTGACGCCGGTGAGTTTCAGCAGACCGGCGAGGATCTGCCGCCAGGCGAAGTAGGGCGTGGATGCCTCGATCGGGTCACCCCGGGCAACCTGCACGGCCACGCCGAGCGCCGCGGCCCGTTCGTTGAGGTGACCGATGAGGCAGGACTTACCTAGCCCCGCGTCGCCTTCGATCACCACCACGCCGCCGCGCCCCTCCCGGAGGTCTCGCAAGGTCTGATCGAGGACGCCCCGTTCTTTCGATCGCCCGAAGAGGGGGCGGGACATCGTTGACGCGTCGCTCACGCCGGCGGGCCGGAAGATCCGGACCGGATCGGCCTTGCCCTTGACCGAGATCGGCTCCAGGGCCTGGAACGCCAGCCGAGGCCGGGCCGCCCGTGAGGTGGCCTCGTCGCAGAGCATGCCCCCGAAGGCCGGGGCCGCCTGCATCAAGCGGGCGGCGAGATTGACCACGTCCCCGATCATCGTATATTCCCGCCGGCGCATGCCGCCGATCTCGCCGCAATAGACCCGGCCGGTGCTGATCCCGATCGCGACGCGCTCACCCAGGGCCTCGAGCGCGCCCCAGATGGCCGTTGCCGCCATCACGCCCCGCACCGCGTCGTCCGCATGGGCCAGCGGGGGCAGGCCGAGGGCGGCGACCATCGTGATTCCCTTATCGTCCACGCTCAACTTGTTGAGGCTGCCCTCCTGGCCGTAGAGGGCCTGTTGCAGCGCTCGCATCGCCCGATGCGTCCTTTCCAGTGCGTCGTCGCCGCCGCCATGGAACCCGGGCAGTTGGACGAACAGCACGGTGACTCGTCGCATCTCGGCGAGCCAACCGGACTGTCCGGCCCTGAGCCGCGCCCGGATCGCCCCCGTGATGTATCCCCACAAGGCCGGACCCGACCCCGAGGACACCGGAGGCGTCTCGATCGGCCGTCGCGGCAACGGCTGCGCGACCGACTCCAATCGCACGCATCCGCCCTCGAGCGCGATCCCTTCGCACGACCGGCTCACGAGTTCCCAGGATTGCCGGGACAGGACCACATCGCCCGGACGCGTCTGGTGCTCGGCGAGGCACATCTGGGTCAGGGGTTCCCCGGTGATGAGCAGCTCCCAGCGATCGAAGACGCCGCCGATGTGCATCGCCACCAGTTCGCCCGCCGCAATCCCCGCCTTCAGGGAAAGGCGCACGCCCTCGCCGACCTCGTGACCCTTCCACCGCTCCTGAACCGCGAGGCCGCACTGGGCGGCCCGCAAGGCGGCCTCCGCGAGCGTTTCGCCCGCTTCCGTCGCCCAGATCGCCACGATCGCGTCACCGGCCAGCTTGGCCACGTCGCCGCCGTGGTCGGAGATCTCGTCGATCAGCGGCTCGTAATAGCTATTGAGCAGCCCACTCAACTCTTCCGCCCCACCGGCCCCGAGTCGGGCCAGCCGCTCCGCCAGGGCCGTGAACCCCGAGATGTCGGTATAGAGGACCGCCGCCTCAAGCCTCGTCAGCTCGGCGCCCGCCCCTCCCGGGCTCGCCTCCAACCGGCGCAGCACCAGATGCGGCACATAGGGGACGATGATCTCGACGGATGTGGCCATGTCGCCTTGAATACCGGGTTGGACGGCCCAGGAGGATTCCGCCGAACAGGATCGGGATGGCCCGGGGACGATGAGGCAGTACGAACGGATGAGCCGATCTGGAAACGCTCCGCCCCGTCAACCAGGAGCCCGGCCAGACAGGTTGTCCGCCAACTCCGATGCCCTCCAGCCCAGTCGCCTGCTCACATCTTGGTGTCAGGCCCATCTCTTGGCGTGCTCGGAGTGTCTCGACCACCTTGGTGCGCCACGAATCGGCCTCGACAATCTTCGCGTCGGTCCGACCGGAATCGTCCACGGCTGCCTCGTGCAAAACCGGCCCACGCGGGACTTATTGCGATGAATCATCGAGCTGCTTGCTCACCTGCTCCGGGATGCCCCGCTCCGCGTCCGACAGGAAACAAACTCCTCTCCGAGGACCGTGCTTCATTGGGTTGTCGCCATAATCCCCGAAATCGCCGGTCGCGGCCATCCTAAATTCTCAGGGTGACCTTGCTCTGGCGAATGACCTCCGCCGCTCGACAGCCTGTTGACACGCTTGTCGCCGCACGTTACCCTCACCTCTATCTACTCGTGATGGGTAGCCCAGATGACGGCTACGGCAGCCCCGATATGCGGCATCACGCATGGTCGGGGTTTTTTGTTGCCTGTTGGTGTCTTGTCCGGCCCATTCGGGTCGTCATCGCAACCATTTCTACATCACGCGGTAATGACTGCCGCCTTTGTTACTGGACCCGGTTAGACCATCCAGCGACCCAGGAGACGGCACTGTGCAAACATTGGACTTATCGAACCGCTCGATGCGCTTCAGCGATTTCCGCCAGGAGGCGGAGGATCGGCTGCGCAGGAGTGGATACTCGACCCTGCGCCGGGTCCATTGCGAGACCCAAGGAAATGCGCTGCGCATCCATGGTTATCTCCCCTCGGACTCTCTCAAGCTCCTCGCCCATGCCATCGTGGCTGAAGTCGAGGGTGCGCGCACGGTCATCAACGAAATCGAGGTGCTCATCCCGCCCAGTTGCGAGGCCGCCGAGCGGTTCGCCTGCGCCTGAATGAGCCGCCGCCGCTCGCGACGGCGTCCTTCCCCCTTTGAGCGTCCAACTTTGCCGCTCGCGGGTGGATGGGTGCTATGCTTACGTCTTCGTAAGCATGGGATCGGGCTGCGGGTCGTCCCGGAGACATGCTTACGAGGACGTAGGCATGCCATCCAGAGCACGAAGGGAAAGGGAGAGGCTCCTGGTCGGTCGGTCATCGCGCCGTTCATCCCGGAGGCATGGCCTGAGGGTCGCCCCGATTTGACGGATTTCGCGATCGAGGTTCGGATTCCTCGCGATGATGTGATCGATGACCGAGGATTCGCCTCTCGATCGGCGGCGAGACCTACGAGGGAAGGAGTTTCGATTCCTCTCGGGGGATTTTATTTCACCACCGGTGGGACGAGGTCGGTGTCGCCCATCCCGTGCCGGAGCATCTGGGCGATCGTCGGACGAGCTTCAGTCGGCCCGTACGACGAGGAGCTTGGGCGAAGTCGCCATCCCGCCCGCCAACCAGCCGAAAGTAGGCTTCTTCCGCGTGATCGACAGGCTCGATGGGCTCACTGATCGAGGGGAGCCGGCCCCGTGTAAAGCCTCGGACCCGCGTCTGATCAGCCCATCCATCCAAGGATTGGTTGGTCGAGATGCGTGCAGGTCAGTGACTTGACCACGCCCCGTGCGGGTGGTAATCCATGAGTCGCGACTCGACGCAGAACCGACGGCGGTACACGGGAGGCAGATCGTGGAGGATCACCAGACGACCCCGGGCCAGGTCCCTTTTCCGCCTCCCGCGATTCGACCGAGCCGGATCTGGTCCATCGCCCTGGGGGCGGCCGTGTTCGCGGCCCTGGTCGCCTGGGGAGTCGAGGAGGCCAGCCTACGCTACTATGGCTCGCATATGACGGTGAAATCCGCGCCGCGCGGCTATCGTCCCGATCTGCGAGCCCCCAATGCTCGTGAACTGGCGGCGAGTGCCGCGACAGCGCCGCCGCGCGGAAATGCGCCAGCCCGGCGGCGGGACAGCATCTACGGCGCGAGCCGGGCGACGATCGCCTATCAACAGGAGTTCACCGCGAAGGCCGTGGCCCTCTCCGGCGCGGCGGTGGGGGTGATGTTCGGGCTCGCGCTCGGCCTGGCGATCGCGCTGGCCGGCGGGCCTGCTGGGCGGTCGTGGATCCAGGGGGCCGTGGTGGCGATTCTGGGCGCGGCGGTCTGCGGAGTCCTGGGGTGGCTGACGTCGCGGAGCCTGGTGCCCATGTTCTATCTGGCGAGGATCGACAACCCGGGCAGTACGCTCGTCATCGCCTCCCTCCTGCTCATCCGGGGTGTTCCCCGCATGATCGCCGGCCTGGCGGGGGGCCTGGCCCTGGGTGTCGCCGTGGGTGGGGGTAGGCCTCGGATGGCCCTCGGCGCCTTGGGCGGACTGATCGGAGCGGCGATCGGCGTCGCGCTGGTGGTCGTCGGTGATGAGCTGATCGCCTTGCTCGCCTCTCACAATGAGATCGCGACCTCGCCGATCCTCCACTCCCCGGTCCGCCGCGTGGCGGCGATCCTGGCGGTCTCGGTTCCGTCCGCAGTCGGTGCGGCCTGGTCGATCCTGACCTTCAAGCCTCGACCCGATGAGGCTTCCGTCGGGAGTTTTCAGACCCCATGAGAACTTCGAGGAGAGTCGTCAGAGCGGGCGTATTGCTGGCGTGCGCGATGCTCGTCTCCGATACCGGTCCCGCCATCGAGGGACACGCCGCATCCTCCCCGCCGGCCGCGATCGACGCTGCGAGCCTGCACCACAAGGTCCTGTGCGGCTATCAAGGGTGGTTCCGGTGCCCCGGCGACCCGGTCAACGACGGCTGGCGGCACTGGAGCAATTCCACGACCGAGATCACCCCGGCAAGGCTGACGGTCGAGATGTGGCCCGAGATGTCGGAGTACACGGCCGACGAGAGCTATCCGGCAACCGGATTCCGCCACCCCGACGGACAACAGGCCCACCTGTTCAGCTCGGCCCACCCGTTGACGGTACAACGCCATTTCGAGTGGATGGCACAGTACGGAATCGACGGCGTCTTCGTGCAGCGATTCCTGGTGAGCCTCGGCGATCCGTCGATCGACCGGGTGCTCGGCCACGTCCGGGACTCGGCGGCCAAGACGGGCCGGGTTTACGCTGTCTGTTACGACCTGACCGACGCCCCCGCGGATCGGATCTACGACCGACTCATCAACGACTGGAAGCGCTTGGTGGACGAGAAGAAGCTCACGCGGGACGGCCGCTACCTCCACCATGGCGACAAGCCGGTCGTGTTCGTGTGGGGGTTCTACAGCGATCGCTTCAAGCCGGCACTCGCCCATCGCATCATCGATTTCTTCAAGACGGACGGGCCATACGCCGCGACTCTTGTGGGCGGCTGTCCCTGGTCCTGGCGCGCCGAGAAAGATCCCGAGTGGGCCAGGGCGTTCCGCCGTTTCGACGTGATCAGTCCGTGGAACGTCGGCAACTTCGGGGAGGTTGGCGGGCGGCGCCACGCTGCCACCGACTCCTGGAAGGGCGACCTCGCCGAGGCGAAGAAGGCGGGCATGAGCTTCCTTCCGACCATCTATCCGGGGTTCGGGTGGACCAACCTGAAGGGCAAGGCCGCCTCCGCGGGGACCATTCCTCGCCTGGGTGGCGATTTCTTCTGGCGGCAGTTCGCCACGGCCGCGGATCTGGGCGTCGAGATGGCCTACGTGGCCATGTTCGACGAGGTGGACGAGGCGACCGCCATCTTCAAGGTCAGCAACGCCCCTCCGGCGCAAGCCCGGTTCGCCACCTACGACGGGCGACCTTCGGACTGGTATCTCCGCCTCACCGGCGAGGGGTCGAAGCTGATCCGAGGCGAGCGCAAGAACCAGGCCGGCCTTCCGATCGAGCCGTAGTTCTGGACCTTCGTGGCCGGGACGGGCCGGTCACGGAATCGCCTTGGCGATGCCGAATGCGGCCGCGGCGGCCAGGCCACCGATGAAGGCGGTCTGGAGGGAGCTGCGAATGGGCCGGGCTCCGGTGAAGCGGCCCTTGATGTATCCAAAGATCAAGAGCGCGATGAGCGTGATCAGGACCGACGTCAACAAGGCCGAATGCGGGCTTCGGAGGGCGATGTAGGGAGAGAGCGGAATCAGGCCCCCGACGATGTAGGCCCCCGCGATCGTCAGCGCGCTCGTCAAGGCACGACCCGGATTCGGCTCCTCCAGGCCCAGCTCGAACCTCATCATGAAGTCCACGAACGCCTCGGGCCGGCTAGCCAGGGCCCGCACGATCGGGTCGGCCTCTTCCTCGGTCAAGCCGTACGCCTGGAAGACCTCGCTGACTTCCGCAATCTCTACCTCGGGGACCTCCTCGACCTCGCGCTGTTCGCGGATTCGCTCGCTGGCGTAGTGCTCGGCATCGCTGCGCGCGGCGAGATACCCGCCCAGGCCCATGGCGATCGATCCGGCGACGACCTCCGCCAGCCCCGCCGTGACGATGATCACGTTGTTCGTGACCGTGCCGGAAAGGCCCGCCGCCAGGGCGAAGGGCACGGTCAGGCCGTCGGACATGCCGATGACGACGTCCCGGACGACTGCCCCGGCCGTGAAATGTCGTTCGATGTGCGGCGTGGCTGGCAACGTCGGGACCTCCGAGCGTCCGCGTCGATCGTACCCGATGAGATCGTGAAACCGGTCACGAAGTCTATCGGCGATCCGGGAGCGTGTCGACGGGTGATTCTGGATCTCAGCGGCGTCGGGCCTGGCCTCGCTCGGGAGACTCATCCAGCGGAGCCTGATTCTAAGATTATCCTCATCTGGCTATGTTGGGATTCTTCGAGAGAAGTCTTGCTGATAGCCTCGGGTCTGACCGGCAGGAGTGGGTAGAGCCCGCTTGCCGTGGACGGATTGACCCAGAGGACTCGCCATGGACGACCGTAGTTCCCCGAGCGACCGGCTGTCACATTTCATCCACGAGCGGTTCATCTGGCTTCTCATCGGCTCCTACGCCGTCGCCAGCGTGCTCCCCGGCCTCGGCATGGCAATCCGAGACGTCTCGTTCGGCGAGGTCCATCTCCTCGGCGAGAAGACCCGGCTCTCCCTGCCGATGTTGATGCTGGCGTTCCTGCTGTTCAACGCGGGGCTCGGCGTCCGAACGGCCCAATTGCGGGACCTGCTGCGGGCTCCGCTGGCCCTGATCGGCGGGTTGGTCGCCAATCTGCTTATCCCGATCGCGTTCATCTTTGGCGTGTCGCAGATGATGAGGATCTGGCACAACCCCGACGAGGTGCAGAATATCCTGGTTGGACTGGCGCTCGTCGCCTCGATGCCGATCGCGGGTTCCTCAACCGCGTGGTCCCAGAACGCCAACGGCAACCTCGCCCTCAGCCTGGGACTTGTCCTGGCCTCGACGTTCCTGAGCCCCCTGACCACCCCGCTGGCGCTTCATTCCGTCGGCCTGATGGCACGCGGCGAATATGCGGCCGACCTCCACGAGCTGGCGGGATCGGGAACGGGTGGATTTCTCGCGATCTGCGTGATCCTGCCGTCGATCCTCGGCATCGTTTCCCACATGATCCTCGGAGAAGCCAGGGTCGCCGCGATCAAGCCTCGGCTCAAGCTTGTGAATTCGATGATTCTTTTGGTCCTGAACTATTCGAACGCGTCGCTCTCGTTGCCGCAGGCGATCGCCAATCCTGATTGGGACTTCCTCGGAGTCGTCCTGACGATCACCCTCGGGCTTTGCGGCCTCGCCTTCGCCTCCGGCTGGATGATCTCTCGCCTGATGCGTGTCGACGAATCGCAGCGGACTTCTCTCATGTTCGGCCTGGGTATGAACAACAACGGGACCGGACTCGTGCTGGCTGCGATGATGCTGGCCGGGCACCCGCGAGTGATGATTCCGATCATCTTCTACAACCTGGTCCAGCACCTCGTCGCGGGGCTTGTGGACCACGTCGCCGGCCGAACTCCCCGACCTCCGGCTTCGATTCCCCTACCCGCCATCAGGCTGTTCGCGGGCTTGCGGAGTCGGCGGAGTCCCGCTTCCGAGTGAGCGGCGCGAGACTCCACCTCGCCCCGAGTGGATAGCCGGGTGATCGGCCCGCGGCCATATCAGGCCACGGGGACGGTCGCCCGGCCTCTGCGTCTCAATACCGGTGGCCGCAACCATGGTGGTGGCGGTGCTGCTCGTGATGATGATGCGAATAAGAGCCGGCGTAACCCCGACCGTAGCCGCCGTAACCGCCGCCATATTGAGGAACCCCGAAGCCCGGGTTATATCCCGTCCCGACATAACCGCCATATCCACCGGCGTAACCCCGATGATAACCCCCCCCGTAACCGCCCGAGGGATAGCCGCCCCCGTACCCGCCAGGATAGCCGCCGAATCCCTGGGCGCTGGCCGTCGTGGTGCCGAGGCCCGTCAGACCGCCGACCGTCATCACGCACGCCAGGGCCACGCCCCGAAGTGACCTTCGCATGATCCAGACCCCTTGCGACCCGGCGATTCGCGGTGCGACGAGGAATCCCGCCCGTTCGCCGCGTACCCTGCCAGGTCGAGCTTCTCATAAAGCAGCCGGCGTGCCGGTGGGGTCATGTCACAGGGCGATTGTGGATCGACACGTCATAAGCCCATGACGCTGCACGGGAAGACGAAAACAAGAGGGCGCCTCGATCACGCCGGGACATCTCCGGGACCAGGTCAGACTCAACAGCTTCCTGCGATCCCGAGAGCTTCCTCACGAACCGACAAGACCAAGCTGGTGCGGCCGATATCGCCAAGGGAATCGCAGGCACAAGGTTCATTCATGTCGAATTGGCACCGCCGAACTGGCGCGGCGGCGACGAATTCAAAACGGGGCGATCTCCGGACGACGGGTCTGGTATGATGGGTTCGGCGACCGACTTCAAGCCCGATTGGCCCGACAGGGTCGAGCGATGAACTCACTCCAAGGCCATCTCCTGATCGCGGCCCCCAGCCTGATCGCTCCGATCTTCACGCGGAGCATCATCCTCATGATCGACCACGACGAGGATGGCGCGATGGGAGTGATCCTGAACCTTCGCATCGATGCTACCGCGACGGATCTTGCGGGCAAGATCGTCGAGGACGGGTTCTCCTGGGACAAACCGTTGAACCTGGGAGGACCGGTGTCCGGGCCGTTGATGGTCCTGCACGCGGTTCCGGACCTGGCCGACCGTGAGATCATCCCCGGCGTCTTCCTGGCGATTGACGCCGACCGGGTCGGGGAGATTCTCAGCCGCAAGGTCGAGCCCTCCGTGATCGTCGTCAATTACTCGGGCTGGAGCGCAGGCCAGCTTGAGGGCGAGTTCGAATGGGACTCCTGGCTGACCCTCCCCGCCACCGCCGAGCACGTGTTCGGGCCGGTGGAGGTGAATTTGTGGGAGACGGTCGTTAAGCAGGTCAGCATCCGCACATTGGCGGAGTTCTTCGGAGTCCGGGAGGTCCCTCCGGACCCGAATATGAATTGATCTTGTGTCGGAGCAATCCCCAAACGGACGGGCGAGCCCGGTCGAGACCCGGCTCGCTTCGTCCTGAATGACGCGATTAGTGACACCCTCGACCCACTCCGCCGGCCCGGCCCGTGACGAGCGAGAAGTACGGGAAGGTGGACGTGCTCGTGCTGCCCTCCGCGGCCAGGACGGCGGCCAAGTCGGTATTGATGGTGGTGATATTGGCCGAGGTGATGTTCGCGGAGGTCACGGCC
>JAQGHR010000055.1 GCA_028291545.1 Planctomycetota bacterium | reverse complement strand
GGATTGCGCCGCCCCCCCGCGCCCGGCGCCGGGCCAGGCGGTCCGGGCACTTCGCTCGCACCTCCGCCCCCGCCGATGACCGATGAAGAGGACGAGAAGGGCAAGAAGGGCGCCACCCGGCTGGGGTCGTCCGCCGACCGCGCCGGCCGTCGCGCCAAGAGAGACGAGCGCTCCACGGCCCGTCGCGGCATCACCTCCCCCGTCCCCGCCGGCGCCCTGACGGCCGAGGAAGAAGAGCAGAGAGGCCGCAACCGCGGGCCGAGGCGGCATCAGAAGGGCCAGCGCGGCGGGGTCGCCGCCCCTCAGCGCAAAGCGCATGCCGAGATCGAGCCGCCGATCACGCTGCGGACGCTTTCCGAGGCCATCGGCGTCAAGGGCAACCAGCTCATTCGCAGCTTGATGAACTCCAAGGGCGAACTCTACACGATCAATGCGAACATTGATGAAGACGTCGCCATGGATCTGGCACTGGAGTTCGGCGTCGAGCTGAGCATCGTCTACCCGATGACGGCCGAGGACGAGCTGATCGCCTCGTTCGAGAACCGTGACGACGAGGCGGATCTCGTCTTGCGACCGCCAGTAATCACGATCCTCGGGCACGTCGACCACGGCAAGACCTCGCTGCTCGACAAGATCCGCAAGGCCAACGTGGTCGCGACCGAATCGGGCGGCATCACCCAGCATATCGGCGCCTATCAGGTCGAGCATAACGGCAGGAAGATCGCCTTCGTCGACACCCCCGGCCACGAGGCGTTCACCGCCATGCGGGCCCGCGGGGCCAACGTCACCGACATCGTCGTCCTGGTCGTCGCGGCCGACGACGGCGTGATGCCCCAGACCCGCGAGGCGATCGCGCACGCCAAGGCCGCCGAGGTCCCTGTGGTCGTGGCGCTCAACAAGATCGATCTGCCGGGCGTCGACACGCCGGCCAATATCAACAAGATTTTCGGCGAGCTCTCCCAGGAAGGCCTCGTCCCCGAGACCTATGGCGGCGACACCCCGGTCGTGAAGACCTCGACGCACACCGGCCAGGGGCTGGACGACCTGCTCGCCACGCTCGACCTCGTCGCCGAGCTACGCGACCTCAAGGCGAACCCCGCCCGGCCCGCGACCGGCACCTGCCTCGAATCCTCCAAGTCCGAGGGGCGTGGCGTCGTGGCGACGGTCCTCGTCCAGGACGGGACCCTGCGGGTCGGCGACGTGATGGTGTGCGGCGATGGTTTCGGTCGTGTCCGCTCCCTGCGGAACGACCAGGGCCGATCGGTCCTGGAAGCCGGGCCGAGCACGCCCGTCGAGGTCTCCGGCCTCGACGCGGTCCCGACCGCCGGCGAGAGGTTCGCGGTCCTGGATGACGTCAGTCGTGCCCGCGAAATTGCCGAGGATCGCCGGGGTCGAACCCGCGGCGCCAGCCTCGGCGAGAAGACGTCCATCACGCTGGAGACCCTCTTCACCAGCATCTCGCAGCAGAAGGTCAAGAGCCTCAACTTGATCCTGAAAGCCGACGTCCAGGGCTCGATCGAGGCCTTGACGAAGGAACTGGAGAAGCTGGAGAACCCCGAAGTCCCGATCCGCATCCTCCTGAAAGCCGTGGGCGGGATCACGGAGAGCGACGTCCTGCTGGCCGACGCCAGCGAGGCGATCATCATCGGCTTCCGGGTGGCACCCGACGACAAGGCGATCACCTCGGCCGACGAGAAGCAGATCGAAATTCGCCGGTATGACATCATCTATCAGGTCACTGACGAGGTGAAGAAGGCCGTCGAGGGGATGCTCATCCCCGAGGTCAAGGAAGTCCACCTCGGCCGCGCCGTCGTCCGGCAGGTGTTCAAGATCTCGAAGGTCGGCACCGTCGCGGGCTGCTTCGTCACCCAGGGCACGATCGAACGCTCGGCCAAGGCGCGGATCATCCGCGAAGGGCGGGAGATCTACAAGGGATCGATCGATGCACTCAAGCGATTCAAGGAAGACATCAAGGAAGTGGCCCAGGATTACGAGTGCGGTATCAAGGTCTCCAACTTTGACGATGTGAAGACCGACGACGTGATCGAGGCGTACCGGATCGACGTGATCCGCCGTACGCTGTAACGGCAGTTCACGGTTCGCAGTTCGCGGTTCGCAACGGAGAATTTCTGGGCTGCGAACCGCGAGCTGCGTTCCGGGAATTACCGGAGAGAGATATGCCTGTCGTCTCGCTCGCCCTGGAGTTACGGCTCGTCGGTTGCACCACGGCGCGGCAGAAGACGAACCAAGCGGAGGCGATCCTCGACAAGTTACGCCGCCATTTCAATGTATCCGTGGCCGACCTGGGCGCGTACATGCCGGTGGATGGCACCGCGCTGGGCTTCGCGGTCGTGGCCAAGACACGCCGCGAGGCTCGCGAGATCCTCGACCGACTGACTGACGCCGTTGCCGCCCATCCCCGTATCGAGATCCTCAAGGTCACCTTCGACGAACTCTGACGGGGCCCCATCACCGGTGATCGGGGGCCGAACGACGAGAACTCCCCCGATCCGGCCCCCGCCTCCTCCGTTCCGACAACGAGACTTTCATGCCGTCGCACCGAGCCCCACGCATCGCCGAAGCCATTCGCGAGGTCGTCTCGTCGGCGATTCTCTTCGAGGTCGCCGATCCCCGAGTCAAAGGGATCACGGTCCTCAGCGCCGAGGTCTCGCCCGACATTCGCAGCGCCACGGTCTTCGTCTCTCTGATGGGCACCGAGACCGAACAGAAGCTCGCGATGCGGGGACTCCAGCACGCCACCGGGTTCCTCCAGGCCAAGGTCGCGGCCCGACTTCAGACCCGGTCAACGCCCGTCCTCAAATTCAAGCGTGACGAAGGCGTGAAGAAATCGATCGAAATCTCCCGCCTCATCGATGAGGCCCTGGCCAGCGATCGTCGCGATCCCAAACCTTCGGATGCCCCGGACGATCCTCGGCCCGAGGCTCAAATTGAGCCCGAGCCCGAGGAAGAATCCTGAACGTCGCCGTCGCCACCCACCCGGTCACGACGGCGTGACTGACGACCGTACAACCCGGACGCACGCCCCGTCTCCCCCGCACCCCCGAGACCCCGCTATGGCCGCACCGAGCAAGGCGCAACTGCTGAACGAGGTCTACACTCTCCTAAAGAAGCGCTACAAGCTCGAACCACGGAGTGAGCGCCTGACGGTCTTGGAGGCCGTCGTCTATGGCATATGCCACGAGGGCACGACGCGCGAGCAGGCCGAGCAGGCCCTGAGCCGTTTCCGAGACCAGTTCTTCGACTGGAATGAGGTCCGCGTCAGCTCGATCGAGGAGATCCGAGACACGCTCGCCGGCCAGCCGGACTCCGAGGAACGCGCCAATCGCTTGCGGAGGTTCCTGCGTCAGCTCTTCGAAAAGACTTACGGATTTGCCCTCGACGGTCTCTCCAAGAAGCCGCTCAAGGAATCGATCAAGAGCCTCCAGGAATATGAGGCCATGGGCGGGGACTACGTCCTCGCGACCGTGATCCAGCAGGCACTTGGCGGCCACGCCATGCCGGTTGACGAACCGATCCTGCGAGGTCTCCGTCGGCTCGGCGTGATCGACGAGGGTGCCGATGCGGCGTCCGTCCGCAGCCTGCTGGAACGGGCCGTGCCCAAGAATCGGGGCGTGGAATTCGTCGACCTGATGGAAGAATTGACCCACGACACCTGCGTTGCCGGCCCTCCCGATTGTTTCCGATGCGAACTCAAGAAGATCTGCCCGACCGGTCAGGCGCGTCTCACCTCGGAAAAGGCGGCTGCCAAGGTCGCCGCGAAAGACGCCGCCAAGGCGAGCAAGGCGCCGCTCGCCGCGCCTCTTCCTCCCCCTCCTCCTCCCCCTCCGGCCAAATCCGGGCCGACGAAGGCGACGACAGCCAGGGCTACGCCCGCGCCACAGGCCGCCGTCCCGCCGACTCCTCCCAAGAATGTCGCCCCCACCAAGTCCGCACCGGCGAAGTCGAATTCCTCGAAGCCGGCCACCCCGGAGTCGGCGCCCCAGCTCAAGAAAACGGCCGCGCCGCCGAATGAGAAATCCGGCAAGCCACCCAAGGGCCGATCGACCCGTTGAAAAAGATTTGGAAAAAACTTAGACAGTGAGCTGGGCGAGCCCTGCCTCCCGCCTACAATCCGCTTCGTCACGACCTCGGTTAACTCGGGGATTCACCTGAGTTTAAGCCGAGGCGTGGAGGATCGGGATCGTCGGACACTCATTCCGGGAGGATCTGTCATGCGCACGCTCTTCAGCCTGTTCGTCGTGGCTGCGATTGCCGCCCCCGCCGTCTCGGCGGAAAAAGACATCGTGGATACGGCCGTCAAGGCCGGCAAGTTCAAGACGCTCGTCGCCGCCGTCACGGCCGCCGACCTGGTCGACACGCTCAAGATCGCCGGTCCGTTCACGGTCCTGGCACCGACCGACGAGGCGTTTGCCAAGCTCCCCGAGGGGACCGTCGAGACGCTTCTCAAGCCGGAAAACAAGGCCAAACTCGTCGCGATACTGAAGTACCACGTCATCCCATCCAAGGCGCTCGCCGCCGATGTGGTCAAGCTCGACGGCAAGGCGGTCAAGACCGTTCAGGGCAGCCCGGTCTCGATCACGGTGGACGGTGACGTCGTCCTGATCAACAAGGCCAAAGTGCTCAAGGCCGATATCCTTTGCTCCAACGGCGTGATCCACGTGATCGACTCGGTGATCTTGCCGCCGGCCAGGTAATCTCGAGCTAGATCGTGACGTCGATGCGGCCCGGCGGTAACTTCCGAGACATCGTCGGGCTGCATCGCATTATGATATCGCCAGGATTTGAAATTATTCCGCCGTGCGTAGCCGTTCACAGTCTGGGATTGAAAGTTGCCGATGAGGACACTATACCCTCGTCATGATCGACCCACTGCCCATCCCCGAGGAACTCTGGGCCAAGGCGCCGCCGGATGCGCAGGCGGCCGTCG